>MHBH01000001.1:0-42702 GCA_001804805.1 Lentisphaerae bacterium GWF2_49_21
TCTTAAATGACTCACTATACCTGAAAACCTCTTTCATACTACTTGCCTTTCCTTTTGGCAAGTGTCAACTTATTTCAGGACAAGACATCAACATCGAACTTCCAACTTTGAACATCGAATAAAAGAAAAAACGCAAGCTGAAGCTTGTACTCCAACTTCAAATGTCAATTTAACGGCATAATCTTCCGCATTCATTGTGAAATTTATTTATATTCATCCGGAGTTGGAAGTTCAAAGTTGAATGTTCGATGTTCAATTATTTCCTCTTCATTCCCCGCCTAGCCGGTTCCTTCTTCTCCAACAGGATGACCGCCATCGCCGCGATCCCTTCCCCTCTTCCGCAGAATCCCATGCCTTCAGTAGTCGTCGCCTTTACAGATATGCAATTCTCCTTAACGAAAAAAACCTTTGCAAGGTTTCTCCTGATTTCCGGGACATATTCCGCGATCCTCGGTTTTTCGGCGACGATGGTGGAATCGAGATTGACGAGTTTCCATCCCTTGAGCCTGGAATCGGAAAGTATCTTTGAAAGAAGCTTCAAGCTGTCTGCATTCTTATAAGCGGAATCATTGTCAGGAAACCATGTTCCGATGTCGCCCAGGGCAAGCGCTCCGAGGACGGCATCCATCACAGCATGGACAAGGACATCCGCATCGCTGTGGCCGAGAAGGCCTTTTCCGGAAGGAATCCTGGCTCCGCCGATGATACAGAGCCTGCCTCTGGCAAATCTGTGAACATCAAAGCCCTGTCCTATTCGAATCACTAGTGGAATCCTTTCAGTTGTAAGTATTCACCGAAGGAGGGGATTCGGTGAATATTTACTTTACCAGGCTTCAACCGTATCAATTACGATTTGCTCGGCCGCTTCACGGCATGCCTGCTGTATGCCACGGCGCCTGGCGATATCATTGTCCATCGCAACCTGATAACTTGCTCTTCCAATTACCTGCCTGTTGTTTACCAGCGGCTTGGCGCGGCCAGGAATTATCACGACAAACTCAAACTTAACCTCCAGGCTGAATTCCGCAGGCGTGTAAGTCTGGTCGTCATTGTGCGAATCATAGCCGATAGATGTTGTCTTTACGCTCACGATCTTGCCATAGAGGACGCAATCGGCCTCCTCGAGCCCCTTGACCTTCAAGGAATTATCAAGCTCAAACTGCTCGGCGAGAGACTGCCTCATAAACTGTGTCGCCATCATTTCAATCGTCTCGTTCTTGATAGGGGCTATGGCTATTGTCTTTATCTGCGGATGCATGACCGATCCCAATTGGTATCCGCAGCCGGCAATCAGCAGGAACATCGACGCCGCCACGAGCAGGCATATTTCATATTTTACGGCTTTCATATATCTATTTCCCCTTTTCATCTTTCTGTTTCTCCACTTCAATTTTTCCACCAAGACCAAGATCCTCTATCGGAAGCATCCATTTCCCATTGCTGTTTTCCGGGACGATCATGATTTTGTCCTTTTCAAGCGGCATTTGCTCGGTGGTGTACTGGACAATAAAATTATCCTTCCTCTCTATCTGCGTCGGCTTGTAATCCTGGTTCATCTTCCAAAGAAGATCTTCGGCATCGTCCGAAACCTTGTTCTCGGGATATGTCCTTATCAAATCATTGAGATATACCTGGGCCGCCTCGTCCCTGTCCATCCTATGGTAGAATTTCGCTATGCCGTAGAGCCTCTTCGCGGAAATTTCTTCGGCCACGGCAAGATTTTCCTTGGCCCAGCCGACCTCGCTGTCTTTCGGGTATTTCTCAATTATCTTCTTCAGCGCGTCCTGGGCCTGGCGCACGTATGTGCCATCGCCATCCCCCCTGCGCGCCTTCTGTATGAGTATGTTCGCAAGCTCGAACTCGGCATATTTGACCTCCTCGGACTTCGGATACATCTTTATTATATCCCTGAAGACCCTGAGAGCCTCGTCAATCTTGTTCTCTTCTATGTAAAGCTTCCCGAGCCTCAGCCGCATCTCAGGTGCGAACTTCGCGAACGGGGCATGCTTCAGAACTGCTTCAAATGTCTCAAGAGCCCTGTCCTTGTCCTTGATCCATGGCATCCATGAAAGTGCCGGATCCCTCCTGCCCTGGTAGAACAAAGTTGCTATTTCATATTCACGCTGGACGGTCCCCGCGAAATCTATGCTTGAAGGAAAGGCGTTGAGCAGGCTTTCAAGGCGTTCAAATTCCTTATAGAGAAGATTTGCTTTCTTGTATGCTGTGGCGGCATGCTGCAGTGCATTCACCTTCAGTACCGGATCATCGGCCCAGTGCTCGGCGGCAAGATAATCTTCAGCGGCCCCCTTGTAGTTTCCCGCCTTTTCCTGGGCGGTCGCCTGATCGAAGGCAACACGTGACTCCGCGTCGCCCGCAGAGAGCACAAAACCGCAGGAGAATACCCCCGCCGCCAGAAAAATAGCCTTGACTCTCTTATCCATCAGTTTTTGCATATCTTTTAAATTTCTCAAAACGCGTAATTTACACCTGTTTCCACATTTTTCTAATAGGAGGGAACAAAGTAGGGGAAATAATTCTTTGCATGGCAAAAAATTATAACTGTCCTATATTAGCGCCCATGAAAAACAGGATTGAACCATTTCCGCACAGCGGGATCGTACTCGTCGACAAGCCGAAGGACTGGACGAGCCATGACGTCGTCAACTTCATCCGCGGACGTTTCAACGTGAAGAAGGTCGGACACTGCGGAACCCTTGATCCTGCGGCGACCGGACTCCTCGTCATGCTCCTCGGACATGCCACGAAGATGAGCCAGCAGCTCAGCGGTTCCGACAAAACCTACGAAGGCACGATACTCTTCGGCAAGGAGACCGATTCCCAGGACATGGACGGCAAGATTGTGTCCGAGAAGGACTGCTCCTTCCTCACAGAGGAGATGGTAAGAGCGGAATTTGCGAAGTTCGCAGGCGAAATGGAACAGATCCCCCCGATGGTCTCCGCCCGGAAGATCGACGGCAAGCACCTATACGAACTTGCACGCGAAGGCAAGGAAGTTGAAAGGGAGGCGAAAAAGATTACCATACACAGCATGGATGTGAAGAAAGTTTATCTGCCTTACACCGATTTCGTCATGAAATGTTCCAAGGGGACATATGTCAGGACGATCTGCTACGACATAGGAAAGAACCTCGGATGCGGAGCCGTACTATTCTCGCTCAGGAGGACGGCAAGCGGCGAATTCAGCATTGAAAAGGCCGTCGACACCGAGACTATGAAGACCTGGACGCAGGAAGATCTCTACAAGGCGATAGTTGAATTCTAAGACTGAACTTCACACACCCCGTAGCTTTAGCACATTCACTTATTAGATTTCGGGCTGGGAGGTTTTAAATCCTCTGGTGGCAATACGTCTCGCTTTGTAACTTTAGTGTCGCGATATCCCCACTCTTCCTTCACCCATTCTGCTCCGTCCATCACCCAGAACCATATTCTGGAATCGTCACTATTATACAACCATACGCGATCTTCTGAATCCCATTTCCAGTATACATTAAGCATCGGTACGAATTTCGAAGTCGAATCTCGATACATGAGAACACCTTTGGCGTCGTGAATTGTGACGATCCAACGTCGCCCAGTATCGTTCTCTTGCCGCTTCTCTATTGGAACTGTGAGGACAAATTTGCCGGACGGCGACACCAGCGATTGAACTTGGTTTGGTTCAGGAGAGTTTGGCATGTAACCAAAAACGCATAGCAAGATGCAAGCTGATAGTGTCTTTATTATCCTATCCAACATTTAATTTTGACCTTCTAAAATAATAAAGCGAATGGCGAATAAAGGATTTTATTTCCAATAGATCTAGCCGCTTCAGAACTTGAAGTTTATCACCGGGAAATAAGGGATCCAGCCGTCCTTGATATAGTTCAGGACGCCGATCTGGAATCCGCTTTTCTCGCTCATGTTCAATATTCCAAGCTGGAGCCCGCCGACCTTGTCGGAGATATTCACAATGCTGAACTGGACACCGTTTACCTCTTCGGCATCGGTGAAAAAGCCTGCCGTCTGAAGACCGTTCACTTCCTTTGTCATGCTTGTGAAGACGCTCACCTCGATCCCGTTCACAATCCCGTTACCGTCGGAAATAGGTGCACCCACCTTGATCCCGTAGACTTTTGAGTTCAGGGAGTAGGAAGGTACGCCTGGGAGGAACACGAGCTCGAAGACGTCCCAGCTGTCCATGTCGAGTTCCGCAAGCGCGGCCTGGGCGGCCAGCTCCTTGGGCTTTGCTGCCTCCACCTTTGCTGGAGTATCGGCTGCAAGAAGTATCGGCTTATCAGCAGTTTTCTCCTCCGAGACTTTCGGGAGTGCATTGTCCTTGTCGGTTTCAATTTCACTCCTGGAGAAGTCGGTAATGGAGTTTTTGACAGTTTTCATTGCCGCCCCATCGCCGGTATCGCCCCTGTCGGCATAGACATAGAGGGCAATGCAGAGCCCCAGGCAGGCGAGGACAAAAAGTCCAAGTATAGTTCTTTTCATCGCATCTCTCCTTTTTTCCTGGTGAATCATTTTAGAATTTGATGTTGAAAATTATCATGAAGGGAATCCATCCGTCTTCAATGATGTTCACAAGACCAAACTGACAACCGCTTTTTTTGCTGTAGTTAAAGACGCCCAGCTGGCCGCCCTTGAGCTCCTCGCCCACGATATTCACGGCACTCGCCTGGAAGCCGTCAACTTTGTTGGCTACATTTACCGCACCCGCCTGGAAACCGGCTACCTTGCCGGTTACATTTACCACACTCGCCTGGAAGCCTTTGATCTCATTGGCGATGTTCACCTGGCTCAGCTCGAAGCCAATGACCTCTTCGGAGATGTTCACCAAGCTTGTCGCCTGCAGACCATATACCCTCTTGGCCCTGTTGACGCCCAACAAGGTTGCCTGTACCCCGTATACATAGTCCGTTCCGCTTAAGAGGATCGAAGGCTCGATCCCGCGGACCCTTCCATAACCGGAAACCATAGGTACGCCAATCTTGATTCCATATACGTTGGAGTAGTTGGTCCCCTGGGGGATTCCAGGGAAAAACCCGATCTGCAGGAACGTCCACTCGTCGAGGGGCTTTAGCGTTGGAGCATCTTGTTTGTCTCCTGCGTCCGCTGAAACCAGCAGAGCCCCGCAGAAGATGACAGCCATCATTAAAAACAGTTTTTTCATAATATGCCGACTCCCTGTTATATTTTCATAATCTACCTAATATTGCACTGCTCCGCCAATTTGCAACTGAAATCGGACACAAGTCCGTTATTATCGGAGCCTTACATATTGACTCTTGACAAAGTATTATTTTGTAATACCTTAATAAGGAATCTCCTGAAGTCCATCCCCATCCAAGCAGCGGGGGTATTACGGACGGACTCACTGCCCCTTTGGGGGCCGGAGATTCCTTATAAAGAAGGCTAAAGCCAGAAGATTAAAGAGAAGGAGTTCTTATGCCGAAGAAAAACGTAGTGATGACTTTCAAGGTGGACGGACCGCTGCTCAGTGCTCTCAACAGCGTTCCGAACCGTTCCGAGTTCATACGGTCAGCCATACTCTCCGCCCTGGACAACATCTGCCCTCTCTGCGGCGGCACAGGCATATTCACTCCGGACCAGAGGAAGCACTGGGAATCCTTCAACAAAAACCATGCCATCAGACACTGCGGAGACTGCGATGCGATCCATATAGTCTGCAAGAACGACAAGAAGACAAACAGACATCCCAAGGTGGAATAAATATGACAAGATTCAAAATCCGAAACAAATGAAGAATCTATGAACAGGAGATGATTATGCGATGCCTTTCGACAATTCTACTGATCCTGGCCGCCGCCTGGGTTTGCCCGGCGGAAAATCCGAAGACAAGGATCGTGACCTCCTTCTACCCGATCCATGTTGCCGTCCTGAACATCACGGCAGGCGTACCGGGCATAACTGTCTCGAACATGGCCAGGCAGGTATCCGGCTGCCTCCACGACTACCAGCTGACACCCGACGACATGAAAACCCTGGAGACCGCGGATATATTCGTCGTAAACGGTGCAGGCATGGAATCCTTCCTCGACAAGGTGGTCAAGAACAGGAAAAATCTGAAAATAGTGGATGCCAGCGAAGGCATCGATCTGATTAAGACTGACAATGTGCCCAATCCCCATGTATGGGTAAGCATGAGCCTTCACATGAAGCAGATCGGGAACCTCGCCGACGGTCTTTCAAAAGCTGATCCGGGAAACGCAGACGCATACAGGAAGAACGCGGATGCTTATCTCGCAAAACTCGATGAACTAAGAAAAAAAATGAACGACGCTCTCAAGGATCTAAAGAACCGCGACATCATAACATTCCACGAGGCCTTCCCTTATTTCGCAAAGGAGTTCGGATTGAAAATCGCGGCGGTTATAGAACGCGAACCCGGTTCCGAACCGGATGCCCGCGAACTCGCACGGACCATAGACCTCATAAGGAAGTTCAAGGTGAAGGTTATATTCACCGAACCCCAGTATTCCGCGAAAAGCGCAGAAACGATCGCACGCGAGACTTCGGCTAAAATATATGTCCTTGATCCGGCAGTGACCGGCCCCGTCGAGGCAGACGCCTATCTGAAGATAATGGAGAAAAATCTGGAAGTGCTGAAGACAGCATTGAAGTGATACTGGAAACTCGTAACCGGGACCTTGAAACTTGAAATCAAAAATTGAAAATCAGAAATCGGAAATGGATAAAGCGGTCCATCCGCCATGCGGGGGATGCTGCACGCGCCTGAGCGGATTCGGTGTCTCCATCGGGTCGAACACGATCCTGAAGGATATAAACTTGCACGTCCACTGCGGTGAACTCACCGCCATAATCGGACCGAACGGCGCCGGAAAGACAACCTTGCTCAGGGCGATGATCGGCGAAATCCCGCACAGGGGCGAACTGCATTTCGTCCATTCCGACGGATCCTCATTCGGCAAGCCGCGGATAGGCTACGTGCCCCAGAAACTCGACATAGACAAGACCTCCCCAGTAAGCGTGCTGGATCTTTTCTCCTCACTGAACTCAAAATTCCCGCTGTGGCTCGGTCATGTGCCCGCAGACAGGAGAAGTTCGATTGAGATGCTGAAGATGGTTGAAGCCGAAGAATACATTGACATGAAGCTGTCACAGCTGTCATGCGGCCAGATGCAGCGCGTCATGCTCGCCCTTGCGCTGAGCCCTACTCCGGATCTTCTCCTTTTGGACGAGCCCATCGCCGGAGTCGACAGGACCGGCATTGAAGTTTTCTACAGGATAGTCTCACGGATGAGGCACGAATTCGATCTTTCCATCTTCCTTATTTCACACGACATATCCGATGTTGCGAACTTCGCAGACAGGATGCTCCTCCTGAACAGAAGCATCGTCTGCGACGGAACCCCCGCACATGTCCTTTCGTCACCTGAAACCAAGCAGATATTCGGAGTGGACTTTTCATCGGCCGGAGCCGGTTCAAAAAATGAAAAACCTTTTGTCGAAAGACATAACTGTCCGACCTGCGGGAACTGCATCGGGCATGATTCCGACAACCCATTCGACGGATTCGACAAGCTCACCACAAGCAAGCTCAGGGCAGGCAGAAGTCAGAGGACAGACGGCAGAAGACAGCAGTAAAAAAACAGACGACGGAGGACAAATAACTATGGATTCATTAATGCTTACAGAATGGCTGCATTATGATTTCATGAGGAACGCACTGCTTGCAATATTGCTGGTGTCGCCTCTCTTCGCCCTTCTCGGATGCCTGGTCATCAACAACCAGATGACCTTCTTCTCAGAGGCGCTTGGTCATGCGGCCCTGACTGGCATAGCGATCGGGGCCATGGCAGGACTGGCGGATCCCACCTGGGCGATGATCCTCTTCGCCATATTCCTGACAGTCGTAATCACGCTGCTGAGGAAATACAGTGCAGCCTCTACCGACACGATAGTCGGGCTTGTCATGGCATTCAGCGTGGCGCTTGGAATCGTGATACTCTCGAAATACGGCGGAATAGGCAAATACTCGAATTTCCTGATCGGTGACATCCTTACGATCACTGGCTGGGAAACTGTGAGGCTGGCGGTCGCGCTTGGAATAGTCCTTCTGCTCTGGATACTGTTCTTCAACAAGTTCCTGTTGGTTAGCCTGAACCGTTCGCTCGCGCAGAGCCGTGGAATAAATGTCTGGCTTGTAGAATTCATCTTTTCGCTAGTAGTGGCGCTGGCTGTCACAATCAGCATCCAGCTGATAGGACTGCTCGTCATCAACTCAATGCTCATCCTTCCGGCCGCAGCCGCAAGGAATATCGCCCGGAACATCGCCAGCTATACGATCATTGCCGTCATAATCAGCATAGTTTCCGGAATTTCAGGCCTCATCGTGTCATATTACTGCGGAACTGCAATGGGCGCCACGATCGTGCTCATCTCAATGGGATTCTTCATCGTGTCGCTTCTTTGGAGAATCAGGAAGAGATAGGATAAAATTCATAACCCGCAACTTGATACTTGAAACTCGATACTGGCAACTGGCAATTAGAATCAGGAGATTGGAAAACTTCGCCTGCGCATCAATTACCGGGTATCAAGTTTCCAGTTACACGTATCCGGCCTCAATCCTTCACAAGCTCAGGATAATTGTTCGCGTAGAAGCAGTGGATTACCTTTTCGAGATTCTTTGTGTCCATCATCCACTCGACGGAAGGACATCCAAGGGCATCCCTGATGTTCTTGAGATCAAAGACAATCTGCGAAGAGAAATATGGCAGGAAATCTGATAGGAACTTCTGGACGATCCTCTCCTCAGGGCTCGGATTCACGACATCGGATTCAACTGTCACTCCGATTATTCCGAGCGCTTTGCCAACAGCCTTCTCTATCATCTTCGTGCTGACAGGACTGTCTCCGGTAAGATGGTAGGTCTTGTTCTTGACGGTCTTGTTAAGGAATATTTCAACGATGCATTTCTGGACATAGTCTACGGGGACAAAGTAAATCCTGTCGGACAATGGAGCCTGAAGCCTGAGATTGAGCGAAACTTTTTCAGAGGGTTTTACTTTCATCTTCGAGCAGCGGTGCTTCTTGAGCTTCGCCATGAATTCCAGCACCCTGTAGAACGCGAGAGGTTTCCTGATTTTGCCGTCACAGATCCTTCCGATGACGATCGAGGGCCTGTATATAGTAAATGGAATACCGGAATTCCTGACAAGCTGTTCGGCCATATACTTGCTTTTCTCATAGGAATTGTTGAAATCCTCCGCCACAAGTCCGTCCTCGACAGCTTTTCCCTTGTGCTTTCCAGCCACATAGGCTGTGCTGACATAATGGAACGCCTTGACCTTGAGCCTGTGCGCAAGATGCAGCATTTTGCGGGTACCCTCATAATTCGTCTTGAAGGTCCTGCCTTCGAGGTCTTTTCCGAAGTTTACATCTGCGGCGCAGTGGAAGAATATTTCTACGCCAGCGAGTTTTCTGTAAAGATCATCTTCATTGATGCTGGAAATTTCGCCGTCAATTACATGGATGCGTTTCAATATCCCGGGAGCAAGGTCTGCGCGTCCGTCAAATTCACACTGCTCCTGGATTATCTGCTTCACCCTCTTCTTGGCGTTCAGCATTTCAGTACCCCTGGCAAGCGCAATGACCTCGATATTGCTCTTCCTCTCAAGAAGCATGGCGGAAAATGCGCTTCCAACAAGGCCTGTTATTCCTGTGACAAATATTTTCAACGCCGATTCCTCCGGATTCAATCCAATGATATTATAGGATTTTTATTATATAAATTCCTGATCTAAAAACTGATCTAAAAACATGAAGGTCATGAAAATAGCACAACTATGGGAGATTTAAACTCAAATTATGAAATTTTGGTGAATATTAGTTGCCCAAGCCCATATTATTCCTCATAAAATCCATCCTCCACCTATGAGAATGTCATTATCGTATAAGACTACCGACTGCCCCGGAGTGATTGCGCGCTGAGGCCTCTCGAACTGCACCTCTATCCCTCCATCGGCAAGAGGCTTGACCATCGCAGGCACCGGCTTGCTCCTGTATCGGACCTGCGCCATACACTTGAAGTCCGTTCCTGCGAAATCCGCAATCTGCCAGTTCATTCCGGTCGCAATAAGCCTGTCGGACATCAAATTGGATTCTTCTGATGAAACTGTCACGTCCCCGGATCCGGCATCGATCCTGACGACATAAGCTGGTGAACCAAGCGCTATACCAAGCCCTTTCCGCTGCCCGATCGTAAAGAGATGGATTCCATCGTGTTCTCCGAGGATCTTCCCGTTCATATCCTTCAAATGCCCCTTTTTGCCTTTCCCATTGAAAAGCTTCTGGAGCGTCTGTGCAAAAGTCTCGTCCTTGTAGCCGAAGCATGCGTCCTGGCTTTCCGTCTTCTCGGCGTTCGGAAGTCCGAACTTCCGGGCCATTCCGCGCACTTCGCGCTTTGTAAAGGGGCCGAGAGGCATGTATGACTTGGACAGCTGTTCCGGGGTGAGCCCGAACAGGAAATAAGTCTGGTCCTTTTCCGGATCAACTCCGCGCCTCAACGAGATTTTCCCGTCTTTCCTGTCGATTATCGCATAATGTCCGGTGATTATCCCCCCGGCACCGATCTTGATGGCGTAGTCTATGAGTGTTCCGAACTTGAGATAGCGGTTGCAGAGCGTACACGGATTCGGGGTTCTTCCAATGCTGTATTCCTGCCAGGCCTGCTTGAGGACTTTCTCCTCGAATTCCTCCTTCACATTCAGGAAGTAGTGCGGTATCCCGAGCTTTTCGGCGGCACCTCGTGCAAAGATATCGTCCTCGATCCCGCAGCACGACTTCCTCTTGTCGGGCATGTTCTCGCATGACCGCATCTTGAGCGTGACGGCGACCAGTTCGACGCCCTTTTCAAGGCAGAGCGCTGCGGCGACGCTGGAATCGACTCCACCGCTGATAGCCGCAACAAGCTTTTTGGGGAACTCCATATTTTTCTCCTGCGGACAAAAATATATCAACAAGGGATATTTTCCAGAGGAAAGGGGGAGATTCTTAACTGTGAAAACAGGCGAAGATGCCTGTCATATCCCCTGAAATGTCACTTCCATAATAACTAATAATATCTTTGAAATTATTCTCCTATAATGTATTGTAATGAATGAGTCCGACAGTATTAAGATACAAGAATTACAGGCTTCTGTTTTTCTCAAAGGAAGAGAACAGAATCCACATACATGTTTCATCTCCTGATGGAGAGGCGAAATTCTGGATTGAGCCTAAAATTGAACTGGCGAACAATCATGGGCTGTCGCAAAAACAGATCAATGAAGTTAAAAAACTGATTGAGGAAAATGAAAACGACATTAGAAACGCCTGGAAAAGCCACTTCAGCAATTGAAGTCACGCACATAGACAGCCACGGTTTCTGGCTTTTTGTGCAAGGCAAGGAATATTTTCTGTCCTTTTCAGAATTTCCTTGGTTTAAAAATGCACGGATAAATGAGATTACCGGAGTTTCCCTTCTACACGGACACCACCTGTTTTGGCCGACCCTCGACGTCGATCTGGAATTGGACTGCCTTAAGAATCCACAGAACTATCCGCTGAAATACAAATAGCTCTCTATCAAATGCATTTGATAACCAATGGCTGACTGATAGCCGTACGATACTTGCCTTATATAAAGCTTGTCTTTAACTAAAGGACAATGTAAACTATTTGATAACATATCGATATGCGGGGGCTTATGAAATTGCATCTTCTGTTTTTCTTGTCATTTTTGCTGTCATTCGTCTGCTATTCCGGAGAACGTAAAATTGCTGATTACTATTCTTCTGACATTGCCAAGGCACTGGAGGATAAACTGCCTCAAGGATGGAAATGCTATTGCGATACTTCCTTCATAGTCATAAGCCATGAGAATCCGGTCCATATGTTACCTCTTTCAGGTTTGCCAGAGACGCCATCAGAGAAACTTGCTAAAAAGATGGGATTGGAGAAGGATTGCCTTATTGTCCTTAGGTTCGTAAGAAAATATTCTGATGAAGAATATAATGAAATTCTAAAGATCAGGAATCAAGCACTTTTAAAATCAGACTCAGGCAAATATCATATCGATGATAAATATCCAATCCCTATTTACTATAATAATTTTTACAGCATTTATCTTGACGTCCCATACGCAGACTTCTGCAAAATCTATCCAGAAGAAGTAGAGGCCCAGTCAAAAATCATTGTCTTGGAGTTCGATAAGCTGCTAAAAAAATACGATAACACAAATGCCGCCGCATCTGATTCAGAAGTTGATACCCCTGGGCTCAAAGAGGCGGTTGAAAAGATTAAAAATATCCATCCAGTCGTTTCAAAACCCGGGATGATGCATAATACCGGACGGGGAATTAGCGTATTAGGTTTCAGCCATGACGGAAAATGTTTCGCAACTGCCGGATTAGATACCAAGGCATGTATCTGGAATACTTCGGACTGGTCATTAAGAACTTCCATTGAAAGATTGGACGATATTGACATCTTGCTCTTTTCACCTGATGATAAATATCTATATGTCGCCGGTCGTCAAATTATAAAACCTAATGGAGTAATAGGATTCATCTGCCGTTATGACACTGCGACTGGCTTGCTCAACAAGGAGTATATCGGACACAAGGGAGGAGTAAATCTTTTATTCCTCTCTCCGGACGGCAGCAAAATCCTCTCAGGCAGCAGGGAAGATAAAAACATAATGTTCTGGGATGCCGAATCTCCCAAACCTCTTCAAACCTACAATTATGTTGACGGTATAGACGCCATGGGCATTTCGCCAGATGGCAAAAGGGTTTTTGTCGATTGCGCGATTGATCTGATAGAAATTGACCTTGCCACAGGAAAAGTCGACAATGATCCTAAGACAGATGATGGTTTGAACTATCGTCGGGACTGGACATATTCGGAAAATAAAAAATATCTTGCCACCCATTATTATGAGAAGTTAAGTGTTTACGAGATCAACAAGGACAAATTCAAAAACCTGGAAGATCTCAAGATAGAATACGATCAAAGCCACCGTCCTTGTAATGTCGCAGCAATTTCCGAATCTGCCAAACGGCTGGCTATTGGCGGTGAAGGCGTGATCTGGTATTATTCATTGCCAGATTTCAATCTGCTGAAAAAATACTCGTATAATGACAACATGCGCCAATACTCTATCCATAATCTTACCTTCTCGCCAGACGGCAAATGGCTCCTTGCTGCAGCTAGATTTGGCGCACCAATGATTTTCAAGGCGGAGAACATGGAGGAACTCCTTCCATATGAAGGCCATGGGACCCGGATTGAAAACATATACTTCCCAGAGGACAAAAACATAATCAAGACTGTCAGCTATGACGGGCAAATTTGCATTTGGGATAAAAAGACCATGAAAATGAATAATCGCATCAGTCCGCCTCAGTGGTTTTCCATTCTTGGAATCCAGCCTGAAAGCGGACGTTATGCAGTCTGTTATGAACCTGATAAAATTAAGAGATTATTACAGGATGAACCAAAAGATAAAATCACCAGCTTTGTAAAGATTATGGATACCGACAACGGCAAGGTAATATGTTCCTTCTCTTCACCTTTTGTCTCCTATGGAATCAGGCTTTTCTGGCTCAACGATCATATGGCAATCCTTGCAGCTGACAAGGAGCTATGCCAATTCGACTATTTGAGTGGTAAAATCCTGAAAAGAGTTAAAATAGATGATGTTCATCTGCTCAACAGGTTTGCAACACCCTCCGAAGACGGCAAATCGATAATTATTCCAGCAGATCAAGGAAAGGGCAATGTCTGGATAAAGTATAAGACAATAGATATTGACACAGGAAAGGCAACAGAGAAGAGACCGGAACAACATGTCTCGTATCCAGGGAACCAAGTTGGAATTGTACCAGGAGGGAAGTATTTTTACATCACAGGGGAAACTGTACACATATTCGACAGGGAAAGCCTATCGCAAGTAAGCCGGATAAAGCTTCTAAAATCGGAACTCTCGGATATCTCTTTCACAAGCGACGGTGCAAAATTCCTTATTGTCAATAACAAATCTAAAACATCCAAGGAACTTAGGATTTATGATACCACCAGCAGTAAAATCCTATATTGTTTCCCCGAATCGTCAACTCTTGACAAGGCCAAGATATCACCTGACGGCAAAGCTGTCGTTGTCGCCAATAAAGACGGGACAATTGAATATTGGGATTTGCCGTAGGATAATTCCCAATTCCTGATTTCAAGTTTGAACTTAACCGGCTTCTCCAGAATTTGTTTTGACGCGAAGCGTCTTTCGGAGTGCGGTGTGTGAGCACCGCTTTGGAATTAAGACATCTAAAAGCGCGGCTGACACCGCGCGCTCCAAAAGATTGCTGCGCAATCATAATAATACAAATTCCCTGTTACGAGTCACCACCCCCGGATATTACAGCGCTTATATTGGTTAATTGTCTGATATGATATATATTTCCGGAATTTTTAAAATCCCGGAAATATATGTTTACAGGAATCATCCAGAAAGTTGCGAAGATCGCAGACAGGAAGCTGTCCGGCAAGGCCGGAAAGCTTGTCGTTGATCTCGGTTCACCGCTGAAAAATCCGATTAAGGGCGAGAGCATCGCCGTGAACGGGGCCTGCCTTACCCTCGAGGAATGTTCAGAAAACCTCCTTATATTCCATGTGCTGGAAGAGACTTTGAAGAAGACAAACCTCGGTTCCCTGCCAAAGGGATCGAAAGTAAATATCGAACGGGCGCTTTCCGTCGGGGATTCCATTGGCGGACACATTGTATCCGGCCACATCGACGCCACGTGTCCTGTCAGAAGCCTCAGGAAAAAAGGCGGAGACTGGGTGCTCTCGGTGGAATATCCCCAGGAGTTCGCTCCGTATTTCGTCGAGAAGGGAAGTGTCTCCATCGACGGAGTTTCACTCACCGTCGTTGAGGCCGGAAAGGATTTTTTCTCAGCGCACCTGATACCGACGACGATTGAAACGACCTCTCTGTCCGACAGGAAGCCTGGTGATCTTGTGAACATCGAAACTGACTTGATCGGCAAATATATCCTGAGATACCTGAAGGCTTCCGGCGGTTTGAAGGCCGGTTCGAAGATAAACATGGATGTCCTGAGGGATTCTGGATGGGACCACTAATCAGAATACGTAGAAAGATTTAGCCAGAGGCAATTGTAAAATTACCTCTTTTAAGTTGATTGCTTAAGTTGGAGTACAAGCTTTAGCTTTCATAATGTATTGAATACTAAGACAAACTAAAGTTTGTACTCCAACGGGTATATTTCCACAACAACCGTTTATGTGTTTTTGCAATCAGCTCATCAATTTATATTTTTCTGTGTAGTCTGTGTGTTCTGCATGCCATGGCGTAGCCTCGGGCGGAGACAGGTGGTTAATAAGTATTTTACAAGAGAAGCAAATGAACGATCCTCATAAGATAAGCATGACCAACACCTTTGCGATGAGCTACGCTTATGGTCCGAAGGACTGGAAGTCAACCATCGGACATATAGACCAGAAAATATTCCAGGCGGTTGAAATACCCGGAGAATTCCTAGATGTGAAGGACATTGCAGACGAGTTCAAATCCGCCGGGCTCAAAATCATCAATGTGGAGGAGCCGCTGCCCCTGCCGGTGACCGGAAGCATCTACGGACAGGACCGGAACATCATTGACAAGATAAAGATGCAGTTGTCCATCATGCTCAGGGATATTTCCGGATTCCCCTGCAGGAACGTTTCAATTGACTTTGGCATCGACCTTGCTGTATCCGTCAAGGAAAAGAAGGATTTTCTCGTGGATTTCATCAAGGAAATGACACCTGTACTGGAAAGGGAAAAGATAAACCTCTGCATTCCCGCGAGGATACCTATGCACCCTCCGGCAGTTCCTGAGGACTACTTCTCGCTTCTGAAGGAGACAATGTACGGCGGCATCCGCTTTTCAGCCGACATATATCCCCATGAAATAGCAAAGGCCGCCGACTACGAAGATTTTCTCAAGTGGTACAGGTTTGACATGAACCTGGCGCGTTTCATATATGAGGCGGAGGCTGGCAATCTGCTCGTTGAAAAAATAATGGAAAACTGGTTCGCTGCATTTGAAAAGACAGCCTACAGGGGCCCCATCATATTCTGTCCGAAAATTTCATCTCCAGACCACTACATCAGTGAAAGCGAAAGGCTTGCTGAACTTATAAAATCGTTCAAGACCAGGAAGAAACCGGTTAAACAGCCGGATGAGGCCCGATGCTGAAAACAATCATGGCATTTTTGATCCTCCTCCAGTGCGCCTGCTTGTCAGCCCAGGCGAAGATAACTGACAAAGGGCAGCAGCTTTCGAAATTCCTGGATGGACTTCAGGTCGACAAGAAATGGCTGGCTTCAGTAGAGAAGATAGACTGGCAGACCGGCGAGTTTTCAACGAAAACGGATCCTCCGAAGGATCCCAGGGATCCAGCGGCAAAAAACGGAAATACTCCTGCAATCGACAAAAAATTACGCACGCATTCCAGCTCTTTCGTCGCTGCGGCATGTGAAAAACTTGGAATCTACATACTCAAACCTGCAGGACAGCCATCGTGCCTGCTTTCAAACGCCCAGTACGACTGGCTTCTTTCCGCCGGAGCAGAAAAAGGATGGACCCAGCTTCTCCTGCCTAATGAAGCCCAGGACCTTGCGAACCAGGGGAACATAGTGGTCGCCGTCTGGAAGAATCTTGATCCTGAAAAGCCAGGCCATATCGTAATCGTAAGGCCGTGCGAGAAAAATGACTCGCAGATCACCAATGAAGGACCGGACATAATTCAAGCAGGCACAAGAAACTACAATAGCACCACCCTCAAGGAAGGCTTCAAGACCTACAAGGGGGCCTTCGACAATTCGGAAATCCTGTTCTTCTCGCATCCGCCGGCGACGGCAGCGGAAAAGAAGTAATAAAATTCCGTCAACGGAATTTTATTTGAAGTGAGACATCTTCGAACTGCCAATAGGAAACACATTGAATCCTATCTTGTACAGTCCCTTATGGTCGAGGATGTTCCTGCCGTCGAATATGAAGGCCGGCTTCTCCATCGATTCGTAGATCTTCCTGAAATCAAGCTTCTTGAACTCATTCCATTCGGTCAGGATCAGGACGGCATGCGCATCCTTCGCACATTTATACGGATCCCGGACGAGTTCGAACCTTCCTTTTGCTCCGGCGAGATCCTTTTCTGCATTGTCGAGCGCCTCAGGATCATAAATTGAGAGTTCAGCCTTTTCCTCCAGGAGCATCTTGCTGACATATATGGCGGGTGATTCGCGGGTGTCCCCGGTATCGGCCTTGAAGGCGAATCCGAAAACTGCGATCTTCTTGCCGGCTACGGAATCGAACATGTTCCTGACTATGTTCTTCACGAAGCGCTTCTCCTGGAAATCATTGATCTTGACTACCCCTTCCCAGTAAGCAGCGACTTCGGGCAGGTTGTAATATTCACAGAGATATACAAGGTTCAAAATGTCCTTCTTGAAACAGGAGCCTCCGAATCCCACGCTTGCACGGAGGAACTTCGGCCCGATGCGGCTGTCCATGCCGACCGCCTTCGCAACCTCGCCGACGTTCGCATCAGTCTTCTCGCAGAGCGCGGAGATGCTGTTTATGGAGGAAATCCTCTGTGCGAGCATGGCGTTCGCCACGAGTTTGGAAAGTTCGCTGCTCCAGACGTTCGTAGTGATGATCCTCTCCTTCGGCACCCAGTGGGAATAGATTGACACGATTCTGTCCATCGCCTTCTTCCCGTTGGCTGTCCTCATCCCGCCGACAAGCACCCTGTCGGGTTCCTGCATGTCTTCAATTGCGGATCCTTCGGCCATGAATTCAGGATTTGAGATCACTTCAAAATGGAGTCCCTTGGTGTTTGAATGGAGGATCCTGTGCATCGCCTCGGCGGCGCGGAGCGGCAGCGTGCTTTTCTCAACGACTATCTTGCTGTCCTCGGCGTATTCGATGATCGCCCTGGCGGTCTTCTCCCAGTACTGCAGGTCGGCGGCCTTCCCCGCCCCTTCCCCGAAGGTTTTTGTAGGTGTGTTCACGCTGACAAATATGATTCCTGACTCCCGGATGCCCTTTGCTATGTCTGTAGTGAAGAAGAGATTTTTCCCGCGGACGCCCTTGACAAGATCGGAGAGTCCGGGTTCGTAGATCGGAAGCCTGTCGGAATTCCATGCTTTAATTTTCTTCTCGTCGATATCGGCGACGGTCACCTTGTATTCAGGACATTTGGAAGCAATGACGGCCATCGTGGGTCCGCCGACGTATCCGGCCCCTATGCACAGTATGTTCTTTTCTTTTTTCATAAAAAAACCTTTTTCAGAATTTGAAGAAACAGTTCATAATCTATATCTCCAACCGCATAAAGCCAATAGAGGCGATTGCGAAATTGTCCTATTGCGTGTCCCAGATGGGACAGGATGAGAATAGGCAGGGGCTTCAGCCCCTGTTAGGCAGATCACAAGTGGTCGGGCGTGCCGTAGGTACGCCGTGAAAACCGCATAATCGGAATCTTGTCACGACGTCTTCCCTGCCTCATTGCGTACCTATGGGACGAAATCCTGTGCTGAATGGGCAGTGGATGGATGTTGTGAAAACTGCATTGGAAAACGTGACAAAGCCGCTGAAACCGGTTATATTTCCCGACAACCAGGATAATATTATTTTGGAGTTTCAATGAATCATCTTTTGAGGGGCCTTGCAGCGGCCGTAATCGCATTTGCATTCCTCTTTACCTCTTTCGGGGACAACAAGTCATATGCAAAACCGGGAAAGGAAGAGACTCTGGCCGCCGAAGGTTTGAAAATAAAGCTCTTCAAGGATGTTGTCAGCAGACCGCTCCCTACCCCCAACTCCCTCACGCTCCATAACAGCAAGGGAGATAAGTTCGAGGCGTGCAATCCCTGGGATGTATGGACCCGCGACCAGTATGTCGCAAGCTGGGGCTGTGCGCAGGGTACAATCCTGATCTTCAAGATGACACTCCCGGTACCGTCGGACCTGCCGATCGCCTTCAAGGGACTTTCCATCAAAAAAGACTATGACACATGGAAATCGGAGGCGAAGCCGGACTGGAACGAAAATTCCATCAAGGAATGGCTTAAATACTTCTCCCAAAATAAATTCTCCGGCACTACCGACGCAGTCCAGAAGGACATCCCGAAGAAAAACAAGATCCTCAGATACCATTATGCCGACAAGACGGAGGACATCTATGATTCCGCATATCTTGTCGAATGCACCGACAGGCCCGGGGAACGGTTCCTGATCGCATATGAGCTCGCACGGGACGTGGATGTGGAAAAAAGCGAAAAGGCAATTCTGTCTTCCCTCCAGTCCCTATCATTCTTCCCTCCGAAAAAGGCCGAGGACAAGCAGTCGACCTCCATCAAGACTACTTTGAAGAAAGATGCGTCTCCGGAATTCGCGGCAAGCAGGGAGTCCGTCATAAAGAGCATTAAGAACCTGAAAGGCTGGGAATATATTCCGACCGACAACTTCATAATCGGATACAACGTCAAAAACAAGAAGACCATATCGGAGCTCCAGAGCAACCTTGAAAAGAGCCGGAGCGCCTTTACAAAATTCTATCCCCTGAAAAATCCCCTGAAGGCCGTCAGCGTCTGCAAGGTCTTCGAGACTAGGGAGGAATATGTGGCCTATGTCCCGGAGCAGATGAGCTGGACCTCGGGGGTCTGGATGCCGATGAAGAGGGAACTGGCGATCTCTCCTTTGAACTGGGGAACCCAGGCCGACAGCCGCAAGGTGATGATCGACATAGCATATCACGAGGGATTCCACCAGTATATATTCTACGCGGCTGACGAAATCGAATGCGCCGTCTGGTTCAACGAGGGAAATGCCACCTTCTTCGAGGGAATAGACTTCAAGGCCGGAGACAAGGTGAAGATAGACACCACCGAATATCTCAAGGAGATGAAGAGGATCTCTGAACTGGACTTGAATCTTGATAAATTCATAAAGCTGCCCCACAGCGGATTCTACAGCGGGAACCGCAAGCAGAACTATACCGTTGCCTGGGGACTGATGTTCTACCTCCTGAAAGGCGCCCCTTCCCTGAAGGAAAAGAACAATTATTCAGATATACCATATAAGTATTATGACGCCCTGCTCGAGCTGAAGAACGGCGAGAAGGCCACGGAAAAGGCCTGGGAGGGTGTTGACATGAAAAAGTTCGCCAGGGATTTCGAAGAGTTCTGGAAGAGCGACACTATGATTAGACGCGCCGAATCGTATGATCCAGTCGCGGAAAGAGCGAAGCTCGTTCCAAAAACACCGCCCGCCTCGGCACCGGCAGGCAGGTAGCAAAATGAATATCCATGTCCCGGAGGGACAAAATGGGAATAGGCAGGCGTTTTAACGCCTGTTCTTAAATGTTAAAACATAACGCATGCCGTAAGGTATGCGGCGGATATTAATTCATCGCATACCTGACGGCATGCGATTTACAATTGCGTCATTCATACAGGCGTTAAAACGCCTGCCTATTGTCAACAGCCCCTATGGGGCATGAAGGTAGTGTCAAATTAAGACCGGAACTTGAAATTGGAAATCAAAAATCGAAAATTAAAAATCAAAAATGCTTCAAATCCTCTAATAAACCTCAAATCCAGTCGTCATATATAATGAGAACAGAGAAGGAAAAAAACAGCGGCAATACCGGCAAAGGAGCGGTTCCAAAGCAGGATCTGATGACGGAAATAACTGAAATCATCAAGGAACGCGAGGCGCCCCTGCTACGGTATGCGGGAAGGCTCATACGCGACGCCGACACCGCCAGGGATGTCGTCCAGGAGGTCTTCATCAGATATGTGCGGATCTCGCAGGAACAGGACAGGCCGAGGATCGAGAACCTTCCGGCCTGGCTGTACAGGGTGACAAGGAACCTCTGCCTGGACCACCTCAAATCCAAGAAGGTCCAGCTTGAGATACCGATCGACGAAAAGATTGCGGATTTCCCGGGGACCGAGAGGCCCGACAAGACACTTGAGAAGGAAGAGAACATGATGATGCTGAGGAAAAAAATAATGGAGCTTGACCCGCGCGACCGGGAGATCGTCCTTCTCAAGCTCGAACATGGCCGGAGCTACAAGGAGATCGCGGTGATCATGAACATCAGTGTCACAAATGTGGGTTTCATCCTGCATACCGCCATGAAGAAACTCGTAAGAGATTTTAACGTTTAATTTTTTGCAGGCAAAAAATTATGACTTGTGAAAAAATATCAAAGATGATGACGGATCTTCTGGCCGGCGAACTCTCCGCCGAAGAAAAGGCCATACTCGACGCCCATCTCGCCTCCTGCGAAAACTGCAGGAAGGAGTTCGCGGATCTGGAGAAGGTCTGGAAGCTGACCGAGGAATCCCTCAGGTGCGAACCTTTCCAGAAACAGATGAATCCTGAGAACTATGAGAACATATACAGGCAGGCCTATACTAGGACTGAAAAACCCGCTTCGAAAAAATTCTTTTCATTCAAGGTCGACCATCTCGTAATGAAAATCGCTGCGATGCTTGCGATAACCGCAGTACTTGCCGCGCTGCTGCTGCCGGCATTCAGCACGGCAAGGGAAAAGGCAAGAAGAATAACATGTGGAGTCACAAGCACTCTTGGCAGCAGCGAGGAAGTTTCTGTACAAATCTCCGCGTCTGAAGTTACAACAAAATCTGAAGACCTCCTAAAAGATCTTGATCAAAACGGAATTGCCCCGAACGGGCCTGGAGCAAAGACTCTTCCAGAAACATTACCAACATCATCCACCCGTATATCAGCAGGGAAATACGCGGTTTCAAAATCCGGAGCCGCAGGCTATGACAGAAGAGACATGGACAAGACAGTCCAGACTGCCGTTCCGGCGAATACGCCTTCTGCCCCGCCTCCGCCACTTGTCCAGCCCGCAAAACCTTTAGCAAAGGCTTTAAAGGAAGAAATGCTTGAAAAAGATACGAGAAGCCGTGGCGTTGCCGGTTCAAAAACTGTACGCGCTGAATACAAAAAGTCGGATGGATATGTTCAGGGGAAAACAGCGGAACATGCAAAAATGAAGCAGATGTTGGAAGGAGTCGAGGACGTGCCAGCCATACCGGCTCCTGCCGCCGCCCCCGCCTACGGATATGTAAATGCTAAATCAGAGGAGTCTAAGCCTGTAACAGCTGAAAATTCTGATTTCCTGACATTGCCCGGGAGTGTATCAATAGCTGAAAGAAAATCCGCCATGGCATCGAGAACTCCGAAAGCAGGGGAATCTTTGAAAAATAATGAACCTGTCCTAGCAGATAAGGCAATGGATGTCCTCGAGCAGGAAATCGCCCCTTCCGAACGGCAGCTGAATGAATCCGTGCGGTTAAGAACTTTCGCGTCCACCACCGCCGGACAAAATATACTCGAGGACAAGGCACAAAAACTGGATTCCCTTGAGAGGAAGAAATCACTACTTAAAATAAGAGAGTCGGGAGCGGCTGCTAAAGAAGCGGCGGATGAAGATATTGATCGTAATGGTCTCGTAGATGCAAAGCAGGAGGCAATGCAGGAAGAACAGGAAGGCGAAGTCGCGTTGGAAAAACTGGAGGTAATGAAGACAGCTCCGAGCAGTTCCGCCCTGAAATTACCCATGAAAAAAGCATTATCCGACGGCAAGGAATCCCTGCAACTTGCACAGCAAGAAGCTGTTCCTCACGACGTCATGGAGTCAAGGATCTATCCTATCAATAAAGAAGTACTGCGCGATGTCGGAGGAAGCGATGCGGAGCTTGTAAAATACCTGAAATCAAAAAAAATATCATTTGATGAAGGTGCAAAAATCATATCCCATTCTGACATTGGAAGGATAGTAATAACAAACACTCCGGAAGAACTCCAAAAGGTAGAAAAGATATTCACCGAGCTTGAAGACGCCTACCAGAGATCCAAGGAGTTCAAGAACGGAATTCCCTTCAGCGACACGAAGCAGAAGCAGTTCTCGACATTCTCGATCGATGTGGATACCGCCTCCTACACGATGGCGAGGAAGCTTCTGGTGAACGGGATCAAGCCGGATCCTACTGCAGTCAGACCCGAGGAGTTCATTAATTATTTCGACTATCACTACCGTTCGCCTTCGAACTCGACATTCGCGGTCTATCTCGAAACCGCGCCGTCCGTGTTCCGTCCGGAAAACTACACCCTGCGGATCGGCGTCAAAGCCCGCGACATCGGACCCGACGGAAGCCGTCCGTCCGTGTTCACCATCATCATTGACGCGAGCGGTTCGATGTCACAGGCGAACAGGATGGATCTTGTCAAGAAGTCCCTGCCTCAGCTCTTCGACCAGATGAAGCCGGCCGACAAGATCGCAATTTTCCTCTGCACGCACCGCGTCATGAACCTCGTAGACTACGTTCCCGCCAGCAACAAGAAGACCATCTCCAAGCTAGTTGAAGGGATAATGCCCGCAGGCGTCGCCGACATCGAGAAAGGACTGATCGCAGCCTATGACTCAGCCCTGAAACACTACGAGTCCGGCGCGTACAACCGTGTCATCCTCATCACCGACGGCATCTCGAACATCGGTTCGAAATCCGCCGAGACAATCCTTGCCAAAGTCAGCGCCGCCAGGAACATGGGCGTTACAAATACCGTCGTGGCGCTCGGTGGCGACGGAGACGACAAGTTCCTCGAAGCGATAGCCAACAAGGGCGATGGCAACTACGTCTTCATTGACAATGAGGAAGCCGCAAACGAAGTATTCGTAAAGGAATTCGAAGGGCGTTTCCGCGAAATAGCGAGGGATGTGAAGATCCAGGTAGAGTTCAATCCTGTTATCGTAAACCAGCACCGCCAGATCGGCTACCAGAACCGCCAGCTCAGCAAGGCGGATTTCAGGAACGACAAGGTCGACGCCGGCGAAGTCGGAGCCGGACAATCCGTCACCGCCCTTTACGAACTCAAGCTCAACAGGAAGCTTCCAAAAGCCGATGCCTCAATAGAAAATCCGATGTCACAGTCCGTGTGCATCGTTCGTCTCCGCTACCGCAGGGCGGACACCATGGACGTCGAAGAGAAGGAGTTCATGCTGCCGTTGTACGAGGCGAAGACCAATTTCGCGAACGCATCCTGCGGATTCCGTCTGGCATCCTCAGTTGCGGAATTCGCAGAATTCCTGCGCTTCCCCGATGTCTCTGGTATCGCAAATCCCGGGAACATCATGAAACAGGTGCAGGGAGTCATAAGCGAGGACTACAAGAACGACGGAAAGGTGTCCGAGCTTAATACACTGATAAAAAATGTAAAGTAGCAGCGCAATTTATTGCGCGTTTTAAGTAGGTACGGGCTTTAGCCTGTACCAGGATTTAAGATGGTACATCCTAAAGGACGTACCTACTTTTGAAAAACATCTTAATAATTGGAGGATATCATGAAAGGATTTTTTGCCGTAGTCGGAACTTTGATTCTATTTTTAAATTGTCATTTCACCAACGCAGAGGAACCACCGCCGCCGCAGGAAAAGAATTTCACGGTGAACAGCATCAAGCTCGAAGGCGAGATAGCCGACGAGGACAATATAACTTTCACACTGGCATTCTCGGCAGAAGCCGCTGAGCCGGGTTCGCATGTCATGGTCTCCGGCAAGATCACCGAGCTGGCGTCCGAGGTCAAGGTCAAAGCCAGCGGATTCCTCTGGCTTGGCGGCGGCAAATTCAAGATCGTATTCAAGGACGGCGCATACGTCCTGGAATGCGTGAAAGCTGGAAAGTGCGACGTGAAATTCACGTTTGCCGCGAAGGTCGAGGACATGCCGACAATCATGCCCCTGGCAAAGAACCAGAAAGCTCAGATCATGCCTCCGCCCGAGGACAAGAAAGGCATCAAGACCTGCACTTTCGGGCTTCTCCCGGCGGTAGCGAGATCCATCCAGATAAAAAGCGCAAAAAAGGACATTGATCTCTCCATCATGGGCGGGCTCAATATCGAGAAGAAAGACGTCCCCGGAACCGAAGGCGCGATCTTCACGGCCGTCCTGCCTCCCGAAGGCTTGCTCCAGATGACATGGCGCAGCCAGGTCGAGAAAATCACCGCGAACCTTGTCACAAGCGTCCAGGCGACGACCATCGCCGAAGTCTTCCCGGGAACAGTCAAGCTCAATTCCATGCTTCAATACACCGTCATCCAGGGCAGGCTGTCGAACCTCGAGATCAAGATAAGCCAGGGCTTGAACATACTCAGCGTCACAGGCGAGAACATACAGGACTGGAAAGTGAACGAGGACAAGGAGAAGGGAGACACTCTCGTCGTCACATTGAGCAAATACTACGAGGATTCATATTCCGTATCGGTAGAATCGGAAAAGGTGCTTCCTGACTTCCCGAGCAAGTTCTCACTGCCGACCGCTGTTCCTCTTAAAGCGCTGAGGATAGACGGCTATCTCGCCTTCGGAACCGACGGCGCGATCAAGCTCATCGTCGACAAGACCACCGGACTGAACCAGATCGACAACAGTTCGTTCCCCGCTGAAAACAGGAGGAAGATCCGGGCCCTTCCGAAGAAGACACTTTTCACCTACAAGTTCTCGGGCGAGAAATATTCATTGGACACGAGCGCCGACAACATCATGCCAAACTACACAGTGGATCTCACCTATGTGCTGAACTTCAAGGACGAGGATCTCATAGTCAGGGCGAACTGCAGTCTTGACATCAAGGACGCCCCCCTGCGCGAACTGCTGATAAAGTATTCAAACGACATGACGGTGAACCGCGTCGAGGGGAGAGCCACCATGGCCGACGACTATGAGACCTTTGAAAAGGAAGGACAGAAATGGCTCAAGATACCGTTTGCTCCTGACACTCTTGGCAAGGCAGACCTGTTCATTAATTTCGAGAAGAGCATGAAGAACACGAGTTCCACCAAGCTCCCTTCCTTCTTCATAGACGGCGCAAAGACCGTGCGCGGAAACGTACTTCTCGCGTCGAACCGCGGGCTCTCATTGGCAGTGGATGATATCAAGGGGCTGCGCAAGTATCCAACGGGTTCGGCGCCTATAAGGGAACCCGGACTGCAGCACAACTACCGTTTCAAGGACCAGGAATGGGAAGGAAAGGTGACCATCACACATGAGCAAGTCAACATAGTTTCCGAAGTATTCCACATCGGTTCCGTGGGCGAAGGCACGATCTACGGAAGTTCAATATTCACCTACCATGTCTCCGGCGCGCCCATTGACAAGATTCAGCTCAAGATAAATCCTTCCGTGAAGAACCTTGAGTTCACCGGCGGAAACATAGTCGACTGGAAGATGACCGAAAGCAATGCCGAAAGCCAGACCTGGCAGGTCAACTTCAAGGAGAAGATTTTCGGCGACTACACCCTCCTCTCAACCTACGAGAGCCCTCTTTCCGGAGCTGAGACGAAATACAGGATGGGCGATCTGGTCACAGTCGGAGCCGGTGCGGAATCAGGATTCATCGCACTCACGAGCGCAAGGAACCTCAAGGTGTCATCCGGAAAATCTTCGGAGTCTGTTACGGAAATCGAAGCGTCTGAAATCCCAGATGAATACAAGGCTTTCCTGCAGAACCCAATCCTGAAGGCATATCGCTTCACGCTCACTCCGCACTGGATCGACATGGGCATTTCGGGATATGCCTCGCAGCAGATGATAAATATCGCCGTCGACCATGCACGGTTCACATCGAGGATCGATCGCAATGGACAGGCAGTGACAACCGCCGAGTACCGCATCAAGAATTCGTCCCTTCAGTTCCTTGCGATGGAGCTTCCTGCAAAATCTGAACTGTGGACAGTCAAGGTGAACGGCGAGAAGAAACGCATCTCGTCCTCCAACAGCAAATATCTGATCCCCCTTCCCCGCAACAAGAACACCGACGACCCGATCGCCGTAGAGATAACATATGCCGAAAAGAATGGCGAACTCGGGAAGTCCGCAGATATCAAGCTGACCGCCCCGACGCTGGATCTTGAAACCATGTTCTCGCGCTGGCTGGTGCAGGTCCCTGAGAACTACAACCTCTACGACTATGGCGGCAACATGGCGCCTCTGCGGAATCCGCAGAGGATCGGACTCGGTGGAATCCTTTCAAGGCTGTCCATGTGGATAAAACGTTTCCTGAATCCACTTGTACTCATCCCATGGATCGCATTTACAGCAGTGGGCGCCCTTGTCGTATGGAGCTGGACAAGCGGCAGGATGAAAATTCCGCTTACGATAATATCCGTCATCGCCATCGGAATAGTCCTCGTGGTCATGTTCAACTCCCTGCAGAAGAAATTCCACAGGACGTTGCCGGAATTCATGCCTGAGCCTGTAAACGCCTGTGAATTCACGCGTCTGTTCAGCCTTCCCCAGGACACGCCGAAAATAGAGATCTGCATGTCGGACATGAAAGGGACGTCGTTCCTCAAGCTCCTCTATGCAGGAGCCATGACGATCCTCGGTTTCGCCCTTCTCGGAATTGGAATGCTCTCAAAAGGCGGATTTAAGTCGTCCATGCTCATCTCTGTCGGTATAGTATTCCTGCTCTCTGCGCTGTCGCACTGGCTCTACGTGAACGCGATAATCGCATTCCTGCTTGCAGCCCTTGTGCCAGTGATCCTGACTTTCGGATTCTGGCGGATGATATTCATGAAATACCGAAACATCGCGGTCGCGTGCCTGGCCTTCTGCTTCATCATTCCTTTCTCCACGCAGGCGGCGGACAGCAGTGGAATAACCATAGAAGACGTGCTGTTCAAGATCTCGGCGGCGATCACCGACGACGAAAAGTCCATCACAGGAACCGCCCGCTACATCATCAAGGCGGAAAAAGGCGGAACTGTGATCTTCCTTCCGGCTCCTGCCGTCCTCACAGGTGGGACAGATAAGATTTCCGGGCTCGAAATAATCCGCAGCGGGAACAACTACATGCTCAAGGCGGAAAGTTCCGGCGAGTATGAATTTGAAATATCCTTCCTCCTGCCAGTAGTCGAGGAGAAAAGCGGCAATTTCCAGTTCCCAATCACCATCCCGCTGTGCAAAAGGAATTCCGTGGAAGTCAGGATGAACCGCGAGAACATCGACATCACCTCTCAGGCCGCAGTATTCTTCAAGTCGATCGTCACGAACAACATCTGCAGCGCACAGGCGAACTTCGTGCCCGGAACGAACGCCATATTCAAGTTCCGGCCTCAGGTCAGAAAGGTCGAGAAGGAGAAGACCGTGTTCTTCACGAGCATCGACGCACTTGCGAAGTTCGCAAGCGGATTCGTCGAGATCAAATCCTATCTCAACTTCCAGGTGGCGCAGGGCGAAACTGCGAAGTTCGCAGTCGAGATCCCGGAGAATATGCGCGTGACATCCGTCAGCGCGCCGGACCTCGGAGCCTGGCGCTTCGTGGAGGAAAGCCATCTCCTCGAAGTCTTCCTCTCGCAGCCGCACCACGGGAATTTCACCGCGACGATCGTAACCCAGATCGCCAACTGCAACCTTCCGTATGAGTCCAAGATAGGGACGCTGTCAGTCAAGGACGCCGGCAAGCAGCATGGTACGCTCGGAGTCAGCGTTGATTCCAATGTGCAGGTGCTGGTCGACGACAAGCTCGACGGATTCAACAGCATCAACCTGAACGATTTCACTGCGAAGTTCGCAGACATCGGTCCGGCCCTCAAGAAGGCGTTCCGCTACAACAAGCCTCCAGCGTCGATAACGGTGAAGGCGAGCGCGGTCGAGCCTGAGCTGAGAGTCAAGGAAAACTACACCGTATCGTTCGAAGAAGAGAAGACTGTGCTGACATCGGATCTCAACCTTGAGATCGCAAAGTCCGGAATATTCTCGGTGTCGATCGACATTCCCGAAAACTACGATATCGACAAGGTGACAGGTTCCGACGTCCAGCACTGGGACGAAATATCCGAAAAGAACGTCCACAAGATCCTTGTCCATTTCGACAAGAGCATCTGCGGCACTACCGACATCCATCTCGAACTCACCCTTTCCGAGAGGAAGCGCGAGAAGTCGATGACCATTCCAAAGATCACGGTTTCCGGCACGCAGAAGCACAAGGGTGATCTGACTATCACGCTTGAACGGGGCACGAGGATGGACATCGCATCGAGACAGGGACTTGAAATCAAGACCGAAGGATTCGCTCAGAGCCGCGACAAGAACGCACACAGGTTCTCTATTGTCAGGGCCGACTGGGAGTTGAAGGTCAGTTTCGACGTGATCGCCCCATGGGTCCAGGCGGAAATCCTCCAGATCGGAAAAGTCACAGAGGGTGTCGTGGAATATGACGCCTATTTCCATTATTCCATTGAGAACGCTGGCGTCAAATCCTTCAGGATACGTCTGCCGGAAAATGCCGAGACTCCTGAATTCTCCGGAGAGAACATGGCGGATCCGCGCAACGTTGAAAATGACAAGAGCCTCTGGGAGATCGAACTCCACCAGAAGGTCAACGGCAAATATATGCTCCAGGCCCATTACCGTATCCCCTTCGGCAAAAACACACAGGTGAAAATCGCCCCTGTCGTGACCGAAGGCACCGAACTCCAGAAGGGTTATCTCGCTGTGCTGTCAGATGATTCGCTCCAAGTGAAGCTCTCCGACAAGAAAGGCGAGATCTCCGAATTCGATGTGAGGAAGATACCGACATATTTCAAGGTGAGCTATCTTTCAAATGCCGTGATGTGCTTCCGCACTGTCGGAAACGACTATTCGATAACTCTCGAAGCAATCAGGCACAAGACTGCGGACCAGCTGAAGGCGCAGATCAAAAGCGTGAATATAAGTTCCGTAGTTTCGCCGGAGGGAAGGGTCATCACTTCGACGCAGCTGTCTCTGATCAACGGAAACCAGACCTTCCTCGAGATGAAGCTTCCTGAAGGCAGCAACCTGTGGTCGGTGCTGATCGACAACCAGGCGGTAGATGTCGCCAAGGAGAAAAGCAACCTCCTGATTCCGCTGAGGCAGGGCCTTTCCGGCGGCGGACGCGACCAGAACATCGAGATAATCTATTCATTGCAGGCCGACAAGGCATGGTCGACAAGGAACCAGATCTACAACGGTCCGTCGTTCAACCTGCCGCTCAGGAACGTCAGCTGGAACCTGTATCTGCCGAAGGAATTCCAGTATTCCAACTTCGGTGGCACGCTGGACTATTTCGACCGCACGCTTACAAGCCTTACCTACATAAATCTCGAGGATTATGACAAGGACAACGAAATGTATAACGACGAAAAAAACAGGACCGCGAAGGTCATGCTGAGCAAGGCGAACAAGAGCGCCGCTTCCGGAAAAAAACAGGAGGCGTCTGAATTCTTCCAGAGCGCATCGAACCTTTCACTCAATGATGCCGAACTCAACGCAGACGTCAAGGGACAGTGGCAGCAGGTACAGAGGGATAATTCAATACAGGGACTTGTCGGAAGAAGGGTAGCCCAGAAGAAAGGGAAATCCGTGTCAATGGATGAACTCCAGGTTGCTCCAAATGCTCCAATCAAGCCGCTTGCACAGATTGAAGACATCAATGCGATAAAACAGCAGCTCGGCGGCACGGAAGTAAGCCATCTGCAGACAATCTCCGACAAGATATTCATGCAGCAGCAGCAGGCCGCAGCGGTTCCACATCCTCTGAGACTGACAATTCCCGAAGGCGGAACAAAGCTTGAGTTCAGGAGGGCCCTGCAGGTGACGCCATTCGCACCGACTCAGATTTCCTTCAAGGCGAAAAAGACGCTTTCCTGGGACGACTTCTCGGAAGTATTTGCGGGCATCGCAATAATGTTCGGTATCGCGATACTGTTCCTGCTGGTGAAGCCCATGTTCAGGAAGACGGAAACGGCGGATTGAGGATACTCAGAGATACAATGAACATGTCAGCAGAGACATCTATTGCTTCGACGGATAATCAGCTTGCATTTCAGTCGCTCTCTTCAATGTCGCCGCCCTGCGGTGGCTTTTTTCTTTTTAACTTATTGACTTCCCAGGGCTTTTGCCCTGGGCTACAATATACCGCCCTCTGCGAGGGCTTAAGACAGAATCTGATTCCATAGGAAGCCTCCGCAGGATGGCGACATATTGTAGCCCATGGGCGTCAGCCATGGGACATGTGTGGAATAAAATGTATCCAGAGTCCCCGCAGGGAGGCGACATAAAAACAGCCTTTCCGAACTCGCGTATTATTGCTTCGGAGATAATCAACTTGCATGTCTCTCGCTCTCAGCGCCTCCAAGAAATTGCAGGCTGATTAATCGCCGGCTCTATAGGGAAGTTTGTCGGACTTAGAAATGAAGGCGTCTTCGCTTGTAGTAGCGCATGTTTGCGCGTTATTCTTGATTCTCCAGTGGAATGCCGACCTTCCGCCGTCGCTAAGAAGCTATGGCGGGACACGCCAGGTCGGCAACAGCCGGTCTGGAGACCGGCGCTCCTTTGGAAACCTGAAGAACACGCGGACAGAATGACATCCTAGGAGATTTTATTTAGATTATTATTCACCTTTCTTCTATTCCTCCTATTTTCCTGCAGTGGCAGCATCGACGGCAAATGCTGACTCTTCATCTATTTCAATTTTCATTCCTTCAAAGGAAAAGCAGTTGTAAAGATACGAATATCTTCCATTTTACAAGCAGACGATGATTGGGACATTAATGGAAGGACTGATACAGGAACAAACAGATGCGAAGGTTCAGAAAAACAATCAGGCACCCGGAATCGATGCGGCAAAGAGGCCGTGACAACGCCTCATCGCAGTTCGACTACGTACTTGACCTCCATGGAGAAACCTCGGACGAGGCCACGGCCATACTCAATACTGTCCTTTCAACACACACGAACTCGAGCATACTCATAGTCCACGGCAAGGGCGAAGGAATTCTCAGGAGACGGATACGCGCCGTGGCATCTTCGGATCCAAGGATAAAAAAAGTCGAATTCGGCGAAAATGCGATGGTACAGGGAGGCGATGGAGTGACGGTTGTTTATACGAAGTAGAAGAGGTCGTCGGTCGCCAGCAGTTAAAAACAATCCCGTCTCCGGAATTATTTTTCATTCATGAAATAGTCTGAAATCACGCCCATGAAAGGATTGTACTTGACCGCGTAGTGGCTGAGGTTCTTTTCCTGGAATGATTTTGAAATCTCCTTGTCCTCGGCAAGTATGTGCGGGGCCCGTTTCGCCCATTCATCCGCTGAAAGCGCAAGCAGCTCGTCCACTTTTTCCCTGTAGAAACCCGAAGTCCCCAGCCCCACACATGCGTTCACAAACCACGGCATTATGCGTCCGATCTTTGAAAGCAGGAGGTTCTGCTCCTTCCCGAAGTCCAGGCATGACTCATCGGTGAAATTGACAAGCTTACTCATCTTTTCATGATCAATGAAATCTCCCTTCACGCTCAGGTTATATGCTTCAGTGCCGGGATATGGGAAGAAATATGTCCAGCGGAAACGGCCGGGCTTCGCCTTGCCGAGAAGGGTGATAGTATCCATCAGATCCTTTTTCTTCTCGAAGGGTATTCCTACCATGATGAACACCGAGCTGTGCATGCCGTGTTTTTCGACGAGATTGACCGATTCAATTATCTTTTCGTTGCCCATGTGCCGGTTCATGACGCTTGCACGGATCCTCTCGCTTCCGCTCTCTATTCCGAATTTGACAATCCTGCAGTTCGCATCCTTCAAGGCCTTCGCGCGTTCCTCGTCGAAGAAACCGAAATGAGCATTGACGACAAAGGGCAGCTTTGAGACTTTCTTGTATTCCCTGCAGAACTCCAGCACATAATCCTTGTCAAAGGTGAAGAGGTCGTCGTCGAATATATACATCGAGATGTTCCTGTAGTTCTTCTGCAGGTAGACAATCTCATCTATGACCTTCTTAACCGGGAAATGCCGTATGTATTTCAGATCCTTGAAACTGCACTTGAGATCGGAGCGGTATTTTTTCACCATGAAATGGTTGAAGCAGTACGTGCAGGAGAAAGGGCAGCCTCGCGAGGCCATGAGCCCCACCCAGCCCTTCTTGGCGTCAATGATCTTCTGGAAGTCGAACGATTCATAATCCTTGAAGGGAAGCTTGTTGAGATCCGGCAGCGGACGGACCGGATTAATTATTACCTTTCCACCCTTCAAATATCCGAGGTTGCTGAGATCCTTGACATCCTTCCTGAGTGCATGTTTTTCCACGAAATCCACAAACGCCTCGTCGCATTCACCTATGAAGACGTACTCGAAAAGCTTTGATTTCAATACTTCCTCTGGGACGACCGTTGCATGTATTCCCCCGCATACAAGAGGGACCTTGGTCCCCCGTGCCCATTTTGCGAGTTTCGCAGCATACTGCCACTGGTTCGTCACAACGGAAAAGCCGATTATGTCAGGAGCGGATTTCTTCAGTGCGGCAATGAATTCCTTCTTTTCCGGAAGCTGGGCGATATCCTCGCAGAGCTGCCAGATCTCAACGGAATGCCCGTATTTTTTCAGGACTGCGGACATGTGCGACAGCCCATAGTTGAAACCGAGTTGTGAACCTGCATTTGGATAGATGAAAAGAATTTTCAATTTTTTAATGTAACACAGGCATCCTGCCTGTGAATTCCTTAGTTTAATTAAGGCACAGGCAAGATGCCTGTGCTACATTCCAGTTTCAAGTTTCAAAGACACGCTAAAGCTGTGAACTCCAACATTCTTTAACATTCAGTCTTATTCAACCTTATTCGATGTTGGAAGTTCGAAGTTGAATGTTCGACCTGTCCACCATCTTGTCGCGCCGTAGCTTCTTTGCGTAGGAGGAATCTTCTCAGCGACGGCGGATGTTCATTATATTCCATCCTCGCCGATACTCCGTCACTCCGATGCGCCGTTACGTTCCCTCAAGTCCTCTCGTCGATTATGCGGGCGATGATGTCCTCCGTGTCGAAAGTCCGCGGATGAGAGAGAGTATCGACATGGATGATTTCGCTCTTTTCCGGACCACAGGCGTTCCATCTCCTGATGAAGCGCGGATTGTTGCTTCCCGCGAAAATAGTATATGCCGTTATGCCAAGGGCAGCCGCGATATGCTGGCATGCCGAGTCATAACCTATGAATTCGTCGCTCTCAGCTATAAGCGACGCCACCTCTCCGATTCCTGAACGGATCCCTATGACGCCTCCGGAAATCTCCGCTCCGTTGAACGAGCCAAAAGATATGTCCTTGATTCTGATTTTTTTCTTCGCTGCCTCCTTGAGTATGCTTTCAGAACGTGCATTCTCATCCGTACCGAACCCCCTGTCAAGAAGTACGACGGTGCGGGGTTCTGCAAGAAGCTTGAGGACAAGTTTCTCCTCGAAGCCGTCATCGACCCTTTTCCTTGAATTTCCGCCCACCCCGAAATTTACAGATATTATTTTCCGGCAGCCCTTCTTCCTGAGCTTCTTTGCGAAATTCGCAGATTTCTCAATGACATCATCCGAGAGCCAGACCATAGGATAGCAGAATTCGGATTCTCCGAGGATCTTGTCCATCCACAGGTTTGCAAGCCTTGAAAGGGAGAGTTTGGGAGGGAATTTCTGGCTTCCCCTGCTGTTGAAGAAAAGATATTTGCTGTCGTCGACAAGAGGCAGGACACCGAGCTGCGACAATCTTGAATCGGGATCTATCAGGAGGGTGCTGTCGATATTGCCTGATGTCTCATTCTCGACGATTTCAAGAACGCTGTGCCAGGCGCCGAATCTTTCTATCAGTCCGCCGCGTCTGGAATAGACGACTGGCGCGATCCTGATATTTGAATTGTTCCCGAAGAGCTCCGAGAGCCTGGCGTCGCCGATAAGGACAATCTCCGCCGAGAGGAATCTGTTCATGAGGCGCTGTATGATGACGCTGGTTATTGCGACATCAGCACCGATGGTGACTCTGGAGAGGACCATTATCTTTTTTGGGTTCCTTGTAAGCTTCCTGAAAGTTCCGCTCTCTGCACGCAGTTTTTCGACGCGCTTCATGAGGTCATTGAAATCAAAGAGTCCGAACTCATGGAGGCATTTGTTGAATTCCCTGCCGGACGGAATTTTCCTGCAGAATGAAATCACCTGGCTCATGACTCGGTTGTATGTCTCCGTCTGGAGGTCCTCGAAATCATCGCATAATCCTTCGACGACAATTCCAAAGAGGGCCGAGGACGCTATCTTGTTGAACTCGTCGTCCTCAAAGCAGGTCGCCATCTCGCAGAGGAGGTCTATGTATTCGGCCTCGTAGCGGTCATTGTAGAAATAGCGGTCGAGGAATGAAAGGGCGACCTGGTTCGCGAGATGCTTTATCGCGATCGCGTCAGGCTTCCTTTTCAATGCGTTCCATTTGCTCTTGTAGAAAGATGGTTTCATAAAAGGTTAATATACCATGTCAGAGCCAAGAGAAAAATTTTTCCAGAGGAAAAATTTATATTTCTCAAACTCCCAGGAGCCTGAGGCTTTCGGCAAGCACCCTTCCAGGCCTGATGTTCCGCATGCAGCGGTGATCCCTTCTGCAGACCTTGTGGTGGCACGGCGAGCAGTCGAGTTCCTCCCTGATGACAACAGTCTTTTCGAGGTTTGCCGCAGTGTAACGCGGATCGGTGGGCCCCATTAGCACGACGACTGGCACGTCGAAGGCGACAGCATAGTGGCGCGGACCGGTATCGTTTGTGACAAGAAGATCGCATCTTTTCACAAGAGGCTTGAGGAGCGCGAGGTCGACCTTGTCAGGTGCGGTATTGATTATCTCCGCCTTGGATTTCCCGATTATCGCCTTTGCAATTGAATCTTCGCCGGGGCCAGCGAAAAGGAGAATCCTGCATTTTAGCTTTTCCAGAAGGAGTTCTGCGAGTTCCGCAAAATATTCAGCCGGCCAGCATTTCGACGAACCGAATTTCGCCCCGGGATTGAGACCGACGACAAAATCCCCTTTCCTGATTCCTTTCTCCTTAAGATAGATTTCCGCCTTTTCCTCAAGGGAATCTGAAATAAAAAGCCTGGGTTTCATGCTTGAAGGAAGCTCAAGTCCGAGCGAACGGCATATTTCAATATAGTAGTCCGACATCGGAGCCGGAGTTATCTTCCCTTTTTCAGTTTTAGGACTCGGACCTCCGCTCAGGAGGAGGCTTCTGAATCCTCTCTTATATCCGACTATCTTCCTGGCCCCTCCGAAAAAGACCGGCAATGTGGATCTTGCGGAATTCGGGAAGAGGATTGCAAGGTCAGGTTTAATGTTCCTGACATGGCCGATGGTCTTGAAAAAACCGGAATAGCTCTTGTCGTCTGAATTCACGATCTCGTCGAACCATGGCCCGTCCTCGATGACGCCCCGGGCATATTTCCTTATGGAGGCGGTGATATGGGCGTCAGGGAAGTTCCTGCGGATGCAGTCGAAGGAGGGGGTCGCCATGACGACATCTCCGACCCAGTTGGGACATCGGACGAGGATCTTTTTGATTTTCGATTTTTGATTTTCGATTTTCAATTTATCTTCCTATATTATAAAATTTGCAGAGCAAATTTTATCCGAAGGTCGAGCCATTGTGGCCCCAGTTGGAGGCTGCGATGTCGGTAAAGTTGATATAGACGGCGGAAGGGCTGATCTTGAGCTTCTCCTCGAGGGTCTTGCATATTGCCGCGCTGAGGGCCTTGTTCACGGCGGGATTGAGTCCGCCGATCCCCTTGACCTCCACAAAAGCCGAATTTTCTATTTTTCCGCCCATGGCGATGACCGCGTCGTCTTCAACGACCGACTGCACATATCCCTCAGGCTTTTTCGTGCACTGGGCGCATACTTTCGAGAGCTCAAGCGCGAGCGCCGCCTTGTCCTGGACCTTCACCGACGTCTGAATCTTTATGAGTGGCATGGAATCTCCTTAGGTTAAATTCCAAAACAAATATAATGCAATTGCCGGCGAGACGCCAGCGCTCCATAATTATTTCAACATGTTTGGAACTTGCATGTTTGTTATTTGGAAATTGTCTGGATTTTGAAATTTGGAACTTGGAGCTTAAAGGTTACAGGTTCTTCAGCTCCTCCTGGAATGCGACGAGAGTTTTTGTCAGGAGATACGGATTACTGATCTTCTCATCGCCAAGCGGGGCATGCGGACATCGCCCGTAGTCGTGTCCGGAATACACCTCGTTCGAATCGGCAAGAGGGTAAACGACTTCCCTCATGGTCTTGAACATGGAATTTGGTTCGCAGTAGCCGCAGCAGTCGATGAAGAGGGTATCACCGGTGAAAATGGCGAAATCATCCGTCAGATGGTAGATGATGCTGTCTTTTGTGTGACCAGGCGAATACAGACATTCTATATATATGTCCCCGAACGGGAGCTTCTGCCTGTCTGAAACGCCGATGTCATGTTTGAAACTGCATGATGGATGTGCGACCACGGGAGCCTTGAAAAACGCCTTCACCGAATCTACGCCGGAAACATGATCTCCGTGCCCATGGGTAAGGAGAATATATTTAGGAAAGGATTTTTTAATGCAAAGGAATTTGTCCTTGATGAGCTGGGTGCTGCCGCAGGGATCGACAATTGCGGCGTCCCCGGTCTTTTCATCGTGCAGAAGATATGAGAAATTCGAATCGAAGCCTCCGACGTTGATCTGGTGGATCTTTATCATGATATTTCCAAGCAAAGCACAAGAACAGCCCTTGCGGGCTTAACTACGAACGTATACAATCAATTTCCTGAAGATTGAATATGCTTGTAGTTAACGTCGCAAGACGTGTTCTTTGATTTTTCTTATAATTCCTTATTCAGAACAGATACAAACATTGCATTTCAGTATTTACCTGCCAATTAAAAAATAACGTAGTAGAGACCCGTCAGGAAGATTACGACTGCGATGGCCGCCATTACGTAGCGCCTGCGGTCGGTATAGTCCCCATGTATCCTGGCACCGCCTATTTTCTTAAAGCCGCCGGCTTTCAGGTAATGTGCGAGTTTTTTCCTCTTGCCGTCGTATTTGAGGTAGTTGACACTGTCGGAATATGGGCGTTTTTTCATTTCATGCCCTCATCTCAATGCCAGGAGCATTGCTATGGCGACGATAAAGGAGCCGAGGATGATGGTGATTATGACAGGCATTAGGAAAGACAGGCCGATCTTGAATCCCTGCCTCCATGAGATGGAACATATTTCAGGGATCAGGGAGCTGGATTCACCGCCTTCTGCGGCATAGCTTTCCCTCTGGAGCGCATCAAGCTTCGAGGTGACCCTCAGATATTCAAGTCTTATATGCTCGATCCTGCGCATAGCAACCGCAAGTTCTGTGGAGAAGTTGTCCTTGTTCCAGGCTGAGTCGTCGATAGTCTCCATCTGATCTAGCAGGTGGGCGAATTTCTCAAGGGCGCTCTGGAGCTGTTCCGCATGCTCCTTGGCAAGGCGGATCTCCTCCGGTAGGGATGCGAGGTTTTCGGTCAGCCTCCCTGTAAAGTCCCTTTTCAGGATGCGGAACTCATCCCAGCGTTTTTCCAGGGCCTTTCTCCATTCCCTGTCAATGACAGTTTCAGGCGGTGGCACTGTCACAGTCGCGTGCGTCTGCGCAGGCTTCTGTCCGGCAGCCTCCCTTTCACCATGGGAGGTGGCCTCGGAAAGACGGCCTCTTATTTTAATTAGTTCGGCACCGACAAAACCATTTTTCTGCATTTGAGTTTTCTCTTTTTTCTGTAGTATCAGCCAGCATCATGGCCTGATTGAGATTCAAAACCATACAATAACAGGAAATACCGTTTATGGCAATTGAAATGCGAATATAAATGGCATCAGGTCTACTTTATGGGAACCTTATTTGATTTCAACCGGACACGTGATATATTTCCAGTTCGCATAAATCTGTAACTAGAACAGGTTGCAACAAAAACCGTTAATCAGGCTGTTTTTACCCGAACCACCTGGGTACTCATCAAAGCCTGAAAAAAAGAAGGAATCTTTAAGATGAAAAGGACATTTCAGCCGTCAAAGATAAGACTGAAAAGAAGAAAAGGGTTCAGAGCTAGAATGGCCACCCGCGGAGGACGTCTTGTGATCAAACGCAGGCGTCAGAAGGGTCGCAAGAAGCTTTCAGCCTGAAATCCCTGAGCCGTAAACCGGCGATGGAAACTTTCCGGGCGGAAAAAGCCCCCTGCTCCGAGTCACTCAAAATGATCCTCGAAGGCATAAATGGGTAAATATCCCGTTCAATTCGGCAAAGCCACACTGAAAAAAGAAGAAAAGCTAGCTCTTCGTTCAGAATTTGACTATGTCCGCAATTCCGGAAAAGATTTCGCAGGCAGGCTGATGCTGGTTGTCGTGGCGGAATGTCCGGAGAATTCCCGGCGCATTTCCAGGTTCGGGGTGATCTGCGGAAAGAGATTCAGCGGCAGTTCCGTTGTCCGCAACAGGGCGAGACGGCTTCTGCGCGAGTCATTCCGCCTGATCAAGACGAAAGTAAGGTCCTGCCATGTGCTGTTCATAGGAAGAAGGGCGCTTCTGGGCAGATCGCTCCAGGAGACGCAGAAGGAAATGATATATCTATTTAAAAAAGCTGGACTTTGGATTGAGGAATGATCAAGTTTTTACATCCCGCTAACATGGCGCTGGGGCTGATATGGCTCTACAGGAAGCTCGTATCTCCATGGATGCTGCCCTGCTGCAGGTTCAAGCCCACCTGTTCGGAATACGCCCAGTCGGCCATAAGAAGCCATGGCTTGTTTGCAGGCGGCCTGCTTTCCTTCTACAGGATCCTCAGATGCAATCCATTCTGCAGGGCCGGACACGATCCGGTTCCGGAGAACTTCCATATCCTTCCTGGAAAACATGATGATTGCTGCTGCCAAATTAAAAAGGTGCACAGGTGAAACTCGATAAAGAAACAATTATAGTCCTGAGCATTTGTTTTGTGCTTCTGATAATCTGGCCCTACCTGTTCTCAGTCCCGAAACAGCCTCAGCCTGAAACCCAGCCTCAGAATATTGAAAGCAAAGGGAAGGCCGCCCCCTCCGATTCATCGATAAGTCCCGCAGGAGCAAACGGGAAAGAGCTGAAAAAGCCCGAACCTGTGAATAAGGAACCTCTGCGGACTGAAGAAATAAAAAAGGATGCAAGTGTCCAGAAGACTGAAAAGACTGGAAAATCCGAAGACGAAATCAAGCTTCCGGAAATACCCGACCAGATCATTTCGAACGACTGCATATCCTTCAAGATCAATCCTGCCGGGGGCTATGTCTCCTCGATAGAATTCAAGAAGTTCCTGACCACCGACAAGAAGAAGACCATCACTTTGAACGAGGATTTCGATCCCGGAGCCCTTTCATTCTCTACGGCCGGCAAGCTGAAGACCACGAGCCTGGAATGCTTAAAGGAAAATGAAAATACACTGAAAGTCACCCGTGGATTCAGAAATGAAGCCGGGAGGGATTTCACCGTGGTGCAGACGTGGAAGATACTGGAGAAATATAAGACCGACTACAGGATCCAGATAATAAACAGTTCGAAGGAGAAGCTGAGCGTGGACGGCATCCGTGTCAGTGCCGGCAGTATAATTCCGGTGCTTGAGCTTTCTGGAGACTACTTCATGATGGAAACCCACTGCATCAGCACATGTCTTGAAAACACTGTTGCGTCCAAGAGCGCATCAGCGGACAAGCCTTTCGAGGAGCTTCAGGAGAATGCAGCTTCATGGATAGCTGTTTCAAACAAGTATTTCGCCTGCATCCTCAAGCCTGAGACACCTTTCAAGAAGGGTGAAGGCAATGTGCTGCGCCAGATCATCAAGACCATGAAGGATGAAAAAGGCAAGGAGAAGAGCTATTCATCTATCGAGACTTACGGTGTCATAGAGAAAATTGAACTGGAGCCTGCCTCGGAGGCCAGCCTTGGATTCACATATTTTTCCGGACCGAAGGAACTCGCCCTGGTGAAGGAGTTCGATCCGAAGGCCTCCGAAATAATGTATCTTGGCTGGGCATGGTTCGAGCCTATCTCCCAGGGATTCCTCGTTGCGCTGATATGGCTCAAGAAGTTCTGCGGCAGCTACGGCCTGAGCATAATACTGCTGACTTTCATTGTAAAGATGATCTTCTGGCCCGTCACAGACAGGGCAAACGCGTCAATGCGGAAAATGCAGAAGATCCAGCCGCTTGTCCAGGAGATCAAGACAAAATACAAGGACGACTCCCAGAAGATGAACCAGAAGATCATGCAGCTCTACAAGGAGCACAAGGTGAATCCGCTAGGGGGCTGCCTTCCGATACTGCTCCAGATACCAGTATTCACAGCCCTTTATTTCTCGTTAAACGGCGCAATAGAGCTCCGCCAGTCGTCATTCCTATGGGCGTTCGATCTCTCGAGGCCTGATACAATATATACCATTCCTGGAATTGAACTGGCGATAAATCCTCTCGTAATCCTGATGGCGGTCACAATGGTCTACCAGCAGCATCTCACACCGTCGGCAATGGATCCCATGCAGCAGAAAATGATGATGATAATGCCTCTTGTCATGCTGGTGCTCCTGTATTCGCTGCCTTCAGGGCTGACACTCTACTGGACCATCAGCCAAGGCATAAGCATAGTCCAGCTGCTTGTGAACAAGAGGATCGACGAGAAGGAAAAGAGCCTGGAAAAGAAAAACGCATGACCGGATAACAGGATTGACATGATAAATGAATTAAATCATAGAAATCCTGTAATCCTGTATATAAATTTTTAAAGTTCTATATTAGTAAATCAGCAGGGAGACAACAAAAATGGCAGAGAACACAGCCGCAATGACAATGCAGGAAAAGATGCAGAAGGCATCGACAACGCTCGCAACAATGCTCGACTACCTCGGACTCGACGCCAGCGTCAAAGCTGAAGACAGGGATGGCAGGATCGCACTCGTCGCCGTCAGCGAAGATGCAGGGAGGATTATCGGCAGGAAGGGGCAGACACTCGACCAGCTCCAGCTCCTCGTCAACAGGATGGTGCTCAAAAACGACACGGAAAGCCCGAGGATCTCGATCGACGTGGACGGCTATTCCAGAAGACCCATGAGAGATCATCGCGACCGCGGAGATCGCGGTGGTGAAAGAGGCGCCGATCGCGGAGACCGTGGCGGAGACAGGACAGAACAGCGCAACGACAGGGGTGGAGAGCAGCGTAGCGACCGTGGAGATAGAGGTGGAGATAGAGGAGATCGTGGCGGCGACAGGGGCGGCGAACGCAGGCGCAGGGATGACCGGCGCGAAGGAGGCGGAACCAGGAACTTCGATGACAGACGTCCTTCCGAGGATGTAGCAAGGGTGGAGACTGATGCCGAACATGAGCAGAAAATCCGCCAGCAGTCCCTTGATGCCGCAAAGGAAGTGAAGAGATGGGGTGATCCCGTAGTTCTTCCACTGATGAATTCACATGACAGGCGGATCGTCCATGTCACGCTCAAGGAAGACACGGACATAAATACAGAGAGTGCGGAAACTGATGATTCCGTAAAGTTGAAGAGCGTCACAGTTTCGCTGAATAAGCAGGGATAACACAAGCTTCCTGGAATATGTGCAGCAAGCGTATTGTATTTTGCCTTATACAAGTTATCTTGGTTTCCCGGTCAGTAATTCGGGGTGTGGCTCAGCCTGGTTTAGAGCGTCCCGAGCACGCCGCCAAGGCGGGTCTCGGGAAAGTCGGAACCAGGACCGGA
>MHBH01000001.1:42789-87532 GCA_001804805.1 Lentisphaerae bacterium GWF2_49_21
AAGTCGGAACCAGGACCGGAATCATATTCGGGCTTTGTTCTTTAAATTATTCTTTATCGTCGGGGTGTGGCTCAGCCTGGTTTAGAGCGCTTGGTTCGGGACCAAGAAGTCGGAGGTTCAAATCCTCTCGCCCCGACCATCTTTTTTTAACAAAACTGTCATGTTCTATCTTTATATACTTCAGAGCGAATCCACCGGAAGATTCTACGTCGGGCATACCGAAGATCTGGAAAACAGACTACTGGAACATAACCGGGGAGAATCCAAGTCTACCCGAAACAGAGGCCCATGGAGGCCAGTTTATTCAGAGACTTTCCAGAACAGGGCCGACGCACAACGACGTGAATACGAGATAAAATCAAAGAAGAGTTCTGAAAGCATCAAAAGAATCATCAGGCATCAACATAAGTCTTAGAGCACACCCCGAGCATCTTTTAAATAACGAGGGCTTTTCATTTGTCCGTTAAATTCACGGTGAACGGGACTGCAGGAAGCCCTTCCTTGTTGTAGAGATTCGCCTCAGGTTTCAATCCCCATCCATATCGGACATTGTTGACCACTCCGGGAGTCTTTATTACAATGAAATTCTTGTCTGCTGTCACTTCGGCCTCCTTGAATAATCCATCTGGACTTCCAGTCTCAAAGCCCCTGATCTTTTCCGTGGAACCGGTTTTCCCCGCGATAAGGCCGCTGTCGGCATATTTGAACTTCAACCTCAAACTTCCATCTCCCACTGTCACTGAATCAAAGATCGGACCGGAACAGACCACCTTCTGATTATAGAATCTTCCAAGTGCAGACAGGGCAAGCCGCTGCGCCTCCTCCTTCATGTTTCCGGGCTGGATTACAGCATCCTTTCCGGCATCGGGAATGATGTCGTAGGAAACGACCATGGCCGTGACATTGACCTTCTCGATCACTGAAGCCTGTGACAGCCTGAGCAGGGAACATTCTTCAGCGGAAATTATCTTGTCATCCTTAATGCCTTGAAGCTGCATGTATATGAAAGGAAGGTCTCCTTTCTTCTGGTTCTGGGCCTTGTTCCATGTTGACCTCCAGTTTTTTATAAGGTTTGAAAGAATGTCGAAATAAACCTGTCCCCTCTCCCAGGATGCGTCAGATTCGCCCTGGCAGAAGACAAAACCTTTGATGGAATAAGGGACAAGAGGGTTGATCATGCCGTTGAACAAAGCCGAGGGTCTTGCACCGGAGGTTCTCGGATCGGCAATTATCCCGGACGCGATCTGGATTGCCAAGGGCCATGTCTTCTGCTCCTCCAGCAGCGCAATCCCCTTGGACTCGCGCTGCATTGAGTTTTCCACCCAGTCCTGGATCTTTTCCTGCCACTGTTCCGCTTCAGCATTGTTTTTTAAGATCTTCTTTGCATCATTTGATTTTGCCCACATCTGGAAGCGCTTGAGCGCCCCGGAATACCTGATATCGTCATCGGCCCTCGAAAACTCCTGAAGCCCCCTGTATGTTCCGCTTATCTTCATTTCATAGTTCTGGATCACTTCCACGTAGCTTTCTATTTGTCCTAATTGCTTTATCCCCTTTATCGAATCCTTGTGCATCCAGGCATGTGAAAGAGACTCGGGAACGGAGCAGACAATGATTCCAACCGGGACGTTCAGCTTCCTCCTTATCTCGTCCGCAAAATAATATGCAAGGGCCGGCATGTCCTCTGTGCCGCTGGCGAAATTCTTCCATCTTCCAGGGAGAGTATCGCATGGAGCCCGGGCAAACTGACGCGGTGCCATGAAATATCTAATCTGTTTTTGTGGTGCGCCGTCTGCTTCAGCCGGAATCCTATCAATCGTCCTGTCCAAAAGAGATTCACCGGCAAATATCCAGACTTCACCGCTGTATATGTCTTTTACGGCCGCTTTTCCGGTTTCGCTCTGGACTTCTATCTGGAAAGGACCGCCCTCCTTGACAGCGGAAGCAACAACCTTCCATCTGCCATCCTTGTCGGCCGTGGCCGACAGTTCCTGTCCGGCAAAGCTGACCTTGATTTTCTTGGCGGGCAGATCAGTGCCCCAGATGGGAAGAGGTAGTTCCCGCTGGATGATCGCGCCATCGCAGAAAATGTCGGCGAGCCTGAGCTCCCCGCCGCTCTGGGCGTCAAGGGAGAGGATTACTGAAAAAAGCACTGCAGCCGCTGATAAAATCTTCATTTTCCAAATGTTCATAGAGTTTATCCTGAGTTTTTGATAATTTACCATCCTCCACCCAATTTTAAAGTTATTTGTCTTGAAAGTTCAAGATATGACTCGCCGATGATTTCGCCGAAAAAGACCCAGAGCAATGTGCCTGCCGCCAGAAACGGTCCGAGAGGGAAGGCGCTCCTGAGCTTCTTCTTCCTGAATACCATGAGGAATATGCCGTATAATGAACCGGTGAGGGAGCCGAAGAGCAACGTGAAGAAACAGGCTGGCACCCCGATCAGCGCGGCCACGGCACCGATGTATTTGACGTCCCCCCATCCCATCGCTTCCTTCTTGAAGAGAATTTTGCCGAAAATGGAGACAGCCGCCATAAAAAGTATGCAGACCGCCATGCTGCCGAAAGAAAACATGAAGGAAATAATCCATTCAGGCACTATCCATTTCCGGTGCGGGAGCCACAGCTCCGGCCAGAACACGGAGAAGAGAAGTCCTGCAACCATAGCCGAATATGTGGCCTCATTGGGAATTATCCTGTGCTCGGTATCGACGAAGATCGTCACTATGCACAATGCCACAATGCAGAAATAAGGGACTGCGGCGGATGCCGGCTGTCCCGTCATCATGACCTTCATCCATACAAGGAAGAAAAGATATCCGGTCATAAGCTCCACCAGGAAATAACGCGGGCTGATCCCGGTCTTGCACTTCCTGCATTTCCCGCCAAGCGCGAGCCAGCTGAGCAGCGGGATGTTGTCGTACCACTGAATCAGATAATTGCATTTCGGACAGTGCGAAGGGGGCGACACCAGGGACTCTCCCCTCGGCAGCCTCCAGATGCAGACATTCAGGAAACTCCCGATGCATGTCCCCAATATGAAGACGAAAATATTCATCATGGGAACCATCGCTTCGGGGATTTGAGATATCTCATGCATAAGGTTCCGGATGGATTATTGGATTGATGGATTATTGGGTTTGTAGAACGGCGACTTGCAGGCATTACGCTTCGCGAATTCATCGTAGAGTGATTTCCTCATGACTTCCACTGGAGCCTTTTGCCCCGTCCATATTGAAAAAGAGGCCACTCCCTGGTGAAGAAGCATTGACAGGCCTCCGGCCGTCCTGCATCCCATCCTCTTCGCAGCCTGTATGAATGCCGTCTCCCTGTAAATCGTGTCGTAGTAGAATTTTTCCTGCCTGAAAAATTCTTTCTCCAGAGGACAAGGATCCCCGTCCTTCAGTCCCAGGCTCGTGCACTGGATGACAACTGTCGTCTTTGAAATGAATTCGGACAGCAGTTTCTTGTCATCCAGCGAACAGCAGGAATATTTAGTTCCGGGACGGCTCCTTTTCAGTTCATCGACAAGTGTTTCTGACTTGGAGACGGTCCTGTTCGCAAATAAAAGACGTTCCGCGCCTTTCGCGGCGAAATGGAATGATACGGCCTTGACTGTACCGCCAGTACCGACAAAGAGGAAACAGTTTCCTTTTACCGGAATTCCGAATTCCTCATTTATCGCTGTCTCAAGCCCGTATCCGTCAGTTGATTCCCCATGGAGATGACCATTGGTATTCTTGACGGTATTGACGCTTCCCGTGAGCTTGCACTCGTCCGAAATGGAATCCAGGAACGGGATTATCGCGTTCTTGTGCGGGACAGTGATATTGAATCCGGCGAATTCCTTCCGGGCTCTTTCGGCGAAGACAGGGAGCTCCTGCTCCTTCACATGTACCGAAACATACTCAGCATTGATGCCTAGGGCCTTGAAGGCGGGATTGTGCAGCTGGGGCGAAAGCGAATGCGCCACAGGATCACCTATCACCGCGTATTTGAGTTTCTTATCTGACATATCCGGTTAATATACTTCCAAACTATAACTTTTTATAATTTTACTTTCATATATATTAATCTGCATGTCAAACACCGCGTGCATTTTCAAGCTCAGGGACGGAAGGAATCTCGGTTATGCCGAATACGGGAAACCTGACGGCACACCTATATTTTATTTCCATGGCTACCCAGGCTCCAGAGTTGAGGCCGAACTGGCCGACAAGGCGGCATCACATAAAAATTTCAGGTTCATCGGCATTGACCGTCCGGGATACGGGCTCTCCGATTCCAAGCCGGACCGCAGACTGATAGACTGGCCGGACGATGTTACAGAACTTGCCGACAATCTGGGATTCGACAAGTTCCATATAATCGGTCTTTCCGGCGGAGGCCCCTACACTGCGGTATGCGCCTGGAAAATCCCTTCGCGCCTGATCTCCGTCGGAATAATCAGCGGACTCGGTCCGGTGGATGTCCCCGGACTGAGAGCCCGTCTCAGCGTCTTCCAGAGATTCTGGTTTTCCACTGCGAAACACTTTCCTTTCATCATAAAACCGGCGGCATACATAGTCGGCAGGATGCTCTGCAGGCATCCTGAGGAATTCAGGAAAATCCTAAAGGAACGGACTTCCAAATCTGACAAGGAAGCTCTCGACGATCCTGATATCCTCAGGGCGTTCACCAACTCATTTTCCGAGGGGTTGAAAAGGAGCAGCGAGGGATTGAACAGGGATCTTCTGATCTATGCGAATCCCTGGGGATTCAAATTGGAAGATATCAGATGTAAAGTAAAAGTCTGGCATGGAGAGAAGGATCATGTCGTCAATGCTGATTTTGGGCGGCATTATGCTAAATGCATTCCGGGATGCCAGGCCGAGTTTTTTCCTGACGATGGCCATTTCTCGCTGGCGGGAATCAAGATCGAACATATACTGGATAAACTTTAGGAGTTTAACCACAGAACACACTGAACACATCCGCCGCCGCTAAGAAGCTATGGCGGGACAGGCAGAAAAACATTAACCACGAAATACACGAATCACACTAAAATAAGACAATGGGAATAAGAACAACAATTGAAGAATGGAGCGAGGGTCGTTCTATAATAGGACGGATGCTCCTTGTCATCATGATGGCAGTTCTTGGAGTCTATCTTGCTGTCAGGCCTGATGCATGGACTCCGTTTGCACCTCTCGATCTGGTAATCCATGAGGTCGGACATCCTCTGTTCAGCTTCTGCGGAGAATGGATGCATTATGCAGGCGGCACCATCTTCCAGCATCTTATACCAATAATCTCTGTGTTCATTCTTCTCAGACAGGGAGAATATTTCGGAATTCCATTCTGCGGGGCCTGGTTCGCAGTCAATCTTTACGAGACTGCAAGATATATCGCGGACACGCGTTCGCAGGTGCTTCCTCTTGTGACGCTGGGAACTGGAGATGAACCGGCTGAAGTGAAATTCACGGACTGGGAATATCTCCTCGACCGGATTCCCGGGCTTTCCATCGAATATGACATGAATGTGGCGTTTGCAGTCCGTATTGCAGCGTTTATAATCATGTGGAGCTCGATCGGACTCGGGGCATGGATGCTCTGGGTGATGTACAAGGGGAACCAGCCCAAATCTGTGACAGAAGAACAATTTGACAACTGATAATCTCTTTTAAATAGATGATTATTAATTCGTATTTTATTTGAGCGTGTAAACGCTCCTTGGAGTGCGGCAATTAATTGCCGCCTTTAACGACGGAATTTATTCCGTCCAAAAGAGTTTCCGCGAAATAAATTTCGCGAAACAAGGCGGTGATGAATCACCGCACTTCCAAGTGCGAATTTCGCAATTCGCATAATTTCGGAAAATAATTGCCGGCAAGATCCCAGTCATACGACGGGACAAGTGCCGGCGCTCCACAATAAAAGGAGACCAATGAAGAAAAAAGACACCTCGCTGCCTGAACGTTCGAAGATACCGGTTGCAATGACCTGGGATCTCGACAAGATGTATCCTGATATTTCCCTCTGGGAAAGGGATTTCAAACTGCTCGATCCGCTTCTGGCTGATTTCATGGCTTTCAAGGGGAAACTTGGAATTTCCGCCGAGACGCTGCGCGATGCATTCAAGAAGAACGATGCCTTGGACAGATGCCTAGACAAAGTCTACACCTATGCGCATCTTAGAGCCGACGAAAACACTGCTGATTCCAAAAATTCCTCGCGCCTGGACCAGGTAACTGCGAAATACGCGGAAATAGAAGGGGAGACAGCCTGGTTCGATCCTGAGATCCTCGCGCTTCCGGAAGAAAAAATGAAATCCTATCTCAAATCCCCTACTCTTTCATTCTATAAGAGGACTCTCGAGGAACTTCTCAGGGACAGGCCGCACACGCTCTCCGAACCAGAGGAAAAGATCCTCGGAATGGTATCTGATGCACTGTCAACGCCGTACAAGGCTTTCACGATGCTTAACAATGCGGACATAAAATTCCCAAAGGTGCCAAACGGCAAAGGCGGGGAAGTCGAGTTGACGCACGGCAACTACATAAAACTTGTGGAGAATCCAAACCGCGAAATTCGCAAATCAGCCTTCGAGGCGATGTATGACACGGTTGCAAAATACAGGAATACATTCGCCGCAATCCTCGACGGATCGACAAAGACACACACCTTCGAATCGAAGATCAGGAATTTCCCTTCGACACTGCGCGCCTCCCTGCATGACGACAACATTCCTGAAGAAGTCTACACGAACCTTATCGCTACTGTCAGGAAGAACCTTCCGTTCCTACATAAATATTTCGAGCTCCGCAAAAAAGTCCTGAAGCTCGGAAAACTCGACATGTACGACATCTACTGCCCGATAGTTCCGGACTGCGAGATCGAGGTCGGATGGGATGAAGCATGCAGATATGTGAAGGAATCCCTGGAGCCGATGGGCAAGGAATACTGCGCCGTGGTAGACAAATCCCTGAACGAGCGCTGGATCGACGTGCTCGAATGCAGAGGCAAAAAAAGCGGAGCATATTCAAGCGGCTGCTATGATTCAGTTCCGTATGTCCTGATGAACTTCAGCGGCACGATGAACGATGTCTTCACGCTTGCCCACGAGCTGGGGCACTCAATGCACTCATATTTCTCCCACAAGAAGCAGGATTACCATTATGCGAACTACAGCATATTCGCTGCAGAAGCGGCATCGACCACCAACGAGCTCCTCCTGCATTCCTACCTGATGGAGAAATTCACCGACAGGAAGCTGAGGCTTTATCTGGTAAACCGCCTTGCCGAGGAGATAAGGTGCACGGTATACCGCCAGACGATGTTCGCGGAGTTTGAAAAGATGATCCATGAGAAAAGGGAGAAAGGGATCCCTCTTTCCGCCGACGAACTTTGCTCCTCATATTTCAAGCTTAATTCCGAATACCATGGTTCGGCGGTCAGGCCCGACGACAGGATAAGGATGGAATGGGCTAGGATCCCGCATTTCTACTATAATTATTATGTCTACAAATATGCGACAGGTTTTTCAGCTGCAATAAAATTCTCGGAAAACATCCTCAGCGGAGACAAGGCGAAGCTTGATGCATACATGGGATTCCTATTTGCTGGAGATTCAAAGGACGTACTCGACATTCTCAGGGACGCTGGTGTAGACCTGGGCAGTCCTGAACCCATCGAATCGTGCATGAAACATTTCGCGGAAACTGTAAAGCAACTGGAAAAGGGATTGTCCATAAGGGGACAGGGAGAATATCCAATATTCAACAAGGAATGTCCAATATCCAAGTAAACTGGCATCTGTTCGAGAATTCAGTTCATCATTGGATATTCCATGTTCGATATTGGATATTCAATTCACAGAAGGGACCATAACCAGTACCCCCAGCAGATGGTACCGAGGGCGCCTAGGATGATTCCTGCCAGGGCCATAAGATTGCCCCTGTAGTGATAGAAGGGATCCGATATGAGAATCTTCGCGGAAACTCCAAGAATCAGCGCCGGGATGCTGAGAATTCCAAAGAATAAGATGCCAATTATGCCGCATACGAGAGCTACTCTGGCAAGAGGACAGTCTTCGCCGCTCCCGCTTCTGGCATGGATCCTCCTGCCATTGTTCAAATTAGTCTTCTTCTTCACGCTCTTACTGGACGAATCTATGTAAACCGGCGCTGTACACGTATACTTGGCGGACTTTGTGGACTGCATAGGGGGATAGAAGAAGTGCCTTCCGCAGTCGCACATATAGTCGCCTTCCCTCTCTACAGAGTAGGACCTTAAGCAGTACGGACATGTATAGATACCTTTCATCTCGTCACCTTTTCAGTTTAGATGCTTTAATACTCCTGATCCCCCTTGTAGCATATCCCGTGCCAACATGGATCTTTCCCTTGTTCTCCTATGGAAAACTTGAGATCTATGGCAGTTGCAAAATAGTCTCGGACTAGATTGGAGTTCCAAAAATATAGGAGGGCGGACATTCTTGTCCGCCGTGGCGTAGCTCTCTAGAGCGAAGACTGGTCCGCCAGTTCGCGGGTTAGAAAACCCGCGCTCCTTTGAAGAGCAAATGCGTCGGGACTATTACTAGACGATTAGTAAATGAGGATGTTCCAGGATAGGACCATCCATCAGGATGACATCGGAAATCAGTGGAGGCAATTTCAAAATTGCCTCCGTTGAGCTGATTTCTAACGTTGGAGTGCGCTGCTTTAGCGTGTGTAACCTGTTGAATGCAAAGACACACTAAAGTTGTGAACTCCAACGGGCGCATCCCCGCAAATAACGTTTTTCATATTTTTGAAATCAGCTCAGTGAATTAAAGAAGTCGCCTTTCAACCGCCTTTGATATCCAGCAGCTTGATTAAAGGCGGATTAGCCTCGTTTGAATAACTTGTGTGGAATGTCTCGCAGATCTTCTCGGATTTCTTCCAATACTCGCTTTTGGGCTTGAGGAATATATCCTGGCTCACTGGTCCAGTTATCGAGTCGAGGATTTCCCTGACATGTAGCTTTTCAGGCGGCAGTGCGGGCAGATAGGTGACATTCCCCTCGCTGTTCTCCCTGATAAGCCTGTTTTGGACAAGCAACGGGATCACATCCTCCAGGAATGTCTCCGGAATACCTATATGCTCCGACAAGTCCTCCCTGTCCGGAGGCAGCCTGCCATGTTCAAAATGCTCGTTTATGACAAGAAGGCATGAAAGGGCTATTTTCTGCTTGTAGGAGGGTGTCATGTCCAAGGCCAGACGCCTGGACCTGAAAAGCTCGATGTTCTGGATGGCGAATGCCACATGCGCCCCGAAAAGCACGATCAGCCAGCCGAAGTAAAGGGCTATCAGCATGATCGGGATGACTGCCATTCCTCCGAAGAACGTATGCATTTCGAGGGCTTTTGAGACATAGATGATGCTCAGCTTGTTGTTCAACTGCCAGAGAGTTCCACCGACAATTCCTCCAATCACGGCGGGATAGAACCTGACCTGCGTGTTGGGCACGACCTTGTAGAAGATCGTAAAGCCCACCCAGAGGGTCAGGAATGGAAGTATTTTCACAAGCGCCAATACTACGGAATGGCTCGTCCCCTTCCAGCTCATGAAAAGCTGTGTGCCGGTCAATCCCATGGTGATGAACAGCACCAGCGGGAGCAATGTGAGGCAGAGCCAGTACTGCAGGAACTGCTGCCAGATGGGTCTCCCGCTCTTGACGTTCCAGATGTCGTTCATCGTACTTTCTATCGTCCTGAGCATAGAATACGCAATTAAAATGAACGGAACTATGCCGAAAAGGCCGAGTTTGCCGGCATCCATCTTAAAAAGGAGATCCTTCAGTTTCGCCACCGCAAGCTCCTTTGCCGAAACTTTCAGCTTGTCGCCATCCTCGCCGGCCGGAACCGCTTCAAGCTGTGGCGCGACATTCACGACGAAACTTTCAATTGCCTTGGGGATGAACTCCTCCGCCTTGTCCCTCAGGAATCCTTTTGAAAATGTGACCGCTATAATCAGCAGGGGGATCAGCCCGAGCACGCTCGTATAGCTGAGGGATGCCGCGACAGAGAGCGTCTTCTGCTGCACGAAATCATGGGTTATGACATACCCTACGCGCAAAGGAGAAATGAAAGGACGCAGGAAGGAAGGAGCGGTGTCCTTATCCATCCTCCATATTTCCTGGAGGAAGAAATTCCTGATCTTTGACAGTAGTATCTTTTCCTTTTTGGCCATTCCCGTTCATCCTATCTTAATGAATTCCGGCAATATGATTCCCAAAGCCACCGCCAGCTCCGCAGTTTCACAGCAGGCTCCTAAAATGTCGCCGGTGACGCCGCCAAGAAGACGGTCAGCCCTGAATTTCCAGTATAACATGACCATCCCGGCCAGGATGAGCGCCAGGATTAAATTCCTCCATGGAATCAGCAGTACAAACGGCAAAAGCCAGAGCGCGGCTATGAATATTGAAAGCACCGGCACCTTCCCGACGATCACTGCTCCAGTACCGCTTTCCCTGGGATACTTGCTGATCGCGGCAAGCAGGACCATTGCGAATCTCGCAATCACGGTTGTCGCAGAGAGAAAGGCCAGTGGAACAATGGCAAGACACACCTTGAAAAGCATGAGATGTTCCACGTAATTGTCCTGATACTTGTTGTAAAGCAAAAAGGAGACATGCTTTTCAACCGAGAAAATCACAAGGAACAATAGAATAAGCTTGCCAATGATGAGCAGGATCAGGTATGCGACGGCGGCAGCGCCTGGATGCGGATCCTTCATGATTTTCAGCCTGTCCTCCTTTGTCGCGGACATGGAGGAAAATGCATCGCATGAGTCGCAGAATCCGTCAATATGAAGTATCCCGGTCATCCACGCCAGCCCGGCCACAAAGAGGAAGTCTCCGATCAATATTACTGCAAGCGCCGCAAACGGATTGCTGGTGAAGAAGCTGAAGACATCGCTGAAGCAGCAGATGAGCATGAACGGCATGGCCGCCAAAAAAGCGAGTATGTATCCACAGAAAGGGAAATATGCAGCACTCCTTCCCCAGTCAGAGGAATCCGCTTCCGACACCCTGACCGGAAGCCGTGTCAGAAGCGAGAGCGCCAGAAGAAACGGATTTAAGATAAGCTTGTACAAAGTAACCGCCATTGTTTCTTTTTGTGGAATCAAAGGCAAATACGATATTTCCTGAATCGGATTTTACAATGGAGCGGGGGGCATTTGCTTAAATGGATTTTTCTTGAATTCTTTTTTGCTTAAATTCTTAAGTTTAATGAAATCCCCATTGATCAAAGCTTCCTTTTTTGACCGTTTCCATTTTTTTAATTGCATTTCTCTTTGTACAGCTTTTTCTCTAGTATCGAAATTTTCGATGTAGACAAAATATTGCATGGGATTGTCCTTCGATACGCTCATTCCTCGCTACTCAGGGCCGCCATTCAATACTGGATATTGATGCCTGTAGAACTTCTTCATGTTCTTCGGCCTGCCATGAGTGTCTCGAGTGAAACGAGAGATTTATCGAATCGCGGGAGCGACGGGGCTCGAAACTGTTTGGCTCAAAACCAGGATTTAAAAAAGGTATTTGAGGCCCGGGAAAACCTGCCAGAAACCATGAAGCAGGGAAGATCTCTGTGCAAGAAACTAATGAGTTGCTTAATACACTTCGTCGTGTGTCCCGACTGTCAGAAGAAGGATGGTTTCCTTCCCATCGCTTTTCAAGAATTTAAAGATTATGCGCAAGTCATACCCGGCAGAGCAAGCCCAGCTTCCAGAGAGGACACCGGAAAGCTTGTGTGTCTTCAATGAGGCTTCAAATGCGTCTTGGGAGAGCTTTTCGAGCGATATTTTAAAATCTTCTGCCCTGTCTGGATTCTTTTTGACTATTTTTTTGGCCGCCCTGACAAAGGACGGAGTATTTATGAGATTTCTTTTCAAGAAAGAATTTCCTTCATAATTTCGGTAACGGTGGCCTGTTTTGCCATCCCTGACTTGCATTCTCCCTCGGCCTTGTGAATCTCCAGGGCAAGCTTTTTCCGCTTGTCTTCAACTATCCTTCTCGAAAGGATATGTACGCATTCCTCCCGGTCTTGCAGGGGTAGTTTCTGAACTATCTCAAGAACATTGTTGATTGTCATCACGCTTTTCATAAATTACTCCATTTGAATCTTGGATACTTTACATCCATTTCAATGTTTCGCAAATCGCATATGCTTTGTTCCCAGCCCGCCGCGAAAATGGGCCATGTCAACTCGTCGGAGCGGATTTTAATCTTTCCTCTGTTCCCTCAGGAAAATTCCGTATGGCAGTAAACTTTGACATTCCAGTATAAAACTTGTCCGAGCTGTATGAATATAGAATATAGACGTGATATTGCATGAGATTGCCCTTCGATACGCAGGAGCTGCTACTCAGGACCGCCATTTTTTCGCCTTGGCAAAAAAATGGCGGGAGCGACGGGGCTCGAACCCGCAACCTCTGCCGTGACAGGGCAGCGCTCTAAACCAATTGAGCTACGCCCCCGCTTTTTACGCGGAAGTCCCAAAAATTATCATAAGACCAATACTTTGCAAGAGGATTTTGAAAATTATTGTTCAATAGGCTACGGATATCAATCCAAGAATGGCCTGCCATCCGTAGCCTGACTGGAACAAGGTGCTATACGAAGTGTGAAGACTATGGAAATAGAAACCTGTCTGCACTTTCGACGGGCGAAGACTGGCATGCCGAGGCGAAGTTCGGAGCAGATTTGTTCTATGCCCGGCTTCGTTGGGATACTACGCCGTGGCAGTCTTCATTCTCCGCCATGCTCCGAATGAAGACTGGTGGCGGCTCTCGGATTCGAACCGAGGACCTGCGGATTATGATTCCGACGCTCTAACCAACTGAGCTAAGCCGCCAATTCGACGTGTAAAATATATGAAAAGCCATTTCTTGCAAGTATAAATGGGATTTTGAAGCCACTTTTAGGCTTCGTGCATTCATTTCCCCTTGTCCCTGAAGGAAAAATATATGGTCACCGGAGACTGATATTTCCCGACCGTGTTTGGATTGACAACTATGAAGTCGTCGTTCTCCCCAGTGGATGCCGGATTGTCGAGTATTGTATTCCCGAAGCTCCAGATGTTGACAATGTTCCCCTCCTCCTTCGCAAGGCAGAGCATGTCATGCGAAAAGCTCGAGCCTACGAAAACCCAGCCCAGCCTGTCCATAGGCTTGGAAGTCTGCTTGTTAGAAAGCCAGTTTTCGACAGGAATCCGTTTGCCTCCTTCCGGCTTGACATCAATGTTGAAAACCGTCCCCTGCTTGATCTTTTCGCCACCGGTACGTGTACCGTTCTCGGCCCCTAGCAGAAGAAGCGCTATCTGCAATTTCATGGGATCCACCTTGCTGCCAAGCAGGCTTTCATGAACCCTCCCATGCGGCATCGAAATAAGCACTTCAAGATCTCCGGAAGTCATATTGACCGTTCCTGGAAAAGAAATTTCCTTTTCACGCCGGAGGATCGTTATGTCACCGATTTTTATGTTCTGGTCCGGAAGAAGCTCGCCTCCGAGTTTCTGGAGCACACCCTTCTCGGCTTCATTCAACGGTGGCGGCGCGTCCTTGTCCTCCTTTGCATTTTCCTTGACGGGCAGGACTTGATTCGATGCCGCATCAGGAGTGACATTACTGCAGGATGAGGTCAATAGGACAACAAGCAGAGATGAGAACAAAAATGATTTTTTCATGTTTAAAATTCCTTCTTTGCCTTTCGTGTCATCAGATCCTTGACGCCCCTGCGCGGATCCTTGCCGACATAGAGTTCCTCGTATACTTCATTTATTATAGGCGTATCGACGTTGTTTTTCAAAGCGAGGCTGTGGGCGCTTTCGGAGGTCTTCACTCCTTCAGCCACGACAAGCCCCATCTCCTTCAGGATCTCGTTGATCTTCCTGCCCCTTCCAAGTTCTTCGCCGACATGCCTGTTGCGGCTGTGACGGCTGGTGCAGGTCACGATCAGATCCCCTATCCCGCTCAGTCCTGAAAACGTCTCATATCTGCCGCCAAGTACAACGCCGAGTCTCGCCATTTCGGCGATGCCCCTCGTCATCAGCGCCGCCTTGGGATTGTCCCCGAGCTTCATGCCGTCAATCACACCGCATGCGATCGCGAACACATTCTTCAGCGCACCTCCGAGTTCGACGCCGACGACATCGCTGGAAGTGTAGACCCGGAAGAACTCATTCATGAAAACCTTCTGCACCACCTCGGCAGTCGCTGCATCATTTGAAGCGGCTACTATTGCCGTAGGCACATTGACCGCGACCTCTTCCGCGTGGCTCGGTCCGGAAAGCACGCAATATCTGGTTTTCCCGAGAATCTCATCGCAAATTTCGCTCATGCGCTTCAAAGAGCCGACTTCGATTCCTTTTGCGACATTCACAAGAATCTGTTTTCCCGGGGAATGCAATTTGGAAAACTTTTCCAGCGTCCCTCTCATGTACTGTGAAGGCGATGCGAGCACGACAAGCTCTGAATCCTCTACGGCCTCCTTCATGTCCTCGCACAACACGAGCCCGTCCGGAAGTTTCACGCCCGCAAGGAACTTACTGTTCTCCCTGCTCTTGCGGATTTCGCAGATATAGTCCGGGAACGGGCCCCACAACCTGACACTGTGCCCGTTGTGAACCAGGAGGATTGCAAGAGCAGTCCCCCAGCCGCCATCGCTTAGTACCGCTATATTCATATGAACTCCTTGATTATAAAGAATCTCATGTTCTCATGGCGATCATGAGATTCTTTATTTCTTCTTCTCAAACTTGTTTTCCGTCCCATTCATCAGCCTTCTGATGTTCGAATGGTGTTTCGCTATTGCAAGCAGCGTCAGCACGAGCAGGAATATCTGGATTGAATCGGCAAGAGGCCAGATCTTCGTCCATGACAATAAATATGAGCTGACCGGCAAAAGCGCCGCCGCGACTATGCTTGCAACAGACACGTATCTTGTGGCATAGAAGAAAATGATCCAGGCAATCCCGCAGCAGACAAAGGAAAACGGCGCGATCGCAACAAGGACTCCTCCTCCAGTCGCCATGCCTTTTCCGCCCTTGAACTTCAGGAAAATTGTCCAGATGTGGCCGGCAACGACAGCAACCGCCGCGGTTATGACTGCCGCATCTGCGGAAACAGATATGATTTTTCTGGATACCAGGAAACTTACGGCCAGTACCGGCAGAAGCCCCTTGAGGAAATCCAGGAGGAAGCAGAGGTATCCCCATTTCTTTCCGAGCACCCTCATCACGTTCGTGGCGCCGACATTTCCGCTCCCGTGCCGGCGGATGTCGATCCCGTTGATCTTCCCGATGATGTATGCCCACGGCACGGAACCGAAAAGATAGCTGACCATCCCTATGACAGCGCAGATTACTGCTGGTGAATCCATTTATCCCCGATCTTATATGTTCATTTTAAAGAATGTGGTACAGGCGAGACGCCTGTGCTACACTCCCTTTTTCTAAACTCTTAATATAGCACCACATGCCATTTTCGCTCAAACTGGAAATCCGTCCCCTTCAATGTATATTAGCCGCCGTTTCCAGATCAGGGGAATCCCTAAAGAACAAACAACGGAGAAATGAAAAATGAAGAAGTTACTCGCAGGACTCGCAGCCTCGGCAATTTTCACAGGAGCCCTTTGCCTCATGGCCCAGGACAAGGCCGCACAAACAGACGCCTACAAGAAAATGGACAAGAACAGCGATGGAAAAGTCGCTTCTGATGAATACAAGTCCTACTGGATAGACATCTTCGGCGTTATCGATACGAGCAAGGATGGAAAAGTCTCCGCAGACGAACACAAGGCCAGGGCAGAAAAGCTCATCTCCGAAAGAGACAAGGACAAGAACGGCACCCTTTCAAAGGAGGAATGGGCCACCGTTGCAAAACCTGAAGGCAAGCTTCCTGAAAAGCCCGGAGTTGCCGTTGCACGCTTCGCACAGGCCGATGTGAACGCAGACGGATCAATCACCATCCAGGAACATTATATCGCCATGAGCGATAATTTCGACAAGGCCGACAAGAACAAGGACGGAAATCTCGACAAGGATGAGCTTGCAGGAATGTTCCTGGAAGTATTCCGCAAGGTCGATATCGACAAGGACGGCGTTGTCACGCAGGACGAATGGGTTGCGTTCTGGATCGGCGTTGCGCCTAAGGATGTAAAAGCCGCTCCGGCAAAATAACAGTTCTCAGTTTATAAAAAGGCGGCGTTCAGCGCCGCCTTTTTATTTCTTTATTGTTTGAACTTTGGAGCTTGAGATTTGGAATTTAATATCATATGGATTTAATCCTTGGCATAGAGACAAGCTGTGATGAAACTGCGGCATCCGTGGTCGCCGACGGCTGCGAAGTCCGCAGCAATGTCGTGTCCTCTCAGATCGCCAAGCATTCCCTCTACGGTGGAGTCGTACCCGAGATCGCCGCACGCGAACACCTGAACGCAATCGAGCTTGTCGTCGATACCGCCCTCAAAAATGCGAATTGCGCAATCAATGATATCTCCGCCGTGGCGGTGACAAATGGTCCGGGCCTCATTCCCGCACTTCTTGTCGGCGTGAATTTCGCGAAAGGCATTTCCGCCGGACACAAGATCCCGCTAATCGGCATCAACCATTTTATCGCGCATATCTACGGAAGCTTCCTTGAAAACGGCATGGAAAGGCTCAAACAACCTGAGACATATCCCATACTTTCACTTGTCGTCTCCGGCGGACACACCGCCCTCGTCCTGATAACCGCCGATGGCACCGCCAAAATCGTCGGCACAACTCTTGATGACGCCGCAGGCGAAGCGTTCGACAAGGCGGCAAAACTCCTCAACCTCGGTTATCCCGGAGGCCCCGTGATCGAGAAGACCGCGAAAAAGGGAAATCCTGCGAAGTTCGCATTTCCACGCTCCCTGACAGGAACTTCAGGAAGAGCCCTTGAAAAGAAGGACCGTTTCAACTTCAGCTTCAGCGGCGTGAAAACATCCCTTTATTACCATTGCAAGAACGCAGGGGGAAACGAAAATATAAAAGGAGAGCTCCTTTATGACACCGTCGCTTCATACCAGGAGGCGATCGTGGACGTACTGACAAGGAAGACCGCAGAAGCCGCGGAGCATTTCAACGCCCCGACAGTGGTCCTCTGCGGAGGCGTAGCCTGCAACGGCCTACTCAGGGAAAGAATGAAATCGGTACTTCCGGCGAAACACCAGCTTGTCATATCCCATCCGAAGTTCTGTACCGACAACGCTGCGATGATCGCAGGCCTTGCATGTCACTATTACAGGGAAAAGCGCTTCGACAGCCATTCCCTCGATGCATATTCCCGCATGTCCGAACTCAGCTCGGTCGTCTTCGTCTAAATCATATTTTTTACGCTTTGCGGAAAAAATATTGCAAATTCCGATTTCCATTACATATTATAGCGAAATTTGAACCGGATTATTAGATATCTGGATTATTGGACCGCTGGATTAAATTGATTTTTCTTCTTAATTCTCCCCCAACAATCCATTTAACACATTGATTATTATGAACAAAAATCCAAAATATGAATATCCGAAGCCGATTCCGGTGAAGAACCGGAAATGGCCGGACAACCAGCTTAAGAAGGCGCCGGTATGGTGTTCAGTCGATTTACGCGACGGCAACCAGGCGTTGCCCATTCCAATGACGCCGGAAAAGAAGCTCAAATACTTCACTGCCCTTGTCAACATAGGCTTCAAGGAGATCGAGGTCGGATTCCCCTCGGCTTCCCAGGACGATTTCGATTTCACAAGGAAGCTCATCACTGAAAACCACGCCCCGAAAGGCGTGAGGATATCCGTGCTCACACAGGCGAGGAAGCATCTCATCGACAGGACAGTTGAATCGCTCATCGGCGTGAAGGAAGCGATAATACACTGCTATGTGGCCACATCGGATCTCCACGGCGGCATCGTCTTCGACAAGAGCCGCGAGGACGTCAAGAAAATGTCCATCGAAGGGACCAGGATGATCGTAAAGGCCATTGAAAAGGCCGGACTCAAGAACATTGCATATGAATTTTCGCCGGAGGAATTCACTGATACAGACATCGACTTCGCGGTTGAAGTCTGCGAGGCGGTGAAGGAGGCATGGGGCAAGTCCGAAAAACATAATTTCATACTTAATCTTCCTGCGACCGTAGAACGCAGACCTCCATACCAGTATGCCGACATGATCGAGTATTTCATCAGCAAATATAAGTATATGTCTGAGACGACGATAAGTTTGCATGCCCATAACGACCAGGGATGCGCAGTCGCCGCCACTGAAATGGCGCTCCTTGCAGGCGCAGACCGCGTCGAAGGGACTCTTTTCGGACACGGCGAGCGTACAGGCAACCTGGACATTGTGACCATTGCGCTCAACCTCCATTCACGCGGCATCAAGACCAACCTGGATTTTTCAGACATGCCCTCGATCGTGAAGATCGTAGAAAACGCCTCCTGCATACCAGTGCACCAGCGGCACCCATATGCAGGCGAACTTGTCTTCACAGCCTTCTCAGGCTCGCACCAGGATGCAATAAGGAAGGGGCTCAACTCCAGGAAAAAGGCGGAGGAGTTCTTCCATCTCGGCTGGAAGGTGCCATATCTCCACATCGATCCTGCCGACATCGGCAGAAAATACGAGCGTCTCATCAGGATCAACAGCCAGTCCGGCAAAGGTGGAGCAGTCTTCATCCTTGAACAGGACTTCGGGATCCGTCCTCCGAAGGAGATGCATCCTGAGATCGGCGATGCAATGCAGGCCTATGCCGACAAGAAGAAGAAGGAGATCACATCCGAAGAACTCTATGAGATATTCAAGAAAAACTTCATCGAAGTCAAGGGCCCGTACAGCCTTGATGACTTCCATATCATTTCCGAGCAGAACAAGGGCGAAAACGTCCACGCCAAGCTGACCGTTACGATCAACGGCGCAAAGCATGTGATCGAAGGCGAAGGGAACGGTCCTGTTTCCGCGGCCGTCCATGCCATGAAGACCCAGAAGGAAGTGATCGGATTCATCATAAATGATTTCTCCGAGCAGTCAATGGGACAGACCGCTGATGCCACCGCAGTGGCCTATGTCTCAGTGAAGCGCAGCTCGGACGGAAAGGCCTTCTACGGAGTGGGGATCCATTCTAATATTGAACAGGCCGCCCTGCGCGCAGTTTTCGCTGCATTGAACAGGGCAGCAAACTGAGGAGCGTATGAAGAAGCTTTTAATTACGTTTTCGATCGTGGCAGTTGTCATTGTCGCACATGTGATCCTGTTGAGGCATTTCATCTTCCCCGAAAAAAAGACCCCGCCGGTCGAAGAGACAAAACCGGCCGATCCGATTGACAATTCCAAGATACCTCCTCCCCAGGATATTCCTGTTGTCAAACACAAGTACAGCCCCTTCAACTACAGGGGCGCTGTAATCGGAGATCTGCCAACGGTCCCGACTTCCAAGGACGCCACCTCCGGAATCCTCGTAGACCTCGGCTCACGAAAGGTGCTCTGGGCGAAAAATCCAAGGAAAGCAGTCGCAATAGCTTCCATGACAAAGATGATGACGGAGCTGATCATCTTCGAGGATCTTGAGAACCGCAAGGATGTGACGCTCGAAACGCAGATCCAGGTCACCAAGTCCGCATATAAGATCGGAGGCAGCCAGATATGGCTTGATCCCAGGGAGAGTTTTTCACTCGAGGACCTTCTGAAGGCCGTCATGATCAAGAGCGCAAACGATGCCGCCTACCTTGTGGCGGAATATTTCGGAAATGGAGATGTCTACGCCTTCGTGGAGAAGATGAACACCAGGTCCATGGAACTCAAGCTGCCCGGAGCGAAATTCTACAATCCTCACGGCCTCCCCGGAGATACGGCCGCCGAAGACAACACCTGCAGTCCTGAAGGATGTGCCATGCTCGCCGAAAGGCTCCTCGATATTCCAAAGGCCGCCGAATTCGCGCGTACAAAACTCGATTATATCCGCGTAGGGACACCAAAACAGACCGCTCTTGCTAACCATAATCACCTTATCGGCGCATGTGCCGGAGTGAATGGGATGAAGACCGGCTGGATCCAGCGTTCCGGATTCTGCATAACGGCAACCTGCGAACGTGCAGGAAGAAAAATGGTGGCGGTAGTCACCGGCTTCCCGAGCTACAAGACCCGCGACGCATTCGTCGCAAAGCTCCTCGACTGGGGATACAGGCAGAAGCCAGTAGAGGATAAAGCCCCCGCAGAAGCCACCCAGCCCGGAAACGAGGAGAAGAACCTCGAGGATCTGCTGAACCAGGTCGTTCCAAAATAAAATTTTCCATGGAAATTTTATAATAGTCGAAGTCAACAAGGATTCCACCTTGAAAGTCACCGGCTTCCGCAAGGCGCAGACCGCAGAATTGAAATAATCCTTTTGAATCCCAATATTGACTATGCATATAAAAGGTGCATATTAATGCATATGAGAACGACACTTAACATAGACGCTGAAATTCTTGCAAAGGCTTCGGATCTTACTGGAATCCGGGAAAAGACAGCTCTTGTCAGAAAAGGGCTGGAATCACTTATTTCCAAGGCAAGCGCCGCCCGTCTGGCAAATCTTGGTGGAACTGAAAAAAACATCAAGCCTGTTCACAGACGGAGGGGCCCTTGATGGTTCTTGTTGATACCTCCGTATGGATAGATCATTTCAGGAACAATAACATAAAGCTAACCGAGATTCTTATCTCCGAAGAAGTTTCCTGTCATCCATTCATAATCGGTGAGCTGGCCTGCGGAAACATCAAAAACAGGAAGGAAATCCTATCCCTGCTCAAGGCTCTCCCAACTCTGCCTAAAGCAGGAGACGAAGAAATATTATTTTTCATTGAGACTCATAATATTTCAGGAAAAGGCCTCGGACTTATTGATGTTCATCTGCTGGCATCATGCCTCTTCAAAAACGCTGCTTTATGGACTTTGGACAGAAAATTAAAAGAAACCGCCATATTGTGCGGGATTGAAGCTTTCTGAATTAAAAAGGCAACTGCCTTTTCATTTATTCAATGAATCGGCTTTCTTCTGAAGACTCTTCTCTATGTCCAAGTTCTTCTTGTGCCACTGGTAGTTGAATTCCAGGGCAAAGGAAAGCATTAGAAAAAGAACTGCAGTGAATACAATAACTATTATAATTGAAAATCCTTCCTGATTCTTCCTGTTCTTCATATCCACCTCATTTTTGTCACATGCATGATACAATTCTTATTCTATCCTTGCTGTTCTGCTTCCCTTTAACTTCAACATTCAGCACTGCGAGTTTCTCAGAATTATCCTTTGCCTCGACCTCCAGGGAAACAATCATTCCTTCCGGAAGAAGGGCAAGATCCCTCTTGCCGTTTTCATCGACTAAGAATATCCTGCTGTTATCGGCCATCAGCTTTTTCTGTCCGGACACAAGGCAGTTCCCCTCCTTTTTCCAATCCGGAGACAAATGTATGATATTCCTGAACTTGCCGGAAAGGACGAACATCTCCTGATTGCTCAATGATTTCTCGACCGCCTGGGTGCAGAGCTTTGATCCGTCATAGAAGAACTGGAATGCAAGCTCGAACATGACAAGCATTATCGCTATGACTACCAGCATCTCAATCAGACTGTAACAGTTTTTCCTCATATTTTCCCCAGTATGACAGGCTTTCCAGCCTGTTATTTTATTTCTTCAGCAGGCGTCTGCCCTGTTTTAATTTCGATTCTGCCAATCTTCTTCCCATTTTTCCTCTGTATTTCCAGGACTGCCCTGCCATTGCGGATTTCGCAGCATTTCCTGACATCATCGTCACCTTCAAGTACGCTTCTTCTGAATTCATCTTCAAAAATATCCTTTATCCTGGCGAAATCCGCTTTTTTCTCGAAGGATATCCTTTCAAGTGAATTGTCGAGGACCTGGAGAGCCCTGCTCTCACGGGTGAAATTCCTGTCCATGACCCTGAGATTATGCGCGGAACTGGAAAACAATGCCGCAACCATGGCCAGAAGCCCCATCGCAAATATGAGTTCCATAAGTGTATATTTATTCTTCATAGCAGATACACATCCTTCTCATATATTATTCCGGCTTCAGCCATTTTCGCCGCAGCCTGTTTTACATCGGTGTCAGGATATTCCGTGATTTTCCTGCGGAGATCCCTGAGCCCCGGATTGCTGATTATGAAATCCTTCCATTCATCATTCGGATTCAGATATGCGGCAACAGGAATCCGCCCTTCCCCATTTTTTTCCTGGACAAGCCTCTGGGCTATGACTCCTGTAATCGCCGAGGCGACAAGGAACGGTTCAAATCCCTGGTGCAGCATCCGCGCGTATACGGACGGAATATCCCCGGCATGAAACGTTGTAATCACACGGTGCCCGGTAAGAGCTGCGTCAAGCGCCACCTTGACGACGCTGCTGTCCCTCATCTCGCCGATGACTAGCGTCTTGACATCCTGCCGCAATGCCGCCCTCAGTGCTTCAGGATAACCCCACCCCTCCCCGCATCTGGTAAGGGAAATCTGTGATATCCCGTCAACTTCGCATTCGACAGGGTCTTCAACTGTAATGATAGAGGCGGGATCCTGCGAATTCCGCAGCAGTTCCCGAATCATCGCATAGATTGTCGTTGTCTTCCCGCAGCCGGTGGGGCCTGTCAGCACTATCAGCCCTGAAGCAGGAATTAGCATTTTTTGTAATGATGAAAGGACATTGTCGGTAAAATTAAGGTCGACGAGGCATGCGTTGATTCCGCTCCTGTAAAGGACGCGGATAGAAATTCTTTCGCCATTGGTAGTCGGCATCGCGGCAACACGGAGTTCAGCATCTGCGAAATCCGCAACTCCGCGGATGATTCCGTCCTGGGCTATCTTGGTCCTATATGTAAGGAGCCCTGAAATCACTTTTATCCTGTTGACGCACTGGTCCCCGAACTCACGTGGAATCCTCTCATGGTCATGCTGGATCCCATTTATCCTGAACCTGATGTTATATCCGTCCTTCATGGGCAGCCAATAGATGTCGCTGGCCTTCCGCTTAAGGGCCTCGGAAAAAATCTTGTCGACAAATGGAGGAACTTGATTGTCTTCTTGTGTTTTCATATTTTCACCAAAATACCGTTACATAATCAGTAATCCTGAATATCCCAAGCGCAAGCCCGATTATTATTGAACCGAACAGGATGACGTTTATCAGGACTGCGACAATCTCAATTATCTGGAGGAATCCCTTGGAAGAAGAGCTTATTTCAAAGCGCACCCATCGCAGGGATGTATCGAAGCCCTCGCTTAACCTATCCCTCATGACAGCATTCCTGATTATCATATTATGCAATGGATCATATAGCTCCATATCCTCCCAGGCATCAAGCCAGTTCCTGCCATTCTCAGCTGACTTCACGAATTTCCCAAGCCTGAATTTTATAAACTGATAACGGCTTGAGGCTATGCTCCATTCAGCGGCTTTTATCACATCGTCACCGGAAGAAATAAAGGCGGCCATGGATCCGGACAGTTCAACTTGTGCGGCCGCCTTGTAATACCATCCGAAGACAGGCATCCTTATCAGGCATTCTTCCAGTATCCTTTTAATCAATGGAAGATTTGATATTAAAAGAACGGCACACAGGCCAATAAAGAGGAAAGACAATATCGCATCGTAATTGGCATGCAGGAAATCAGATACGCAGAAGACTATCTTGGTCATTTCGGGATAATAAACAGTATTCCCCTCGTAAAGCTCATACAATATCTTCTGGAATTTTGGAACTATGAAAATCATGAGCCCCGTGGCTATCAGAGACAGGTTCACAAACTGGATTACAGGATATGCAAAGCTTGCCTTGATTTCATTTCTCAGGCCGTGGACAAAGCTTATATTTTCAGCCAGCTGCGGGAGAATTTCCCTGAGTTTCCTTTCCTTGTCGGCTTTTTGTATCGCAAGAAGCAGATAATCAGGGAAATATCTATGGAGCCTCCTGCTGAATGATTCTGAAAGCGAAACTCCGTTTTTCAAATCCGCCGACACCAGCATTAATTGCGAATGGAATGATGGACTCGTGAAAACAATAAAGCTTTTTAACTTTTTCCTCTCATTTATAAAGAACAGGATAGGAAGAATTATCATGATCGCAATCATTATCATCGTCCATTTGATCATGTCTTCCATATAGATAGAGTTCCTCATTAAAACGATCAAAAGCTTGAATATAAAAAAGAGTGCCAGTAAAAATACAGGAAGAAAAAGAAAATATGGACTTTTCCTGACTTTATATTTATCATCATCAATTTGAGTCTCATTTCTTCCTTCCCTGCAGAATCCGTCAATCGCTTCATCAAAGGGTATATCGTTCCTGGCCGCAAACGCGAGAGTCTTCATAAAATAGTCGATGCCAGTATAGAAGTGCTGGCTATCAACATAGTATGGACCGTTCAGATTCATTTTTCATCCACCAAGCTTGTTTATGATTGCAATCAACGGCGTAAAGAGCCCTATAATAATACTGCCGACAGCGACGGAAAGTATGATTATCAGGAACGCCTCCCATGCCAATCCCGCCTTATTGATCGCGGCAATGGTTCTTTCCCGGTACATCTGGGAGAGATTCTTAAGCTCTTCAGACCGTCTGGTTTCAGGCACGTTTTTTACAGTCAGGACTATCAGGTCGGATATTATTTCCTCATTTTTCAGGCATTCGACAACATCCCTGCCCTCAGCGCATCCTCTTGAAATGTTCTTGAGCGAGGCTGAAAGCTTGGATTCCTCAATAATCTCGGAGATTGCCTCAAACGCATAGACCATTGAAAGCTTCTGTTCCATGAAGACAGCCCACATCGAGCAGAAACGGGACATCTGCAGGTTTTTGAAAATATTTCCAGAGAATGGAAGAAATCTTATTATCTTTATAAATGTCTTTTGGGACGCAGGACCTTTATTGGCAAAAAGCCAGATCAAAAAAGCAATTGATGAAAGAAAAAATGCCAGTATCGCAATCTCATATTTGACCGATAGTGAAGAGAGTGTGACAACTAAATCTGTAAGAGGAGGAAGCTTCTCACCCTCAAGAAGCTCACTGAATATCTGTGCGAACTGCGGCACTACAAGCCTGAGGATGAGAAAAAACAGCATGAATGAAAATGATATGGTGAACACCGGATACAGCGCAATTCCCTTCACCATCGAAACAAGTTGGTGATTCATTCTCGACATATAGGCAATTTCGTTCAATATCTCGGACAAGGTTCCGCTTTTCTCGCCGCTTTCTATCATTCTTACATGGAACGGCTGGAAGTAATCAGGAAACTGCCCCATGGCCTCCGATAACGGCTGTCCCTTGGAGGTTCCTGCGGAAACGCTGAAGAGGACTTGTTTGAAGTCAGGCTTGTCAAAGTTGGCGGCAAGCTGGCGGATGCTTTCCGGAAGCGGCAGATTCGATTTCACAAGCAGTGATAGCTGCCTGTAGAAATCCGCGATTTCTGTTTCGTTGGTGGCCATACTGTCCTAATGTACCATTGTTAACGTATTTTAAAATGCCTCCGCGAGATATCCGATTATTCTGAATATCGAACCCAGCAGGGCTATTGCCGTTGAAGCGACAATGAGTCCTATGAACAATATTCCCGAGATCTCTATCCACCGGAGCTTTTTCACGGACGACTTCGAAACATCATTTGAGAGCCATACCAGCATTGTATCAAATCCTTCGGCGGGATTGTTCCTTGCCGCAGAATTAGTCACTATCCAGTCATTTATTGATACGCCAAACCCCATCTCCATCCATGCCAAAGACCAATCCTTCCCATTTTTTACCGACACTGCGAATTTCAAGAGTTTTTTCCTCATCCATGGCCTTCCAATCGTTGCCGCACTTATTTCCGCAGCCTCTGCAATGTCTTTTCCTGAAGACAGATATGACGCCATGGATCCGGCAAGTTCAAGCAAGGCGTTCCTTTTAACGCTTCTGTTAAGCAAGGGGATTCTGACAATGATTTCCTCGAAAATGATTTTTAAATAAGATCCAAGAGGAATGTAGATTAACATGAATAGAAGAAAAAACATCAGCATAGTAAAGAAGTTTGAGAACAGCCAGTTTGATACAGAAATGTACCTGTTTAGAAAAACTGGAGTTTCCGTACCCTCCAAAAGCTCAGCGTAAATCTTTTCAAACTTTGGGACAATGAATATTGACAAGAATGATGTTATGAAAATAATAACAACAAGTTCAATTGTCGGAAAACTCAGCGCGGAAAATATCCTCATCTTTATATCGGTCACGAAATTAATTCTTTTGGCAAAGCGTGGCATCATTTCCGCGAGACATCCTTCTTTCTCAGCTTTTTCCACAGCCTCAAGGAAATATGCAGGAAGATAATTTGATAGCCTTTTCCTCAGGGCCAGATGGAGAGGCGCTCCTTTTTTAATGTCGATAATTGCAAGCTCCAGGGAAGTACTCCACTTTTTCCTGAAAAAATTGCTGAAGTGCGGCATCAGATCGTCCTTGCCTCGCACCGTTCCGCAGTCCGTAATGGTCGACAGGGCCTCATCAAAGGGAATGTTATGATCTGCGGCCCAGGCTATGGTGCTGGCAAGAATGCCAGCCTTGGAATATGAAAGCATGCCGTCTGCCGACTCGGCATATTTTCCACTCGTATAAAGTAAATTGTTGCCCATCATAACGACTTGTCCTTAGGTTCCTTAATAGATAAAATGGCTGAGTATAGGCAGGAATAATATAAATATGATGGTTCCTACAGCACATATCATCATCATCATGGAAACAAGTTCCCAGGCAGTGCCCAAGCGCCTGAATCCAAGCGTTGCCCTGTCCTTGAACAGTTCGGCCAGCCTGTCGAGCTCTGAAGAAAGTTCCTTTTCAGGGCTGTGCTTCAGGGTCAAAGTCAATACTTCAGAGATATCTCCCTCCTTCGAGAGTTCTTCTACAAGGTTGCCACCTTCAGAACATTTGGATGCAATTCTTTTCAACGCCAGCTCCAGTCTCTTGTTTTCGACAAGCCCGGCTATGACAGACAGGGCTTCCGCTGCAGGTATGTTCTGCTTTATCATCAAGGACCAGAGCGAGCAGATCCGCGCCATGGAAAGATTATAGAAAATCACATTTGAAAAAGGGACCGCCTTGATTACTTCCAGGAATATCTTCTGTGAAAAGAGGCTGTTTCCCAGCAGCCAGACTGAAAAAGCTATGTGCGAAATAAAAATAAAAGCGACAAAATAAACATGATTTCTTGTCAGTTCAGATATCCCCATAATGAACTGGGTCAGAGGCGGAAGCTTCTCGCCTTCAAGCAGGTCGCTGAAAATAATCGCAAAATGAGGAACGATATAGTACATGAGAAGGAAGAATATGAAAAACGCAAAAGTAGTAGTGAACAGTGGATATGCCAAAACATCTTTTACCAGGATGGTCAGCTGGCTCTGCAGGTGCGAAACACGCGCAATATCCAGCAGGATGTCGGGGAGAAGTCCGGATTTTTCCCCCAAGCTGATCATTTTCACGTGCATCGGATGGAAGTAGGAGGGGAATCTTTGCATCGCTTCGGCAAGGGGAACACCTTTTGACGTGTCCTCGCTTATTTTTTGGAGGATTTCCCGGAATTCCTTATGCCCTGAATTCCTGCCGAGATGACAGAGGGTTTCAGGAAGAGGCATGTTGGATTTTGTGAGGATTGATAGTTCCCTGTAGAAGTCTGTAATTTCCTGGCTTCTTGTTTTCACTGTATTTCGCTCCTCATGCTATAATCTCACTTCATTGTTCAACTTTTTCAACTTCAATAGCGACAGAACCGGTTTCGGAACTGATCGCAGGCTGATAATATTCATAAGCCCGTGAAACCGGAGTCTGCGCCCTTATCGGATATTTCGCCTTCATATCAAAGGAAACAACCGCCTGGGAATTGGCTTTGATCTCCCTGAGATAAATTATTGCCTGCCGCCCCCTTATTTCCCATTGTTCAATATCATTTCGGTCTTTCATGGCCTCCAGCTTGTCAGGAATCACATCAAAACCCGGAGGCACTCCAATGTCCACGAGGACCATATTGGCAGGCATCGCCCCGTTGTTGTCCACAGTAGCCCTGCAGTTTATAATATCATTGACCTTCAGGTTATTCTTTTCGTATTCGACATTGATCTTCAGGATCTCCTTGGCGTCTGAAGAGTGCTCCTTTTGGGGGATATAATACTCAACAACGAGCTGATAATTGTAGTTTTCATCTTTGGGAGAACGTATTTCAACGGAGTTCACTCCTAGCTGCACGGACGCTGCCAGATCAATCAGCTGGCATATGTCATAGTTCTCCCCGGTAATGCCTATTTTATTTACCGCTTTCCCGTTTACAGATATCGTTATCTCATAGGGCTTGTCGTATTTCTTCTGTTTCTTCCCCGCTATAATCGCACGCAGGCACTGGATTGTCGACTGGGTGGTCCCCCAGTTTCCATTCTTATCCTTTTTACTGATCAGCCATGACAGCACCTTGGAAGCCGTAGCCGTATGCTGTCCTGCCCTGAACATTGCCTGAAGTGCAAGGGCGGTTGCTTCAGTATCATAATAAATGTTCTTTTTCCCCTTGATGTTCCACATTACGAAATCCCCCTCCTCGCTCCTCGATTCATACAGCTTTTCTATCATATTATCGGCCTCCGGCCTTCTTGCAGCGGCAAAGGCATTTGCACAGTACGCAAGCGTCCTTGCATCCTTGATCTCATCGAGATGTTTAAGGATATAATTGAACGATGGCTCCAGCTCAGAATTATCGAGTCCGGATTCGGCGAGCGACATCAGGATATATGACGTAACTTCAATATCTGTATTCAGCCCCAGGGCCCATCTTTCATTCTTCCAGGAACCGTCCGCCTCGCGTTTGTAGATAAGCCATTTCCTTGTCCTCTCAATGACCTTTAAATCAACGCTCTCATAGACTTTCCGCATATCACAGAATTCCATCAGGCCGTAGGCGGACAATACTGTATTAGCCGGAGATCTTCCGAACCATTCAAATCCACCGTTTGAGATCTCGAAAGAAAGAAGGCGCTGATATCCGGTATTTATCATGCCCAGGGCCTTCATCTGTATCTCGGGTGATATCTGACCGGTCTTCTTCATGTACTGCAGAGCAAGTACATTAGGATAAGTTATCGATGAAGTCTGCTCAAAACATCCAGACGGCATCTTCAGTATTGATTCCATCCCATCGACAATCTGGCTGAAAACTCCCGGATATATCCTCATATATGCCCTGGCCGAACCTTCAACGGCGTTTCCGGGTATTTCAAACTTGTCCATCGTCTTTCCATCGACAGGAGAACCATTGATGACTATTTCAATCCTCTCCCCGGCAGGTTCAACCTCGATATTCCTTTCAATCGCGTCAGAGCTGTTCTTTCCAAAAGCCTTGACCGTTAGGGAATGCTTCCCAGATTTTACGGCTTCAACGGTGAAATATATGCTCTTCACCTGGCCTGGCAGAATGACAATTTCCTTTTTGAGCGAATCGGAAATCCTGAACGAACCATTGTCCACAAGCTCAAGCTTCACGGTCTGGGATTCATTCAGATAATTGTAGACAGTAACAGGAATGCTGACAATATCGTGCTGAGTGAGTTTCACCGGGAAATCAATGTCGACAAAGAAATCCTTGAATACTGTGATATTATCCTCGGATGAACCCAGTCTTCCGTTCTTATCAACGGCACCGGTCGACATCCGCCAGGTCGTAATTGAATCAGCCAGCGGGATCTCCACTGATGCCTTTCCATTCTCATCGGTCACAATTTCAGGAATCCATAGCAGGGTCTCCGGAAAATAGCGGCGGATACGGGCGCTGCCAACAGCCTTGTCGACATATTTTTCGTCCTGATCAATGAAAGGCTTCACCTCCTGCGTTGGATTTCCATAACCACCGCTCCATCCATCACCTCCACCGAGTTTATTCGTTATGCAAATCAATGGCATGAACATACTGATAACAGTGATTGGAACAAGTATCAGTATCAACCCTATTGGACCATAGAAGAAGAATGCCATGAATATGAAAAGGGCGGGAGTCTCTCCCATTTTCCTTCCAAGCCCCCTTGCAGGCACCTGGCGGACGACGGGAGTTGCAAGCATTGATCCGCCTGTAAATGTAGTCACCCCGCAGGCATAGACGGAATATAAAGTTGCCATTATGGCCAAGACAAGCAGGATATAAATCTCCAATAAATGCCTATTGACCGGCAGGCATACGGTAAGGAATGCAACCAATGCCGTTATAAGAACATAAAGAGGGTAGGCATAGAATGTCGGAAACAGCACCTTGTGTGAATTGTCCAGTTTCCAGGACAGCCTGAAAAACTTCTCAAGAGCTTTCCTGTATTTTAAAAATGAAATCAGGGCAGGAATGAACGTAATAACAAACAAAGTGAATAGCCAATAGAACAGGTAGCCATCCGCTATTTTCAACCTGAGACATAGAAGAACGATGCAGCAGGCAACCATGGGAACGCATGCAATCCATTTCCAGGTAATTGATGACAAGGAGCTCTCCCATTCATACCTGTCGCATTTTATGAATTCATATGTATTCTCCGCAGGAACCAAGGTCCTCTTCAAACCAAGAAGCAATGCCGGAAGGATCATCAGGAAGAAAACACCGATAAGCGCGAATATTATTCCTGCACTTAGCCTTTCCTGGTATTTATTCTTCTTTTCATCCAGCGCCTGTTTCCTTTTATCATAGCTTTCACCTGCAGTAAACTCGGCCTTGTTTATTTTCATATCGTTCGAAAGAAGCATGCCTGCCGACTGCTGATAGCTTTTTTCATTCCCCGCCGTTTCAGGGAATATCCGCGGAACAGCCTTTATCTGGTATTTCGGCTTGAGAAGCTCTTCCTGAAGGAGGAAATACATCTTTTCAAAGCCGGGATGCATCTGGCAAAGTGAAAAAACGGCCTCATCTACAATGGAAAGGCTCAACGCCGCAACAACCGGCTTGCCGTTCTTGTCTTCAACTGCTAACTTCGCAGCGCAATTTCCTCCGGGCAGATATTTATCCTTATCCAGCTGAGTGGTTATCTTAAGGCTCTTCGGATCGTTGACCTGGATAAGCCTCAGATCGGAAACTATCTCGCCTCCGGGAAGTATCCTATATGCCTGGACCTGGAGCGTGCCGACAAGCTTGTCATCCATGTCTATGAAACATTCGGCTTCCTTGTTTTTCACCTCGATTGTCTTCATCAGGATGCAGACACCGTTGCGGACGACATCGAGAAAGAATATGCCTGTTTCGACCGAGGTCATTATATTTATCTTTGCAGTATCGCCGACCTTGTAGACAGCCTTGTCCGTACGTAGAATGAAGTTTTCAGGCAAGGAATCTATCGAGTATGATTTCTTTCCGGCTTGCTCGCGGTTGCCGGCACTCTTGACAGTGTATGCCAAACTCCAGCATGGAACACCAGAACTGGTGTTGCTTCTTCTGCTGAAGATGGGAAAACCAGGGGGATTTTCATCTGCTTTGCCAGGAATCGCATCATTTATGTGGGGCGTAGCTGCGAACATCGCAATACCATTGTCATCTGTGGAAACAGCACCAATTTTTTCAATATTGACCTCGGTCTTGACAGGCGTGCCGTCGGGATAGCTTGTAAAGACATAGAAATTAGTCTTTATTGGCAGAATCCTTCCATTTTCCGGGAAGAATTCAACCTTGAAAGTGTCCTTGGAGATAACAGTCTTTTTTAAAAGCGACTGGCTGTGCCCTCCGGAATCCGTGGCTGAAACATCCAGCTTCACAAAAGCATCTCCGCTTTCAAGATGGCTGCCTGTAAAATATTCCTTCAAGGGAATGCTGAATTCGTAAACTCCTCCGCTGTCGCTCTTTCCCTTGACTGATGCAAACTCGTTGAATTTATCAGTGAAATCAGATGCCTTCACAGTAATATCCGCGCCTGAAACCGGTTTTCCGAACATATATGAAAGGGCTACTGTTCCCCTGACGATCTCTCCTGGCTTGTAGAAGCACTGATCTGTCTTCACGGAAATGGAAAACTTAGGCAGGACATATTTCTTCACTTCGACAGTCTTCTCCGAAACGGTGTTCCCCATGGAAACCTTTATGCTGTAATCGCCGCTGTTCACCTGCTCTGCAAGAAGGAATGAAGTTGCGGCTATGCCGAAATCAGAAGTCTTCAATTCCTTCCTGTAGACCTTGTTTCCTTTCGGATCAAAGATTTCCATGTTGACATTCCTGCCGGCTGCCGGCTTTATCGAAGATGTCTCCATCGTCAGCGTTCTTATGTTCATAGTCTGTCCAGGCTGATAGACAGGCTTGTCCGTCGACAGCATGCACTTATAGGTACGCCTGACTGAAATCTGGCGTTCGGCGTTGACTTTCTGGCGGGTGTTCAGTACATATGCCTCAAGCTTGTAGTCCCCTTCGCTTATCTCAGGGAACACCTTCTCGACCACGGCTATCCCATTATTGTCGGTAACAGCCTCAAATGTCTCAAGGATTTTTCCGTTGCAGTCCTTCAACAAAATTTCGAGATCTTTGTTTTTGATCGCCGTCGAAGTCTGTCCATCGCGTATGAACACCCTGAAGGAGAGCTTCTGATCAGGTGAAAAGTTCCTGTGGCTGTAAATGAAAATTTCGGAAGGATCGGCCTTTGCGCTCAATATGTGGAAGGAAAGAGCAGTAGTCGCCAGTATCGCAGCAGAAAGAATTATTGCCGCAGCCTTCTGGAAAGTCCTGTTGAAAAAAAGCCCCCAGAAATCCCTGACATCTCCCATTGTCACAGGGGAAGGAACTTTATCCCTTATTGACCTCAGCACCTTTTTGACAAAAGCTTCATCGGGATTTACTCCTGCACGTACAACTTCCCTGATCATTCCGTCCATTGCCGGTTTATCACCGGCATTACAGGGTATTTCCTCTTTTTTCATCTCTTCCTTATTCATAGTCCGTACCGCTTTTGTAGTCTGTTCCTGAAATGGCGCTGTTGATGCAGGTTTCAAGCTCAGTCCTTGCGCGCTGAAGTCTTTTTCTGACCGTGGCCTCGTTGCAATCTATTTTTTCCGCCACTTCGCTGCCACTCAACCTGTTAAAATAGAAATATCTTAGAGGAACTCTCAATATTTCGGGAAGTTTCCTTATGCATTCGGCGAGAAAATGAAAGATGTCTGAATCCTCCTTGTCGGAAGCATCCCAGAGGAGATGGGATTCCTCAAGGGAATCCAGCTGGCTTTCGTCAAGGTATATTTCTTTCCTGGTGCGGAGATATTCAAGGTGCTTGTTTCTTATTATTCCCCTCAACCAGGCTGGAAAACTTTTCGCAGTGTCAAATGTTTCTATCTTGAGGAAAGCCGTTACAAACGCATCCTGGACCAGATCTTCCGCCGTACTCTCGTCCCTTACCAGGCACAAGGCATAGGCGATAAGCCTCTTATGGTGTTCGCGGACAAGGATCTCAAAAGCCTTGCTGTCAGGAATGTTTTTGTTTGTAATCCTAGTATCCATAACAAAACCCCTTCTAACTGCTTTCTACCTATAATTGACACTTAAAGGGTGATTTGTGACATGTAATATTTATTTTTTCACCTATTTTTTTTATTCGTAATTTTGAATACATAATTACCTTTGTGCCTTTGCGGTTTTATATTATCTCCCATATGAACGACAATCTGACACCGATGATGCGGCAGTACCGCGAGATGAAGGGGGAGCTTCCCAAGGATGTGATCCTGCTCTTCCGGCTCGGGGACTTCTACGAGATGTTCTTCGAAGATGCGAAGTTCGCAGCGCCGATACTGGACGTCGTCCTCACGAAACGCACGGAAATACCGATGTGCGGCATCCCATACCACGCCGTCGAAAACTATCTTCCGCTCCTGCTCAAGGCCGGACTCAAGGTCGCAATCGCCGAACAGATGGAGGACCCGCGTTTCGCAAAAGGGATCGTCAAACGCAAGATCACCCGCGTAATCACACCCGGAACTGTTACAGACTCCTGCATCCTTTCACCTGGGAAAAACAACTTTCTGGCAGCTCTCTCGTTCGACAAGGGAATTTACGGGCTCGCATCACTCGACATCAGCACCGGCGATTTCAGGACGACTGAATTTGAAAAGTCCGAGGAGCTCGAAACCGAACTCCACCGCCTCCACGCATCGGAATGCCTCCTTCCATCATCATTGCACACCGAATGGAAGGAGAAGAACTCCCAGCCCCGCGTCTCCGGAAACATCATGTGGACGCCTCTCGACGACTGGATTTTCGCGACAGACACTGCGATGGATCTTCTAAAACGGCATTTCAAGGTCGCATCTCTCGACGGTTTCGGCTGCAGGACGATGAATACAGGCGTCTCAGCGGCAGGAGCCATACTCCATTACGCCAAAGAAAATCTGCGCCATGAAGCCGGACACATCCGTTTCCTGAAGACTTACAGCAGCAGTCAGTACATGGTGCTCGATTCAATCTCCCAGCGAAATCTCGAGCTTGTCGATCCGATGCCGGGAGGCAAAAAGGAAGCAACCTTGCTGCATGTCCTCGACAATACCGCCACTCCGATGGGGAGCCGTCTGCTCAGGGAATGGCTTGTCAGACCACTCAACAACAGGGATGCGATCATCGCAAGACTTGATGCAGTATCGGCGTTCAAGGATGATCCTGCTACTCTCGCAGAACTCATGGAGATCATAAATTCCGTCAGGGACCTAGAGCGCATCATTGCACGTCTGAACATTGGAAGCGCAAATGCACGCGACATGGCGGCGTTGACAAAAAGCCTCGAGTCGATCCCCGACATCAAAAACCTCCTCAAAGGATTCGACATCCCCCTGCTCTGCGAAATTCGCGGAAAACTGCACGAGCTTCCGGAACTTGTCTCAGAGATAAGCAAGACCATAGCCGATGAACCGCCGGCCGTACTGAATGAAGGAGGGATCATACGCGAAGGCTGCAATTCCGAGCTCGATGAACTGCGCAGGGCGGCGACGGAAGGCAAGAACTGGATCGCCGAACTCCAGGCAAAGGAACAGTCCCGAACCGGAATAAAATCCCTGAAGATCAGGTTCAACAACGTTTTCGGATATTACATTGAACTGAGCAAGAGCAACGCGGCAAATGCGCCTTCGGATTACATCCGCAAACAGACGCTTGTGAATGGCGAACGTTTCATCACTCCTGAACTGAAGGAGATGGAAAGCAAAATCCTCGGCGCCGAGGACAAGTCAAAGGCGCTCGAATACGAGATCTTCCAGAAGCTCAGGGAAAATGCGATGTCGTTCACCTCCCAGATCCTTGAAACCGCCTCATCCCTTGCGATGACCGACGTGATTGCGAGTTTCGCAGAATGCGCCAGGAAGCACAACTACTGCAGGCCGCAGATCCTCGAAGATGAGACCCTTGAGATTATTGCCGGCCGGCATCCGGTACTCGACTCCACGATGAAAGAAGCGCGCTTCGTCCCGAACGACACCACGCTCGACGGAGACCAGAACAGGATCATGATCATCACCGGCCCGAACATGGCAGGAAAATCAACATATATCCGGCAGGTCGCCCTGCTCGTCCTTCTCGCGCAGACCGGCTCGTATATTCCGTCACAGAGCGCGAAGATCGGGCTCGTGGACAGGATATTCACGCGAGTCGGGGCGGTGGACGACATTTCGCGCGGACAAAGCACGTTCATGGTGGAGATGCTCGAGACTGCGAACATCCTCAACCACGCCACGAAGAAGAGCCTCGTGATCCTCGACGAGATCGGGCGCGGTACAAGCACTTTCGACGGCATCAGCATCGCCTGGGCTGTCGCGGAATATCTGCATGATGCGCCAACGGCGAAGGCAAGAACCCTTTTTGCGACACATTACCATGAGCTGACAGAGCTTGCTCTGACCTGCAAAGGCGTGAAGAACTACAATGTTGCCGTCAAGGAATACGGCGAACAGATCGTCTTCCTGCGTCAGATCGTCCCGGGAGCGACCGACAGGAGCTACGGGATACATGTTGCGAAACTCGCAGGACTTCCGAAAGCAGTCATCACGAGGGCTAATGAAATCCTTGAGAATCTCGAGAACAACGCCATCGCCGAGGCGGGACAGCCCGCACTCGCCGAACATCATGAGAAGAAGAAGGAGAAGAAAGAAAAGGGGAAGAAAACAAAGCAGCCTACATTGTTTGACTGGAGCCAGAAAAACAATACTTGAAATAAAGAGTCTTTTAGAGAATTGATTTATGCTAATATTTTTTGACGAGTCATTCAGGAATTCACTATCGGAACCAGGAGCTTCTTTGGGTACCCTGTGTGGCATCGCCATCCCGGAAAAGGAGATGGGGCGTGTTTCCGAGGAAGTATACAGAATAAAAAAGAAGCATTTCGGAGTTGACTTCGCCAAGGAAATGGAAATAAAAGGAAAGGATCTTTTCAAGAATTATGTGTTCAGACTTGCAGCCAAAGGAATAGAATCCAAAAACCTCAACTTCTCAAAGGATCTTATTCATTACATCAGGGGCAAAAAGCTGAAAATCTTCGGATGTGTCTGTTTTGAGAAAAGCATCCAGCGCTTCGAATGCGAAGATGTCAGAGCCCTTGACATGACATTCAGATATCTTTTCGAGCGCATAGACACCTTCATGAAAATTGAGCATTCAGACTCGATGGCAAAGCTCATTTTTGACGACCGTGACTATGGAATAAACAGGAAAAACTCAGAGGCCATAACAAACTTCTTCCTTAGAACTTCAAAAGGAAGCTCTATGGATTCAATAATCAAGACTCCTTTTTTCGCAATCTCTCAGTCTCAGAATGTAGGACTCCAGCTTGCTGACTTTGTGACAACCGTAATTGGCCTCAAATATGCGAATGAGACAAAAATTGAACCGTACTATGCCGATCTTAAAAAATCGGTGTACAGTTATTATGACGAAAATGACAGGTTTATAAGCGGAATTAAGGTGATTCATCCCAGAAAAGAAAAAACGCCAGGTGACCCGAAGATCCGCGGTCGGGACAAGTAAGCCCAACTCCCAGCGCATCATTAACACTAAATGGTTAAGATGAAATTTCAATGGAAGGTGGAGAGAAAGTTAAAATAATATGCTTTCGACCAGCAAACGATTAAAGGGTTTCACGGAGTCGGTTATAAGGGGGATGACCCGGCTTTCAAATAAGTACGGCGCCATAAACCTTTCACAGGGATTTCCGGACTTTGATCCGCCAAGACAGCTTCTTGACGCGCTGAAGGAATGTGTCTACAAGGGACCGCACCAGTATGCCGTCACATGGGGCGCTCCGCGCTTCCGCAAGGCGCTTGCGAAGAAGCAGTCGCGTTTCATGGGAATCCCGATCGATCCCGATGAAAACATCGTGGTCACCTGTGGCAGCACCGAGGCGATGATGGTGGCGATGATGACGACCTGCAATCCCGGCGACAAGGTAATAATATTCTCACCATTCTATGAGAATTACGGCGCTGACACGATACTTTCCGGGGCTGTGCCGGTATATGTCGAACTGCGTCCACCGGATTTTTCCTTTGATCCCGACGAACTGCGCCGGGCGTTCAAGCAGAGGCCGAAGGCGATTGTCCTGTGCAATCCTTCGAATCCCAGCGGGAAGGTTTTTTCCCGGAAGGAACTCGGCCTGATTGCGAAATTAGCAAAGGAATTCGACACGTTCGTGATCACCGACGAAGTCTATGAGCATATTGTCTTCAAACCATATGTGCATACCTATATCGCTTCATTGCCGGGCATGTTTGAAAGGACTATTTCCTGCAGTTCGCTGTCGAAGACATATTCCATCACCGGCTGGAGGCTCGGTTACATCATAGCTTCCGGGAGGATCATCAACGAGGCGCGGAAAGTGCATGATTTCCTGACGGTCGGGGCTCCGGCACCGCTCCAGGAGGCGGCAGTGACCGCGCTCGGGCTTCCGAACAGCTATTATCTCCAGCTGCAGAAGGATTATACGAGGAAACGGGATGTCTTCCTCTCGTATTTGGGCAAAGCAGGATTACATTACACGACTCCTCAAGGTGCATATTATGTCATGGTCGACATCTCAGGGATGGGACACGGCGACGATGTAAAGTTCTGTGAATGGATGGTGAAGGAGATTGGTGTCGCAGCTGTTCCAGGCTCGAGCTTCTTCAAGAAATCAGTGAAGGACATGATCCGTTTCCATTTCGCGAAGAAGGAAGAGACTCTCAGGAGTGCAGGAGAAAGACTGCTTGGATTGAAGTAAACAGACAGGAACAGGTGTCAGATGTCAGGTGTCAGGTGTCAGGTGTCAGGTGTCAGGTGTCAGGTGTCAGATGTCAGATGTCAGATTAAGAAGTTGTCGGGGGGCATAAAATAAGAGGAATAAGATAAAATGATCTCGACGATTAAGAATAATGCTCTGGAAATCAAGGTTGACAGCAGCGGGGCGGAGTTGTCAAGCATAAAGAAGGTCGGAGACAGCTGTGAATATCTATGGCAGGCCGATCCGGCCTACTGGTCGAGAAAGGCACCGGTACTCTTCCCGATAGTCGGAAAACTTGTCAACAACAAGTATACGGTCGGCAAAAAGGAATATATCATGACCCAGCATGGATTCGCGAGGGACATGGATTTTGCGCTTGTCGATCAGAAGCCGGACATGCTTTCATACAAGCTTGAAAACACACGGGAGCTCCTGAACAAGTATCCTTTCAGCTTCAAGCTGATAATAACCTACCAGCTCAAGGGCAATGAACTTGCAATGACCTACGAGGTCCGCAACACGGATGTCACCAGGATGTGGTTTTCCATCGGTGCGCATCCCGGCTTCAACTGTCCGTTGCTCCCTGGCGAGAAAATGGAGGACTACTTCATCGTCTTTGAGAAGAAGGAGAACCTCAAGAGGACGATCCTGGACAACGGCCTCCTCACTGACGAGGAGCCTTTCCTGAACAACGAAAACACTGTCAAGCTGTCGCAGAAGCTGTTTGAGAGGGACGCAATCATCCTGAAAGGGATGAAATCCCAGTATGTCATTTTGAAAAGCAGCAAGAACAAAAGGCAGATAAAGGTGGATTTCAAGGGATTCCCCTACATGGGGATATGGTCCAAACCGAGCGGAGCCCCGTTCGTATGCATTGAACCCTGGTTTGGAATAGCATCCTCAAAGACAAGCAAGCCTGCATTGAAGGACAAGGAGGGGATAAAGACCTTCCTGCCCGGCGACATCTTCCGCTGCCAGGTGAAGCTCACCATAGACTGATAAATTTTCCTCCCTGCCGGGAGAAATATTTATAAATAAAAAAAAGACCGGAAGGCGTTTAAACCTTCCGGTCTTTAAATATCAAATGAAATTAGAAGCGTCTTTTTTCTCCGCCACCAAATCCACCGCGTCCTCCTCCGCCACCACCACGTGGGCCACGGTCATCGCGCTGGGGCTTCGGGCGTGCTTCGTTAACGGTGATGGCTCTTCCGGAGAGCTGTGTTCCATTAAGAGCTGTGATAGCAGCCTGGGCCTGCTCGTTGTTTGCCATTTCTACGAATCCAAAACCCTTTGAACGGCCGGTGTAGCGGTCCATGATTACGCGTGCGGACTGGATTTCTCCATGCACCTGGAACGCGGTTTTGAGATCGTCATCGGTCACCTCGTAGGCAAGATTGCCAACATACAGATTCATTGTTCTTCTTCCTTATCGCCGCCATAATTCTTTTTATCTTCGATAATCTGTCCATGGCGTTACGACATTTCTCGAGGCACCTTCTTTTTTCGGCGGATACCAGCTCTCCTAAGACAGCAATAAGCCTGTCATTTAAACAGGCATATAATATGCATTCCTATCCAAGGGTGTCAAGTCCTGTAAGTATTTTATATTAAACTAAATATTACATTTTACTTGCGACCTCGCTCCTCATGCAATAAATTCCATCTGAATTGCTTAACAAAGCCGTCCAGGCCAACTTATACATGGAAGTCCTTGATTATGTTGGAGAAACAATATCGCAACCGCTTGATAATAGCAATACTTTCATGCTGCATCCTTGTAAACCTATTCTTCTGCTACACAAGGACATCGGTCATATCTACCGTATACGAGGTATTTTTCAGGGGGAACCTGCAGCCGATACAGCAAACCGCTGCTATGGACAGGCTGTTTGCCAAGTTCGAAAAGGGCAAGATCTTCCTCAAATTCGAAGGATTTGACCTTAAAGAGTTTTCCGGGAATAATCTTGTACCGTTGTTCTATTTCAGGTCGGTTTTCGCTTATTATCCTGGCAGGATACTGGTTGGAGAGCCTGAGCTTATCATCAAGAAGGGAAATGAATTCCTGGAAAATCCGTTCGAACCGGACGACGAATGGCTTGCAAGGAACGATGTCAACTACGTAGTAACCTTGAAGTACGGCAATCCGATCGGATTTGATGTCAGGGAACTGTCAAAGGAGTTCCAGCCTCTTGGAGCCCGAGGACTTGTCCCTGTCCTCATGAGAATCCTGTACTTCATAGCCGCAGGCCTGCTCGTACTGCTGATGTCGATATTTTTCAGCCGGCTGATGGGGCCCGAGCAGCGGAGAGCTGAATCTTTCAAGCCCGACATCTTCTCCATATTTTCAATAGTTACCATTTCCATGATGTTTTTGGCCGTCTGCGGCCATTCGATACTGATGCCTCTCTATGAGTGGGATTCATTTGCAATCTGGGGCCTAAAGGCGAAAGTGCTTTTCTACGAAGGACTGGGATCGGACTATTTCCAGAATCCCAACCTGGCCTACAGCCATCTCGATTATCCGCTCCTTGTCCCGTTCCTCATGAGCGCCGGAGCATTCTCATCTCCGGGCTATATGGGGGAAATGACCTCCAAGATAATTTTCCCCTTCCTATATCTTGCATTTGTCATCCTGATATACAATGCGGCAAGATGGAGGCTTGACAGGAAGCACGCCCTGCTCCTGACAGCTGTATTCGCAAGCACCCCCGCCTTGGTGAGGTGGAGCGGCGCCGGCACCGCCGACATGGCCCTCTCATTCTTCTATGCCGGCTCCATATTCTATCTGATAAAATTTTTCGATGACGGAAAATTTTATAACCTGGCGATTTCAATTATATTCGCCCTATGCTGCGCGCTGACAAAGAATGAGGGCCTGCCTCTTGTAATCATAAACTTTATTGTCCTTTTGATTTTCTCTTCCAAGCCTCTCTTCAGTATAAAAAATTTAAAAGCTCCTGTTCTCTATATTTCAGTTTTTATAATTCTTTATCTCCCATGGTTCTTCTTTTCATCAAATATCCCAAAGATCCATGAAAACTATCTGGGGCAGCTGACAATTGCGAAAATCGCAGGAAACATCGACAGGCTCAGCTTGATCATCCCGGAAATGATCCTGCAGTTCTCATCCATCAAGAGCTGGGGGCTTGTCTGGATCCTTGCACTTCTTGCTGGCATAACAGGTCCAGTTTTTTTCAGATCCAAGGCGGCCTTCATCCTGTGGTGCCTCTTAGCCGGACAACTTCTGCTTTATATCCTGATCTACGTAATTTACCCGTACAACGATCTTTCGAAACTCCTTTCTGAAACCATTGAAAGGCTCTACCTCCATATCCTGCCTACCGGCCTGCTGATCATCGCATTGCAGATTCCAAGCCCGGAAAAAGCAGAAGAAGCCAGTCCGGCGACAACGATTATCCCTGTAATGGCGACCGTAGTAACGGCACCAGCCGCTGAAAAACCGCAGGCTCCAGCAATCATTGGACTTCCAGCCGTAGAGAAAGCTCCTGCAAGCAGACATCACATACCGCCAAACATCATAAAAGCAGAAAAACCGAAGAAGGCAAAACCACGGACCGTCAAGAAGGACACAAAAAAGACTCCACGGAAAAAGAAGTCCTCATAAATCCAACCATGTTGGATTTATTCATCCACAGGATCCACGGGGCCATTCCTCTCAGGCTTGTCGCCGATCTCCATGTCCTCCTCGAAATGCGCCGCCTCACCGGAATAGATGCAGTAAGGATAAGTCTTGTCCAGGTTCTCCTTGAGCGGCTTGTCGCTATCTGTACAATATAAGTTCACAATAAAAGGCCTGTGCACCGATGCTTTCTTCCAGTCGTCGGAATAAATCACACATGTCCTGTCTCGTGCAATTTCGCTGATCATTGAAAAGCTTGCCAGGGCATAATCAATCCTTTCATAATCGTCAGTTGCGGAATTCCAGCAAGTCCAGCTGGTGTTCATAGGATCAAGCGGCCTGATGTCGAAGAGCCTCTTTTCAATCCCGCTCCTCCTGTTGTAAAGCTCCTTCATGGGCGATTTTCCGCAGGTGTCGTTGAGATTTCCGACAACTAATATGTTCGAACCGGGTTCGGCCTTTGATATGTCGTTCACAAGGTATCTGAGCTGGCGGGCCTCGTATCGGCGCATGTCTGTCTGGTTATACTCCGGATGCTGCTGCCTGTCCTTTAAATCAGCGGCGAGCAGATGGAACTTATACCCTTTGACATTGAAAACAGCGTGTGCAAACCCTCTGGAGACCGGCAGTTCCTTGTCCTCGATCTTATATTTGACATCAGTCATGGCTTCGAATTTTTCAGGTTTGATCTTTGCGAACACCGCAATATGGGATTCCCTGTCGGCACCTTCGACCATCTCCTTGAAGACGCATCCATTGAGCCTGTCCATGATTTCATCCATGGCCTTGGCGTCCTTGATCCCGGTAAAGACAAATATGTCGGCCTTGTTCCTGGCGACCTGCTCGAATATCTCCTTTTTCCTCTCGGCCGGAAGCTCAATGGAATAGCCACCTGTGTCGAAGAACAGGACAGGAAGCGTTTCGGGATTTCCGTTGGCAGCCAAGTTCTTCTTCTTATCTGTTGTCTTATAGGAGGCGCATACGCCATCAGGGAAATCCTTGTCTATTGTTTCTTTTCCCAGAGGCCTGGCATTTTCAGTACTTATGGTCACCAGGACAGGCCTGTGGTCCGAAGCGAACATCCAGTATTCCGGCAAATGCACCACCTGTGTCTTTTCAAATTTTATTTCCGGCAGGAGGGACGAGGAGGCCATGGCATAATCAATACGTCCGTAAATGTCCTCGCTGTGCCACCAGTGGGTCCACGCCATTCCGTTGCGGTCGACAGGCCTCAGATCATAAAGCCTGTTCTCAGGGGATTTTTCTGGGGCGCGGAGGGTGATCATGGGATCCGAAGAATAGACGTCGTTGAAATCTCCGACGACCAGGATGTTCGCCTCAGGCTCGTTTTCCTGGATCTGGTTGACAAGATATCTGAGGAGCCTGGCCTCGTAGCGCCTCATGTCGGTCTGGATGTATCGCGGATGAGGGAGCCTCGACTTGAGATGCGCCCCTACCACATGCAGCCTGTAATTGTTTTCAAACTCGAAGACTGCGTGGAGGAACCCCCTCTGGACGAACACCTTCTCCGGATATCCATCCTGTCTGTCCTTGGGCTTGATCTTGTAATATAGATTTTCCTTCTTCTCGACCTTCACCGGCCTGAACTTGGATATGAGCCCGATATGCCTGGACTCGTCTTCGCCCGTCATCTCATCTGAAAAAACATAATCCTTGCAGCCTGCCTTCTTCAGGTTCTCCATCAGGTCCGCGAGCGACTTCTCCCCGCCGAGCTCGACAACGAAGAGGATGTCGGGATTGCTGTTCTTAATCATGCCCATCAGGGCCTTCTTGGAGTCGTCGCCCTTTGGTTTTTCGGTCTCAGGAACGACGAAGTAGTTGTGGACGTTGTAGGCCATTACGGATATTTCTTTCGCAGACGAAAGAAATATAAATGAAAACCAAACCAACAGAACTGTCATGATGCGACTGGTCATACCCTAATTATATCTGTTTTCCTGACAAAAAACAGACACATGTCATATTTTTTCCCAAATGAACAGCAGGAGATGCCAAAAACCTATCTCGCACATTCGATGTTGAATGTTCGATGTTCAATTAATCCTTAGCCTCTGCCATCTGTTTGTAGTCAAGCTCGCAAGAGCTGTTCTTTTCTTGTTATCTAGTTCTTAATTATACGCGTAAACAATTCAATCAAGAACACGTCTTGCGACGTTAACTACAAACGAATTCATAGGACTCTCCCTTTGTGCCTCCGTGACTTTGTGCGAAAATGCATTTTCCTTCAAGCTTTCCGACTGCCCGATCTGCCAGTCGAGGGGTTCGGTATTAAGGGCCAAAACCTTGATTTCGGGGCCTCCCGTGGTCTATTTTAGTTACTTATGGTAATTTATCATATGTCTTATATACATATGATGACAGCCTTGAGGCTAAATCGCCGGCGGGGCTTACAAATTTGCAATTTCGACCCCCTGCTTATGCGGAATCACATAATAATAAGTTAGAGTTTTAAAAACAATGAAAGACATACTTAAATTATCTGAACGAATCGATGCATATACCTATTGTAAAAAACTTCGCACTAAAGGATTAGGCGCCGTTGTCGAAGAATTTTCCTTTGCAGAAGGGCCTATTATTTTTATAGTTAAATTGCCGGAAGAACAATATGACCAATATAAAATTCTCTTTCCAGAAGATATTCCATCTGAACCAGCGGATTATGATCCTATGGTCAAATGTCCTTATTGTGGCAATAGTGACGTTAAAGAGCCTCCTTCCCCCTGGGACTCTATACTATGTATTTTCATCATTCCTTTATTTGTTCATTATTTTCTGAGAAAACAAAAAGGCTTTTTATATATCTGTAAAAATTGCAATAA
>MHBH01000002.1:0-9998 GCA_001804805.1 Lentisphaerae bacterium GWF2_49_21
GAACCCCCGGCCGGATACGGACAGGGCTCGATCGCCCAGCTTGTCCAGTTCGGCTACTGGTATTTCTACAACGGCATAGATGTCCTCGGCCAGGATCCTCTTCTTCGGAAGGGGGCGCTGTCATTCCCGCAGGTCGCCTTCCCGAACGGATATTCTACGGGCTGGGGGGATGCCAATTACTCAACGGTAAACCAGGGGACAGGCGAATACATGGTCGCCTACGCCCGCGCAAAAGGAGACAAGGAGCTTGAGAATTCTTTCACCGGGCTTCTCGAATTTGCAGGCGGCAGGAATTTCGGTGGAAGTTATTACTCTGCTCTTTTCTTCTATGTGCCTGAACTTGGGAAATCAACAGGCAAGCCATCCTATCCGCGAGTCTCATACTCGGTGCCGCATTCACTGATATTCGAGCGGAACCTCGGCGACAACGCCATCAACTCGCTCGCATATACTGTTTACGGGTTCGGTGAGAAGAGCGGGCACCGCCACCGGAACGGAATGTCGATGGAACTCTATGGCAGAGGACATGTCCTTGCTCCGGATCCGGGTGCAGGTCCGAACTACTGGCACGACCAGCATAACCGATATAACAACCAGGTGGGATCACACAATACCGTTGTTCCAAACGGCATTTGGGCGGACCGGCCGCAGGATCTGAAGATTGAGAATGCCGAACCAGAACTGGTTCCCGGCGCAGATCCGAAATTCCAGGCGTCAGAGCTCTTCCAGTTCACCGACACCAGCAACAACTATGCGGGCAAGGCTGACCAGCGCCGCGTGATGGGTATTGTGCGAACTTCGCAGACCTCCGGATACTATCTTGACATTTTCCGCTCGAAGATGAAGGATGGAAAGGACAAATACCATGATTATATCTATCACAATATGGGAAAGGGACTGGTTCTCTCAGGCAAGGACGGGAATCCTCTCGAACTTAAGGTAGGGGAGCTTGATCCCAAGTCCGGTCCGGGATACGACTTCTTCCAGGACGACAAGTTTATTGCATCTGATGATGACTTCTCGGGGGTTTTCGATTTCGGTGCAGATGATGTGAAGATGAAGATGTGGATGAGCGGCGAAAAGGGGCGCATGATATACAGCCTGACCGGTCCGAACAATTTCCGTTATTATCTTGGACAGCTCAGGAACCTGCGTGTCCCGACCGTGATCGTTCGCCAGGAAGGTGAAGCTTGGACACGTCCATTCGCAGCGATCTACGAGCCATTCGGCAGAGGAGTGGATGCTGAAATAAAATCCGTCCGGAAAATCCAGGATGCTTCATCTGCGGATCTTGCGGGATTCGCAGTCGTTCTCAAGAACGGAGATACGGACACGATCCTGAATTCAACAATGATTGAGGGAAGGCCTATTGCCATCGGCAATATTTCATTCAATGGAATCTTTGCCGTAGTCCGCAGCGGCAAAGATGGATTGAAGAATCTATATCTCGGCGCTGGAAATGGACTTACCTGTGGTGACCTGTCATTGGCTGCCGCCGGCGGAAATTCCTCTGCTCTCCTGAAGGCTTCTTTATCAGTGGTGGCTGCAGCCGGAACCGGAGAAGCAATAAAGGACGGGATGTCATATAGCGGATACTCATATTCATCCAACGCCAGTCTTATTGTGGGGCTGCCTTGCGAAGTCCGCAGCGGCACAGACATCAAATCACTTTGCATATTCTTTGAAAGGGATGGAAAATTGATAAGGGCGGAAGAAACGAAGGTGATTCCTGCCAAAGCTGCAGGCGGCAGTAACCTGCTGACCGCGCTTCTGCCCCAGTCAACTGGTTCACGGCTGTACATCGGTAAGAAATGAGGAGGATATGAAACATTACTTTTTAAAATTACATCGGATCCGGTGACAGGCTTATTGTGACGGAAGTCACGGACTGGGACGGAGTCAATATCGATATATAGAAATTTATGGGCGGAAAGGATGTTGACCACAAGGTCTCCCCCATTTGTGGCATGTCTTTTCCGCCCTTCCAATGAAAAAGGAAGTATGGGAATTATTGACAGAATGGAAGCGATCCCCCTGTCGCAGGTCCGTCTGCTGGAGGGGCCGTTCAAGGGACGACAGGATCTTCTTGAAAACTATCTCTCCATGGTTGAAGCTGACAGGCTTCTATCGCCTTTCCGAGAGGCGGCGGGGCTTGTCAGGAAGGCTGAAAGGTACGGAGGATGGGAGCAGAAACATATAGCAGGGCACAGCCTGGGGCATTATCTGTCGGCAATATCGTTTTTCTACGCCTCGACCGGTAATGAGCATATGCTGGAGAGGGTCAACTACATCGTTGATGAGCTTGCGGCGTGCCAGTCGGCAAACGGCGACGGATACCTTATGACATTGCCTAAGCAGCTGTTTGAAGATGTCAGGGCGGGTAAGATCGAGACGTCTGGATTTTCCCTCAATGGAATATGGGTGCCGTTCTATACCATGCACAAGGTGATGGCGGGACTGCGCGACGCGTTCCGGTGTGCCGGAAACAGGAAGGCGTTGGAGATTGAGAGGAATCATGCCGGCTGGCTGGATGGCATCCTGTGCGGCTTGAGTGAAGAGCAGATCCAGACCATGCTATGCTGTGAACACGGTGGAATGAACGAGGTTCTGGCCGATTTGACGCTGGATACCGGAGATAGGAAATATCTGATCATGGCTTCAAGATATTTCCATCACAATACGGTGCTTGATCCTATCCTGCGCTGCGAGGACAAACTGAACGGCCTGCATGGCAACACTCAGATCCCAAAAGTTGTCGGGCTGGCGCGGGAGTATGAACTTACAGGCGACCCTAAATACCGTGCGGCGGCTGAGACGTTCTGGGACAACGTCGTCAACAGACGTTCGTATGCAATTGGCGGGCACGGGGAAAGCGAACACTTCTTCCCGCCGGAAAAGTTTCCTGAGAAACTGACCCCGTTCACCGCTGAGACCTGCAATACCTATAACATGCTTAAACTTACAAAACACCTCTTCTCCTGGGATTCGAAGCCGGAATACATGGACTTCGTTGAACGCGCGCTGATCAACCACTTGCTGGCCAATATCGGACGAAAACCAGGTGAGTTCGGATATTTCCTGGGCCTTGGTTCTGTAGGTGTCAAGGTGTTCTCGACACCTTTCGATGCGTGGTGGTGCTGCTTCGGCACCGGCATGGAAAATCCGGCAAGGTATGGGGAGCAGATCTATTCCCACAGTGCAGGCACCCTCTGGGTGAATCTTTTCATCGCCAGCGAACTTTCATGGGCGGAGAAAGGCGTGCGCTTGAGGCAGGAGACCGGATTTCCAGGAGAGCAGAACGTCCGGATTGCCATGTCATGCGGCAAACCTGCGAAATTCGCGCTGAAGATCCGGCATCCGTACTGGTGCCGGAACCCGGAGGTGAAAATCAATGGAACAATTGTAGAAAAAGATTCCGCGCCTTCTTCATATATGACTTTTGAGAGGGCATGGAACGATGGAGATATCCTGGATATTGAATTACCAATGCATCTCTGGCTTGAGGCTCTCCCGCATTCAGATGGGAGGAGTGTGGCGTTGATGAAAGGTCCGATTGTTATGGCAGGAATAGTTCCGGCTGATCCCAGGCTGAAAGATCCTGCGAAGGAACGTTATGGAGAACACTTGAAGGCCAGGGGCAAGACCGATGATTTGCCTCCCGTATTTGTTGCCACAAGCGCGGACGAGGTGATTTCATGTTTTAAGTCCGCTTGCAAGGGGGGCGATGAATATTCCAGCAGTAATTTAGTCAGGCCGTATGATGCTAAATTCAAGCTGTTCTATCAGGTGTACGAGGAGCATTATGCAGTCTATTTCCCTCTGATGACTCCGGATGAATGGAAGGAGAGGGAGGCGGAATTGAGGGCAGATAAGGAGGAGGAGGCGCGTCTTGAAGCGGCAACTCTCGATACTGTCGAGCCCGGATTCCAGCAGTCCGAGGTTGAACATGCGCTGGATCTGGATATGGAAAACAGCCAGCCGGAGGATTTCCAGTACCGGAAGAAGAGGGAAGCCCGGAACGGGGGCTGGTTCTCCTACGAGATGGCGGTTGATCCCGTCAGGCCAGTGTCGCTTGTCGCCACGTACTGGGGTGGAGAATGGCATGCCCGCGAGTTCGATATCCTGGTTGATGGAGAAAAAATAACGACCCAGCGGCTACACGTAAACAGACCTGGCGATTATTTTGACGTGAGATATCATATTCCGGCAAAGCTTGCAAAAGGCAAGGGCAAGGTTGTCGTCCGGTTCCAGGCGCCTCCGGGAGGAATCGCCGGCGGCGTTTTCCGTCTGCGCATGATGCTGGATGTATAAGACACGGGCCGACTCTCCACATTGTCTGACACTCTCAATCCCATAAGGTTGTGTCCAGAAATCCGCTTTATCATGAAATATAATAAAATATTGCAAATATATTGCATTTTGCTATTGACATCCATGCCTGTGTATAATAAGATATCCATAGAATGAGCAATAAGTATGGCGTTAAAATGAAATATATAATGAAATATATGCTTATAAGGACAAGAGGGGAGTTGACGCAAAAGAACTCCCCCTTTTGATGTGGAGACGTACCCTTTGTCCTTTTTCTAATGATTGGAGGTTGGACATGTCGATTTATGATGTTGCAAGGGAGGCCGGTGTTTCGGCGGCAACGGTGTCAAGGTTCATCAATAAGTCCGTCAATGTAGTTCCTGAGAAGGCGGAGCTTATCCGCAGCGCGATGAAGAAGCTCAAGTATGAGCCTGCAATGATACGGCCCGGACCGAGGCCCAGGAACAGGCAGGGTATTGTCCATAAGCAGGTTCTTCTCCTGTCACTCGGCAAATTCGGAGTCCTTGACCTCTACAACATGCCTGCCCTGCCGAAGATGCTGAATGAAATACAGTTGGTATTGCATTCAACAGGCCTCAATCTTGTGCTCGCGCAATCTGTCGATGGCACCATTCCCTCTATTACTTCCGCCAGGAACTTTGATGGAATCCTTGTTTTCGGGAAACTTGATCCGATGCCTGAGAAAATTATGGCGTTGCTGAGAAGTGCGCCTTCAGTATGGTTTTTCCGAGAACATTCGGATCCTGACGGCATATTCGACCATGTCTTTTATGACAATAAAAAGATCGGCGGAATGGCATTCAGCTATCTGCACGGCAAGGGGTGCCGCAATTTAGCAGTAATAGTGACTGAAAAAGAGCATTCGGCCTTTTCGCTCCGCAGTGAGGCATTTGTTTCAGCGGCAAGAGAGATGGGATGTCTTGTTGACGTCTTTCAGCCTGCAGATAGCAATCCCGGGATCCCGATCGCAAGGAAAGTGGATGAGATACTCGGGAAGATGATGAATGGGCGGCGCAGACATGACGGGATATTCGTTACAAGCGACGATTCGATGCTTGCAGTCTTCAACAGCTTCCGCAACAGGGGAATTGAGCCGGAACAGGACATCAAGTTCATAGGCTGCAACAATGATCCGCAGTTCATGGGACAGATGAGTCCGCGGCCTGCAACAATCGACATCAGGCTGGACGTGATAGGAAGGAAAGCCGTGGAGTTGCTTCTCCAGAGGATAAGGAATCCCGAGGAGGATGGAACCGTGGAGGTTTTTATCAAGCCCCTCCTTGTTCCGGCGGAAAAGGATGAGGAGCAGTTGAAGGTATCATGAGAGGGGAGGAGGACTGGGACTATGGAGCAAGCTCGGAAAATCGCAATGGTGGGAGGCAGAGAATAATCAAGGAAGGTGAGACAAAAATGGAAAGAGCAAAAGCAGAAATAGCCTTAGTAAAAATATTTCCGCCGCGGAAATATTTTACACTCATCGAATTGCTGGTCGTCATTGCAATCATCGCCATACTGGCATCTTTGCTTCTGCCGGCACTGAGCAACGCCAAGGAGATGGCGAGGGCTTTGGCTTGTCTCAACAACGAGAAGCAGATGCTCCTGGCGTTCTGCATGTATGCGGATGATCAGCAGAATGCTGTTGCAGGAGGCAGCAACAATTGGTGGCTGTGCTGGGACTATAAGATAGCCGAATATCTCCAAAAGAATCCCATATACTACACGGCCGGAAACGGAGGGAAATGGGAGGTGTGTCCATCAGACCAACTGCCGAGAAACAACCAGTTCGGAGTTCCAGCCGATCCCCGGAGCTACAGCATGCCCCGGACAGACAAGAGCGGCACCCAATATGGAGCCTGGGGGAAAAATTACAGCCAGATCGTTGTACCCGCTTCAACAATATTGATCCTTGAAAGACCTCATAAGAATAATGCTTCCTTCCTTTTCTCATATTCTGTTTCAGACTATCCGAACCAGCAGGTCGACCTGACCGGCAGCGGATATGTGCGTCCCGTCCATAACCGGAGCTGGAACTATGGATTTGCCGACGGGCATGCGACATCGTCGAAACCCGAGGAGACGATTGGAACAGGTACGATGTCTTCGCCATGGGGGATGTGGAGCATCGCGGCAGGAGACTGAAGAAAGGGTAAGAAGATGGTGATGCTGAATGCAAGTTCATTGCTTTTCTCGGAACAGTTCAACGTCCAGGATAAAAAAGAGAACTAATCAGGAGAAATGAATGATTCGGACAAAGGATTTTGAGAAACCAGAACCTGTGAAGGAAGGGATGTTCAAGCCGGACTGGGAATCGTTGAAACAGTATCGTGTTCCGGAATGGTTCCGTGACGTGAAGTTTGGAATCTGGGCGCATTGGGGGCCACAGTGCCAACCGGAACAGGGCGACTGGTATGCGAGAGGAATGTATCAGGAGGGCGGTGGACAGAACAAGTGGCATGTTGAACACTACGGAAATCCGTCAAAGTTCGGATTCAAGGACGTGATCCACGAATGGAAGGCCGAGAAATGGGATCCCGACAGGCTGGTTGCGCTCTACAAGCGTGTCGGAGCCCAGTATTTCTTTGCGATGGCCAACCATCACGACAATTTCGATCTTTGGGACAGCAAATATCAGCCGTGGAATTCCGTAAAGATCGGGCCGGAAAAGGACATCATTGCAGCCTGGGAGAAGGCTGCCAGAAAGCATGGACTGCGCTTTGGAATCAGTGTCCACGCCGCGCACGCCTGGTCATGGTACGAGCCGTCCCAGGACTTCGACGGCAAACTAACCAAGCCTGATGGCAGGGGACAATGGTGGGACGGGTTCGATCCGCAGGATTTATATGCGCAGAACCACGAACCCGGTGAGGACTTCCTCAACTCACATAAGATCCATTCCCAATGGGACTGGGGCAACGGCGCAAGTGTTCCGAGTATGGCATACTGCGAAAAGTTCTATAACCGCACGATGGATCTAATAAACAGATATCATCCCGACCTGATTTATTTCGACGACACTGTCCTTCCGCTTTATCCAGTCTCGGATCTGGGCCTTTATATTACCGCGCACATATACAACAGCAGCATGAATTGGAAGAAGGAGAGGGAAGGGAAGGAGGGGGCGAGTGCGAGGGGCGAGGGGAGGAAAGAAGATGGCGGGGAAAATGCGGATGCAGTCCTTTTCGGGAAAATCCTCGATGAGGAACAGCGGAAATGCATTGCATGGGACATAGAATGTGGTGTTCCTCCAACCCTCCTGCCGTTTCCATGGCAGACTGATACCTGCATCGGAGGCTGGCATTATAATCGTCCGCACTACGAAAATAACCGCTACAAGACTCCGAAGACGGTCATCCACATGCTTGCCGACATTGTCAGCAAGAACGGTAATCTTCTTCTCAATATTCCTGTTCGGGGCGATGGGAGCATCGATGAGAAGGAGGAGAAAATTCTCGAAGGCATAGCCGCTTGGATGGACGTGAACAAGGAATGTATTTTCGGCACGAGGCCTTGGAAGGTCTTCGGGGAGGGACCCGCCAGCGACGGTGCCCCGATTTCAGCGCAGGGGTTCAACGAGGGCAAAGGCAGGCCATTTACCGCAGAGGATATGCGTTTCACGTCCAAGGGAAACGTCATATACGTGATCGTGATGGGCTGGCCGGAAAAGCCGTTGCAGATCAAGTCGCTCGGAACTAGCACGAAGCTGCTCGAGAAAAAGATTGAAAATATTCAGATGCTTGGCAGTGACGAGAAGATCCGATGGGTACAGAGTGCAGAAGCCCTGACAATCGATCCTCCGAAGAACAGGACCAGTGATATTTCCGCAGCATTCAAGATTGTCCTGAAATAGGTTTTGCAGCAATCCTGCCGCTGTACTTGCTTGGAGGGATTCCGACTCTGCGTTTGAAGATCCTGCTGAAATAATAGATGTTCTCGAATCCGCTCTGGAAACAGGCGTCGGATACCGACAGATGGGAGTTGGAAAGCAGCCATTTGGCCCTTTCCAGTCGGACGTTTATCAAATCGTCTATAGGGCTGACCTTGAAGAATTCCTTATAGAGAACCGTGAACCTGCTCGGGCTCATATATGCCAGACGGGCCATCTCGGATACCGTCCAGCGTTTCTGGATGTCTCCGTGTATTTTAAACCTCGCCTCCCGGAATTTGGAAATCAATTCAAGCTTGCGCGGGGTGAAGGATATATCGGATTTTTCCTTGAGTTGTCTTGCCAGTTCAAGCAGGAGTTTTTCGGTAAGCAGATAAATCATCCTCGATGAGAAAGGGCGTCTGTGCAGGAGTTCATGGCTGATTTCCGTCATGAGTGGCGCGATGAAATCGCTGCGTCCAGGTTTGATCAACATGCCTACAGGGATGTCTAGCTGCTCAACAAGCCTGCCGAATTTTACAGGATCCGCATGGAACCAGTCGTTGCCAAGTCCGCTGCCATTTCCATGGTACAGCTGCGGATCTTTCTGGCCGTAGATAAGACAGTCGCCAGGCGAGGCCACGACAGCCCCTTTGCGGGTCAGTGCTTTGACATGTGTAAGGAAATGGAGGAAGAGATAGCTGCCCAGTCCGTTGGGCCTGCTGATCACAAACTTGCTGTCGTGCTGGTATCCGACCCCGATCATCTCTATCAGGGGAGCTTCGGTCTCAGAAGGTGATTTGATTAGTTTTTTCATAGTTTTCTATTTATGGATTAGCTACTTTGGACTGCCTTTAGTTTTTTCCTTGACGACACAGTCGTCTTTGGACTGCGGCGGCTTGACGCCGCTTTTTGTTTGCGGCGGAGCCGCATTCTTTCTTCTTCCCCGCCTTCGGCGGATTTCAAAGCGCGGTCAAGCCCGCGCAGTCCAAAGATGCTCCGCATCAAAAATCGTCATAGACATTCAAATTATCTGTTTTGAATGATTCAACGGTTCCCGCAAATGATTTATCAGAAGTCCTTTTGAACCATGCCGCCGAACACCAGTCGTATTCCTCAGATACGGGAACAATCCCGTGATGGGCGGGATTGTTGTGGACGTATTTCAGTCTTGCAAAATATGACTGCGGATAAGTTATATGGCTGTCGTAGTACTGATACCATACACGGCGGCCTTGGCTATTGTCCATTTCGTTGAATTTCTTCGATGTCAAAGTGTGGAGTTTTGAAATAAAAGTCCTTAAATTGCCAGGATTTTCTGGAGAGGATGCGATAAAATGAAAATGATTGCCCATCACAGCCCAAGCCTGCAGATTCCAACCAAACTCCTTTGAGATGTCAAAAAGGCAGTCTTGAAAAAATGTCAGTTTGCGATGGGAATTCAATAACAACTCACGGTGATAAGTCCCGGAGGTTACCATGTAGGCTCCTCTTTCAGACAATCTATGAACTGGTGAGTGAGGCCAATCCGGCATTTTATTCTCCAATATCTAATGTTTTATTTATGAGCCACTTTCTGGTTCTTCGGACTGCCTTTAGTTTTTCTTTGACGACGTACTCGTCTTTGGACTGCGGCGGCTTGACGCCGCTTTGTCTTGCGGCGGAGCCGCCTTATTCCTTCCCGCCTCTGGCGGATTTCAAAGCGCGGTCCAGCCCGCGCAGTCCAAAGGCGGCGGAGCCGCCAGGGTTAAAGTTCAAGAACTGAGTAAACATACAATTATAGCTGAATAAGTCAAATAAATAA
>MHBH01000002.1:10009-16194 GCA_001804805.1 Lentisphaerae bacterium GWF2_49_21
ATTATAGCTGAATAAGTCAAATAAATAAAATAATTGTCCATTCAAAATAGTGATTGCTCGGGATATTATTACAGCATGATAAATTAAAATAATGAAAACAGGAGGATGATATGGACAACAGGATTATTGTGAACGCCGACTGCGGGAAGCAGAAGATTTCGAAGCACATCTATGGGCATTTCGCCGAGCATCTCGGACGCTGCATCTACGAGGGGATATGGGTTGGAGAAGACTCTCCGATCTCGAATACGCGCGGAATCCGCAACGATGTCGTCAAGGCCCTGAAGAAGCTGAAGATGCCGAATCTCCGCTGGCCGGGCGGATGCTTTGCCGACACCTACCACTGGAAGGATGGAATTGGCGACAGGAGGAAACGTCCGAGCATTGTCAACATCCACTGGGGCAGCACGACAGAGAACAATCATTTCGGCACTCATGAGTTTTATGATCTCTGCCAGATGCTTGATACGGAACCCTATATCTGCGGGAATGTCGGTTCAGGGACTGTCCAGGAGATGGCCGAATGGCTTGAATATCTTACAATGCCCGGGAAAAGTCCGATGTCGGATCTGCGCCGGAAGAATGGTCGTGAGGAACCATGGCCGTTGACTTACTGGGGAGTCGGTAATGAGAACTGGGGATGCGGCGGGAACATGCGCCCGCAGTATTATGCCGACGAGTTCCGTCGTTACGCCACGTACTGCCGCAATTTTTCCGGGAAGAAGCTTTACAAGGTCGCGTGCGGGCACACAGAGGAATGGAATGAGATCCTCATGCGTGAGGCGCACAGATTTATGGATGGACTGAGCGTCCATTATTATACGGTTCCCGGTCCGTGGCAGAAGAAAGGTTCCGCCACTGAGTTTTCAGCTGAGGACTGGTTCATCACGTTGAAGAGGGCGGGGGAAATCGAAGATTTCATAAAGCGCACTGAAGCTATAATGGACAGGCATGATCCGAAGAAACGCATAGGCATCATAATGGATGAATGGGGCACCTGGTTTGATGTTGAGCCCGGCACGAATCCGGGGTTCCTCTACCAGCAGAACACGATGAGGGACGCGCTTGTCGCAGGTCTTAGCTTCAATATCTTCAACGCGCACGCCGAACGCATGCATATGGCGAACATCGCCCAGACGATCAATGTCCTGCAGGCTATGATTCTCACGGAAGGGGCAAAGATACTCCTGACCCCCACATACCATGTGTTCGAGATGTACAGGGTGCATCAGGACGCCACGCTTCTGCCTTCACATGCGGAAGTCGCAACATACGAGATGAACAACGAGAAGATTCCGCAGGTAAGCGCATCCGCATCAAAGGCTGGCGATGGGACGATCAACTTGTCGCTTTGCAACCTGCACCATGAGAAGGAGGCGGAGCTGTCCTGCGATATTCGCGGCGCGAAAATATCAGGAATCAAGGGAAGGATACTTGCCGCCGGTTCAATGAACGCACTTAACACGTTCGAGAAGCCTAATGCTGTCAAGCCGTCTGGGTTTGACGACTTCAAGATTAACAGGGACAAGATAACGGTAAAGCTGCCGGCGAGATCGGTTGCAGTTCTGGAAATAAAATAAAAATCGAATTGCATGGGGAATTGTCTTATATGATTGTGTAGCAATCTTTGGAGTGCGCAGGCTTGACTGCGCTTTGGTTCGCGGCGGAGCCCTTGTCTTTTTTATTTTCAACTTCGCCCCGCGAAATCTAAAAGCGGTGTCGAGCCACCGCAGTCCAAAGTCAGGCCAAGACGCCTGACAAAAACACAATCTCGGATTCCAGATCTCAAGAAAAAGCTTAAGTGGAACGAGGTGTATCATGGGATGCTTGGAAGGTGATGGAATTGGCGGTGATTGGAGGTTATGATGGATGCAAATCTGTCTACAGACTGCAAAGGATGCCTTAACAGCCAGATTCCTATTCCTGGCCGGCCGGAGAATTTCCGTCCGGGCAGGGGCCGCTGGGTGACGGAGGCGGAATACTCGCGACGGGTTGCCGTCTGCCGTACATGCCCTTCGCTGCTTCTTGGGACGACATGTTCCCACTGCGGCTGCGTGGTGAGATATCTTTCCGCATTGAAGGACAAGGCATGTCCGCATCCCGCTGGCGGCAAATGGATCATTTAATCAACAATTTTCCATTTTGCTGTTGACTTGAATTGAAATTAATGATATAATTTCAATGCAAAGGGAAGATGGTGCGGTTTGAAGTATGGGGAAAGGAGTTTGAGATGTCCATCAAAGATGTAGCGAGGGTTGCAAATGTCAGCGTCGGAACCGTGTCGCACTACTTGAACGGCAGCAAAGGCGTTTCCAGCGACAAGGCGCAAAAGATTGCCAAGGCCGTGGCCAAGCTCGGCTACAGGGTCAAGACCAGGCGTCCCGGACCGAAGACCAGCCGGCGTGTAGGCGTAAAGACTGGGGCTGTCATGCTGTTGGCGCTGACTGAATTCACTCCGGACAGACTCCATAAGATGCCTGTGCTGCCTGAACTTTTTGGAGGCATACAGGATTTTCTCTTCAATCACGGGATGACTTTCATTCTCGAGCAATGCTCTCCTTCAAAACCGGTTCCTGAGATGCTTGACAGGAGGTTCTGCGACGGGGTGATTGTCATGTCCATAGGCCCTGAATTTAAAATTGATCCTAAAGTTCTGGAAAAACTCAACGGAATACCTTTCGTACAGTGTTTGCGGAGGTCGGCTTATATCAATCTCAATGCGGATCTGATAAGCTATGACAATGATATGATAGGAGGCATGGCGGCAAAATACCTTCTTGGGTGCGGGCACAAAAGAGTTGTTTACTTCAATTCGATAAACGAACATACTCCATATCTCGTAAGAGGTGAGACGTTTGTAAAGGCGTGTCATGATTATGGTATGAAAGTAGATGTTCTGGAAACCAATTTCGTGAAGGATGATATGAGCGTTGCAGACTATGGATCTCTTGCCGAGTCATTTATGAGACTTAAGGGGAACCCTGCTGGAGCCTTTTTCTGCGCCGACAACTGCATGGCCGGTGTGGGCATAGCGCTTGGAAAACTGGGATACGACATATCGCGCCTTGACATGATCGGCTGCAACTGCGAGGAGCAGTTTCTTGATCTGTTCGTTAAACGGCCTGCGTCAATCGATATCCGCATTGCCGATATTGGCAGGGCGTCGGCGGAAAGACTTCTGTCGAGGATCAACGGAATGACCGCCGGCAAGGCAGGTGAAGTTGTACTTGAACCGAAAATTGTGGAAGGGAAGGGCAGGAAGTAGCGGGTAGCGAGGGGAAGAGTAGGGAAAAACGAACCGGAGTGTCGGCGAATCGGAGCAAAAAGGAATGGAAGAGGGGATGAATACGGACGGCGGAGGGTAGAGGACAGACAACAGATGACAGCGGCCGGTAATCGATGAGAGGGAGTTTTGAAGTCAGGGAATGAGAGACTGCATAAATATGGAAAAAGTGGAGGGCAAAAACAAGATGAAGCATGCAAAAGTAAAAATCAGAGCAAATACAATATTTTCACCAGGAAAATATTTCACCCTTATCGAGCTGTTGGTGGTAATTGCGATCATCGCAATTCTCGCCGCGCTTCTCCTTCCGGCGCTCCTCAATGCTAAGAAGTCTGCTCGAGCCTCGCTGTGCATGAACAACTTCAAGGGGGTCGGGCTGGCTGAATTCTATCATGAGGACGACTACGGGTATCTGGCCAACAACTATTATCCTGGCGCCAATACAGTCAATATCACCTGGGACGACCAGCTCAACTCATATTTCGGCAAGAAATGGGAGGACTGGGGTTGGACTTGGGGGTCGAACAAGGTCTGGCCGAGCGGGATGGTAGAGCAATATATCTGTCCCGAATATCTGAATGGACTGGGTTCATACAGTCTGGCGCCGCGGAACGTTGCGATAATGAGGAATACCTCTCTTCCATCAGAAGGAATTGAATGGAATACCGGTGGATATGTGTGGGCGATGAGGGCTACGAAAAAAATACCTGATCCTGCTGGTACCGTATTCTTCGGAGAAAATAATAATGGGGGCAACCAGGGCAATTACTCTAACTCAAACATCAGTGGGCCTGGTAATGGCTATCGTGGCCATGTCGGACGCAAATCCAACCATCTCTTTGTAGACGGGCATGTGGAATCATTGGCGTCTGCCGAGGAAGGATCCATCGGCGGAGGTATGTGGACGATAAAGTCGGGGGACTGAAGGGAAGGGAAAAAGTGCGAGTGTCGAGTGGCAAGTGGTGGAGGGAAAAGCAAGAGGGAGCTGAGAGGAGGGTAGCGGGAAAAAAGAGTGTAGAACAGGCGTCCCGCCTGTGTTGTTGAAAGCGAAGAGTGAAAGTGGAAAGTAGCGAGTGAGAAGAGAATATGGGAATGAAATCTGAAAATATGTATCTGGATACTGAAACACTGCCAATTGAACTTTCCTCCATTGAGAGGAAAACAATTCCTATTGTCTGTCCATGGTGCAACAGAATAGTGAAAGTTGCCAAGTGGGCAGTTACAAGAGGTGACAAGATTGCTCCAACCCATGGAATATGCGAGAAATGCCTCAGGCTGGTGCTGGAAAAATGAAAACTGTTTTTACTCTTATTGAATTATTGGTTGTCATTGCGATTATCGCAATTCTTGCCGCGTTTCTCCTGCCTGCGCTGAACAATGCGAAAAAGTCTGCGAGGGGAATCCTGTGTGCGAACAATCTCAAGCAGAATGGAAGGAAATTTATGAAGATTTATATTGCGGCGATTTTGCTTGTCATGGCATCTGCAGTTTCTTCTGCTGCCGAATGGCAATGGTCAGTTCCTGTTGAGTCGGTGATCAATGGAGAGACAGACAAACCGCCACGTGCATTTTTATGGATACCTTCCGGATGCAGGCAGGTGAGGGCAGTAGTCATTGGCCAACATAACATGGAGGAGGAACCGATACTCGAGCACCCTAAATTCCGCGCTGCTCTTGCTGAAATAGGATTTGCGGAAGTTTGGATAACTCCGAGCATAGATCTTGGTTTCAATGCAAAGAAAGGCGCGGGTGTGCATTTCGAGGTGATGTTGAAAGCGTTGGCGTTGGAGTCGGGTTATACGGAACTTGAAACTGCGCCAATTATACCGATAGGACACTCGGCATCTTCAGGTTTTCCATGGGCATTTGCTGCATGGAATCCTGCACGGACGCTGGCGGTTTTGTCGGTCAGTGGTTCCTTCCCTTATTATAAAAGCGCAGCTGTTCCAGATGTGCCAGTGCCGGGGCTTGTGACCTTGGGCGACTACGAAGGTGCATCAAGGAAACTTGCTGAAGCTTCTTCTCTGCGATCTTCGCGTCCGCGTCTACCATTGAGCGCTATCGGAGAAATGGGAGGCGGCCACTTCGATGCCAGCGACCGCAAGGTTGAATATCTTGCTTTATATCTGAAGAAGGTGGCGAAATATCGGCTCGGTGCAGACGGTAAAATCTTAACCATAGATACAAGCACACAAGGCTGGCTGGTGGATCGCTGGAGGCAGGACGATCCGCCAAAGGCTCCGGCGGCGCCTGTCGGGAAATATGCCGGTGATCCCAGGGAGGCTTTCTGGTACTTCGATGAGGAGCTCGCTCGTGCCACTGAGACATTCCAGGCGTTCCAGCGCGGTAAGAAAGCGCAGTTGCTTGGTTATGTCCAGGATGGCAAGGTGGTGGAGCAGAATCCCAATCTTCATGGCCAGGTGCGACTGAGGTTTATGCCGCTGGAAGATGGAATCAGCTTCAAGCTTGCTGGTGCTTTTATTGATACGGTACCGCCAGGCCGGCCGGAATGGTGGTCCGGCCTTCCAAAAGGTTCCGCGATTGTCCACGGTGACGGTCCGATCACGATAACACGGATCTGCGGTCCGATTGTGCAGACCGGTCCCGACACATGGAAAATCCAGTTCTACAGGATGGGAATGGACAACAAGAAACGTTCGAATGAGATCTGGCTGTCTGCCTCTCATCCCGGTGACGACGTATACAAACGCAGCGTACAGCAGTCTGTGATGAACATTCCTCTCAGGATCAATGAAGGCAAGGAGCAGCATATTGCGTTTCCGTCCCTTCCTGATCAGGCCACCGGACCGCGTTCCCTCAAACTGGACGCCAAATCCGATGCGGACGTGCCCGTATGTTTCTATGTCCGTGAAGGGCCTGCTGAAATCGAAGGTGACAAACT
>MHBH01000003.1:0-29541 GCA_001804805.1 Lentisphaerae bacterium GWF2_49_21
TAATTGCGCCTGCGATGGGAAAGTTTGCCGGCGGGGAAATAAGCAAGAGGCAGGGATGGGGCGAAATACCAGCCGTCAAGAACAACAGAATATCCACAGGCATGGATGAAAGCCTTATCTACAGGCTCGGTCCGCGCATGACCGAATCGCTGAAGATATTCAGGAAGTGCTTCTATCCGGAAGGAATTCCATCCGATGCCAGCAAAGACAAACATTGAGGGGCAGGTTCAAATGAAAGCCACTTTAAATATTAATACGGTATTGCTGATATGCGCATCCATTGCTCTTCTGCCTTTTGTCTTTGGAACCTGCCTGTGTTTTGGAACAGTCTTCATAAGCCCCCTGGATTATTTGAGAGACAACCACGGACTCGGAGTGATAATTGATCTGAGGAGCCAGCGGCTTCTTGCGGGATTCATAGTCGGGGGAAGCCTGGCTGTCTCAGGAGCCGCATATCAGGCAGTGCTCCGGAATCCTCTTGCGGAGCCGTTCATCCTCGGAATTAGCGGCGGAGCTGGACTTGGAGCAGCGATTTCAATTGCCTTCGGTTTTACTGCGCTTGGATATCTCTTTCTGCCGTTCTTTTCATTCCTGTCGGCGCTGCTTGTACTGTCCCTGGTACTCGTGATGGCCCGGGGAGCAGGATCGGAGTATGCAAACAACATCATGCTCAGCGGTGTTGTGGCAGGAACACTGTGCTCAAGCGTCCTGATGTTCATTATAAGCGTACTCGACAACCATAAGCTAAACAGCGTGACATGGTGGATGCTCGGGAACCTGGAACAGGGCAATTCGGCTCTTCTCCATGCTGCAGGAATTGCTGCAGTTGCCGGGACTGTCATCCTGTTTCATTATGGCAGGGAGATAAATGCGCTGACACTTGGAGATGAAATGGCGTTCTACCTCGGTGTAAATTCAAGGACACTCTTGCTTGCAGTCCTGGGTATCGCTTCCCTGCTCACGGCTGCTGCCGTCTCCATTTCTGGAATAATAGGTTTTGTCGGGCTTGTAATTCCACACATCCTGAGGAGACTTTTCGGCGCGGACCACAGGAGGCTGTTCCCCCTTTCTTTCCTGTATGGGGGGATGTTCCTGATGGTCTGCGATACGTTTGCAAAAACAGTCCTGAGCCCGCGGGAGATTCCGGTGGGCGTCATCACCTCCCTTGTGGGTGGGCCTTTTTTCATATGGCTTTTGAACAGGAAGTCTGCAAGGCTGGGAAGCGGAGGTGATTCATGATGATATCCGCAGATAATATAACATGTAGCTATCCGGGACTTGGAAGGAATGTCGTTTCCGGAATGAGCTTTGCAATAGACAAAGGCGAGTTTGTGGCCCTCATAGGGCCGAATGGCGCAGGCAAGACCACCGTATTCAGAGTTCTGGGGGGATATGTCAAACCTTCTTTGGGAACTGTCAGGATCAAAGACAGAAGTATCCTGGAGATGTCACGCGGACAACGGGCGGGAATACTGGCAGTCGTCCCCCAGAATGTGTTTACCCCGTTACCTTACTCTGTAAGACAGATTGTCGAAATGGGAAGAGTGTCACGTCTTTCAAGGTTCATTGCTCCTTCAAAACGTGACATCAAGGTAATTTCCGAAGCGATGGCAATGATGGATGTGGAAAATTATTCCGAGACTCCGTTCAGCAATTTGAGCGGCGGGGAAAAGCAGAGGGTGATGCTGGCAATGGCGCTCGCACAGGAACCGGAAATTCTGCTCCTCGACGAACCAACCGCCCATCTTGACATCGGACACAGTTCCCGCCTGATGAAAATCCTCGGTGAACTGAATAGGAAAGGAAACCTTGCAATCATCCTCATCTCCCATGACATAAATATAGCTGCAAAATACTCATCCAGAATGATCCTGATGAAATCCGGCAGGATTATCAGGGATGGAAACATCAAGGAAGTAATGGATTCGCGCCTGATTGAAAGTGCATACGACTGCAAAGTGAGCATACTAGAGGATGGGCATGATGCGAGATTTATTGTCCCGCTTTAAATAATTTGACAAGATTTCCCGAAACCAGGCATGCGCAACTTGAGAAAATTCCAATAAATTAGGATTTGATGTAATAAAACATGACTAATGGTAGCACGATTATTATAAATGTGCTACTATATGGCTTTTCAAAGGAAGAAGGAGGTATAAGGCGCATGAGTCGCAATATCGCAAAGGAACTTGCAAGAAGCGTTGCCGAGAAAAGGAAGATGGAACAGAAGCGGATCGCTGAAAGAAAGAGGTACGAGCATGGTGCGTTGGCGAATCAGGCTGTTGGCAACAGGAAATCACTTGAGGAGGAAATAAGGAGGAAGAGCGCCGCGGAAAAGTTTTTGCCTCATGCGAAGGTGATTTTGATTCTCTTCCTCTTCGTGGCATTTATAGTTGTTTCGGCAGGAGTTCTGGACAAATATATGCGCAATTCAAAGGCCAGGTATTCAAATACCAATGGAGTAATCTTTGATCCGTACAAGGCGGACAGTGAAACCAGGGCGCGTATCAAAGAGATGGAAAATAAGATTCCGGAAATCATTGAAAAGGGGAAGAGCCCTGAAATAAGCAATTTGAAGGCTCAGGTTGGGCAGTCCTTCAAATTCGATATCGTGTCCCTTGCGAAGGTACAGAATGAAACTGCGGCGACGGTCGAGATTATCGGAGATGGAACTGCACCGGTACCGGTAGTCTTCAGATGGAGCCAGGACGGAAAATTCATCAATTTGAAATATTAAGGGGGGCAGACATATGAACATGAGCGGGAGAAGTTTGGTATTCAGAGGGGCTTTCACATTAATCGAACTGCTTGTAGTTATTGCGATCATCGGGATAATAGCTGGAATGATGCTGCCAGCGCTGTTCGCGGCGAAGGAAGAGGGCAAAAAGACGAATTGCATCTCCAATCTCAGGCAGATCGGGCTTGCACTAAGCAACTACCGCGAGGATTACAATGCCTGGAACTGTCCGATTTCCATGGGCAAAGATGAGACAGGGATATCAAGATACTGGCTCTCAGGCATAAAATATTATCTGGGAAATTATAATGTCTACCAGTGCCCAAGCCAGGAGCCGCCGATTCTTTCACAATATGACATTACTGATGTTTATCTGTCCTACGGGATGAGCAGCTGCAATTTTCCAGGAGGACTGAATCTCGCGGGAGGGGCATTGCCTGCAAGAGATCCGAGGAAAAAGGCATACAGCTTCTGGTATTCGGTCAAGGATGAGAACGTGAAGAACAAGACCGTGATATGGGTTGCCGACTGCGGCATATACACTACCGGTGCATCATGCTGGGTCGGGAGCAGCGATTCATTCACGGATCCCATGATCCGCGTTGCATTAAGGCATAAGAGGGGATTCAATGCGCTGCACTATGACGGCCATGTTGAACATTATATCCGTACAACAAAGGATCAGTGGGAAATTTATCCGGGATTCGTGAAATGATGAAATGGCGCTCCAGTACTTATGCCGCCATTGCCACGCTGAGCCTTTTCGTGCTTGGAATGAAACCGCCTGCTGATGGTGATACCGCCGTTGGAAAACAGACGAGGCCGGAAAGGATCGTGTCCCTCTGCCTGCCTGTCACGGAGATAATCTGTCAGCTGGAAATGCAAGACAGGATCGTAGGCATCTGCGATGGCGGCTGTCCTGAAAAGGTCAAGGGCAGGCCGAAGGTCGGCAAGGCGTTTGGAACCTTGAATGTCGAGTCCGTGATAGCATTGAAGCCTGATCTGGTATTTTGCTGGGGAGAAGGGAAGGTGCTTAGGGAGAAAGGACTGAATGTCTGCTCGATACATACGAGGGATCTTGACGGCGTGATCAGTCTTGTCGTGGAAGTCGCGGGCCTGCTTGGCGAGAAAAAACTGGCGGAGCCTGTGACTGCTTCGATGAGGGAGAGGATTGCAGGGATTCGGGAAAAGACTCAGTCCGTGAAGGAAAAGCCCCTTGTATATTTCGAAGCCGGTTCGCTTGGAAAGACCCGTGGAGCCGGTTCACTGACGCACGAGCTCGTAGAGAAGGCCGGAGGAATGAATCTTGCAGGGAAAGAGAATATCTCCTTCCCTCTGCTGAGCAACGAATTCATTATTGTAAGCAATCCTGACATCATACTTGTTGAGGACTACGGCGAATCCAACGAAAAAATAGCGGCAAGAAGTGGCTGGGGAAACGTTAAGGCCGTCAGGAACAATAAAATCTTCAGGTGTCCCACATCTTATACTAATTACGCTCCGGGATGTCTTGACGGTCTGGAGCAGTTCTCCCGCTGGTTCCATCCTGATCTCTTCAAAAAAGAGCCATTGCCGAAGAATGATTGAGATAGATACAGCGGTTTCGAGGACAGGAGGATGGTATGTGTTCCTGGGAATACTGCTTGCCGTCCTGCTTGCGAGCATGCTACTGGCGCTGGCCATCGGATCCACCGCGATAGGCCCCGTACTCATATTGAAGATGATCTCCTCAGAGATCGCCGGAATAGACAAAACTTGGGATTCCTGCCTTGAGACGATCATATTCAATGTGAGGATGCCACGGATATTGTTGGCAGTCTTTGTCGGTGGAGCACTAGGTATCGCAGGATGCGCCATGCAGGGGATATTCAGGAATCCTATGGCATCGCCATATGTGACCGGTATTTCTTCTGGTGCTGTTTTTGGGGCATCACTTATAATAGCACTGGACTTGAGCAGGGCATTGATGACTCCGGCTGCGTTCATCTTTGCGCTTTCGACATCTTTCCTGGTGTATTATCTCGCAAAGGTCAAGGGAAAGGTTCCAGTCGGCACGTTGCTACTCTCGGGTATTGCCGTCTCTCTCTTCTTTTCCGCACTCATAACATTCACGCAATACATCGCCGGAGAAAGACAACTGCAGGAGATGATGTTCTGGCTCATGGGCGGTCTTTGGACAAGCAACTGGGGAAAGATGGCGGTGTCAGTGCCTCTTATAATTCTCGGAGGCGGCGGAATATTGTGTTATGGACGCGATCTTAATATCCTGCTTTCCGGAGAGGAACAGGCGTGCAGCCTTGGTGTGAACGTGGACAACGTAAGGAAGATAATCCTCATCTTTGTCTCAATTGCCACGACCGGAGCAGTTGCGTTCTTCGGTATCATAGGATTCGTCGGGCTGATAATTCCGCACATCATGAGGATTTTCGCAGGTCCGGATCACCGTGTGCTTCTTCCAGCATCATTCCTGGGAGGTGCGATATTCCTTCTCTGGATGGATACTCTTGCCAGGACGATAATACGGCCTTCGGAACTGCCTGTCGGGATAATTACGGCGATGGTTGGAGTCCCGTTCTTCATATTTCTGCTTCGAAAAAGGAAAAAGGAGATTGGATTCTGATGATCCTGAAAGTTGGCAACATACATTTCTCCTATGACAGCGACGAGACGCTGAAGGATGTCTCCTTTGAAGTGCACCAGGGTGAGATGTTGAGCATAATTGGTCCGAATGGCGCCGGTAAGAGCACTCTCCTCAAATGCATCAACCATCTATTAAATCCCAGTATGGGGACTGTATTTATGGACAACGATGATCTGCTGTCCATGAAACAGAAGGAGATCGCGCGGAAAATCGGATTCGTGCCTCAGAACTCGGTAAACAGGTTTTCTCTCAGCGTCTTTGACACCATCCTTATGGGGAGATTTCCGCACGTCAAGCGTTTCGAGTCGGAAGGGCTCAGGGACTTCGAGATATCGCACAAGGCGATGAGGGACTGCGGTATCGAACATCTTGCAGGAAGGCTTGTTACTGAAATAAGCGGAGGCGAATACCAGAAGACGGTGATTGCACGAGCCCTTGCCCAGGAGCCAAAAGTACTGCTGCTGGATGAACCTACTCTGCATCTCGACATCAGCCACCAGCTTGAGCTCCTGGAACTATTGAACGTCCTGACCCATGAGAAGGAGCTGATTACAGTGATCGTATCCCACGATCTCAATCTCGCGATGCGCTACTCCGACAGGATGCTGATACTGAAGGATGGGAAGGTATTCAAAGCTGGAATTCCGGGTGAAATCCTCACGGTTGGTGCGTTGAAGGAGGTTTACGGCATTAATGCCGAGATAAGGTTTTTCGCTGAATCCAAAACCTGCATAATTCCAATTTCAAAATGTTAAAAAATGTTAACGAAAGGATAATAAATGGCATTCTACAAGCTCACATACAATGAGAAATACCGCTTCGCCACCCTCCACAACTATGGATGCACATTCAAGTGCCCGATATGCAGCTACAAGTTGTACAGCGGGGCGGAAGGCATTCCCGGAAAAGTCTTTCCGGCACCTGCAAGATTCCTGTCAGTTGATGAGATGAAAGCCGCTTTGGAATCAGTAGATATCGACAAGGTTAACTTCATGGGCGGTGAGCCGTCCATTGCAAAGGAACTCCCAGAAATGCTTGAGTTCGTGAAGAACAAGTTGTCGGTAAGGACATTTCTTGGCCATACTAACGGCAGCGGAATACCGATTAAGAACTTGGACGGAGCAAATGTCGGACTTAAAGCATGGGACGAGAAGGTCCATCTGGAATATACTGGCAGAAATAAGAAAGGTATCTTTGAAAACTTTGCAAGGGCCCTTGAGTCGGGGATGGAGTTGAAGGCAAATGTCGTATACATCCCTGGACTAGTTGACTTGGACCAGGTTGAAGCAATAGCTGAATGGATTTCAAAACTAGGCAGGAATATTCCATTCCATATAATGGGCTATATACCTGTTCCAGGTCAGCCTTATGACAGGCCGACCGAGAAACAGATGAAAATGGCCGAAAGCATATGCAGGAAGCATCTGGAAAACGTGGGCAGCTCCCATCTTTGTTCTGAAGATGCGAAAAGGCTTTCGAAGAAGGATGACCGCTTTCAGGTGAAAATAATTGCCGGAGAATTATGATGAGAGGATAAAATTCTTAAAATATCGATTTTATGGCTTGACATGATAAATAATAAGTATATTATTAGCAATGATTATCATTAACAACAGGCTCTAATTATGAAAAACGGAAGATGCAGGGAGAAGCACTGGTGGCATGGCAAGTTCCGTGGTTGCGGGTACAGGGTGACCGTCGCCAGGGAGGCGATTCTCGATGTGCTTGCCAGGACAGACAAGCACATGAGCGCCGAGGACATATATATGAAGCTTCATCCGATCTACCCGAATATTGGTCTAACTACGGTATACAGGACATTGGACGTCCTTTCTAATTTAGCTCTCATTTTCAAGCTTGAAATAGGGGATGGAAGAGCCAGATACGAACTTGCGGAAAGCCCTAAGAAGCCAAGCCACCATCATCATCTTGTATGTACTGGATGCAAGAAGGTCGTGGATTATTCGGATTTCATAGACCAGGAAGTCAAGCTTCTCCAGGAAACTGAGAAAGGGCTTTCTGAAAAGTATAATTTCAAGATAACGAACCATCTGATCCAGTTCTATGGCCTGTGCAGTGAATGCTTGCCAAGGACGTAGTGTATATTTTTTTGTTTGTTAATGGAAATGATTATCATTATGATTATGAAAAACATTTTAAAATATCTCAAGCACTGGCCGGCTCTGCTATTTGGAGCAGTGGTTGCGGCGATATTCTTTGCCGTTATTTTCTCCTATCAGGTCAAGAGCACCGAAGTAGTAGTCGTGAAGACGCTTGGAAGGATTTCAGTCCACGATGAGCCTGGACTGCATTTCTGCTGGCCTTATCCGATAGATGAGATTTACAGATTCGACAAGAGGATGCGCTGTTTTGACGGCTATGAAGGCAAGCTCGAAGAGACAAGCACCGCCGATGGACAGGTGGTGGTTGCTGGCATCTATGTGGTATATAGGATTTCGGATGCTGGAAAGTTCTTCAAGGCAGCAGGAGAGGTTCACAGGGCGGAGGGTCTTTTGAACAACATGATGCGCTCCGCAAAAAATTCAACAATAGGAGCGCACACCCTTGATGAATTCATAAATACTGCAACTGGCGGCGTGAAACTCAAGCTTATTGAGGACGAGCTCAGGAAAGGGATCGCGGGAGAAGCGAGGGAGAAGCTCGGATTGGCGATTGAAGCCGTAGGATTCAAGTCATTCATTCTTCCTGAAAAGATCACGGGAAAGGTTTTTGAGAGGATGAAGGCCGAAAGAAACGTCCTGGCTGAAAGATTTCGTGCAGATGGCAAATCCGAGGGTAAGAATATCAGGGACCAGGCCGACAACAAGAAGCGGGAGAAGATTGTTGAAGCTGAATCCAAGGCGAAGGAGATAAGGGGGGAAGGAGACTCGCTGGCTGCTATATATTATTCCGTGTTCCAGGAAAATCTTGAACTTGCCATCTTTCTCAGGAAACTTGAATCCCTGAACAGAATAAACCCTGCAAAAATGACATTGATTCTAAGTTCGGACAAGGCTCCGTTTGATATAATGAACCATGACATGATGAACATTTCAAAGGGAAAGGAAAAACAATGAAAATAGCATTGAGTACATCGGGGCATTGTCTTGGGTCCCCAGTGGAAAGCCGTTTTGGACGTGCGTCGAGATTTATAATATATGATCTGGAAAAGGAGATTTTCGAGGTTCTGGACAACAAGGTCAACATGAATGCGCCCCAGGGGGCGGGGGTTCAGGCGGCAGCAAATGTGCTAATAGCCGAAGTCAAGGTGGTTATTACCGGGCATTGCGGTCCAAAGGCTTTCAATCTTTTGAAAAACGCAGGAGTGTCAGTTTATCTCGCCGAAGGGATTTCCGTCTCAGAGGCTATAAAACTTTATCAGTCAAATTCACTAAAAAAACAGGAGTCTGCGGATGTCGACGGGCACTGGCAGTAAAACAGCTGGAAAAATATTTACCGTTGCCGTGGCTTCCGGCAAGGGTGGTACTGGGAAGACCACCGTGGCGATCTCGATGGCTCTCTGTGCAGAAACGGATGTACAACTCCTGGATTGCGATGTCGAGGAACCGAACGCACATATCCTTTTAAAGCCCTCAATACAGGGCAATGAACATGTGTCGATGCCTGTGCCGTTCCTTGATGAAGCAAAATGCACAGGATGCGGAAAATGTTCCGGAATATGCGCCTTCAACGCAATTGTATTTTTAAAAAAACCTTTGTTCCTCCCTGATTTATGCCATAGCTGCGGACTGTGCATGAAAGTATGTCCGGGAAAAGCGATAATGGAGAAGCCCAGGCATATTGGGATATTGGAAATAGGGGCCAAAGGAGATGTTGGTTTTGTTTCAGGATGTCTTGATATCGGTATTGCATCTTCACCGGCGCTCATACGTGCTGTCAGGAAGCAGTCTAAAAATGCCGGGTTGGAGATAATTGACTGCCCGCCTGGCACGGCGTGTTCGTTCGTGACATCGGTTAAAGATTCTGATTTTGTACTTCTCGTGACCGAGCCTACCCGGTTCGGGCTTCATGACATGACGCTGGCAATTAAAGTCATAAAGCAGTTGAAGCTCCCGTTCGGAGTCCTCGTCAACAAGTCGATCTCAGATGATGACTGCATAGGGAAGTACTGTAGCAGTGAAAAGATTCCGCTGCTGATGAGGATACCCGATGACAGAAGCATAGCAGAGGCGTATTCCCGGGGTGTTGATCTTATGGAAGTCAAACCGGAATTGAAGGATGGATTTTTAAAGATGATTGATGCGGTAAGGGCCATTGCAGAAGAGGATGGAGGAAAATGAAGGAAATCGTAGTCATAAGCGGAAAAGGTGGAACCGGCAAGACCACAATTGCCGCATCATTTGCGGCACTTGCGGAAAACGCCGTAATGGCGGATTGCGACGTTGACGCCTCAGATCTGCATCTGATTCTCCGGCCAGTGATTAAAACCGGCAATAGGTTCTTCTGCGGCCATGAAGCCGAGATAAGGAAGAATGACTGCATAAGTTGCGGGGCGTGTCTCGCCAATTGCCGCTTTGAGGCCGTGAAGATGAATGGTGATGTCGCCGGAGAGGCCGAGTTTTCCATAGATGCTTCGGCATGCGATGGCTGCGGGGCATGCGTGTACCTGTGTCCTGTAAAGGCGATTGATTTCCATAGCCGTTACTGCGGTGAATGGTTTGTCTCAGACACGCGTTTTGGCCCCATGGTTCATGCGGTGCTTGCCCCTGGTGCGGAAAATTCCGGAAAGCTCGTGAATCTTGTACGTATGAACGCTAAGAAGACAGCCGAGGAAACGGGCGGGAATATCATAATAACCGACGGACCTCCAGGAATAGGATGTCCTGTAATTTCATCCGTGACAGGTGCAGACGCGGTTCTTGCGGTGGCGGAACCGACATTGTCAGGACTTCATGACCTGCGCAGGATCATGGAGCTTGCCCGTCATTTCGGGATCAGGACACTTGTCTGTGTGAACAGGTCGGACATGAATACCGGCATTTCTGAAGAGATAGAGAAATTATCTGCGGAATCCGGAGCCGTCTTTGCAGGCAGGATCCCTTACGACGATGAAATAAACAGGGCTCATGATGGAGGGATCAGTATTATCGAACATGGGAAAGGGGAAAGCGTTGGAAGAATCAGGGAAGTATGGAACGAAACAAGGCGTAATATTTAAAATAATGGAGGGAAAAATGCTTATAGCATTGCCAGTACAGGACGGAAAACTCTGCATGCATTTCGGACACTGCGGATATTTCTCGATAATTGAGGTTGACGAGAAGAACAAGGAGATTATTTCAACAAAGACAATGACACCGCCGCCGCATGAGCCGGGAGTGCTTCCGAAATGGATTGCATCGCTTGGCGTGAACGTCATTATTGCCGGCGGAATGGGAAGCCGTGCCCAGGATCTGTTCGTGCTTCAGGAAATAAAAGTCGTCGTAGGTGCGCCGTCCGAGGCACCGGAGGAGATTGTGAAGAAGTATCTCTCGGGCACCCTCAAAGCAGGTGAAAATGTCTGCGACCATTGAATGGAGAAATATGATATGCCTATAAAAAAATCAATAAATGCCTATAAGCAGGAGCGTCTGAACAGTGCGCAGAGCATCCTAAGAGGATTCCAGTCTGCCATGGGGATATCCGATGAAAAGATAGCAGAGGCGAAAAAGCTTGGAGAAGGACAGGCACCATCTGGAAAATGCGGGGCATTGCATGCTGCACTCGAACTGTTGGAGAACGAGCTGGAAAAGAAAGAGCTGGCTTTGACGTTTGCTAAAAAGCTGGGAGCGGAGGATTGTCATTCCATCCGTGGCATGAAGAAGGTTTCATGCGGGCAGTGCGTAGAACATGCAGCATCAATTCTTGCAGATATCAGGCGAGAAAAAGAAGTAATCTCCAGGATTGAGAAGGCTTTTGCCGTAAAGAAGAAGAGGAGAGTTTGACATGGGAAGTATTACAATAAAAGTCGTGGTTGAAAACAGCGTGTCCACACGCAAATATCTGTCCGAACACGGTCTTTCATTTTTCATTGAAGCGGGTAAAAAGAAGATTCTATTTGACTGTGGACAGGGCGCAGCCTTTTATGCGAACTTGTATCCGATGGGGATATATATGTCGCTCATTGACATAATAGCCTTAAGCCATGGGCACTATGACCACACTGGCGGACTTGAATACATCCTGGGGAGAAATAAAAAGGCTGTCATATACGCGCATCCGTCTGCGCTTCTACCCAAGTTCAAGAATGAGAAAGGCGTTGCCAGGGATATCGGAATGCCTGAATATTCAAGGAATGCCATTTCAAAAAACAAGGACATGTTCAAGAAGGTGACTGCGCCTACGGAGATATGCGAGGATGTCTTTCTTACCGGTGAAATACCGAGGAGGCATGATGAGGAGAAAATGACGGACGAAAACTTCTGTTCGGATCCCAAGTGTGAGACTGCTGATGATATTCCTGACGACCAGGCGCTCTACATGAAAACATCATCAGGGACCATACTCCTTCTAGGATGCGCGCATTCGGGACTGATAAACACTCTTGATTACATCCATGGGCTGACGGATGGCAGGCCTTTCAGGGCTGTGATAGGCGGAACGCATCTGAGATCCGCATCCAAGGAGAGGATCAGATGGACTCTCGAAGAATTGAAGCGTTTCAAGATATGCTTGATTGCACCGGCACACTGTACTGGAATTTCCGCCACCAACGCCATCATGAATGCATATCCGGAATCCTTCGCGAAATGCGAAACAGGATCGGTTTTTACGTTTTAAAGGTATTTCATTCGGACAATTCTGAAAATTTGAAAAGTCGGGTAGGAAATATTATTACAAGGAAAGGAGGTGACAAAATGCCAAGAGGAGACGGAACGGGACCAAAGGGGAAAGGTGCTGGCACAGGGCGCAGGCTCGGTACTTGCGGCGCGGGGCAGCGAAAGAGCCCATCGACTGGAGCTGGCAAAGGGCAAGGACGAGGTCGCGGCGGGCGCGGCCAAGCGGGTGGACGTTGAGATAAATAGAAAAAGGAGAAACTACAATGCCAAGAGGAGATGGAACTGGTCCTATGGGAATGGGACCTATGACAGGACGCGCAGCTGGATTTTGCGCGGGGTATGATGTTCCCGGATACATGAATGCTGCGTTTGGACGCGGATGCGGAACGGGATTTGGACGTGGACGCGGGTTTGGACGTGGATTCCGGAGCGGAAGGGGTTTTGGCCGGATGGGCTGGGGAATGAATCCAGCTGTTTATCCAGTAGCTTATCAGGAGCAGAGGCCGGAACCGGAATTGGAGAAGCAGTCTCTCAAGAACTATGTGAAGGAGCTTGAGTCTGAACTCGAATTCGTCAAGAAACAACTCTCCGAAGCCGAGAAGAAGAAAACTTGATGTAGAAGTAGATTGGGTGGGGGGCGTCAGGACCACAAGGGCCTGACGCCTTTATTAATTAAATGAAATATCCAAGGAAGAAAAAATGCCAAATTTACCGGAAGAAGTCATTAAGGCCTGGGAAAACAGGGAGCCGATCGGAGTCCTTGCCACGGTGGATGAAAAGGGAATTCCTAACGCTGTCTACGTAGGGTGCATGGGATTATATGAAAACAGTCAATTTGTTGTCGCCGACAATTATTTTGACAAGACGAGGAAGAACATTCTAAACAAATCAAGGGGTACTCTTCTTTTCAAGACAAAAGACGGCAAGGCATATCAAATCAAAGGGACGTTTGCCTACGAGTCAAAAGGAAAGCTTTTTGACTTTATGAAATCAATAAATCCACCAAAGCATCCGGGGCATGCCGCAGCAATACTCAACCCGGAGGAAGTGTATTCTGGAGCCAGGAAACTTCTTTGAAAAATACGGTGAAACATCTTTTTGGTCCAGTTCCATCCCGGCGTTTTGGACGTTCGCTGGGCGTTGACCTTACGCCTTTCAAGACATGTACCTTGGACTGCGTCTTCTGCCAGCTCGGCCATACCACCAGTAAAACTTGCCAGAGATGCGAATATGTGCCTTTGGGGGAACTGAAGAAAGAACTGCTGTCCTGGATTCGCGAGGGTGGGACTGCAGACTATATAAGTCTTGCCGGATCCGGGGAGCCTACTTTGCACAACGGATTCGGGGAATTGATTGATTTCATACATGCAAACTCAGATATTCCCGTGGCGCTGCTCACCAATGGAACTACTCTATATTCCCCGGATGTCAGGGAATCGGCGGCCAAGGCCGATGTTGCAAAGGTGACGATGAGCGCATATGACCAGGAATCATTTGTACGGCTCCACAGGCCTTGCGAAGGCGTGACCTTCAACAAGCTTGTCAACGGTACGTATGCGTTCCGAAGGGATTTCAAAAAGAGCCTTTGGATCGAGGTCTTCCTGGTAGAAGGGATCAACTCCGACATTGATAATGTCCGGCGTATCGCGGCGCTGGTAGGCTCGCTGAAGCCTGACAAGATACATCTTAACACGTCGGTGCGCCCCCCGTCGGAGGAGACAGCTACCGCCGTTTCCGAGGAAAGGATGATAGAACTGGCGTCGCCTTTTGATATGTGCCCGAATGTCATAATACCTAAATTCAATTCCATATCACCCGGCGATGAGTTGAACGAAGTTGACATTCTTGAGATCCTCAGAAGGCGTCCGTGCACCGCAGTCCAAATTGCGGAGGCATTTGATATGCATATGAACGAGGTGGCTAAATATATCTCGAGGCTCCTGTACAAGAAGCTCATCTATTCCGATGATAGAGGGATAGGCGCCTACTATTCAGCGGTAAAATCAAAGGAAGAACTGGTGTTAAGGTGAAAATATGTTTGCAGGCAATTATGTAAGCCAAGAAGCTGAAAGATAAAAATGAAAGGGATTGATCAAGTGAAAGATTCAGATAATTGCCCCGCTTGGATCGGAATAATTCAATGCCGGCATGAAGTGCCTGACGATATGATTGTCCGGTCTATGGAAGATGGTGGATGCAAAGGCAGCGCGAAGGTTTTTCCTGAATTCAGCAAAAGACTCGACGCCTTGTCCGGATTCTCGCATGTTCATCTTGTTTATGCATTTCAGAGAATATTACCATCGGCCTGCAATGCCAGGTCAGGTGGAGACAACGCTCAAAATATACCGACAGGGCAAACCCAGCATCGGATTTCGCGTATGGCTTCATGCATAGCGAGAATTATCAAAAGGAAAGGAGAAACTCTTGAGCTTGAGGAGATAGATATCCTTGACGGTGCAATTCTTATAGATATAAGGCCACAACTCAGGGAAAAACAATTATGAATCCCAGACTTAATATTCCTGATGCTGTCTTGTTGGAGGCCCCAGATGAAAAAACGTTCTGAAGATGGTTCGTTCGGAAGGATGAATGATCCAACTGCCTCGGCCGTCTTGAAGGGCATTTGCGGGGATGAGATGGAATTTTACCTGTTTATCCGGAACGGCGTGATTGAAGATGTCCGGTATTATACTGAAGGCTGTGAAGATACCCGGATATGCGGTGCGGCTGTAGCCGGAATGGCCAAGGGCAAGTCGATTATGGACGCATTATCAATAAACCCTAAGGATATCATAGATTCACATCGGGATTTGCCGGAGGAGGGACGGCATTGTGCGATTCTCGCAGTCAGTACCCTGTATCGCGCAATAGCGGACTATCTGCTTTTACCATAATAAAAAGGTTTTACATATATGAATAAAAAACCAAATATTTTAATTGTCATGACTGACCATCAGCGAGGTGATACGGTTTTGCCGGAACATCCTGCGAAAACCCCGAACGTCGCCAAGCTCGCATCGGAAGGGCTGACTTTTTCAAACACATTCTGTCCGACGGCCCACTGCTGTCCTGCGAGGGCGACATTTCATTCGGGACTTTATCCTTCAAGGCATGGTATTTGGAACAATGTCTGTAACGGACAGGCTATAAACAAGGGGCTTAAACAGGGCGTCAGGCTCTGGAGCGAGGATTTGGCGGAAAATGGATACAGCATGCATTTCAGTGGGAAATGGCATGTCAGTTCCGAGGAAAGCCCGAAAGACAGGGGATGGCATGAGCATCTTGTGTCAGGCACAGCTGCGGAACATCATGGGAAGAGATGGGAGGATTTCAAGTCAGTCGCTTCCCTTCCGGAACAGGCTGTCCGCGGCGACGGCGAGATTCTCCGTCCCGGATACTCCACGTACACGTTATACAAGACACTTGATGAAGTGAAAAAGAACAGCCATGATGAAAAAGTTGTGGCTGAATCACTTTCCATCTTGGATGATGTATCAAAAGGAGACAAGCCCTGGTGCCTTTTTGTTGGACTTATCGGTCCCCATGATCCATACAATGTTCCAAGAAAATATGTTGACATGTACGACCTTGACGATATTCAATTGCCGAAGAGTTATCATGATGAGCTTTTCGAAAAGCCATATGTATACAGGAAAATGAGGGATATGCGGTTCGGACAGCTTTCCAGCAGGGAAGTCCGCGAGGCAATAAGACATTTCTATGCATATTGCACGTATCTCGATGAAATGTTCGGAAAGATTCTTGGAAAACTCGATGATTTAGGACAGAAGGATGACACGCTTGTCCTGTATGTTTCAGACCACGGAGATTATTGTGGAGATCACGGACTCTTTGCCAAAGGGGTTCCTGCCTTCCGCGGTGCGTATCATGTTCCGGCCGTAGTCCGATGGCCCAATGGTTTGAAATCACACGGAGGGCGCATTGACAAATTTGTTTCGCTTGCGGATTTCGCACCGACTTTCCTCGAGGTGGCAGGGGTGAAAACAGAAAGAACATTTACTGGGCGGAGCCTATACCCTTTCTTTGAAGGGATTGTCCCAACGGATTGGCGCGATGACATGCATTCTCAGTTCAATGGCGTCGAGCTCTACTATACGCAGAGGGCTGTCATGACGGATAATTTCAAATTCGTCTATAATGGGTTTGACAGGGACGAGCTATATAATTTGAAAAGTGATCCTGACGAGATGGTAAATCTTGCGGAAGAGCCCGGATATATGGAAGTAAAACGTCAGATGTGCAGGCGAATGTGGCGTTTTGCCTGCAGGGAAGACGATCAGGCGACTAATCCATATATAACGACAAGCCTTGCCCCGTTTGGCCCAGCGGAAGCTTTCAGAAAATGATCTTTGTGCTGATCAAATAATTCATAGGAACTTTTATGTGTGGGAAAAAGGAATCGATAATCGGGGAGTTGCGAGCCCATGTGCCATTTACAGCCGCCGGAACCGCGACCGGAATATTGATTATACTTGTCATGATTGGCTTGAATGCTCCGGCGTCAGTCTCCACGAAGCTGTTCTGGGTGATGCATCCTTCACATGTTCTTTTGAGCGCGTTGGTGACTACTGGAATGTATCGGCTTCATGGTGGACGAGGTGTCTGGAGCATCCTTTGGATTGGCTGGCTCGGATCCGTAGGTGTTGCTACATTGAGCGACTGCATTATTCCTTTTGTCGGGGAATGGCTTTTGGATATGCCCAACCGCGGCCTGCACATTGGATTCATCGATAAATGGTGGCTGGTGAATCCCCTTGCACTTGCAGGTATCGCTCTTGGCGCATGGCGTCCGCGCACGAAGATTTTTCATGCCGCTCACGTCCTTGTCAGCACCTGGGCCTCCCTTTTCCATATCACAATGGCGATGGGAGGGCCGCCAGGAGCTTTAGTAATTCTCGCCATAGGCGGATTCTTGTTCCTCGCCGTGTGGGTTCCGTGCTGTACCAGCGACATCGTATTCCCTCTTTTGTTTGAAAAAGCGGGAGCATCCGTAAAGAAAAAAAAGGAGACTTGATATAATGAGACCAAGAACTATGGAAAGGAAATTGAGCTGTTCCGTGGCCGCTGGCAAAACGTCAGCAGTTCCGGATGGCAATAGCAATTCCGGCATACGCACTGAGAATTTAAATCTTACCGGCCTGATACCGCTGATAACACCTTTTGCGTTGAAAAGAAAACTTGCCGCCTCCGCAAAGGTGCTTGAAAATATAGCGAGAGCGCGTATGGAGATTGGAAATATCATTGCCGGTGACGACCATCGGATGATTGTAGTGGCGGGGCCATGTTCGATACATGATCCGGCGGAGGCGCTTGAATATGCAGGCCGACTTGCCAGATTGCGTGAAGAGCTGGCCGATGATCTCCTGATCCTGATGAGGGTTTATTTTGAAAAGCCCCGTACAACTGTCGGATGGAAGGGGCTGATATCCGATCCTCGTATGGATGGTTCTTTCGAAATCGCCTATGGCCTCCGGACTGCGAGAAATCTCTTGCTGAAGATAAGTTCCATGGGGGTTCCTGCCGCCGCTGAAATGCTTGACCCCATAGTGCCTCAATATACTGCAGACCTGATATCGTGGGCGGCTATTGGAGCGAGAACCACCGAGTCTCAGATACACCGCCAGATGGCAAGCGGGCTTTCCATGCCGGTCGGATTCAAAAACAGCACCGACGGGAATATACAGGTGGCTGTGGATGCGATGGAGTCGGCACGGCATCCTCACAGTTTTCTCGGAATCAACGAGGAAGGGCATGTCGCGATTGTGCGTACCCGGGGCAACTTAAGCGGGAACGTCATATTGAGAGGCTCCAGCAGTGGCCCCAATTATGGTGTCAGATGGATACGGGAGGCCTGCAGGAGGATGTCAGCCAGCGGTCTCCGCCCAGCAGTGATGGTGGACTGCAGCCATGGTAATTCCGGAAAAAGGTATGAAGCGCAGGAAAGAGTATGGAACAATGTACTTAGCCAACGCATCGATGGTAACGGAGCCATAATCGGAATGCTTCTGGAGAGCAATCTTTTGGAGGGCGGACAGAAAGTTGCTGAATATCCTGGCAAATTGCGTTATGGTATTTCAATAACGGACGAATGTGTATGTTGGAATACTACTGAACGCCTTTTACGCGAGACCGCGAGACTGCTGGGAAAGCAGAGGTCCTCGAAGAAAGGGATAAGGGAATCCAATTAGAAAGTTCACCAAATCCCTCATTAATGCGCCAGCCGAGGCAAAGATAGGAATAAATAAATCCAGGAGGTCTTGACATGTCTGATCCTCTGACACCATATGGCAACAAGCCGATGGTTACACCGATTGTCCATGCCGTAAATTATGAATATCGTGATTTCGAGGTCCTGCGCAAGATCACGGACGGTGAAATAGACGGCTATACATATCATCGGGATGATAATCCGACAGTCCGGGCGGTAGAGAAGGCAATTGCGCAGATGGAATATGCCGAGGACTGCATTGTCTGCACATCGGGCATGGCGGCCTGCACATTGGCTTACCTTACATATTTGAAGGCTGGAGATAATCTAATCCTGTTCAATGACACATACGGGGCAAATTACAAGGTGTCGCTGATACTTGAAAGGCTTGGGGTGGAGATCACCTGGATTGATGCCGACAAGAGCCCCCTCCTCGGTGATTACATAAAATCCAACACCGCCATGGTATTCCTTGAGACTCCGAGCAATCCTTTGTGCAAGATAATAGATATTTCTGCGGCAAGGAAAGCAGTTGACAAGGTCGGGGCCCTGCTTGTCGTAGACAACACGTTTGCGACGCCGTTCCACCAAAACCCTTTGAAGCTTGGCGCCCATCTCGTGGTGCACAGCGCCACAAAGGCCTTGGGCGGACATAACGATCTCATGGCTGGAGCTGTTGCAGGAGCCAAGAAGGATTATGACAGGCTCTGGTTCACAAGACAGGCCATAGGCTCCACCTTGGACGCTTATTCCGCCTCACTTCTTGAACGTGGTCTGAAAACATTTCCGCTGAGGGCAAAGCGCATGGCTGAAAATGCCTTGAAGGTAGCTGAGTTCCTGAAAGCGCAGCCGCTTGTGAGCAGGCTTTCCTATCCCGGACTTAAAGATCATCCTGGCCATGAAATTGCCAGAAACCAGATGCGTGGAGGATTTGGCGGAATGATATCCTTCGATATTGGAAACGATGAAGATGATGCAAAATGTTTCATATCGTCGTTGAAGCTAGTTTATCATGCGGTAAGTCTGGGTTGCACCGAATCCCTGATCTGCATTCCTTTCCTTACGACAATGCTCTATCTACCGCCAGAGCGGCGCACGACTTTCGGTGTCGCAAAAAACACGGTTAGGTTGTCCATAGGCATAGAAGAACCTGAACAAATAATCGAGGACATCATGCAGGCCCTTTCCAAAACAGGCGGAAGCATGGCGGATAAAAAGCCGGAGAACAGGAAATGACGACACAATACGAGTGCATACCCTGTTTTGTGCGCCAGGCATCTGAGGCCCTTGCAATTCTTGTTGAGAATGGAGTGGAAAGGGAACGGCTTATGCGACAACTGCTTGGGGAGATATCCGTAAACGACTGGCGGGGGTCCCCGCCGGTAATGGCACAGCATCTTCACAGGATAATTCGGCAGGCGACAAAAAATAAGGATCCCTACAGTTCGGTCAAGAATGAAATGAACCGCATCGCCGAGGGAATGATGTCCAGAATGCGTGAAATGATAAGGAAATCGGAAAATCCCAGGGAACTTGCAGTCAGGCTCGCAATAGCTGGCAATCTGCTCGATTCAGGAGCAAAGACGCAGATCTCAAAGGAAGAGCTTCCTCAGCACATGGACAAGCTCCTGGCGCAACCACTGCGCGGGAACGCCATGACGCTTTTCCAAAAGGCGGAACACACATCTAAAATCCTCTACCTTGCGGACAATGCCGGGGAGATTTATTTCGATAGATTGCTGATCGAAATGCTGCCTCCTGGGAAAGTTACATTTGCAGTGAGGGGAGGACCGGTCGTGAATGATGCGACTATGGAAGATGCGAAACGGGCAGGTATCGCTGAAATTGCCCGTGTCATCAGCAACGGTTCAGACGCTCCGGGAACTATTCTCGATGATACGTCTTCTGAATTCAGGCTTTGTTTCGGGCAGGCGGATATGATAATAGCCAAAGGGCAAGGCAACTATGAAACTCTTTCGGGACGCAGCAGGAAAATCTGTTTTATGCTGACTGTGAAATGTCCGGTAATCGCAAGGCATATCGGTGAGCCTGTCGGCAGCATGGTTATAAAAATGTAACTCAATAAAGGGGCTTGTAGATGAAAAAAGACGAGAAAAATCGGCAGGAGCCTGCAGTATCCTGTCCTTCTGCCGTAAAAGAACAGAAATGTTCAGGGACAGCCGACAGTCTGGACGCATTCCTCGAACAGCAAAAGATGGACGGACGAATGCAGAAGATAAAACACAAGATAATCGTCCTTTCAGGAAAAGGAGGAGTCGGTAAAAGCACGGTTGCAGTGAATCTCTCAATCTCGCTTTCCCTGTCGGGAAAGAAGGTCGGACTACTGGACGTGGACATACACGGCCCGAGCATCCCCAAGATGCTGAAGCTTGAGGACTCAAGGATAAGTGTCATTGACGGTGTCATTCAACCTGTGGAAAAAGGAGGCATGAAGATTTTGTCGATTGGTTTTCTTCTTCATGACAGGGATGATGCGGTGATATGGAGGGGGCCGATGAAGGCAGGTGTCATAAAACAATTCCTTAGCGATGTGGCATGGGGAGAGCTTGATTATCTCATAATTGATTCACCGCCGGGCACTGGAGATGAACCCCTTTCTGTCTGCCAGATGCTGAAGAATCCGGACGGTGCAGTAATAGTGACTACACCTCAGGATGTAGCCATAGTTGATGTGCGGAAATCCATAAATTTCTGCAGGCAGCTTAAGATACCTGTCATCGGGGTCATAGAAAACATGAGCGGATTCGTCTGCCCCAAATGCGGGGAGATTACACAGATATTCAAGACTGGCGGGGGAGAGAAAATGGCTGTAGAAATGAAAGTCCCTTTTCTTGGCAGGATTCCCATTGATTCGGCGATAGGGGTGGCATGCGATGCAGGAACTCCGTTCATATATCACTATAACAAGACTGAAACAGGCAAGGCATTTGAACAGATAATCGAACCAATACTAGCCTTGACGGAACCGGAAAAAGCCGTGTCGTGAGAGGATATGGCAGGATAGTGCCTTGACATGAACAAAGCAATTATGAAAATGACGTTGCAGCAGGAGCGCCTGCATCCTTTTTGCATTGTGTGCGGGAAGAGCAATGAACGGGGGCTGGGATTGTCTTTTCAGGTCTGTGAAGATGGAGGAGTCGTAGGTAGGTTTTTCTGCAGTAGAAATCTTCAGGGATATACCGGGTTGCTGCATGGCGGTGTAATTTCTTCCATCCTCGACGGTGCAATGACGAACTGTTTGTTTGCTTCCGGCAAGACGGCGGTCACCGGCAAATTGAACGTCCGTTTTGTCTTTCCTGTATTAGTCGATCATGAAATCGTCGTGAGGGCGAGAGTTAAAAAATCATCTCCGCCTCTGCACGTAATGGAGTCGGAACTAGTTCAAGATGGAAGAATAGTTTCCAGGGCATCTGCAAAATTTATGGAAATTGGGAATGTGAACACTAAACAAGTTGCTTTCTAAAAATAATAAAAATGCTTTAAGGCTCATGATATGAGAAACAAGTTGTCAGAACATTGCGTGGATTTCATAGATGACGCTAAGCTCGAAGACCTTGTCAATAATACAAAAGAGGACAAGTCAATAATCCGGGAGGTCATCGCAAAAAGCATGGAAAAGAAAGCACTTTCCGTAAAAGAAACTGCAGTCCTCCTCTCAGCAGAATCGCCAGATATTGTCGATGAGATATTCAACGCGGCGCGTCAGCTGAAAAAAGACGTCTACGGCAACCGCATAGTGATTTTCGCTCCGCTTTATATCGGCAATTACTGCATTAATGATTGCGCTTACTGCGCATTTCGCAAAAGCCTCAGGACAACTGTCCGGAAAACCCTCAGCCAGGAAGAGCTTATCGCCCAGATTGAGGCTCTTGAGGATAACGGGCATAAACGGCTGATCCTTGTTTTCGGAGAACACCCGGATTACACTCCCGGTTTCATTGCCGATACCGTCAGGAAGGTTTACACAATAAGGAAGGGGCACGGTGAAATCCGCAGGGTAAACATAAATGCGGCTCCGATGGATCACGATGGTTTTAGAAAAGTAAAGGCCGCCGGAATAGGCACATACCAGATCTTCCAGGAAACTTATCATCACAGTACGTATGCGAAAATGCATCCGGCGCACACCTGCAAGGGGGATTACCTCTGGAGGCTTGACGGACTGAGCCGCGCTTTCGAATCCGGTTGCGATGACATGGGGCTCGGTGCCTTGTTCGGCCTTTACGGCTGGAAGTTCGAAGTGCTTGGACTTGTCACCCATTCGCATCATCTCCAGAAAACCTATGGGGTAGGACCGCATACGATAAGTTTTCCACGTATTCGCCCCGCGCACGGAGTTGAGCTTGATAAAAAATATTTTGTAAGCGATTATGATTTCAAACGTCTGGTGGCAATTCTGCGTCTTTCAGTACCATACACGGGAATGATCCTGACGGCACGGGAAACTGCTGGGATTCGCCGCGAAGTGATGGCGTTCGGAGTTTCACAGATTGATGCCGGAACAAAACTCGAACTCGCAGGCTATACAAAGAAAAGTTCTGTCCAGGAACTCAGCAAGGAACAGTTCCAAATAGGAGATGTCCGCCCTATGGATGAAATCCTGCGCGAACTTCTGCAAAACGGGTATATCCCAAGCTTCTGCACATCCTGCTACCGTTCCGGCAGGACAGGTCAGATTTTTATGGAGTACGCAATTCCGGGCTTCATTGAGAAATTCTGCACACCCAATGCCCTGCTCACCCTTGAAGAATATCTTATTGACTATGCAAGCCCTGAAACAAGGCAGGTCGGAGAAGAACTTATAGTCGGAGAGCTCCAGAAAATCAGCTGCGGCCCCCAGAAACAAAAACTTTTGGAACGTCTGAACAATATAAAGAATTCTGGACAGCGCGATCTGTATTTTTAATCATCACTCTTGATAAAACAACTTAAATCCTAATAAAAAAGCGGAATCAAATTAAAGAAAGCACAAGTGACAGTAAAAAAGGTTTATATTATGAATGAAATCTTAATATCACATCTGTTGCCGGGTGAAAATGCAACCATAACCGCCCTGCGGGGCGGATGTGGTTTTCAAAATCGTCTGAGGAGCTTTGGGATCACCGAAGGCAAGAAAGTCCGCATTGTGGCGAAACATCCCTTGTCTGGTCCTCTGGTCTTGGAAGTCGAACATAGACAGGTAACAATCGGGAGGGGCATGGCCCAGAAGATTAAAGTCACTCGGGAAGCATGAAAACAATAGTCCTGATAGGCGATCCAAATGTGGGGAAGAGCGTTCTATTCTCCCGTCTGACCGGGGTTGATGTAATTACTTCAAACTATCCCGGCACGACGGTTGACTACCTCAAGGGACGGATGGTGATCCATGGGGAGCCGGTGGAAATACTCGATGCTCCCGGAACTTATTCACTCGAAGCGGCCAACAAGGCGGAAGAGGTGGCCTTGTCATTGATGGACAGGACGGATCTGATCGTAAACGTCGTCGATGCCACAAGCCTCGAACGCTGTCTTCTCCTGACAGTTGAACTTCTGGAGAAAAGGAAACCGGTCATAATTGCACTTAACATGTGGGACGAGGCGCAGCACCATGGCATAAGCATAAATGTCCCAGAGCTTGAAAAACTCCTACAGGTTCCCGTTGTCCCGACGGTCGCCATTACGGGAGAAGGCGTCAAGGAGCTCATAGATCGGCTTGATGATCTGCGGATTCCTGATCGCATGGAAAACAGCGGAGAAGACCAGGCTTGGATCCGGGTTGGACATATTGTCAGGAAGGTTCAGACGATTGCACATCGGCATCACACGTTCCGTGATCGCATAGTGGATGCGACCGTGAAGCCTGTTACCGGTATCTTTGCGGCAATAATCATACTGTTCTCGCTCTTCTGGCTGGTCAGGTTTATCGGTGAAGGATTTATTCGATACGGAGTTGAGCCTCTATTCAAGCTGTATCTGGTACCATTGACGAAACTGAGCAGCTGGATGGAGCCTGGATTCATTCATGACGTTCTGATTGGAACCTTGATCGACGGAAAAGTGGACTATCTCCAGTCCATGGGAATTCTCACGACAGGCTTGTTTGTGCCTCTTGGCATGGTGCTTCCCTATATCATAGCCTTTTATTTCGCGTTGGCGCTTCTTGAAGACACTGGCTATCTGCCAAGGCTGGCAACAGTGGTTGACAATGTTTTTCACCGTTTGGGAATGCACGGGCACGGAGTCATACCTGTCCTGCTCGGCCTTGGTTGCAATGTGCCAGGGGTTTTGTCCGCACGCGGACTTGAAACGCGGAAACAGCGTTTCATCGCGATAACGCTCGTGAGCGTCTCCGTACCCTGCATGGCGCAGACCGCCATGATCTTCGGGGTTCTCGGGCATTCCGGCGCAAAGTTCATCCTGCTGGTATTCGGGACTCTCCTGGCAGTGTTCATTTTTCTCGGTCTGCTTCTCAACAGGATGACGCGCGGGGAAAGCATGGAGATATTTCTTGATATCCCCCCTTACAGAAGGCCATGCATGCTGGCAATTGTAAAAAAGACATGGATGCGCGTCCGTTGGTTTCTGGCAGAGGCGGTGCCATTTCTTTTTCTCGGAGTTCTGGCTGTAAATATCCTGAACGTCCTAGGGGTGATTCATTATGTGTCCATCCATGTTACGCCATTCATGAAAATATGGTTTGGGCTTCCCGGGGAGGCGGTTCCAGCTTTGCTGGCGGGATTCCTGCGCAAGGATCTTGCCGTGGGAATGCTTGTCCCGCTTGGCTTGAGCCCGGAACAGCTTACTATAGCAGTAACAGTCCTTGCACTGTACTTCCCATGCGTTGCGACGTTCGCGGTATTGTTCAAGGAGCTTGGCGTGAAAGATATGCTTAAATCGGCGGCAATAATGGTTTCGACGGCTCTTGTAGCCGGAGGAATTATGAGACTGCTGTTGATCAAATGAATTTTAGAAACATTGAATTGAATAAGCATCTTGCAGGAAGGAGGATGATATGAGGGGAAAAGCATTTTCGAAGAAGAAAAAAGATATAATGTCCAAATTCAAGCCCAGGAATAGGCCTAACTATGTCCTCCAGGATGACGAAGACGTCGTATTCAGTGCGGCTTTCAGGGCCAGGATACCTCTGATACTCAAGGGTCCTACCGGATGCGGCAAGACAAGGTTTATTGAAAATATGGCCTACCGGCTTTCACTGCCTCTCGTGACCGTATCCTGCCATGAGGATTTGACGGCGGCGGATCTCGTGGGCAGGTTCCTGTTCAAGGACAATGAGACGATATGGCAGGACGGCCCGCTGACGCTCGCCGTGAGGCATGGCGGCATATGTTACCTTGATGAAATAGTGGAAGCCAGGAAAGATACGACCGTAATCATTCATTCCCTTACCGACGACAGGCGGATGCTGTACATCGACAAGACCGGGGAAGTGCTCAGGGCCCACCCCGATTTCATGATGGTACTGAGCTACAATCCGGGATACCAGAGCATAGTCAAGGATCTGAAGCATTCCACAAAGCAGCGCTTTGCAAGCCTTAATTTCACACATCCCGAAGTTGATGTGGAGACGAAAATAATCCGCAGCGAGACCGGTCTTCCCGAGGATGAATGCCGCAAGCTGGCCGAGATGGGGTCGAAAATCCGCCAGCTCAAGGGATTCGGTCTTGACGAGGGTGTAAGCAGCCGTCTTCTCGTATACGTCGCGCGACTGATGAAATGCGGATTGGAACCTGTCAAGGCCACTCTTCACGCAGTAAGCCAGACCCTGGCCGATGAAACCGCGATACTGGAATCAGTGCAGGACATAGCGAAGCTGTATTTCGGCAACATAATGAAAGAACCCGGAAATGCGCAAAATAAAGCCGGTAAAAACAGGGAATAATCCGAAGTCCTCCTCAAGGACCAGGAAGAAGGCGGGGAGTTCGGACCGCTACCACGGTTTCAGCCTGGAAAACGTGACATGGGGCTACCGCGAGACTTTTGAAAATGCCATTGAGAACCTATATGGAAGCGGCATGCTCGGGAAAAAGCGCAGGGCGGTGACTTCTAAGTTCTTTGAAGTCCTGAAGAGCAGCGACTGCTGCCAGGATCATGTCATCCGCGAATTCCTCGATGCGTTAAATCTACGGAACCGATGGATAATGGATATTCCTGCGCTGTTTTCGGATCTCGCCGACATGGGAATGCTCCTCTCTTCGAGAAAGGTCTTCTACGGAATCCGCTATTTTGAGATCTTCGCATCTGGCGGCATGGGGGCGACACCGGCTGAAATCGCATTCTGCCTGAACTGGATGAGATATCTTCTGGAACTTGATGAAGAGCTGGCTATGGCTTTCCTCGCCGGATATCACCGGCTTCTGGGGCGCATGCGCCAGGACGAGATTGACAGGTACGTAGAAGTGGCACTGCAGATGTTCCAGCGCAGCAGCTCCTCGGCCTGCGCCTTCCTGCGCGGAGAACTTTCGAGCTCGGAAACATATATAGTGTCGATAACACAGGAGTGCCGTCTCGCAGATGTCTCCCCCGACATACGATCCATTTATACGGCTCTGACCGGCGAGGACTGCGAGGTCGCCGAGCTTGGACTCCTTGATTCTGACGAGTTAATATTGCGCGGGACCGCCGTGCTTTCCATCAGGAAGCACCTCTACCTGCCAGTACGGCTCCGCAGATTTGGAACCTCCTGTGAAAACCGTAACTGGTATATTCTCTGCGGAATCGCCGCCGCTGCACTATTCAATTGCAATTCATTTTCACGGATGCACGGCGGAGAAGGATTCAGGACCTGCGAGGACCTGTCAGGCGCCTCGGTGGCAAGAACGAATTTATTCCAGATAATCGAGTTCGCGCGTACCCTGCACAGCGTACGCGGACGCTGGCCTGGAGCCTGCAGGATCCTCGAATGGGGGCTCGCCGAGGACTTCAGATCCTCCCCGGACATGACAGGGCCAGAAGGATTGTTTCAGGACTGCATGCGCAAATCCTCGGCAAACCACTTCGCCACCAGGCTTGCAAAGGAAGCCTGCGCCTGCCGGAATTCCTTCGATTCGCTGCATCTGGCGGAAGAATCCTGGATCAACATGCTTCTGCCGCAATATCCCGCTGTTTCAACGAGACGACTCCAACCGTCCGGCTTCATTTCGGACTTCCTGTTTCCAGTTTCCCTGTCAAATCCCCCGAACAAGAAGAAGCTCTCCAGACAAGGGGATGGAGATGTCCCGGAAAAAAGAATTTCCGCAAAAGATATTTTACCGGGGCATGAAGGGACAGGAGATGCCACTGAAGGGAGGAAGGACGGCAAGGATGTTTCCGGAGAGGATGATTTCATCTACGACGAATGGGATTCCATGCATGGCGAATACCATTCCGGATGGTGCAGGCTCCAGCAGAAAAGGATCGATGAGCCGGCGGAAGGGCGTATTTTGAAGCCCTGGCTTGATGATGCACGGAGGGTAAAGGCGCTTTTCGAGCGCCTCAAGCCGGAAATGATCCATCGTGAGAAAAGGCTCGCGGAAGGGGACGAGATCAACACTGACATGCTTCTGACGCATATTCTGGAAAGACACCGTGAACCCAGTCCGCGCGCCATGTTCTATGAGAAACCAATGGTGAATCGTCGCGATCTGGCCGTGCTTGTACTGATCGACCTGAGCGGATCCACCGGAGACAATGCAGAGTCGGGAGAACGGATAATTGATCTCGAAAAGGAGGCGGCTGTAATTCTTGGCCAGGGGCTTGCATCGCTCGGTGATAATTTTGCCATGTGCGGATTCAGTTCCAATGGAAGGGAAAACTGCGAATATTTTGTCTTCAAGGAGTTTGCTGAGAAATGGGATGAGGCAAGCATCGGCAGTATAACGGCCGCGAAACCCTGTAATTCGACCAGGATAGGCCCGGCCCTGCGGCATTCAGGTTTTCTGCTGGCTTCCCAGGAATCCCTCCGCAAGCTGATCATTCTCGTTACGGACGGAAAGCCCATGGACCAGGACTACGATCCCAATACGCGCTATGCGCATTGCGACGTGCGCATGGCCTGCATTGAGAACGAGAGAATGGGCGTGCAGACGCTTGCGATTTCGACACAGGCCAATTCCCTTCCTGAAATGGAACTCATGTTCCCCCGCAGGCGCTTTGTCATCCTGCCATGTATCAGCCAGCTGCCCAAGGTATTGCCCGGATTATATTTGAAACTGACATTTTGAACGCGGTGAATGGAAAAACATAATCATAATTATTGAGGAGGGGTCAAATGAAGCTTGTAATCATTGGAGGAGTTGCAGGAGGTGCCAGTGCGGCGGCGAGAGCCCGACGTCTGGATGAACATGCACAGATAATTATGTTCGAAAGGGGTGAGCATATATCTTTTGCAAACTGCGGGCTGCCATATCATGTCGGCGGAGTCATAGAGAAAAGAGAAGATCTCGTGGTGATGTCTCCGGAACGGTTCAGGGCAAGGACAAATGTCGATGTCCGTACGGCACAGGAGATAACAGCAATAGACGCTGCGGCAAAGACAGTTGCAGTGTTGAACCGGCGTACTGGAGAAAGCTACAAGGAAAGCTATGACAAGTTGATAATCGCGACTGGGTCGAGTCCTAAAAAACCGGACATCCCCGGAATCGATGATACTGACGTGATGGTAATGTGGAACATGTCTGACATGACCGATGTAAAGGACCGTGTCAATGACGGTATTAAAAGAGCGCTTATTGTCGGCGGCGGATACATAGGATTGGAAATGGCCGAGAATTTCCGGCATCAGAAGATTGAAACAGTCCTGGTGCAGAGATCCGGACAGCTGATGAGCGTCGTTGATCCAGAAATGGCGAGTCCTCTCGCAGACTGCCTTGTCAAGCACGGCGTTAAAATCCATTTCAATACTACGGTAGTCAGGATTTGCAGGCAATCAATTGGAAAAGATGAAGAAAAGACTGAACTGCTTGTCGAACTGAGCAGTGGCGAAATGATTAAGACGGACATTATAATTATCGCCACCGGAATCCGGCCCAACTCAGAACTGGCGGCAGCGGCAAGACTCGCCCTCGGCGACAAGCAGGGAATTGTCGTGAACGAGTATTTGGAGACATCAGACCCTGATATCTACGCGGTCGGGGATGTAATAGAGGTGATGGAGACG
>MHBH01000003.1:29554-91055 GCA_001804805.1 Lentisphaerae bacterium GWF2_49_21
TGTAATAGAGGTGATGGAGACGGTAATCAACAGGCCTTCGCAGATACCGTTGGCGGGTCCCGCAAACCGGCAGGGCCGTATAGCCGCATGCAATGCACTGGGCGGCAAGGCGAAGTTCAAGGGAGCTATTGGCTCTTCCATCTGCAAGGTTTTCGACCTTACCGTCGGCAACGCAGGGCCAAGCGAAAAAACACTGCGGAAGGAGAAGATAGATTATCTTAAAGTGTATCTCAATCCCTTTTCCCACGCAACCTATTATCCTGGAGCAAAGCAGATGCATTTAAAGATGCTTTTCAGCCCGGAAGGCAGAATCCTGGGTGTCCAGATTGTCGGAACTGAAGGGATCAAGGAGCGCATAGATGTAATGGCTACCGCCATCCAAACCTACCTAAGTGTATATGATTTGCAGGATCTGGAACTCTCCTATGCCCCTCCGTATGGATCGGCGAAGGAACCGGTCAACTATGCGGGTTTTGTAGCAGTGAACATGCTCGAAGGGAAGACAGTGCAGGTTTGTGCCGATTCTGTCGTGGAAAACGCATTGCTGCTGGATGTAAGGGAGAAGTCAGAGTTCAAAGCCGGAGCGCTGTCCGGAGCCGTGTCGATTCCGCTAGGACAACTGCGTTCCCGCATGACTGAACTTCCGGAGGATCGTGAAATCATAGTCTATTGCCAGGTCGGAGTCAGGGGATATATTGCAGAAAGAATACTTAGGCAGAACGGTTACAAAGTGAAAAACCTCAGTGGAGGATACGTCACATGGAAAATGTTTAATGCAATACAAAAATAAATTTTTACAAATCGTTAGAAGCCATTAGATGAATCGGATTATGAACAACGAACAAACACGCCTGCATGCTGCCCCATGGCGTACGCTTCTTTCCCAGGTCTCGCTTGCAGTAATATGCGGAGGTCTGCTGATCCTGGGATATCCGCCCTTCGGTTTCTGGCCATGCGTAATACTGGCATGGGCAGGACTTTTTGTGCTCGTGCTGAACAGTTCAGTCCGAACAAGCTTCTATCTGGGCCTGTTGTTCGGTTTTCTTGGCTACGGAGGTTCCCTGCTGTGGTTTAAGAATATTTTTGGGATTGCCGCAATTCCACTTTATGGAATTCTGGCTATTTTCGTAATGCTCTCCGGCATGTCCGCATGCTACTTCAGCCGCCGTTTCAAATCACCCTGGCTGAAGGCCCTGCTTATTGCATCGTTGTTTGCCGGATTCGAGTTTTTCCGCTGCGAATTGTTTTTTCTCAAGTTCCCATGGATCAGTGCCGGATCGGCCTTGCCTCCTAACTGGCTGACACCGATCGTCGGTGTCTACGGCTGTTCCTTCCTGATCTTTGCGGCAACCGCTTTTTTGACGGTCAGGGGAACGAGGGTGGCTGGGAGCGGATTGCTAATACTGCTCATTGGGATATGTATTTTCAGACCGCCCTCCGTGATGCCTGTCGGCCCTGGAACGATCAGGGTTGCGGTTGTGCAGGGAGAGGAACTCAGTTTCAACGAGTACGTGAATCTTACAAAGAAGACGCTTGACCAGGCACCCATGCTGATAGCATGGCCTGAGTATGCATTGCCATACGATGTTCGCAAAAAGGAGCCTCGGCAGCTGGATGAGCTGCGGGATCTTGCCAAGGCTCATGATGCCATCTTCGTCATAGGCACCAAGACCACGATGGGGAAAGGCGAACGGGAATGGTGGAATACAGCTCTGACAATCGGGGGGGATGGTGTTCTGGGAGAGCACCATAAGAACCGGCCTGTCCACTTCTTCAACGACGGAATTGCCGGGACATCCGCCGACCCGGTCAGAACGCCAATCGGACTGGTTGGGACCGAGATCTGCTTCGACTGCGACTATGAATCGATAACCCGCGAACTCGTCCGCAAGGGGGCGGAATTGATTGTCATACCGACTTTTGATGCCGAGGAATGGGGGGAAATCCAGCACAGGCAGCACTCCGTGTTCTTCCAGCTCCGCGCCGCAGAAAACGGGCGATGGCTCATTTGTTCTGCCAGTTCCGGCAGCTCAAAGATCGTTGATCCGCATGGGCACGTCCATGAATCGTTGCCGTTTGCCAGGACAGATGCATTTACAGGAAAGATCGTACCCCTGGCTGGAAGAACCATCTACAATCGCATTGGCTGGCTCTTTCCCTGGAGTGTCATGCTCGCTGCTATCGTGCTTTGCATCTCAGCTGTAGCAGGCAGAAAAGGTAAGCCAGGAATTGAAAGTGTTATTGACATCTGAGTTATAGAGGTTAACCAAAAATAAAAAAGGAGGAAGAGTTGAAGTGAACAAAAAAACAAAACTCGCCGCGCTGGCCCTGTCAGTCTTTCTGGCATCGAACGCATTCTGCGGAGGGCCGATAATCGGGCATGGATGCACAGACATATCCAAAGTCCCTAAAGAATCCATAGTTAAAGCCAAAACAATGTTCAAGATTGCATATGGTCATACTTCGCACGGCAGCCAGATAGTTTCCGGGATGGAGGCACTGAAAAAATCCGATCCGGTGCTTTTTGCATTTGGAAAAAATCCAGCCGCCGGTTCCTTGGCCTTGTCAGACGGCTTGCCCAGCGGAGATCTGGGGAATCCCGACAGGACTACATGGGCCCAACGTACCCGTGAGCTGCTGAATGGAAAAGGCAAGGATGTAAATCTTGTCATGTGGTCATGGTGCGGCCAGGTCAGCGGATCTTCAGAGAAGGACATTCAGACCTATCTCGAGCTGATGAGCGGCCTGGAGAAGGAATTTCCGAAGGTGAAATTCGTATATATGACCGGGCATCTCGACGGGAGCGGCAAGGACGGGAACCTGAACAAGCGCAACGAGCAGATAAGAGATTTCTGCAGGAAGAACGGCAAGATACTTTTTGATTTCGCCGACATAGAGAGCTATGATCCCGACGGCAAGGTTAATTATATGGAACTTAAGGCGACAGACGGTTGCGATTATACGGACGCAGGTGCAAGGAAGAACTGGGCCGATGAATGGCTGAAGGCGAATCCTGGCAAGATGGTGCTTCCAGCCGACGCGGCGCATTCAAGACCATTGAACGGGGCGCTCAAAGGCAATGCCTTCTGGTGGATGCTCGCGCGCCTCTCAGGATGGGAGCCGAAGCAGTAGGTTATTCCGGAATGGAATTGAAGTGATGATAGAAAAATAATATACGTAAAAAAATAAAATGGAGTTTCTTATGCCGGATTTTGGAAATTCGTTCTCGGGGCTTGCAAAGGATCGGAAGCTGACAAAGGCGGAGTTGGTCCGCGCAATACGTTTCATGGTTGCTGCGGAATATGAGGCCGTACAGCTCTACATGCAACTCGCCGAATCAACCGACAACAAGCTCGCAATTGAAGTGCTGAAGGACATAGCCGACGAGGAAAGGGTTCACGCCGGTGAATTCCTGCGTCTTTTGAAGGAACTTGCACCTGATGAGGAGAAGTTCTACAAGGAAGGAGCGGAGGAGGTCGAGGAGGAAATAGAAAAAATGAAAAAATAATCTGACCAGGAGATATCCATGACAGGAGGTTGAAATTGGAATGCAGCAGTAAGATATTATCCGGATTTATGTAAACAAGAAACTGATCTTCTCCCGGATAGGTTGTACTTATGAAAAAAAGCGATGGTGTGATAAAGGCGATATTCCCTTTCCTGAGATGGTTTCCAATGTCAAAGGATACTGTCAGCGCCGATTTCATGGCCGGGCTTACCGTGTCACTGCTTCTTATACCGCAGGCAATGGCATACGCGCAACTGGCTGGACTGCCGCCTCACTACGGCCTTTATGCTGCATTTCTGCCTGTAATGATCGGAGCATTGTTCGGCTGGTGCAACCAGCTTCATACAGGCCCTGTTGCAATGACTTCCCTGCTGACCTTTGCAGTAATATCGCAGATTCCTGGATTGAGCGATGATAAGAGCCAGATGTTTCATGCGGTGTTCTTCCTTTCCTTCCTGGCCGGACTGATCCAGCTGTCATTTGGGATTTTCCGCCTTTCTGTATTCGTCAATTTCCTCTCGCATCCGGTAGTGGCGGGCTTCACCTGCGCTGGCGCGCTTATCATAGCGGCTTCCCAGCTGCCCCAGATACTCGGGATAAGTATTGAAAAGAAAGGCGGAATGCTTGTTGATCTGTATGCGCTGCTTCTCCAGATCGGAAGGACTCACTTCCCGACCCTCGTCGCCGGTACAGCTTCCATAGCCATAATAATGATCCTCAGGAAGGTTGCGCCGCGCTTCCCTGGAGTGATATTCACAGTTCTGCTTTCAATAGCAGTAAGCTATCTAATTGACTTCAAAGGAATCATGGGAGGGGCTGTCGTAGGACATATTCCGCCGGGGCTTCCGCCGTTGCAGCTTCCGCATTTCGACTGGACACTCACCGGGGATCTCATAGGCGGCGCTTTGATGATATCCCTGATTGGGTTTATGGAGGTGCTCGCTACGGACAAGGCCTTATCCGCCACTACCAGGCAGAGGCTTGACTTCAATCAGGAGATGATAGGACAGGGAGCTGCAAAGATTGCAGGAAGCTTTTTCCTTTCATTCCCAGTAAGCGGCTCCTTTTCCCGCTCTGCACTCAACCTTTATGCCGGGGCAAGGACGGGATTGTCATCAATTTTCGCAGGAGGATTCGTGCTTCTTGCGCTTTTCTTCTTTACGCCAGCACTCTTTTACCTGCCGAACGCAACCCTTGCCGCCGTGATAATCGCAGCGGTCTCAGGACTTGTAAATTTCAAGGTGTTTTCAAGGATATGGAAGGTCGACAGGCTTGACGGCATAGCCGCCATTTCCACTTTTGCATCTGCGATTATCCTCGCGCCCAACATTGTAGAAGGAGTAATCTTAGGTGTTGCCCTGTCAATCGCCTTCCATCTTTACAGGCTTATGAAGCCATATGTCGCCGTCCTTGCAAGGCATTCCGACGGAACTTTCAGGGATGCATCCAAGCACAATCTTGACAAGGACAAGGACATCATCCTCATCAGGTTTGAAGGAAGCCTGGTATTTGCGAATGCATCGCACTTCGAGGAGAAGGTACTTGATGAAATTGCATCAAATTCCACTGCAAGGGCGGTGGTTTTCCAGACCGACTGCATCAACGAGATTGATGCCACTGGAGAGGAATCCCTGCGGAATATGGTGAAGGATCTGAGGAAAAATGGAATGATTGTCGCCGTGTCCGAGATGAAATGGCGGGTCCTTGAACTCCTCGAGAAGACAGGATTCTACGAGATCCTTGAAAATAAATACTTTTTCAGGACGACCGAAGACGCCTTCCTTTATGTCAAGAATGAACTGCAGGCATCTAAGGACGCCGGGTCAGATAAAGACTCCATCCGTTAAGATTCGAAACAAGGGATATTTATTGATACTTGCTTGACAAGCGCCCATTTGCATCGTATTATTGCAATATAACGATATAAGAGGTTATTATGATAAAGGATTATGAAAGAGAGAGCGAAATGCTCAAAGCCCTTGCGCATCCTGTGAGACTCAAGATGGCCGAGGGGCTTGTCAGCAATGAATGCAACGTCAATAAGATTGTCTCGAAACTCGGTCTTCCGCAGTCGACCATCTCCCAGCATCTCTCAATACTGAGGAGCAGAGGGATCGTCAAGGCCAGGAAAGAAGGACTTAAGACCTGTTATAAGGTTGATAATCCCAAAGTGGCCGAGATTGTGAAGATCCTGGGCAGATAATTTTTTTGGCGTCATGTAACGTAAAATCTGTATATAAGGATGAATGAACATGTCTAAATATAAGGGGAAAATCATGAAAATACTCATTGGCATATTGGTTGGGGCGGCCATTGGCTTTCTAATAGGTTATTTTGGCAGATGCGCTTCGGGGACCTGCCCTTTGACAAGCAATCCATGGACAAGCATGACCATAGGGGCGACACTCGGATTTGTAGCAATGCTGGACAGATGACGGGAGGAGGCATGTATTTGCCTTGAAAACTCTTGCGTCTGAAATACTTTAAAGCTAGGCACATATAATAGATATAGAACAGGAGTCATATGAAAAACCGCAGGACAATATTGATGCTCGCTTCAGGACTGCTTGTGCTGATGCTCCTGATGTGGATGTCGGGCAAGTTCCATTCAAAGGTTGGTTCTGGCGCAGGACAGAAGGAGACACGGAAGGTTGACGGACGCATCGTCCCGGTCCGTCTTGTCAATATGCCGTTGATGGAATCAGCGGCAGGCACGGTGCAGGCCGTCCATGAGACTACCATTTCATCGAAGCTCCTTTCCCGCGTCATGGAAATGAAAGTAAAGGCCGGACAGCTGGTAAAAAAGGACGAAGTCCTCATGAAGCTCGATGATACCGACCTTCGTGCAAAGCTCCAGCAGGCCAAGTCCAGCGTGTCCATGGCGGAGGCTGCATACAACCAGAGCGTTGCCGATGAGAAAAGACTCGGCTCCCTCACAAAGTCAGGCGCAGTAAGCAAGCAGGAATATGACAAGACAGTTACGAAGATGAAGTCCGCCGATGCCGAACTTAAAAGGGCCAAGGAGGCCGTGAACGAAGTCCAGTCCATCCTCGACTACGCGACAATACTTTCGCCCATGGACGGAACAGTGATCGACAAGAAGGTGGACGTCGGAGACACCGTCGTGCCCGGACAGGCCCTCGTAAGAATCTTTGATCCCGCCCGCATGCAGATGGTATCAAGCGTCAGGGAGGCTCACGCGATCAGGCTGAAGCCCGGGCAGGAGATAGGCGTCAAGGTTGATAGCATGAACAAGATCTGCAACGGCACCGTGAGCGAGATCGTCCCCGAATCAAGTTCCTCAAGCAGGACATTCCTGGTGAAGGTCACCGGCCCCTGCCCGGCAGGAATTTATTCCGGAATGTTCGGACGGATCTACATTCCGCTGGCGGACGAACAGGTACTCGTGATCCCTTCAAAGGCCGTCAGGAAGGCCGGACAGCTGGAGATGGTTGATGTCGCCGAAAACGGCAGCGCCGTCCGCAGGTCTGTCAGGACAGGCCGGACATTCGGTGACGATGTCGAAGTTCTCTCAGGGCTGAAGGAAGGTGAGAACGTAGTGGTTCCGGAGGATAAGACTGATGCCAGATAAGAAGGACATTCCACATTTGAAGGAACACAATATCACCGACAAGATCATCGGGCTCTTCCTCAGGTCGAACCTGTCGCTGGTGCTGATAATCCTTGCATCGTTGATGGGGCTTGCGGCATTGTACTTGACGCCACGGGAGGAGGATCCGCAGATCATAGTTCCGCTGGCGGACGTATATGTCAATTTCCCGGGCCATTCGGCCACCGAGGTGGAACAGCTTGTAACCACCCCTCTCGAAAAGATCCTCTACCAGATTGACGGCGTCGAATATGTTTATTCCATGAGCCGCGAAAACCAGGCTGTCATAACCGTTAGGTATTATGTCGGCGAGGACAGGGAGCGCAGCCTTGTAAAGCTGTTCAAGAAGATGGATGAGAATCTTGACATCGTCCCTCCGGGCGTCGCCGACTGGATCGTCAAGCCCGTGGAGATCGATGATGTCCCGATCGTCACCCTGACCTTGTCCTCCAGGATCTCCGATGACATGAACATACGCCGCGTCGCCGAGGAGGTCACCCAGCATCTCTCCGCAGTCAAGGACGTCTCCAGGGCCTACGTGATAGGAGGAAGACCGCGCGTGGTCCAGATAATGATGGATCCTGACAGGATGTCGGCATATCATGTGTCGCCTCTCGAGCTCCAGCGATCGTTGAAGGGCGCAAACCTCAGCAGTACCGCCGGTGATTTCAGGAGCAAGGACAATTTGATTGAGATAGAAGTCGGACAGCCGATCAGCGATTCCAGGCAGCTCCGGGACATTGTTGTTGGAGTATTCGACGGACGTCCAGTGTTCCTCAAGGACGTAGCGGAAGTATCTGATGGTCCGGACGAGGTCTCCAGCTACGTCAGATATGGGCATGGACCTGCGAAAGGTTTCACGAATGAGGAGAACTTCCCTGGAACTTCAATCGGGAAAGAATCTTCCATCGCCGGAACGGGATCAGAACCTTCTCCTGCAGTTACAATCGCGATTGCCAAAAAAAAAGGTGCTAACGCTGTCCGGGTGGCGACAGCCGTGCTGGAGGAGGCAAGGCATCTGAAGGAATCCATTGTTCCGGGCGACATCGAGATGACCATCACCCGCAACTACGGGCTGACCGCCGACGAAAAGGTAAACGAACTCGTATGGGGGCTGGTGATAGCGATCATCATCATCGTGGTGCTCCTCACGTTCGGACTCGGCTGGCGCGAGGCGCTTATCGTCGCTCTTGCGGTGCCAGTCGTCTTCGGACTGACTTTGGCAATCAACCTCCTCTTCGGCTTCACCATCAACAGGGTCACACTCTTCGCGCTGATACTTGCACTCGGTCTTCTGGTGGACGATCCAATCGTCGATGTCGAGAACATCGCCAGGCATTTCTCCCTCCGCAAGAAGGCGACGAGGCGCATAGTCCTGGACGCCGTCTCCGAGATACGGCCTCCGCTGATTATTGCGACTCTCGCAGTGATCGTGAGCTTCCTTCCGTTGTTCTTCATAACCGGGATGATGGGCCCGTACATGCGTCCGATGGCGCTCAATGTGCCGGTAACTATGCTCATGTCGATGCTGGTCGCGTTCACGATAACACCGTGGCTCTCCTTCCATCTTCTTAAGAGCAAATATGCTGACGCCTCCGCTCCTTCGCACGATGAATCCGATGGAATGGACGAGGTGAAAAGGACACGGCTATACAAGATCTTCAATCCTCTCATGGAACCCCTGATCCGCACCCGGAAACGCTCGTTGCTGTTCCTGGCTGCAATCATTGCGCTCACAGCCTGCGCCATGAGCCTTACAGCTTTCAGGAGCGTCCCGCTGAAGATGCTCCCGTTCGACAACAAGAATGAACTGCTGCTGGTCCTTGACTTCGACGAGGGTACGACGCTTGAGAGGACAGATGCAGCCGTCAGGGAATTTGAAAGTTTCCTGTCCGGCGTTCCTGAGATTGCGGACTATACCAGCTATGTCGGCCTTTCATCGCCAATGGACTTCAACGGCCTGGTCAGGCATTACTACCTGAGGAAAGGCGACAACATCGCCGAGATCAGGATCGATCTGGCAGGCAAGAAGAACCGCTCCCTCCAGAGCCACGGATTTGGACTCCGCATACGCAACGAACTGCAGAAGATCGCCGACAAAAACCACGCCAGGATGAAGATCGTCGAGACTCCTCCGGGTCCGCCCGTGATCGCAAGCGTTGTCGCGGAAGTCTACGGAAAACCATATGACAGCTATGAGGACCTTCTGCTTGCGGCCGATACCATCGAGTCTCGGCTTTCCCTCGAACCTGGAGTCGTGGATGTAGACAATATACGCGAGGCGCCCAGGAAGAAGTTCATATTCGTCACCGACAAGGAAAAAGCCGCGCTCAACGGCATAAGCACAGAGATGATAGCCGACACCCTGAAGATGGTCCTTTCCGGAACCACTGCCGGTATCGTCCAGAAGGAGACGGAAAGGAATCCGCTGAGGATCGAGCTCAGGATTCCCGTATCACAGCGCACCAGCGCCTCGGACCTCTCAAGGATCTATGTGAAAGGCGATACCGGACACCTTGTCCCATTGTCTGAACTTGGCAAATGGGAGACAGCGCGCGTCGACCAGCAGATCTACCACAAGAACCTTAAACGCGTAGCATACGTCTTTGCGGAAACAGCAGGACGTCCGCCTGCTGATGTTGTCGTCGACGTCCAGAGCGACAGGATGGAATTTGGCGCTGCTGCTGGAACATCCAAACGAATCTCCAAAGGTAGCGGCTGGATCGTTGATGCTTCCCCGAGGCCTGTATCACACCGCACATTCCTGTCCAACGGCAGCGGCATAAAATGGGCGGTGCCCGGTAATTTCAAAGTCACATTTTCCGGCGAGGGCGAATGGAAGATAACGCTTGACGTATTCCGCGATCTCGGACTGGCCTTCGGCGCGGCGCTGATCGGCATATACATACTGCTTGTGGCCCAGACATCCTCTTTCACGATTCCCGCCGTTATGATGGCGGCGATACCCCTGACAGTTCTCGGCGTAATGCCCGGATTCTGGCTTCTGAACCTCCTCGGCGCACAGTCAATAGACGGATATCTCAATCCGGTATATTTCACAGCTACCGGCATGATAGGAATGATCGCGCTCTCGGGCATAGTCACCAGGAACTCCATAATCCTCGTCGATTTCATACACGCTTCCCTCTCCAGGGGCAGGACATTGTCCGAGGCGATAATGGAAAGCTGCGTAGTCCGCATGCGTCCGATACTGCTGACCGCCAGTGCGGCGATGCTTGGAGCCGTACCGATCATTATAGATCCGATCTTCTCCGGACTAGCCTGGGCGCTGATATTCGGTCTTTTCGCCTCTACAATCTTTACTCTGTTCGTAATCCCAGTGACTTATTGGCTCCTCTATGCAAATAAACCCGGACACGGAATGCCCGAACCGGAAGAAAAATAAATTCCTTATTGCCAAAGCTACATTTGTCCGGCCTCGGTAGAGGGTTTGCGTTTCGGCTGCCCTTGCCTATTCCGTGAATTAATTGTAAATTTCCCTTTCAAATTTATATTTATGGTTTGATAATCACCAGGATTTGGAACTATGGAAGAAAAAAGCGTTGGAACAGTCGTACCTAAGGATTTCACCTTCGGGCTCACCGAGGAGGACAAGCTCCTGCTCGACTGCGGCCGGAAGATCGGTCCTGTCAATATAAGATTTGAGACCTACGGAAAACTCGACGAGACCAGGTCCAACGCAATACTCATCCTCCACGCCCTCAGCGGCGATGCTCATGTCGCCGGATACCTCGATGAGGAAAAGAAAAAGATTGGATGGTGGGACAGCATGGTCGGCCCCGGCAAGGCGTTCGATACCGACAAGTATTTTATCGTATGCAGCAACGTGATCGGCGGATGCAGCGGCTCGACGGGCCCGCGTTCCTTCAATCCCGATTCAACAAACGTTTCCAAGATCTACAATATGGATTTCCCGGTTATCACCATTGCAGACATGGTCCGCGCACAGCACCGTCTGATGAAGCATCTCGGGATCGAGAAATGGCTCTCTCTCAGCGGCGGTTCGATGGGCGGAATGCAGGCGCTTGAATGGGTGGTCTCATATCCTGAAGCCGTTGCAAGCGTAATACCGATAGCAACAACCTCCTGTCTTTCCCCGCAGAGCATATCTTTCAACTGGGTCGGCAGACAGGCCATCATGGGCGATCCCAACTGGAACAACGGAAACTATGATCTCGACAAGGTCCCCGAAACCGGCCTGGCGATCGCCAGGATGCTCGGGCATATAACCTATCTGAGCGACAAGTCCATGGACAAGAAGTTCGGAAGGGAGCTCCAGGAGAGCGAAAGCTACTCCTTCGACTTCAAGCATAATTTCAAGGTTGAGAGCTACCTGAAACACCAGGGTGAAAAGTTCGTCGAGCGTTTCGATGCCAACAGCTACCTGTACATTTCCAGGGCGATGGACTATTTCGATCTCTCAGAGAAGTTCGGCGGAAATCTCTCTGTGGCGTTCTCGCAGGTCCGCGCCCCTTTCCTTATAATTTCGTTCTCAAGCGACTGGCTTTTCCCTCCGGATGAATCTATAAAGATAGTCGAAGCTCTCAGGATCAATTCAATCGATGTGACTTACTGCGATATAAAGTCCATCTACGGGCACGATGCATTCCTGCTCGAAGTCAACGTGCTTGAAAGACTCATATCTGATTTCCTAAGATGCAGATACGAGGAAGTGAGGAAAAAGTAGGGACGGGCTTTAGCCTGTCCCATGTATTTTAAAGAAAGATGGTACACCCTAAAGGGCGTACCTACTAAAGACAGATTCTGAAAGATCTTATGACACAAAAAATCAGAGACAAACTGGCGAAACGGCCCGACATACTCGTCATAGCCGAGATCATTCCTCCAAACTCGAGGATCCTCGATCTTGGCTGCGGCGACGGCAGTCTTCTCGAACTGCTCAGGAAGGAAAAGAACGTCTATGGATCCGGAATTGAATTCTCACAGGAGAAAATTCTCGACTGCGTTTCCGCTGGCGTTCCTGTCGTGCATGGCGACTTGAACAAGGGACTGCGCGAGTTTCCCGACAAGTCGTTCGACTATGTCGTCCTCAGCCAGACGCTCCAGGCGGTCGAACGCCCCGACCAGCTGCTCGAGGAAATGATGAGGGTCGGCAAAAAGGTGATTGTCAGTATCATAAACATAGGCTACTACACGGCGCGGTCCCAGATAATGTTCCAGGGGAAGATGCCGGTGACCGATGCACTGCCTCTCTACTGGTATAATACTCCGAACATCCATCTCGGGACAGTCTGCGACTTCCGCAATCTGTGCAAGGAAAAGAAACTGAATATCGTCTCGGAAATCCCGATCGGGGAGGCGTATGAGAAGCTCCTCGCCGGCTTCTGGCCAAACCTCTTCGCCCCGACCTGCGTGTTCGTGATCGAATAATTTTTTGCAGGGCAAAAAATTATAACTTGTAAAAGAACTCGGTTCGGAGGACTTCAAGACAAGAGAGAACGCCACCAAGGAACTAATCCAGCTTGGCCCTTCTATAAAGTCAGAACTTCTCGCCGCATCAAAAAGCAAGGATCCAGAAACCTCGTTCAGGATCAAGAAAGTCCTATCATCTTTCAAGGAAGTAGAAGGTGAAAAACCGAAGGCTAGATTCGAGCAGTATATCTTCGGCACCCATTCCGCCTCCTATGTTAGGGCTCAGAATACTCAACTGATTCCGATGCTCATTGCTTTCCTCGGACATTCCAACCAGCAGGTGAAGACATGCGCCTGGAACTACCTGAAAGGCGTTACAGGCCAGAATTTTTCTGATTCCGACATCCAGCAATGGAAGAAGTGGTGGGGCGAGAATCGGGATACTTTTAAGTTCAAGGTCTCCCCGGAAAGGCTGGTGGAAGATTTCCAGAAGATCATAATATTGGATGAGTTTAATCGTTTTCAGTAGAGTTAAGAATGTTTAACCGCAGTTATTGCACTCTTTGTATCCGTTGGAGTTCACAGCTTTAGCGTGCTCTTGAAATTTCATCTGATTATTTACATTCAAAAAGCACACGCTAAAGCTGTGAACTCCAACTAATGCAAAATCAAATTATGACACTTGCATCTCAATGCCCCATCATCTGCCAGTCCTTGATTACCTTGAGAGGATAGACAAGCATTATTATGTTCAAGGTCAGGTTGTCCCTGATCCAGAAGAGCAGCAATAGCTCAATGACTACAAACAGTATTATGGAATATCGCAGTCCATGGACAGAGCTTCTTCGGATCAAAACTGAGTTTACTGTCATTCATATTTCTAAATATAATTGCAACCTCCAGAATTCCTATTTGGCGTTTTATGCGGGAAGCATATATTAAAGAGCTAATTAGTCGTTTGTTGAAGCAATTAGCCTGTAGGAGTTCACAACTTTAGTTGTGTGTATTTCTTAATTTAATATTTCAAAGACACAGCTGAAGCTGTGAACTCCAACTTATGCAATTACCTCACATGAGGCAATTTTAATATTTTCTTATGTAATAAATCACGGAGAAACCTATGAGCAAGAAAAGACCCCTTTACGACTGCGATACTTCGGAATACTGGTGTTCCGACAAGGATTATAATGCGAAAAACAAGAAATACGGCAGGTTCATCGACGATGGAAAAGCCTACCAGATAACAAATCCGGAAACTCCGCGTCCCTGGCTGAACTATTTCTCCAACCACAAGTTCGGCTCGGTCACGTCAAACCGCGGCCTCGGATTCACCTGGTACCGGTCGACGCTTCTGCGCCTGACAAAATACGAGCATCCGGTCGACTATCTCCCACGTGAGTTTCAGGACGGACGCGAGATCGTCATCGAAGAACTGCGGACTTCGCGTACATCCAATATCCTGCGCGACGCTACGGATATTGTCTGCACACACCATGCCGGATATAGCATCTTTACCGGCTCAGTTCTTGGCCTAAAGTTTGATCTTGCACTTTTTGTCCCCCTCGAAGATTCCTGCGAGATCTGGAGCTTGAAGCTGAAAAATGCTTCAAAGTCAAAACGTGATTTCAAGATTTCATTCTCGCAGATCTGGACTTTCTCCAAGTTTGGCATACACACCGCCGAAGAGGGCATCCCCTACATCTCGATTCCTGGAAAAGATCTGAAGACATGCACAGACAAGAAAGGATGCTACTGCCATTCCACAAACAAGGATCTCCCCTACGAAATGTTCGGACTGTTCCAGTCACCTCAGGCGGAGTCCGCCGAGATCAGACCTCAGCCGGAGACAAGGAAGGACGGGCGCAAGTTCGTCTTCAACCTCTGCGAACTTCGCAGCAGTATCTGCCTGAAGGCGGGCCAGTCGAAGATTTTCCAGATTGTCTCCGGAGCGGATGTGACTGAAAAGGATTTTAAAAACCTAAAATCAAAATATCAGAAGCCCTCCTCTTATTCTACGGAATTTAGGAAGCTGACGGACAAATGGAAGGAATATTTCGACTGTATTTCCTGTAAGGTGCCGGACAAGAACATGCAGAACTTCCTGAACGTATGGTTCAAGAACCAGCTCAACCTTAATTTCCATTTCGTTCGCTCGGGACAGAACGGATACCGCGACAGCCTCCAGGACGACTGGGGATTCACGCTGATCGATCCCAAGCTTGCTGAAAAACGTTTATACGAAATCCTATCCCACCAGTGCAAGGACGGCACCGCCCCAAGGAACTTCTCAGCCTTCGGTGACGGCAAGCACGACATGCGCAGGTTCATGGATTCACCTGTCTGGATCGCCAGGACGCTCATAGATCTGATAAAGGAAACTGGCAATTTCTCAATCCTCGACAGGAAAATTCCGTTTGTCGATGGCGGATCAGCATCCATTGATGACCATATGTGGAGAGCCCTCGACTATCTTTTCACCCATCGCGGAAAACATGGGATATGTCTTACAGGCGACGGTGACTGGAACGACGCGCTTGAAGGAATCAGCAAGCAGGGCGACGCTGAATCTCTCTGGCTGACGATCGCCGTGTATGACGCAATGCGGATAATGATCGAACTCTACAAGCGTTGCGGAAGACAGGAACGCGCCAATGAACTTATAAAAAGATCGGAAGAACTGAGAAATACTGTCAATGCCATGGGCTGGGACGGCGAATGGTATGTTTATGGATTCACAGGTTCCGGAAAACCGATCGGCTCTAAGATCAACAAGGAAGGCAAAATCCATCTGAATGCCCAGACCTGGGCTGTCTTTTCAGGGCTTGCCGATAATGAACGGGCTGTCAAAGTGATGAAGGCCGTTGAGAAGCATCTCGACACTCCGCTCGGGCCAGTGCTTATGACGCCTCCATATGTGCATGAAGCCGCCGAAGTCGGCAGGATCGCGCGCCTCGAACCTGGGACATTCGAGAACGCCTCAATCTACCAGCACGCTGTCACTTTCCATATTTTTGCGAATCTCGCAATCGGGGAGAAGGAGAAGGCGTTCAGGACATTTGTGAATTTACTGCCTACAAATCCGAAAAACTTCGATTCCAGAAGGACTTCCGAACCATATTGCACAGGCAACTACTACTGCGGTCCAAAACATAAGCGATTTGGTCAGAACTTCTTCACCTGGTTCACCGGGAATGCTTCCTGGCTTATGAGAGCTGGATTCGACGAGATACTGGGTGTCAAAGCCGGATTCGACGGGCTGGAGATAAGTCCGAGGGTTCCAGAATCCTGGAAGAAATACGGCGTTATCAGGAAGTTCAGAGACTGTACCTACAGGATCAGTTTCATAAGGAAGAAAGGCACAACTGATCTTGCCATAACCTGCAACGGGAAAAGGAGATCTGGCAACGTTATCACTCCTGTTTCTGAAGAAAAATGCAATGTGATAGTATATTTTTCCTGAAAATCAGGAAAAATAATTGAAAAACCACGGAATTGCACTAAAATACACGTCCCGATTGTCTTTGGTTGTTTTAAAAGATCAATGTTCATTCCGGTAAGAATGAACCTAAAAACTGGTGGAATATATGAAATCATATCTGGCTAAAGTTGGTGAAATCGACAGGAAATACATTCTCTTTGACGCCGATGGCGTCGTACTCGGAAGGCTGGCTGTACGGATAGCCAATGCCCTGCGCGGTAAAGACAAGCCCACATACACACCCCATATCGACACGGGTAATTTTGTGATCGTCATCAATGCCGCGAAGGTCAAGCTCACCGGCAAGAAGGAAGAGAGGAAGATCTACGTAAGCTATTCCGGATACAGGAGCGGTCTCAGGCATCTCAAGGCTTCGGAAGTCAGGGAGCAAAGGCCCGAAAGAATGATTCAGGACGCTGTCTGGGGAATGATGCCTCATGGAAGGCTCGGACGCGAACTCTACAAGAAGCTCAAGGTCTATGCGGGCGCTGAGCATCCGCACAAGGCGCAGAACCCGGAAATCGTCAAATTATAATCAATTGAAAAATATCCAGGAGATTTAAATGAGTACCCAGATAATAACCGCAACAGGCCGGAGAAAAGAAGCGATTTCCTGCGTCAGGCTCCAGGCAGGGACAGGAAAAATCAAGGTGAACGGCAAGCCTTACGAAAACTATTTCACAACCGAGGCGATACGTGGCTACATCAACCAGCCCCTCGTCGTGACTTCATCTACAACCTCTGTTGACATCGACGCCACATTGAAGGGCGGCGGACTTGCCGGCCAGGCAGGTGCGCTTCGCTTCAGCATTGCAAGGGCCCTCATCAAGAAGGATCCTTCCCTCCGTCCTGTCCTCAAGAATTCAGGGATGCTCACAAGCGACGCAAGAGTCAAGGAAAGAAAGAAGCCCGGCCAGCCCGGTGCCCGCAGACGTTTCCAGTTCTCAAAACGTTAATCCAAAGACGGCGTACTGCAATTTGTCACTTCAGCTTGGGTATTTTTTACCCGGCGGAGTTCCTATTTTACTCTCACGCCCCGCCGTCTTATATTTGAAAAATCCAACAGGCTTTTTATATTATCATTGTTATTCCTTATTGGTTTATTGGATTTTTCAAAAAATAAATCCTTTCGCCGGCCTAAATAAAGGAGCCGTATAAGATGCAAGGGAAATGGATATCAATACTACAAGCGGTAAATTACCGGTAAAGAAAGGATTTATGAAGATCAAAGTTGCTGTTGTCGGAGCTTCCGGATATTCCGGAGAAGAACTTCTGCGTCTCCTGCTGCGGCATGAAAACTGCGAGATCAGCGTAATAACTTCCAGACAGAACGCCGGTGCGAAGATCAGCGACGTATTTCCACGGTTCGCCGGAAGCAGTCTCGTCTTTTCAAATCCAAACACCGACGAGATCGCCGCTAAGTCCGATGTCGTCTTCCTTGCGCTCCCGCATGGGCTTGCTGCGGAATTCGCAGCTCCACTGCTCAATAAGGGGTTGAAGGTCATCGATCTCAGCGCGGACTTCAGGCTGAAAAACACCGATATCTACAAGAAATATTACAAGGAAGACCATCCCGCACCCGCACTTCTGAAAGATGCTGTCTATGGGCTTCCTGAAAGATACAGGACCGAAATCAAGAAGGCCAAGCTCATTGCCTGCCCGGGCTGTTACCCGACAAGCATAATCCTGCCGCTTGCGCCTCTTCTTGAGAACAAGCTCGTTTCATCTGAAAATATCGTGGTCAACAGCTTGAGCGGTGTGAGTGGAGCCGGACGCAAGGTCGATCTCCCATACATCTTCCCGGAATGCAACGAAAGCATGCGGGCATACGGCGTCACCGGACACAGGCACCTGCCCGAAATCGAGCAGGAACTGGGCGCCGCCGCCAGCTGCGATGTCAAAATCAATTTCATTCCGCACCTGATCCCGGTGAACAGAGGAATAAACTCCACGATCGTGGCAAATGTCTCCAAGGACTTTTCCAAGGAGAAGATCGAAGCTGCCTACAAGAAGGCCTATTCCAAGGAAAAATTCGTCAGAGTCCTGGCATACGGCAAACAGCCGGACACCAAGTTCGTGACAATGAGCAACTATTGCGACATCGGCTTCACCTTTGACGAGCATACCGGCAAGCTGATCGTCAACTCCTGCATCGACAACCTCACGAAAGGGGCCTCCGGCCAGGCTGTGCAGTGCATGAACATAATCTTCGGACTAGATGAATCCGCCGGACTGCTGTAGCACTTTTATATACCTGGCACGATCCTCCAAACTGTCTGTCTTGGAAATAACTATATTCTGTTTGTAGTTAACGCATTATTGCGTGTTCTTTAATTTCTCTTATAGTATGTCGGGGTTTCCGTGTCCGGCGTAGCTTCTCAGCGAAGTCGGAAACCCGACGATTAATTGGTGGTTTAAAAACCGCCTTACTCTTTGTATGCAACTCGGCATTTCACAGCCAATAATGGCTTGACTACAAACAGGGAAACAACTCGAATTCCATGGGATTTGTGTTAGATTAATAGAGAAACAAAGCCGACCCGAGGGGCGGGGAATTTGGCCCATCTAAGATTCAAGAAATTGGAGTTATTGAAAATCGCTGATGGACAAACAACCATTAAAAGTTCCGGCCCAGAAGGAGTTTGACCATTTCGCGGCAAACCGCGGATTCGAGAAGATCTTCAATACATCATATTCAAAGGCCTACGCCCTCTTTACATATGTCCTCTCCGGTTTCATGAAGCATGCAAGACCTGACCTGAAAATCCTCGATATCGGTTGCGGCGACGGATGGACCGCCGAATTCATCTCCAATCTCACTATCGGACACTATTACGGAATTGACACTTCCGAGGAAAGCATAAATAAACTGCTGAAAAGAATCCCTGCCGGCTCAGGCCTGAAAGTTCACGGAACCGTAGATTCCGCCGAAAGCCTTTTGAATTCAAAAAACCGCATCCAGATAGAGAAGTTCCTCGAAGGCAGGCCCGATCTGATCATCTGCAACGCGTCATTCCACCAGATCCGGAAATCCTATCCCGACCTCAGGAAAATGCTGGCTACTGCCTCCTTGTTCCTGAAACAGGAAGGGACCATGTTCGTTGGAGATTATTACTTTCCGGAGGACATGTCAGAAGAGGATGTTGAAAAGGACAGGGAATGGATAAAGGTCGAAACTGGACAGACTCCTACTCCGCGTTCCGGATTCATAACCAGGAGTGAAATGGAGCTGATACTCGAAAACTCCGGATTCAAATCCGATTCGGCAAGGGAGATCAGGGCGAACAGGTTCATCGGATTGATCTATTATCTTTTCGTGTCGAGAAAAACATTTTCCCAGGCAAAGACGTCCTTGGATTTGTCATAGGTTATAACTGATACGCAGCCATTTCTCGTCACCGACCCAGCGCATATCTCCCCCCTGCCCCTGCCGTCAATCTTCGCATAAGGCCTGTGGACATGTCCGCAGAGAGAAAGATCTATGCTTCCGTTCTTCAGGAGTTTCATGACTTCCTTTTCACCCCATAATCTATGCCTTAGCCTAAGCCACGGGTGATCCTCGATGATGGGATAGTGCCCAACAAGTATCCTCGGTCTTTCCTTTTTCCCTGACCATTCCTTCACGACGAAATCACTGCTGGACTTCGGCAGGTATCCGCAGGAGGATAGAAGGTTTGTCGGACAGCTCTCGTTCACCAGTATGAAATCGCATTCACCAACAGTCATCTTCACTGGAAGATCATCAAAGGTGAACTTACCGCGATTCAGGAATTTCACCGCATCCTTCATCGCGTCCACGCATCTTTTATTATAGACGTAACAGTCGTGGTTTCCGGGGATGAACATGAGTGGAATCTGCGAATTTCGCACAAGCGGTTCAAGGATTTCGAGCTGTATCTTGAATTCACCCGGCTGACCTGTGGATGTTATGTCACCGCTCAGGACGGCGAGATCGGGTTTCTGTTCGAGGATATAGTCGACAGCCTTCTTCAGATAGCTCTGGTCGTGCTGGTATTTCCGCCTGAACGAGAAATTGAAGACTCCGACCCATCGCTTGTCGACGTAGGCCATCCAGTCTTCCGCCGGTCCTCCGGCATGCGGATCTGAAAAATGTATGATCTTCATTGAATTCCCAAGTATGTCGGGTTTCAACCCGACGGTTCAGTTGACGGGTTAAAACCCGTCCTACTTAATAGGCAAAGTCATCATCAGCGGTTCAATTATGGTATCCGCAAACGTCTTCGCCTCCATTCTCTCCTTAAGATAGCTCTGTTCCTTGTCAGGTGAAGCCTGCCATGCGTTTTTTCCGTCATCATCTAGCTTGTTGCATCCCGTTGACACCTCTTCAAAATATTGACTGCTTCTCCTGACGCCCACAATTACAGCGCACTGGTCATATGTCGGCCATTCCGTGATCTTGTCCCATGGACCTCCGGCCCATTTCGGAGGATGCTTCATGAAACACAGATATCCTGCTCTTGTTGGAGTTCACAGCTTTAGCGTGCTCTTATCTAACCATTACTCGACTGTTTTCCGGCGCTCCAATAATCCCACGTATGCGCCGTCGTTGTTTTCCGAGGGAAGAATCTGTTTCTCCTCCTTCAAGACAAACTCCTTGTTTTCAGAGACAAACTTCCTGACCTGCATCGAATTCTCCTCGTTTTCAATGCTGCACGTACTGTAGACCATCCTTCCTCCAGGCTTGACAAGCACAGACGCCCCATCTAGAATCTTCCTCTGCTGCTGGACAAGTTCCTTGAGCTTTTTTTCCGAAAATCTCCAGAGCGCGTCAGGCTTGTGCCTCCCTACTCCCGTGTTGCTGCAAGGGACATCGAGCAGGACAGCATCAAATCCGGAACCTTTAAGAGATGAGTTTTGTGCGGAAGAAACAACAACGGTCAGATTTTTAAATCCTGATCTTGCGAAGTTCGCAACAGTTTTTTTGTGTCTGTCGAAGGAACTGTCGGCGGCAACTATCTCCCCCTCGCCTTTCATTAATTCAGCAAGAACCAGGGTTTTTCCTCCTGGTGCCGAACAAAGATCCGCGACAATCTCCCCCTTCTGCGGATTGAGGGCAAGTGCAGAAAGGACTGTCACTGGATCTTGGACATAAATCTTTCCGTCATCAAGCCATTTGTTCTTAAAGATCGCGTCGGGATTGGATGTCTTATAGAATTTGAACGGTGAAAGATCAAAGTCTGTCCTGACTTCCGAGCATCCTGCATCCTTGAGTTCATTTTCAGGAATTTCCTTCAGCAAACGGAATGTGAACTGGGGTTTTTCCCTAAGTATTTTTGCGAACTTCGCAATTTCCGCTTCCGGAAAATGTTTCTTCCATCTTTCAAAGAGGACATGTGGCAGATTGAGCTGGACGACGAGAGGAGCCTCCTTTTCAAGTTTTTCAGGATCAATTGCGATGGCCTTGCGGAGCACGGCATTGATGAATCCGGCCGGCTTGGCTCCATAGCGGCGGCGCGCATGGTCCACTGCGAAATTTACGGCCATCTCCTTGGGAATCCCGGTATGGTACCAGGCCTCGGTAACGGCTATGGAAAGAAGCCTCATGAACTTGGGATCGACTTTCCTTGCGAACTTCGCAACCGCAAATTCTATGAGCGCCTTGTTCCGGAAATACGTGTAGAGAAGGCTTGAAAGGCTTTTCCTGAACCTTGCGGCGTCAGGATTGTCCTCGAGGAAACTGTCGAGTTTGATGCCTTTCTCCCAGACTTCGAGCCCGTCGAGGGAGGTCTTGAAAATGACACTTGCTGTATTGTCTTTATTCATAGGGGGTTTTTAAATTTCCTATATGAAAATAAAATCTTAGGTTTATATTACAAGCTTGAATTCAAAAACTTAAAATATCTTTCATCATGGAACTTATCTTTAAATCAATAATAATGGGAATCGTCGAGGGGATCACCGAATTCCTGCCCATAAGCAGCACGGGCCACCTGATCATCGTAGACCATTACCTGAAGCTGGACAAGCCGTTTTCAGACATGTTTGAGATCGTGATACAGCTCGGAGCGGTATTGTCAGTCATTGTTTATTTCCACAGCAGGCTGAATCCTTTTGTGCATGAACCGGAAAAGAGGAAGGAGACTCTTGAGCTGTGGAAGAAGACCATCGCAGGAGTCATCCCGGCCCTTCTCATAGGAGGAATACTTGGAAAAAAGATTTCAGAGCATCTTTTCAATCCATTAGTTGTTTCAATCGCTCTTATTGCCGGCGGCGTAATCCTGATAGCCATTGAAAGCTTCCGGAAGAAGGAGAAAGTATTCACCGTCACTGAAATAACCTATGGTTTTGCCATCGCCGTGGGATTAATCCAGTGCATTGCCATGGTTCCCGGCACGTCGCGGTCCGCTGCGACCATCATCGGCGCAATGCTTCTTGGTGCTACGAGAGGCACGGCCGCGGAATTTTCATTTTTCCTCGCAATCCCGACAATGTTCGCGGCCTCTGCATATTCCCTTTGGAAACATGCCTCCCAGATGAACATTCTTGAAACCCAGGCGCTTGCTGTCGGATTCGTGGTTTCCTTCCTTGTCGCCTGGGCTGTCATCGCAGTGTTCATGAACTATATTAAAAAGCATGATTTCAAGCCTTTTGGATATTACCGGATAGTCCTTGGAATCCTTGTGCTGATATTTTGTTTGAAATGAAATAATAGGAGGAATTATGAACTCTAAATTGATGAAGCTTCCACTGCTGACGCTCCTATGCCTCTCCCTTCTCTACGTGACCGGATGCGAGACCGTGCCATACACCGGACGGAGCCAGCTGATGCTGACAAGCCCCCAGCAGGAGGCGCAGCTTGGAGAACAGGCATGGAACGAAGTCCTCGCCAAGAGCAAGGTTTCCAACAACCAGAAATACAATGCCGCTTTGCAGCGGATTGGCCCCAGCATCGCCAAGGCCGCAAACAAGCCTGACTACAAATGGGAGTTTAAAGTCCTCGAAAATGCAGAACCCAACGCATTCTGCCTTCCCGGAGGCAAGGTTGCCGTCAACACAGGCCTTTTCCAGTATGCCTCTAATGATGCTGAGCTCGCGGCCGTGGTTGGACATGAGGTGGCACATGCGATAGCGAGACATGGCGGCGAACGTATTTCGCAGGGAATGGTGCAGGAGGCAGGTGCACAGGCAATTTCAGTTGCCCTGAACGGCAAGTCTGCAGGAACTGTCGAGGGCATTATGGTCGGGTACGCCGTGGGATCGAATCTCGCGGTCGTGCTCCCCTACAGCAGGACCCATGAATACGAGGCGGACAAGATGGGAATGATTTTCATGTCGAAGGCTGGCTACAATCCCAATGCCGCCATTTCCTTCTGGCAGAAGTTCAAACAGCTCTCCGACACCGGCAGGATCGGCGAGATTTTCTCCACACATCCGATGAGCGATAAGAGACTTGAGGAGCTGAGAGCCTATCTGCCTACTGCCCAAGACATGTACAATACCGCACCGAACAAGAAGAATTTCGGGGAAAGTTTGAAGTAGGGACGTGCTTTAGCCTGTCCATGTTTTGAAGACCTGAAGACGCGTCAGCAGAGTGACGCGGCTACAGCAAGGAAAATGAACCAGAAATGATATTGTGATTAAATTGTTTTTAGCATTACTGTAGCCACGTCACTCTGCTGACGTGTCATAATTGATTATTTTTAATACTAACAACTGACGACTGACAAAATGAAAACCCCATATCCAAAAGTAAATTATTTCCCAGGGGGAAGATACGATACAAAGCCTGGCTCATCCAAGACCTGGCAGAGGATTCTCTTCCTCGGAACACGGTGGCATTTCTACTTCCATTCGTTCAGGATCGCATATAACTCCGGCACACTCGCAAAAAAAGGCCTCTATGGGCCAAATGAACTCGCGTATAACGCATTTGACCTGATAAGATCCGCAGAATGGGCTGGCGGAACCGCCCACGTTGACGGCATTGATAACTTCACCAAGGTCGGAAGTCCGGTCGTCGTAATCGGCAACCACATGAGCTCCTTTGAAACCTATGCCCTGCCCTGCATGGTGCTTGAACACAAGAAGGACACAGTCCTGGTCGTTAAAAAGGAACTTGTCGATTATCCGTTCTTCGGCGAAGTCGCCAAGATATATGGAATTCCGGTGTCAAGGACGAATCCCCGCGAAGACTTCAAGACCATCATGACAGAAGGACAGAAATACATCGAGGCCGGCAGATCCGTGATAATTTTCCCTCAGTCAACCCGATCTGTAGAGTTCAAGCCAGAAGAATTCAATTCCATAGGCGTAAAGCTTGCGAAACGCGCAAATGTGCCTGTGATTCCATTCGCATTGAAGACGGATTTCTGGGGGAACGGGAAATATGTAAAGGACTTCGGTCCGGTCGACACGAAAAAACCGCTTTATTTCAGCTTTGGCGAACCGATCCACATCAAGTCCGCCACCGGCAAGGAAGAACACGAGCAGATAGTCAAGTTCATCCAAGGCAAACTCGCGGAATGGAATAAGAAGTAAGATTTCTCACCACGAAGTACACGAAGCTCACGAAGGAAAGATTTTATTGCTGGGAATGGAAGATTGGATTTAATTAATAAATAGTAATTTTCGTGAGCTTCGTGTACTTCGTGGTGAAACTTCCTACAGCCAAAACGGCAGTTGCCCGGGGCCATTGCGGTCTAGACCTCCACGGGCGATCAAATAATCGAGTTCCGACAGTAGTTTTGCTTTGTCATTCGGGAATCTTCCTTCCATAGGCACCGGATTCGAGGCGTGGTTGGCACGGAACACAGTCCTTTCCAGCTCGAGATTCTCAATGATTCTGCGAAGTTCGCAGACTGCCTCATATTCTGAAACGGTCTCGTATCCGCTGAACATCTTTGTCCCCGGCACTTCGACATATCGCAGGGCCGAGAGCAGTTTTGGCTGCATCTTGTTCAGAGCTTTAGCCGTCTCAAGGGCATGTTTTTCAGAGCCTTTTTTCCCGCCAAGGCCGAGAAGGATCATGACGGAACAGCGAAGTCCGCATTCCTGCGAAATTCGCACAGATTCAATCATCTTTTCGGCGGTTTCCCCCTTGTTGACAAGCTTCAGCAATTCTTCATCCCCGGTTTCCAAGCCGAGATACAATGTATGCAACTTCAGCTTGCGAAGTTCGCAAAGCTGTTCCTTCGTCTTGGCGAGGATAGAGCTTCCGTTGGCATAAACATTCACCCGGGTGAGCCTTGGGAAGAGTTCATTCAGTTTCTGCAGATATTTCTGGAGTTTCTCGAATGACAGTATCATCACATCGCCATCGGCAAGAAAGATCCTCTGCGTCTCAGGGTATTTTCTTGCCGTCTTTTCAAAATCCGAGAGGATTTTGTCATCTGCGCGTTCTTCATAACGCGCGGATTTGTACATCCCGCAAAACCGGCAGGTATTATGCGGACAGCCATATGCGACCTGGAATATCAGGCTGTCTGCTTCGGCCGGCGGACGGAACAATGGCTCACGGTAATTCATTTTTATTAACCACAGAACACACAGATTACACAGATAGTAGATATATTTGGAAATCATAAAATATTGGTTTGTCAATACCTAACATGTTTCCGTCCTGTTCCTATGGCCTTTTCCATATCTTCGTGGGTTACTTTCTTAGATGGCCGTGGAAAAATCCCTTTAAGGGATTTTAATTTCTCATTTTAAATGTACCTAATTTCTTTTCTTTTTTTCATTTGTTTCACAATGATTTACCTGCAATTTTCTCAACCTGGATGGCAATAAAACTAAGGACACGCTAAAGCTGTGAACTCCAACAATAAAAAACCATTCATCCTTGTGTATAATGAAGGCTTATATGCTGATAAATCAAGTATCAGGCAGTATTTGCTTGTAGTCAAGTCCGCAAGGTCTGTTCTTGTTTTAGATAAAAAACAGGCTGGAAGCCTGTTTTACATTATTGCCGGCAAGACCTGTACTGAGCCTGTCGAAGTATGCCGGCGCTCCATATATAAATATGCTCGTGTCCTTCGTGTGCTTCGTGGTGGAAATTCTTATTGGAATTTTGCGCCAAGATTTTTGAAGTCGGAGATGAAATCGGGATATGTGACAGCAGCGGATTCGGCGTTCTTCACGATAGTTGTGCCTTCGGCGTTGAGTCCGGCGATAGCGAGGGCCATGGCGATCCTGTGGTCATTGTAGCTTTCGACTTCGGCGCCATGGAGTTTTGAACCTTTGATAATCATGCCGTCCGGAAGCTCCTCGACATCCGCGCCCATCTTGCGAAGTTCGCAGGTCATGCTGGCAATGCGGTCAGTTTCCTTGATTCGCGCCTGCGGGACATTCAGAAGCTTAGTAGTTCCTTCTGCAAAACATCCGGCAACCGCGAGTGCTGGCAAAGCGTCGGGAGTTGAATTGAGATCAAGCTCAGCGCCTTTTAGCTTTCCGGTGCATTTCACGACGGTCTTATCAAAACTACGTTTGATGTCCATTCCCATCTTTTCAAGATACTTGAAGACTTCCTTGTCGCCCTGGCGGTCATTGAAGTCAAGGTTCCTGATGACGACTTCACCTCCGGTGATTGCAGCGGCAACGAGAGGAAATGTCGCTGTTGAGAAATCGGCTGGGATTGTCATTTCAAAAGGCTTGTATGCCTGACCGCCCCTGATCTTGAACTTGAGAAGATCTTCTGTGTGTTCAAACTTGATCTTCTGTTTGTTGAGCCAGTCGAGGGTGAGTTCGACATACGGTTTCTCGTTGAGATTGAAAACAGTAAGTTCGGTATCGCCTTCGATGAGGGGAACGGCGAGAAGAATGGCTGTGACAAACTGCGAGGATTTGCCTTCAACCTTTGCTTTTCCTCCTTTGATAGGACCTTGGACCGACAACGGGCATTTCCCATCTTTGGAAGTCGTCTTTGCACCAAGCATTGCAAGAGCGGACAGGACAGGTACCATATGGCGGGTGCGCAGGGATTCATCACCGTCGAAATCAGCCCTGGTCGCGGAAATAGAGGCAAGGCCTGTGAATATCCTGAGACTGGTTCCTGAATTTCCAACATCGATGACGCCGGATTTGATCTTTGGTTTGCCGGAAACACCTTTGATCGTCCAGAGGTTTTCTTTTTTCTCTATCTTCGCTCCGAAGGCGGCGGAGGCGTTCAGGCTGGAAAGAGTATCTCCGGAAACAAGGGGGCGGTGGATTTTGGAAATGCCGTCAGCCATGGCACCGATGGCGACAGCGCGTATGGTATGGGATTTTGATCCCGGCACGGAAATTTCGCCTTTAATCTTTGATTTTTTGACTTCGAGATTCAAAACCAGCCTTTTTTATTTTCAATATATGTCTTGTGGAATTCGTCATTGTCCTTGCAGAGGTAGATGATTCCCTCGATTATTCCGATGACAGCCACTACTCCGGAAAGCATGAAACAGCTCAGGACGCTGATCAGGAGCATTATCATTCCTTCCGTCTTGTAACCGAGATAGAACTTGTGGACTCCAAAGCATCCGAGCCATATCGCAAGAAAGCCTCCGACAAGCTTCTTTTCCATGGCCGTCATGAATTTTTTCAGTTCCGGATCCATTTTCCCCTCCATGTTTATAATGTTTCCCCATAGTATAAAAATCCGTCCGTCCCCGGACGGATTTTTATTCCCACTCGATAGTTCCCGGCGGCTTGGACGTGAGGTCGTAGACCACACGGTTGACGCCGCGGACCTCGTTGATGATCCTGTTTGAAATCAGGCCCATGAGCTCATATGGGAGCTTTACCCAGTCGGCGGTCATTCCGTCCTGGCTGTCGACAACGCGCAGCGCCACCACATTCTCATAAGTCCTCTCGTCACCCATGACTCCAACTGTCTTCACAGGGAGCAGGACGGCGAATGACTGCCATATCGTATAGTATAATCCGGCTTTCTTCATTTCCTCGACGACGATCGAGTCGGCTTCGCGTAGCGTATCAAGACCTTCCCGGGTGATAGGTCCGAGAATGCGGACTGCGAGTCCGGGTCCGGGGAACGGCTGGCGCATGACAATCTCGTCCGGGAGTCCGAGCTTCCTGCCGACTTCCCTGACTTCATCCTTGAAAAGCCTGCTGAGGGGTTCTACAAGCTTGAGCTTCATCTTTTCCGGAAGCCCGCCGACATTGTGGTGGCTCTTGATCATCGAGCTTGGATTACCGCCTATCGGAACGCTCTCGATTACGTCAGGATAAGTAGTTCCCTGTGCGAGGAAATCGGCATCCTTTATTTCCGAGGCCTCCTCCTGGAAGACTTCGATGAATTCATTTCCGATAATCTTGCGTTTTTTCTCGGGGTCCTGGACGCCTTCAAGTTTCGCAAGGAATCTCTTTTCTGCGTCGGACACCCTGAGATCTATCTTGAAGTTCTTGTTGAAGACCTGGGCAACCCTTTCAACTTCGCCTTTCCTGAGGAGGCCGTTGTTGACGAAGATGCAGGTGAGCTGTTTTCCGATGGCCTTATGTATGAGTGCCGCGGCGACGGCGGAATCGACTCCTCCGCTGAGACCGAGGATGACATGCCCCTTGCCGACTTTAGTGCGGATCTCCGCGACTGACTGTTCTATGAATGACTGCATGGTCCAGTCGCCTTTGCACCTGCAGATCCTGAGGCAGAAATTCTCTATTATCTTCTTGCCTTTCGGCGTATGTACGACTTCGGGATGGAACTGTATGCCATAGAATTTGCGGGAAGGATCGCAGACCGCCGCATATTCGGTATTGTTCGTTTTTGCGATCGGTGCAAATCCCTCTGGAAGAGAGAGGACCTTGTCGCCATGGCTCATCCATACGGTAAGTTTATTCTCGAGCCCCTTGAATAGCTCGCTGTCGCCAAGGACCTGGAGTTCGGCCCTTCCGTATTCGCGGGCCGTACCCTTGTTGACCTTCCCCCCGAGGAGATGGGAAGTAATCTGCAGTCCGTAGCAGATCCCGAGGATCGGTATGCCCAGCCTGAATATCTCCGGATCGCATTTCGGTGCGTCCTTCTGGTAGACGCTTGCGGGTCCGCCGCTGAAAATAATTCCTGAAGGCTTTTCCTTTTTTATATCGGCGGCGCTGATCCTGAACGGCACTATGCGGCTGTAGACGCTGCATTCCCTTATGCGCCGTGCGATCAGCTGGCTGTACTGGGATCCGAAATCAAGTACGATGACAGTTTCATTGTTTTCGCTGCTCACTTTTCCTACCTTTTCTTTCTTTTTACTGAACATATCTCATTGCATCTCGGGCATCTTGACACAGATTCATTCGGCTTCACCAAAAACGCGTAATGGCAGTCGTCGCAGATGCACAGCGAACCTTCTGAGAGGGCCCAGTCATACACCTTCCTCCTCCAGAGCTCCCTGCACCACAGGATGGCGATAAAGATGATCCAGAGGAACAGATATATCATGAAACCGCCTGTATAGCTCAGAGGAATCATTTCGGCTGTCCTTTCCGCCATTCTATTTCAATGTAGCACGGCTCGTCGGTCTTTCTATAATCATCCGGAAGAAGGGAGCTTTTTGCGATGAACGCCTCTCTTGCCGCCGCGTCGAGCTCCTGGTTTCCGCAGGATGTAATAATCCTCGCTCTGGGGAAGAAATCCTTGCCGTAGAACGAAACCTTGAGAACTGTCTTCTTGTCAGGAGGCAGGCTCCCGGCCTTTTTACGCATGTCTTCTGTCTTCGAGAAGAACTGCGGCAGATATTTTCCATCGCCGTCCCTCCAGAGCGGATATTCCACGGGAGCCTTCTTCTGGATGGAGACTGCGAGGGGAGGAACAGCTGCGGGCCTGTAGTCCCAGGATCTCGCGAGTTCCGCGGCAAGAGGCTCCTTCTCCACCTTGATCTCCTCAAACGTTTTCATTTTAGGATTTGCCGTCTCCGCCGACACATAATATGCAATATCAGGCTCGGGGGTACGGAGTCCCGAGACAGCATAGACCGTACTGAATCCATGGGCCTGGCTTGGTTTTGAAATCAGAGTGGGATCTCCATATTCGATCCAGCGCATGAAATTTCTCCTGCCCAGGGAGTCGGGCATGGCATCGAGGGGGAGGAAGACTACCTTCTTGAGTTCGGCCACCGGCTTTGAACCGGAAATTTCCTTGGATGAAAAACTGCAGAATATCAGCAGATGTGCAGCAACAGCCAGTATGGCCGCAAGCACATAATCCCTGATGATCAGTCTCTTCTTTCTTTCATTCAGTGCCGGCATCTTCTGTCATCTGCTCCTTTTTGCTATCCGGCGACATGGTCGCCGCATAAACATTGAGATTCAACGACCTGGCAAGGGACATCAGTTTGACGATCTCCCCGTAGGCGGTGTCCTTGTCGGCCACGATGATAACAGTCCTGGCCTTGCTTTTCGAAACGAAATACGCGAGCTTCTGCTTCAGTATCGTCCAGTCCTTCAGCTGCTCGTCGTTGAAGAAGATCTTGTTGTTCCTGTCGACCGAGATGATCAGTTTTTCAGCTCCAGTCTCATTCTCCCCTTCAGTCTCCGGCAGATTGATCTTTATGCCCGAAATCTGGACGAAGGAGCTTGAGAGCATGAAGAAAAGGAGAAGTATGAAGACGACGTTTATGACGGGAGTCATGTCCGGCATCCCCTTGAACACCTTCAGCCTTGTCTTGAACCTTGCCATCACTCCTCCGACTTGAGGTTTTCCGTGCTGCTGTTGCCGGACGGCCTGCTGTGCTTGAAGAAATACACGATTTCGGATGCGGCCTTCTCCATGTCGAGGGTGATCGCCTCGATGCGCGAGACCAGATAATTGTAGGCGATATAGCACGGGATGGCGACGCACAGTCCGCCACCAGTCGTGTAGAGCGCCTTGCTGATTCCGGAGGCGAGGTTCTTCGAATTGACAAATGCGCCGATCTCCTTGATCTGGTTGAAGACCTCGATCATTCCGAATACGGTGCCGAGAAGGCCCAGCAGCGGGGCGATATATGCGATTGTCGCGAGGATGTTCATCCTGGCTTCAAGCCTCGGGATTTCGTCGAGCGCGGCATCCTCTATGGATCTTGCGACATCCTCCTCCCCCTGTTCATAGCTGAGGATGGCCGAGCGCAGGACATGCGCCGCAGGCCCGGGAGTGTCGTCGCAGAGGCTGACCGCCTCGACGATGTTGCCCCTTTTCAGCACGTTTATAAGTCCTCTCACGAGATCCCCGACGTTCACCTGCACCCTGTGCAGGTAGAAAAGCTTCTCGAGAAAGATAAAGGTCGCAATCACGCTGCATGCGAGTATCAACCACATGACCGGACCGCCGTCCACGAGGATTTCCTTGAAAAGTAGAATCATGAATTTACTCCTTGAGTTTGAATTTTTCGCGAATTTCGCGGATCATCTTGGTGAAATCGTCCTTCGGCTCCATGTTGAGGGCGACAAGCTTCCTGTAGATGCTGACGGCCGCCTCCGCGGCTTCGGGCGTCTCCTTCTCGAGATAAAGCCTTGCGGCGGCCTGGGCGGCCTTGATGAGCCAGACAGGATCCCTTATCTCCCCCTTGTCCTTGTCGGCCTGATAACCATATATGATTTCACGGTATCTTGCAAGCGCGCTGCCCTTGTCGCCTATCGTCTCATCGCATTTGGCAAGCTTATATACCGCCTGATCCCTGAAATTCAAAGATATGTTCGTCCTTGCAATGATTTTCCTGAAATAATCGGTTGCCGTCATGATGTTGGAGTTGTCCGGTGTCTTCCAGGCGATGGAGAAATAGCAGTCTCCGAGACGCCCCCAGCAGGCTGTCTCGAGATTCGAACCCGGCCTTCGTTCGGCGGCCTTGGTATAGAAAGGAATCGCCTTTTCAAATTCATTGGCCTCGGAAAGGATATCCCCCCTGAGCATGAATCCCTCGGAGACGATGCTCTCGTTGGGGAATTTTTCCGAAAGCTCGTCGAGATACTTTACGGCCTTGTCATTTTTCCCGGCCTTGGAACAGATATACGCGGATTCATAGATCGCCTCGGAGGCGACGGACGGTTTCGCGGCATATTTGGCCGCAAGCTCCTGTAGCACCGCCTCCGCCTTGTCGAACTTCCCTCCGTCCCTGAGGAAATCCGCCTGCCAGAAAAGTCCTTTCACCGTGAAGAGCGAATCAGAATAATTTTTCCTGAGGAGCTCAAGATCCTTCCCGGCCGCCTCCTCGCCGCCAGAGAGGAAATGGGCGTAGAGCCTCTTGTAGAGCGCGTTCGGCGCAATCTCATCCTTCGGATAGGTCTCGAGGATCTTCGAGTAGTTCTCCTCGGCCATCTTGTAGTTTCCGCTGTCAAATCCGATGTTCCCCATTTCGAACCATGCCCTTGGGGCGTCCGTGTTCTCCGGAAATCTTTTTGCGAAATCCGCAAATACCCCGGCCGCATCATCAAACTTCCTGAGCTTCAGAAGCGTCATGCCATAGAGGAAATAGGCGCTCTGGTAGCTTGCGCCCCTGTCGAACTCCTTCATGTACGAACCGAGAAGCACGAAGGCCTTCTGGTAATCCTTCATTTCAAAGACCGCATTCACCTGCTTCAGCAGGGCGGGCTCCCTGGACATCGGATCTTCGCCCGCTATCTTCTCGAACGCGGCTGCACCCTCGGAATATTTCTTCTCCAGGCACAATATGTCGGCAAGCTGTATCCTGGCTTCGAATTTCCTGGCCCTGTCCTGGGCGTTCTCAACAATGTAGTTGAATTTCTCACGGGCCTCGTTGTACAGCTTTTCGGCGATGAAGACCTGTCCGGCCTCCCTGGCGGCCGACAATTTCATCGCATTGTCGATTTTAGGACTGTTCAACATCTCCTTGTAGATGTTCACGGCCTCCTGGTATTTCTTCAGCGCCATCAACATCCTCGCCAGCTGGAGCATTATCCTTCCGCTGCTTGAGGAGTTCGGATAATTCTTCAGGAACCTCTGGCAGGTCCCGATGGCTCCTTCGTTGTTTCCGGAAAGAGCCTGCGAATTTATCATCTGCAGGAGCATCTTCTCCTTGTCAATTTCACTCTCCGCGAAAAACTCGGCGTCCTTCTGGTAGACAAGGGCTGACTGCAGGTTCTTCTTGTCCAGATACGCGTTCGCAAGGTTGAAGCTGGCGAGGAACCAGAGGGAATCCGGCCCCTGTGCCTGGCTCCTGATCTTCTTGTACATCTCGTCGGCCTCCGCAAGCTTGCCCTCCTTTACGAGGAGGAATACTGTCAGGAGGACATCCGTCACGTTCTTTGAATCGCCTGCGTTCAGCATTGAACGGGCTTTTTCAATGTCACCCTTGTAGATGGCGACAAGTATCCTCTGTTTCCTGGCGTAGTCCGCCCATCTTGTGCCTTTGCCGACAGCTTCGAGCTTGAGATATGTTTTTTCCGCCTCGTCCCAGTTCAGCTTGATCACCCATACGGCGGCAAGGCCTGAAAGCGATTCCGCATAGATGTCGGAAATATCAGGAGCTGTCTTGAGGATGCGGTTGTAGGCGTCGATCGCCAGGTCGAGCTCCCCTTCGAGCACGAGAATGTTGGCGTTCCAGTAGTCGGCCCTCTGGGCGAACTCCTTGCCGGCTGCGATCTCATCTGCGAACTTCGCGGAGAACTCCTGGAATTCGGTGCGTGCGTTTTTGGCGTCCCTGTTTCCCACATGTGCTGAAAAAAGACAGCAGTAGGAATCCTTCAGGGCGGCCTGGTCATCGGCCGCTTCGTTCTTATACTGGGTGTAGAACTTCACGGCAAGGGAGTAGTATCCGTCGCTGAAGGCCTTGTCTCCGATCTGCCTCGACCTGTAATATTTCCCGTTCGCATCCTGGGCGGAGACAGAAAGCACGCAGAAAAGAACGGCCGCTGCAAGGGCGAAGCAGTTTTTCAATCTTCTGTTATTCAGAATGATATCCATAGTCATCCCAGAGGATGACGGATGATTGGATTGATGGATGATTGGATGATTGGGTTTGAATTCAATTGAACACCAAAAACACATGAAGGAATGAAAATATTTAATAGGAAATCCTAAAATTATTCCAATTGTTTTTATTATGATTATTTCCTTCATACGCAACCATCCAGCCTGTCACGCCGTATTCTGCAAAGACGTTCATTCCGTCATCAATCCCCAAATCAACCAATCATCAAATCACCCAATGAACCGTAATCCTACTCGTCCTTCTTGTCTCCGGTGACGATCTTGGCCCCGGATTTCACATTCTCGTAGATCTTCTCGAGGATCTTCTTCTGGATGTCGGGGTTCTCCTGGAGGTAGGCCTTCGTGGCATCCCTGCCCTGACCGAGCTGTTCGCTACCGAACGAGAACCATGAACCTTTCTTTTCGATCACCTTGAAGTCGACGGCGACATCGACGATCGAGCCGGCACGCGATATGCCTTCGTTGAAGTTGATGTCGAATTCGGCGATCTTGAACGGCGGTGCGCACTTGTTCTTCACGACCTTGACCCTCGTCCTGTTCCCGGTGACTCCGCCCAGGGCGTCCTTTATGGCGGTCACCCTGCGGATGTCCATGCGGATCGAGCTGTAGAATTTCATTGCGTTTCCGCCGGGGGTTGTCTCGGGGTTTCCGAACATCACGCCGATCTTCTCGCGGATCTGGTTCGTGAATATGCAGCAGGTCCTGCTGCGGCTGATCGCGCCGGTGAGCTTCCTGAGGGCCTGCGACATCAGACGCGCCTGGAGCCCCATGAACGAATCGCCCATCTGCCCTTCAAGTTCGGCCTTCGGCACGAGCGCAGCGACCGAGTCGATCACTATTACGTCGACAGCGTTGCTTTTCACGAGAGTTTCAGTTATGCTCAGGGCGTCTTCACCGCAGTCCGGCTGGGAGATGAGCAGTGTGTCGAGATTGACGCCGATCATCTTCGCGTACTGCGGATCAAAGGCGTGTTCCGCATCGATCAATGCACCTACGCCGCCACCGCGCTGTGCGTTTGCGATAATGTGGAGACAGAGCGTGGTCTTTCCGGAAGATTCCGGTCCATATATTTCAACAACCCTTCCTCTTGGAACTCCGCCGATGCCGAGGGCTATGTCGAGAGCGAGCGCTCCAGTGCTTATGATCGGGACGTCGACGTGCATGTGCGTATCGCCGAGCCTCATTATCGAGCCTTTGCCGTATTCCTTCTCTATCTGGCTGAGGGCTATCGAAAGGTTCTTGTCCCTGACGCCCTTATCGCCCTTTTCGGGCTTCTCCGTTTTTTCGGCTTTATCGGCTTTTTCCGATTTCTCGCTGTCCGCCATTTTAAATCCTCCGTATGTAATTTATTAAGTTTTACTTGGGAAAAAAGGAATAGACAAATATACCCGATGAGGGTGTTCTTCAAGCGCAGGGGGAATATTTCAAGGAAATTTAAGCGCTGCAACGGGAAACACTGTCTTTGAAACAGAAGCTAAGCTGCCACTGCCTTGCTACCAATCGGGAACTTCTCGAAATAGATTGAGGCAATTTCAAAATTGCCCTGAGCCGATTCAAAACTAACGGAGGGCGGACTTTCCAGTCCGCCGTTTGAGTTAGATTTCCGCGGGTAAGAAAACCCGCGCTCCTTTAAATTCGAGTTTTGAAATCGGCTCAATTAGCCTCTCATTAAGTGCCCATGTTATTATTGCCTTTCATGTTAAAGCGTTTATACTATAACCGAGTTACCAAGTTACACGCGGCTGCGCAACATGGATAATAACCGGCTGAAACGCCGTTTTCCTTATTTATTAGCATGTTTATTTAGCCTATATTATATTAGTTAACATAGATTTGCAAGATTTATTGTTGACTTTGTGGGATTTTTAAAATATAGTTTAACCGGTTTCCCGAAAAAACGCAGCTGCGTAGAAGTACAGTTATCTATGAAAATAATTAAATCTATATTGATTGCCATTTTTGTATCAGCCTTAAATCTGAGTTGTTTCAGCGTGGAATCCAAACCAGATAATGATTCCGTTTCTAAATTAGATTATAAATTGAATTTTGAAAAGGAAATTGATGAGTATGAATTTATCAAGAAAATTAATTCTTGGTTCAAGCAACGTTCATACGAAAGCGTTTTAATGTTAAGTACCGATTCAAGATCACAACAGAGAGCCCCTTTTGGATTTAAAAAGAAATTTGATGACAATATATCAGAATTTAGCGTTTCCCCAACTTCGACCTTCACAGGAAAACTTTATATTTCATTTAGTTACAAGACTGACAATGCCATAGTAAAAAAAGAAATTGAAAAAATCATGGGAGGGGTTATTTTAAGGGTCATGATCACGTCAACAATAGCAAAAGCCGACATTCTCAGTCTCAGCGTATCCGAGCGCATCCAGCTTGCAGAAGACATCTGGGACAGTGTTGTCGAAGTACCTCAGTCAGTCCCATTGACCGAAGCCGAGAAAGTGGAGCTGGACTCCCGGCTTGATGCTTACCATCAGAATCCTGATGCAGGATCTCCCTGGATCATTGTAAAGGAGCGTATCAGGAGCAGAAGGTGAGTCATGAGCTCATCATACGGCCTGAAGCCGAAGAAGAAATGAGGGAGTCTTTTGCTTGGTATGAAGACCGTTTTTCAGGTCTAGGTTCAGAATTTCTACTATGTATTGATGCCATATTCAACGCTATTCTGCGTAATCCACGGCAGTTCCCTGAAGTTCATCGCAATGTAAGGCGTGCCTTGTCCCGTCGTTTTCCATACGAAGTGTTTTTTATTCTAGACGACCAACGCATTATTGTTCTTGGTGTTTTCCACGCCAAACGCAATCCGAAAATTTGGAAGGAAAGAACAAATTGATTGCGTACACCATGGCATGCTCCTAACTGCGAGTACGCCGTAGGAGATGCCGAAACGTCAAGAATGGAAGAAATGATTGATTGTTCCGGACTCGAATGGTTTTATGATGAGCGGACTGTCCCTCGTAGCCCAAGGGGCGAAGTGGGATGCGCTTGACGCCATAAAGACAAGATATAAGTTTTTAACCATTTCCATTCAGCTTATCATCCTGCGAAGGAAGGCTGATAGAAAAGGGTAATTTAAACCGTATGGAATCAGTATTACTCAGGGATCTGACAATCGTCATGGCAATTGCCGCAGCCGCGACGCTCCTCTGCCATTGGTTCCGGCAGCCAGTCGTCATCGGCTATCTGCTGGCCGGGCTCATAATCGGGCCCTACACCCCTCCCTTTTCACTGGTGAAGGACATACACAGCATCCATACCATGGCGGAACTAGGCCTGATACTCCTTATGTTCTCGCTTGGCCTGGAATTCAGCCTGCCTAAATTGCGCCGGGTAGGCTTTGCGGCGACCATGGGGGCGGCATTCGAAGTGCTGGGAATGCTTGGGATAGGCTATCTCCTGGGCCGGCTTTTCGGATGGAGCCAGGGCAACAGCATTTTCCTTGGAGCCATCCTTTCCATGAGCAGTACCACCATCATCGTCAAAGTCTTCATGGACATGAAGCTGCTCAAGGAGGATTTTGCACAGGTCGTCTTCGGGATCCTGATTCTGGAGGACATTGTGGCCGTACTGATCCTGTCTGTCCTGTCAGGGCTCGGGGCCGGTGGAGAAGCCCAGGTGGAACTTCTGGTCACATCAATGTTGAAAATTGGTTTTTTCATCATTCTTTTCCTGGTCTTCGGGCTATTAATAGTTCCGAGGGTCTTGAACTGGGTGGCGCAATTCCAAGTAAGGGAAATGCTGGGGATAGTCGTACTGGCCTCGTGCCTGGGCGGCGCACTGCTCGCGGCGACCTTCGGATTTTCGGTCGCACTGGGAGCTTTCCTGATCGGAGCTGTCATTGCAGCCTCCAAGGAGATCGTCATGATCGACGAATGGGTACATCCAGTCAGGGACATGTTCAGCGCCATCTTCTTTGTCTCCGCCGGCATGATGATTGAACCGCAGATCCTATGGGAATACAAATGGCCAATACTTATCATCACCTTTGCAACTTTGGCGGGAAAGATTATTACGGATTCAGCAGGGGCGTTCCTGGCCGGGCTCAACCTCAAGACCTCCTTCAAGATCGGCGTCAGCCTGGGCCAGATCGGAGAGTTCTCCTTCGTCATCGCCAGCCTGGGGGCTTCACTGAAGCTGACAAGCGACTTCTTTTTCCCATTGGCGGTAGCGGTGTCCTCTCTGACAACGCTCTGCACACCATATCTTATCCGTAATGCAGACGGCATAGTTGACATCTTCATACGGTTGACTCCAGATTCCTTCCAGAGGGCGTTGAACCGTTATCAGGCATGGCTCCTGAAATCTACTGGAACCGGCGGACAGCCTCCAGTGACACGCGTCTTTTCAAAATATCTTGTCAGGATGATGGTATATGTCGCTGTCCTCATAAGCGCCTTGATGCTGACCCATGGGGTTGCACGTCTCATCCCATACGCCGTCACATCAATCGATCCCATCCCCATGCAGTTTTTGATACTGGCGGTACTTACCTTCATTTCGCTGCCGTTGTTCATCGCTACTGCAAAATATGGGAACCATGTCCTTCTGCTCCTGGTGACGATGAGCCCGACTCTGCTCAGAATGATGAATGTGCGCCACTTCTACAATGTCACTCTATTCTCCCTTTTCTCCATTCTTGGGACAGTCTACCTTTTTTCCGTCCATTCCTTCATGCATTCGTGGATTTACTCGTGCAGTCTCGTCGCACTGGTCATTCTTTGCGGGCTCCTCGCCCGCAGGAAAATATCCTCTGCAACTGAAGACATGGAGGGATTGCTGGATGAAGTACTGGGACTGGCGACCAGCGAACCCACACGTCAGGCTATATTGACGGTTGAAAAGACTTCCTTCCTGCACGGCGTAAGCGAGCCGGTCGCCATGTCCGAGGACTCCCCGTCCATCCAGAAGAGCCTCCGCGATCTCCGTCTGCGCGGACAAACAGGAGTAAGTGTAGTCGCCATCTACCGTGACGGCAAGCACATTCCAAATCCTTCGCCGGACATCTCCATTCTTCCAAACGACATACTTCTGATCATCGGCAACGAGGATGAACGTCGGAAGGCCAGGGAAATCCTCCTGGGGATGGACAAAGGAGATCCGAAGTGACGATGAGGTTTGAGCCGGCGGGATTCCAGTCATTCGGCGGGGCTGACGGGACAAGTGCCGGCGCTCCATCGGCAGAAACAATCACAGAGAACAGGGCCCAACTGCTGTCAGGCGGAAATCATATGTAGCTGACAGGGATTGCCATGACACCGGGCCTGAGCGGGACTTCTTCGCTGCTCATGCAGATCACCGCACCATTCCCTTTTTCCTCGCTGAACCTTGAAATGGCGTCGAAGTGTCTTGCCCATTCGCCTTTCACTGTCGCCGATTTCTTTATTTCAACAGGATAAATGGTATTGTCCTTCAATATGAGCAGGTCTATCTCCCGGCAGTCCTTGTCGCGATAATAGAAGATCTGGGGTGTCCTTATGGAGTTCCACCAGCTTTTCAGGATCTCGGTGAAGACAAAGGTTTCAAAGATATGTCCGGACATCGCCCCGTTAAAGAGGGTTTCCGGTGACGACCATCCGGTCAGATAGGAGCAGAATCCAGTGTCGAGAAAGTAGAGCTTCGGGGTCTTTGTAAGTCTTTTGGTGATATTGCTGTGGAACGGATACAGGAGGAATATCTGACAGCTCGCTTCCAGGATGGAAAGCCAGTTCTTTGCCGTCGGAATGCTTATATTCGAATCCCTTGCGATATCCGAGATGTTCAGGAGCTGTCCTGTCCTGGCCGCACAGACTTTAAGGAAAGTCGTGAACGCCTGGAGGTTTCCGACCTGCGTCAGATCCCTCACATCCCTCTGGATATATGTCTGCAGGTACGAGCTGAAGTATATATCCCTGTCAGTACCGGGATTTTCAACCAGTGCCGGAAAGGAACCGCGCCATATGTCGACGGAGATATCCTTCTTCATTGGGCGGTCTGAACTGCTCCTCCTGGTCTTAAGGGTCGCATCATCGGGCGTGAACGGGGGAAGCATGAGATTCATCCTGCCTGCAGATTTTTCCCTTAGTGAGAAGCCCAGCATGTTAACTATGGCGACTCTTCCGGCAAGAGTTTCCGTAACCCCTTTCATCATTTGGAACTGCTGGGAGCCGGTGAGCCAGTATTCCCCTTTGCCGCCTGACGAGTCAACGGCAATTTTTATATAGGGCATCAGTTCAGGGGCATATTGTATCTCGTCGATTATGACGGGAGGGGAGTACTGTTTCAGGAAAAGAACCGGATCCTCCTTTGCAAGCATCCTCAGGCTCAAATCATCCAAGGAGACATATTTCCTCTTCTTTTCACGGATGTTCTTCAGCATTGTGGTCTTGCCGACCTGGCGGGGGCCGGTAAGGAGCAGGACTGGAAAGCTTTCCGAGGCCTTCAGCCATCTCTTCTGCAGGGCGCGTCCGTAATACATGCTGATGCTCCTTCTTTTTTTACCGGCTACTTGTTAAGTGATATTATAAAATAGCCGGTAATAGCGCTTTTGCAAGACAATTCCGGATTTTTGGAAATCCTGCCTGTTTCCGGGCAGGTGGATTTTTTTTATATCCTGCAAGGGTATTTGAATTTTTCTGGCCGGACAGAGCAGGACGGGCAGTCTAACATAGGGACAAATCACAGGCAAGATGCCTGTGCTACATTTTTAAATCAAAGCTTTTATAAGACGGCCATTCCTATGTACGGGCAGGTGCCGATACCTTGTTGTCTTCCTTCTGGTCCGCCATGAGTTTAAGGCCAAGGCGCTTGTGCCATACCGTTATGATCGGAGTGGCGATGAAAACGGTGGACAATGTTCCCGTGACCACACCTATCAGCATCACGATCACGAAGTCCTTGAGGTTGTTACCGCCCATGACATACATGATGAGAATAACAAGGAATACGGTGAACGAGGTTATGAAGGTTCGGCTAAGGGTCTGGTTTATACTGAGATTGACGAGTTCCTTGTAGGTCTTGTTCTTTATGAGTCCTACATCCTCCCTTATACGGTCGAATATGACGATGGTGTCATTGACGGAGAATCCAAGGATCGTCAGGGCTGCGGCGACGACCTGCATCGATATTTCACCGTCCCAGAAGACCACGTAAACGCCGACTCCAATGAATACGTCATGGAAGAGCGCGACCATTGCTGCGCATCCGTATGCGAACTCGAACCTGAGCGACAGATAGATTATCATGCCAATTATGGCCAGGATGAAAGCCACTATTGCCTTCTTGGAGAACTCCCAGCCGATAAGGCCGCCGATGGACACTTCTTCTCCACCCTTGAATTCAGCCTTCGGGAACGCCTTGTTCAGGATTGACAACACCTGTTCATGGGCGTTCATTTCCTTGATTTTCACTTCCCCGTCCTTTTTTGTCGGAGGAATGATGATTTCCATGATCTTGCTGTTCTGCGTCATGTTGGTCTTGTATGTTATCTTTGTGGATGGGAATCCGGCCTTGACAAGTTCGTCACCTACGGAGGTCTCGACCACTCTTTCCTTGTATTCATATGTCAGAAGCGTACCGCCGGTGAAATCGATGCCTAATATCGCCTTGCCCTTGTAGCAGCAGGCTCCGATGATGAAGATGGCGAAGATGGCCATGGCCGGTGACACGAAATGGCCGATTTTGAGAAAGTCTATGTTGGGGAGGGAGAAGGCCTTGAGCATCTTCAATGTCCTGAACTCCGTGTATTTCGCCATGATGTCAAACATCAGCCTTGTGATGAAGAGAGATGTGAACAGGTTGAGAGCGACACCGAGGGTCAGTGCAATTGCGAATCCCTTGACTGCTCCAGTTCCCTGCCACATGAGTATGATACCTATCAGGATAGTCGTCAGGTTGGAGTCGAGGATCGTTATGAACGCCCTGTCGAATCCGGCATCTACTGCGTTCGCGAGCGTCTTGTTGTTTTCAAGCTCCTCTCGGATTCGCTCGTATATGAGGACGTTCGCATCGACAGCCATACCTATGGTGAGGATGATACCTGCGATACCTGCGAGGGTGAGAGTGCAGTTGAAGGCGGAGAATCCGCCGAGAAGCAGCACTACGTTCAGAGTCAGGGCGACATTCGCGATAAGTCCGGCTTTCCTATAGTAGAAAATCATGAAGAGCAATACCAATATGTAGGATACCAGCCCTGTCATAAGGCTGTTCTTCAGCGCGGATTCGCCAAGTGTCGGATCCGTGTCGAACACTCCCTGCACGTCAATCTCCATGGGAAGACTTCCACTTAGCAGTGCGTTTGAAATATTCTCCGCCTCCTCCTTTGAGAACTGTCCGGTGATCTGTGCACGGCCCTGCTCGATTGCATTCTGGATGTTGGGCGCCGAATAAAGTGTCCCGTCGAGGATGATTGCAAGCTGGCGGTCGACGTTCTCCCTTGTCACCTTTCCAAACTGGGCTGCGCCTTCGCCGTTGAATGCAAGATGTATCTGCCTCTGTCCGTACTGATCCACTTCCGGTCCGGCATCGATTATGTTCTTTCCGGTCATCTCCGGAATGCGCTTGATGAAATAGGTGAGTTTCTCCGCCTTCTTTCCGGGCTTGATGTCCATCATCTCCATCACCCTGTATCCATTGGGAATGACCTTGTTCCTTTCCTCGGGAGGAAGAGAATTGTATTCGGACACGAGTTCGCGGTTCTTGGCATGGACAAGGCTGAACTCGAGCTTGGCGGACATCTTGATCAGGTTCAACAGCTTGAGTTTCTCCTCTTTTCCCACAATAGGGGCCTTCAGGGATATGAAGTCAGGTCCGGCCGGGGATATTTCGGTCTCATAGATCTTCTGGCTCTCAAGACGGTTCCTTATGATTTCGATCGCTGCGTCGCGGTACTGCGTGAAATTCTTGTCTTCGACCTTGATCTTTTTCCCATTTTCATCTTCCTTCGGCAGGAGCTTGAGGAAGAATTCGACACCGCCGTTGATGTCGATTCCGCGCCTGATCGCGCTGCTCGACTGTTCGCGGAGGTAATTTATGACGTCGCGGTTGTTGATCGCGTTCTTGACAGTGATATAGTCCCTGAGATCTACGCCGACCTCGCCGGCCGCCTCGTCGAGGGCGGAAACGGCATATACGCCCTTTTCCTTCTTCTTGATCTCAGCGAGCTTCAGCACCTTTTCAATGCTGGCGTCCGTCTTGTTCAGCTTTTTCTTGAATACTTCGAATATGTCCTGCTGCTCCAGGGGAAACATCGCCCATACGAAGACAAGGGTTACGACGACCGCGAACAGGCTCCTGAAAAAAATAGGTTGTTTGTTCATTTGCTTTCTTTCTCTTCCTTTTCAATGACTGCGCTGACACCGCTCTTGTTGACTTCGATCTTGACGTTGTCGGCTATTTTGACTATGAAAGTATGTTCCTTTACATTTGAAACGATCCCGTGGATGCCTCCGGATGTGACGACCTTGTCGCCGGTCTTTATCTTGGTGAGCATCTCCTGGCGTCTCTTGTTCTCCTTCTGCTGCGAGCGGAAGAGGAAGAAGATCATGACCACGAAAATTAAAATCGGGCCCATTGTAAGCATCAACTGCTTGAAGCCGTTCGCCTGTCCATCCATAAATAAAACACTCCTGATTCGGTATTTGGATTAATCCATGATATATGCAAAAGGGGAGAAAATGTACATCAAAAACCCCTAATGGCAAGGATGTCTATGAAAAAAAATATCCCGCCCAGGGCAAACGTAAAACTCCAAGTTCCAATATTCAAATTGAAGAACAGCCCTTGCAGGCTTAATCCACCTTACGCTTAGGATAGGATTCCCTGTTCATTCACCAAAGCTTTCATCGCTTGTAGTTAACGCATTCTTGCGTGTCTCTTCTCTTTGCTTTCTAAAACCACAGCCAATAATGGCTTAACTCCTTTGAAACTTGCCTCTGAAGTAGGTCGGACTTTCCCTTGTCCCGCCGTAGCATCTTAGCGAAGGCGGAAGCCCGACAAGATGGCGGCCAGGAATGACCGCCCTACTTAACCGGTAAAAGTTTCTTATTGATAAAACTGCGACCTCCGCAGTCAGTCGCTACGAACGAATTATAAAATACGAGGATTGGTTTTCATAGGATAGTGCTGTATTTTAGGCAAATCTGGAAATCTTTAAGCAAGGCGTTACCGATGGGAAAAATCAAGCCGGTTCCTTTCAGACACAGGCCCAAGGGCATGGAAATCCTCTACGAGGACATGGATGTCATTGTCATCGACAAGGAGCCGGGCCTCCTGACTGTAAGGGCTAATTACGAGAAAGAAAAAACGGCCCATCAGATCCTGACAAGTTATGTGCGCAGGGGGGACTGCAAATCGAAGAAGCAGGTCTTTGTCGTGCATCGCCTGGACCGCGAGACGTCCGGCGTCCTTGTGTTTGCCAAAAGTTTTAATTCGATGGAAAACCTCAAGCAGCAATGGGGGAAGACTGTCAAGAAAAAATATCTTGCGGTGGTCCATGGAATATTAAAGGAAAAAGCCGGGACAATAACTTCATATCTGGCGGAAAACGATGATTACAGGGTTTTCTCCGTCAAAGACCAGCAAAGAGGCGAGCTTGCCATAACTGCTTATAAGGTCTTAAAGGAATCAAAAAACTTCAGCCTGCTTGAGATCGATCTGGTGACCGGCAAGAAAAACCAGATCCGAGTCCATTTGTCAGAGAAAGGGCATCCGATAGTCAATGACGACAAATACGGCAGAGACAAGTCCAGAGGCCGTCTGGCGCTCCACTCGCAATCCCTGACATTCAATCATCCGTACAGCGGCAGGACAATGACCTTCGAAGCCAAGGTCCCCGAATACTTCCATAGTTATAATAAATAATCTCCTGACGTCCATCCTATCCCCGCCGCAAGCAGCGGGGTATTACGGACGGACTCCCACGTCCTTCGGGTCCTCCGTCCCCTTCGGACGGGCCGGAGATTCTTTATAATGAAGAAAATCAAAGCCGACCCAAGGGTCGGGGAATTGACCCAACGAAGATTAAATAGAGCACGTCAACAGAGTGACGTGGCTACAACAAATCCTAGCTGTAGCCGCGTCACTCTGTTGACGCGTTCCTTTCCCGATGAATGCAAAACGGTATAAGTTACTGGTTGTCTCATAATAATTTCGAGGTATTTCCTCTTCAAAGGAGCGCGGATTTTCCAACCCGCGAAGTGGCGGACTGGAAAGTCCGCCCTCCGTTATTTTGGAACTCCATTCTATTTCGAGACTATTAGTAAAATTATCTTTTCCGCTTTCAGGGCTGTTCAGCGGAATTCTCTGATTTCCCGCCGCCGACTTCAACTTCTACGGTGTGATCCTGGTGGTCATCGACCAGATGGACCTGCAGATCATCCTGTGCTTTTGTGTCCACGAGAACGCTCCTTACAAGCCATGTCTCCGGTCCGCGGATATGGATTTTAATGTGATAGACTGTTTCACGGAAACGATAATGTATGGTGCATTCCTTCCAGTCCGCCGGAAGCACCGGTTCAAAAGACAGCCTGTCAACTTCCAATTTCAGTCCGATAAGGCTTTCCACGAAGAAGCGGTACATCCATCCGGCGCTGCCCGTGTACCAGGTCCATCCGCCCCGGCCTTCATGCTGTTTGGCAGTATAAATGTCGGCGGAAACGACATATGGCTCGACCTTGTATTTTCCAATCTGCTTCTTTGTGCTGCCATGGTTGACGGGATTTATCATCCTTGCTATTTCCCAGGCGCGTTTCACGTCATGAAGTTTTGAGAATGCCATTCCAACCCAGACAGCAGCATGCGTGTATTGTCCGCCGTTCTCCCTGACGCCCGGGATATAGCCTTTGATATAGCCGGGGGAAGGATCAGACTTGTCGAAAGGAGGATCGAAGAGCTGGACAAGCCCAAGTTTCTGCCTGACCAGTTGTTTTTCCACTTCATCCATCGCCTGTCTGCTTCTTTCCGGATCCGCCGCACCGCTGAGAATGGCCCAGCTTTGCGGAATCGAGTCGATGCTGCATTCGGTATTTACATGCGAGCCAAGCGGGCTGCCATCGTCAAAATAGGCACGTTTATACCATTGTCCGTCCCATGCGTTCTTCTCAATATTTTCCTTCAAGGACGCTTTCATCAGCCGGCATTTTTCGGCAAACTCCAGATCATTGCGTCCTTGAGATATCTTCTCAAACTGCTGGAGTACGTCTATGAGGAAGAAAGCAAGCCAGACACTTTCGCCTTTGCCTTTGATGCCCACATGGTTCATACCGTCATTCCAGTCTCCGCATCCCATGAGAGGAAGACCGTGTTCGCCTATCCGGGACATGGCCAGTTCGATGGCGCGCACGCAGTGGTCATAAACCGAAATCTGCTTATCCCCCTTATATGGCATGTCGTAGTATGATTCCTCATTTTCAGGGACTGGACGGCCGCTGAGCACAGAAGTTTTTTCATCGAGCACTCCTGTATCGTTTGTAGCGTGGACATAATGACAGACCACGAACGGAAGCCACAGGTAGTCATCCGAAAAATGCGTGCGGATGCCACGGCCTGAAGGCGGATGCCACCAATGCTGGACATCTCCTTCGCCAAACTGACGGCTGGAACAGAGAAGTATATGGCTCCTCAGCATGTCCGGCCTGCAATGGAGAAGCGACATGGAATCCTGCAGCTGGTCCCGGAAACCAAAGGCTCCTCCCGACTGGTAGAAACCGCTGCGTCCCCATATGCGGCAGGCTATCACCTGGTATAGCAGCCAGTTGTTTACGAGGAGGTTCAACGCTCTGTCCGGAGTCTCCACATTGATCGCGCCCAGGCAGTGCTTCCATGAATCCCAGACTTTTTCAAGATCCTGCCAGGCTCCGGCCCTGGAACTGTGCTTCTGTATGATGCTCCTCGCCTCCTCCTTGCTCTGAGCCCCGCCGAGCATAAAGACAACTTGCCTCTCCTGTCCTGGTGGAATTGTCACATATGTTTGAATTGCCGCACAAGGATCAAGGGCGGGCCCTACCCTGTTGGAAAGCCTCTGTCTGAACATTGCAGCAGGACTTTCAAGGGAGCCGTTGCGTCCGATAAATTCCGTACGATCGCCGGTGAACGTACGTTCGGATTCGCTTGTCTGTACAAAAATTATCACGCTGGAAAACTCGGTATTGAATGAATTGGTCAGGAAAATGGCGTTCGTCTGGGGATCGATCCTGCTGACCACGTGCATCGAGCTGCGCCCCTTCAATTCGCCGACTGCGCATTCAGCAAATGAAGTGACGGACACCTTCCGTTCACGGTCGGACAAGTTTCGAATCTTGATCAGGGCCAGCTTTACCGGAACGTCAACTGGAACATAGGCCAATGTCTCCGTGAAAATATCGTTCTGCCTGTGTTCGAAGGCCGAATAACCAAGGCCGTGACGGCATACATAGGAAGTCTTTCCGCGGGCGGGGCCTGGTGTCGGAGACCAGAACGCCCCTGTCTGCTCGTCCCGCACATAGAATGCTTCGCCTGATGTTCCGCTTACCGGATCGTTATACCATGGAGTAATGCGGAACTGCCGTGCATTTTCAAACCATGTGTAGGCCGATCCTGTCTCGCATATCACGCTGCCGAAGCTGCTGTTGGCAAGGACATTCACCCATGGTGCCGGAGTCACCACGCCGGGGGCGAGGATGATCACATATTCACGTCCGTCCTGGGTGAAACCTCCGTATCCATTGAAAAAAACCAGATCAGTCCTTGTGATAGGAATGTCCTTCTCACCGGCAGGAGCCGTCCGTCTTGGAACGAAGAACGGCAATTTTGCTTCACTCCGGAATCTCCGTTCGACCTGTTCTGCAAATGTCCCGGCCCTGTCCGTCATATAGACACGTGCCGCGGCCTGGAGGAGAAGCCGGTCCTCCTCGGGTATCTGATCCGTGGTACGGATGAAAATACCCCCTTTCTGATCAAGCATCTGCGCTTCCGAATCAGCGGATATCATTCCAGTTATCTCGTCACGGAGGGGCTGACGGTATCCTGAGATCGTATCCACCCAGATGACGAGGTCGAAGCGGAGCCCCTTGTTGCGGCAGTATGCATAGCAGCGCACTGCCTGACTCACCAGATCGATCCCTGTTGAATCCATTGCATGGATGAGCATGATCGGCAGATCACCGGAAATGCCATACCTCCACAGCAGGGACTGGTCCTTGTTGTTGTGGGAGATTATGCCGGCGCCGGCGCGGTGTCGTGCGTTTGCGTAAATGATCGAGCTTGCAAGGCGGCCGAACAGCTGGGCATCGGCTTCCGTGGCCCGGAGATGCTGGAGAAGCACCTGGCTGTGGGTCCATGCGATGTCGAATACGCGTTCAGCAAGGCGATAATCACGGTATTTATCTATGAGAAGCAAAGCCTGTTCCTTGGTCGACGTGGCTCCCATTATAAGATCCACCATGACAGATTCCCCGGCAGGAACAACGATCCTGCGCCTTATGGACGCTATCGGCTCAAGCACCATGCCGGCCGTATTTGACAGCCTGCCGACGGCATCCATCGCAGCAGGATTCGATAGACTGCGGGTCCTCCCGATAAATTTGTTGCGGTCGGTTTCAAACGAACAATCCTTGACCGGCTGTCCGTTGTGTACAACCATGCTTTTGAACATCCAGGGGACAATCTCCTGTTCTGAACGCGGACGGCGTGTGCACAAGATGGCGGATTTGTCGTGAAGCAGTACCGTCTGTATGAAAAGGCTGTTGAATACGGGGTGCGACATATCTGCCAGCTCTTCAGAAAGAACTACTTCCGCGTAGCTGGTCAGGTCGAGTGTTCTTTCCGAAGACGAAAGATTGCGTATTGTCATGCGCCTTATTTCAATGTCATCCTCCGGAGAGACTGTTATCTTCGTGTAGGATTCAATATCATTGCTTATGCTGCGGAACTCGACCAGGGCCTGGGAGAATATGACTTCATAGCTGCGGGGACGGATGCATGTCGGCTGATATGTGGTGGACCAGAATCCGCCTGATTCGGCATCCTGCACATAACAGTGCAACCCATAGCAGTCCCGCGTCACATCCTCCCTCCAGCGCACCAGGTCCATGCCCTGCCATCTGCTATATCCGCCGCCTGCGTTTGTCAGCATCACATTATATCGTCCATTGCTCAGCATCTGCACGCGCGGCACTTCAGAATCGGGATTTGTATAGACACGCGTTATTGATTCCTTGATCTGCGCATCTGTCTTGTTCGAAATTCCCGAATGGGGATGAGTGATGAGGGCGGATTCATTGAGAACTGCAGGAATGCGCTCCTGGAGAAGAAGCAGAGATGATCTCATTTCGGGATCCAGTATGAAACGTCTCTGCATCGGCCTGTTGAGGAGCACATGCGCCAGCGACAGCATGCTCATGCCGCTGTGGTGGGCCATATAGCTCCACACTACGGCCCTGTCCTGTCCGGCCGGTATGCGCATGGCCGTATAGTCCACCGCCTCATACATGCCCATCCTGCCCAGAATCCCATCTTCTGCGAGACGTTGCAAATTAAGGCACGCCTCCACGGGCATGCAGATGAGCCCCATCACCGATGCATATGGCGCTATTACCAGCTCTTCCGAAAGACCCCTCATAAGACCAAGTTCCGGAACACCGAATGCACGGTACTGGTATATCTTCTGTCCGTCGATCAGATTATATGACGATTCAGATATACCCCACGGGACCTGGCGCTTGTTCCCATATATGATCTGCTGTTTCACGGCGTTGCGGCAGGAGTAGTCTGTCAGAGTTCCTCCATATGTGGGCATAAGGAGGTTCGGCATCAGATACTCGAACATGGAACCGCTCCATGAAAGCAGGGAGGGAGGACCTGTCTCCACCTTGGCCTGCTGGCGTCCGAGAAGGAACCAGTGCTCCTGGGGCAGACGTCCCTGCGCCACTCCTATGAAACTGCAGAGCCTGGCTTCGGAAGCAAAAAGATCGTAATAGCTGTTGTCCATCTTGTGGCTGTCAATATTGAATCCGATGGATAGCAGTTTCCGGTCCGGCTGGAAAAGGAATTCCAAGTCCCAGTCCGACAGCTCCCTGCACTCCTCGCCAAGCTGTTCAAGTTCACTGATCCAGTTGCTTGCGCAGATGCTGGATTCAGACAAGTCGGTCCGAAGGACATTGAACCATTTGAGCACTTCATCGTCCTGGCTTGAACCGCCTTTGTCCATGGGAACATTCTTTATCCATCCGTCAATCCTCATTCCCCACTTCTGATTCAGGGACGCCATTTCGGAAAGAGTGCTGATCCGGTGCAGATCTGACAGCAGATCATTGAGCTCCGCCGGAGGAAGGATTTGGCTGGCTTTTTCAAATGCAGATCCGGAAAGGCAGTCGCCTTCAAGCCATGGAGCAATCTGGGCAATCTCTCCAAAGAGGTCTTCACATTGCGTCCTTAATGTCTTCAACCACCAGCGGACTTCGGCGTTTCCAATCAATTCCGTCTTCAACTGGGACTGTTTGGAAATAAGATCTTTCAGACCAAGATATATTTCATCCAGAGATCCTGCAGGCTTGGAATCCATGATGATTGTCCTGCACAGGGATATTATCGCCTGAAGTGCGTCTCTTGCATCAGGGGTGGAATTGTCGGAACTGGCAAGGAGCGCCTCCTCTTCAAGCAGTCGGGCCGTGTCCTTCATGCCTGCAAGCCATTGATCTGAAACTATGGGGGAAGTTTTAAGTTCAAGCAGGCCTCCGCGCAGTACAATGAGGGATCCGACCAGATTTCCACTGTCGACCGTGGAGACATAACGTGGCTTCATGGCACGGAGGCTCTTGGTTTCATACCAGTTGAAAAAATGTCCTCGGAACATTTCCATCTGTCCCATCGATTTGAAAGTGCCCTGTATGCGCTTAATCAAATTGCTCGTACCTACATATCCGAAATCGCGGGCCGCAAGGGTCGAGAGAAGACACATGCCGATGTTTGTGGGCGAAGTCCTCCACGCGATCTGGAATTCAGGTTTTTCCTGAAGATTGTCAGGAGGCAGCCAGTTGTTCTCCGGCCCCACCAGCTCTTCAAAATATCTCCAGGTCCTCCTCGATATCCTGCGCAGGAATTCCTTCTGGTTCCCGTCGAGGCTTGCACGGACATTCCTCGCCGGCCGGCTGATGAACCAGGCGACAGCCGGCGCCAGTATCCAGAGCGCCCCTAAAACCGTTGCAGCAACGAATGATGGACTTTCATCATGGAAAACAATGATGCAGCAGAAAATTCCTATGGCAGGATTGCTCCACATCCGTTTCAATACTGATATGAAGCTGGTACCCGCCCGTCTCTCAGCGCTTCTTGCCGTCTGCCATTCAAGAAGATTGCGTCCGGTGAACATCCTCCTCCAGAACGCCTTGAGGATCGCATCTATGTTCATTGAAGTTTCAAAAGGCAGAAAGATGATCTGCAGGATCTCCTGGAACAGATGCCTCAACTGCAGGTCCAGGGTGTGCCGTACATGGTAGTCCCAGGCGACTTTGCCGGGTTTTATGCACAGTCCCCATATCGTCTGGATGAATATTGGAAGGAAAAAAATGGACAGCATGACGGTGGTCCACAGGAAAATATCTTCAGGAAAGAATATGCAGACAATGAGGATCAGAAAAAATATTGCAGGCGAAACAAGGCTGCGCCGCAGATTGTCAAAGATCATCCATTTTGCCGTCAAAGACAAGCTGTTATGTATTATTCTGCCGGTTCCGTCGGGAACTGTCGGGAACAGCCATCTTATGATCTGCCAGTCCCCGCGTATCCAGCGGTTCCTGCGGCTTATGTCGACAAGATACTGAGAAGGATGATCCTCGATCAGGTCGACATCGTTGACACATCCGCATCTTGCATAAAGCCCTTCTATAAGGTCATGGCTGAGAATCGTATTTTCAGGGAACCTGTTGCCGACCGCCGCATCGAAAGCATCAACATCATATATCCCCTTTCCGAGAAAAGGCGTCGTTCCGATCATGTCCTGGTATATTTCGGAGATTTCATGCGTGTATGGATCGATCCCGACATCACCGGAAAAGAACTTGGAATATAATGATGTGGAGGCTCCAATAAGGCTCATTGATATCCTGGGCTGCATGATCCCGTAGCCCCTGGTCACGCATCCGGTCTGTGCATCGATCTTCGGACTGTTGAGCGGATGGGCCATCGCCCCCACGAGCTTCCAGGCTGCCGACGGCGGAAGCTGCGTATCCGAATCAAGGGTGATGACATATCGGACCTCCTTGAACAAATCCTGTTTTCCTCCGGAGACATTTATTATTCTTCCGGGTCTGCCGCGGATATACGAATTGAGGTCGTTGACCTTCCCCCTCTTCCTCTCGTATCCCATCCACTTCTGTTCGGACTCGTTCCATTCTCTTTTCCTGTGCAGCAGGAAGAAGACCTGGCTATCGCCTGCCGCATATCTCCTGTTCAGGGATTCGATGCCGTTCCTGGCGTAATCCAGCAGGGCTCCGTCCTTCTCCATTGTTTCCTGGTTTGAATCGGTGAAATCCGTCACAAGCGTGAAGATCAAGCTGGGATCGCGGTTTGCAACGTAGCATATTTCCAAGCCTGAAATCAGTTCATCGATCGATGAGGTCCTTGTGAGCATTGTCTGTACGGCCACAAGTGTTCTGCACCTGCCGGGAATCCCTTTCGAGAAATCCATCCGCGGCAATGAACGTGGAGATATCAGCGATGTTGTTATCCAGTTGACAATCGATATTGCTGATCTCGACGCCAGCATTATGACCAGGATTGAAATCAGCGCCAGGAAGACCTCCCTGTGAATGAGATCCGGCCATATTTCAAGTATTGCAGTTCCGGCAAGGACCAGCGACAGCATGGCCACCATTCCCAGATAGAGGAGGAGCGGATTCCTGCCCAGGAGTTTTTTTACGGCTTCACGGACCAGGAACCGGGGACGGATGATGCTTTCAAGTTCAGGCCGCCCTTTATCCACCAGGAAATAGCCGACGTGGGCCTCCCTGGGATCGGCTCCCTTGTTTTCCATCCTCTTCGTGGCAAGATTCACTGCTTCAGAGGCTATGCCCTCCTCCTTCATGCTGCTGTTCCGGGCAAGTTTCTCCACTACGTGGCGGTATGCGTCACGTGTCCGGAAATCCATCAGCCCGTAAATGCCGGAAGGATCCTTCCTGAGCTTTTTCTCCGTTATGCTCTGGTCTTCAATGAAAGGCTTCCAGTCGGTCTCGCCGAGAGCCCTCAGGCTTGTTATGCTGTTGCCTATGGACACCTGGTCTATGGCCTGATCCTGGCTTTCAGCCTGCAGTATCTGCTCAATCGTCTGCCCGTCCTCTGAAAGCTGGCGTTCAAGCCAGTTGATCACAAGCCCCAGGGAAAGATGCTGCCCGTGTATGCGCATCGTAAGTTCGGCTATGAACGGATGCGAGAGCTTCGGGGACTCCCTCACAAAATCAGCCAGTTCCGTTATCACCACTTTGGAGTCCTTGCTTGCGGCCGCCAGAAATCTATCAGCCCAGTCTATTGCAGAATTACGATCAAACCGCCGAAGGGCTATACGGTGTGCTACTCGGCGCAGGTTCTCGATGAGGGCCATCCTGAGCATGATAGGCATCGCCCACAGCTCGCCAAGGGAAAGATTCTGGACAGTCTGGTACGTCCCTATGAAATGCGTAAGGTTACCAACATCGACCCTGCCATCGGTATGTGAGACAAGTTCAAACGCCAGGTCATAGACTCTTGGATATCCTTCATGCTTTCCCGTCTTCAGACGCGGAAGCTGCCTGCTGTATTTCCTCGAAAGATATTTGCCTGCGAGAAGAATCTGCTCTTCTATCACATAGTAGTTGTCCAGAAGCCACTCGGCCGCAGGAGCAAGCTGACGGTTGTTGTCGAGGGCCTCCGAAGCAATCCGGTGGGCCTCCCGTATCACCATCTTGTTTTCCGCGAGCCTGGAAAGAAGGAGTTCCCTGCCTGGAGCAGGATCAACCTCGTGCTCGCCGGCAAGCGCGCGTGCGAACTTCGCAAACTGGTCACGCCCGAACAGCTCCGCGCGCAGAGGCGCCTCCACTACGAGGCTGTAGACATCACTGAGGCCTGACATGGCTGGAATTTGGATCTTCATATCTACAGTATATTCCAAAATTTACAGAATTCCTCTAGAGAATAGCTGTTTTATAATTCATACTGCAGGATTGCTGCACTAAAAAACTTCAAGCATGGCACTTCACTCGCAATCCCTGACATTCAATCATCCATACAGCGGCAGGACAATGACCTTTGAAGCCAAGCTCCCTGAATATTTCCATAATTATTTCCAATAGCTCAAACCGGTCCGATTATCGAGATGTCTTGGAGAAAAAAGGATGGGGCTTATCTCCTTGGAACTTTCAACTCCATGCCCTCTTTCAACTTTGCCGGATCCATTATAGAATTTATTTTTGCAAGTTCTTCAGGAGTGGCGTTGTAAAGAATAGCTATTTTACCTAGGGTATTTCCCTTCTTCACATGATAAATCTCGTAATCGTATGGAGATGCCTGGGAGGATGTGATATGCGGTTTAAGTCGCTTTGCTTCCGACGAGCCATTCGTGGCCGGCAGAGACAGCATCTGTCCGATTTTAATAATATCGCCCTCAAGATGGTTTGAATTACACAGCTCCTCAACAGACACACCTTTCTTTCGAGCTATTTTAGCAAGATTGTCACCATCAACGACGGTATATGTTTCAAAAGATTCATTTTCCGCCTTGATCTTGCGAACGACATGTTTCGTCTCGTTTAAAGATCCAGGCGGCTGGATGATTTCTTCCAATAATGGGAGTATATCCTCTTTTTTAGATGATTCCCCCTCCAGCACTGGATTTTCTCCACCTGTGACATCGACAGGTTTTGACCCCTTATTTTCTTTTACCTCCCCATTAGGAATTTTAACAATTTCATTCTCGGAATAGTTCTTTCCTTCCACCTTCCCCTTTTTTTCATCTTCACTGTCTCCTGAATTAAACCTCCAAGCATTAAACCAGACAAAGAATAGAATGATTAGCAGATGAACAGCCGCAACGATTAGGAATATTGAGATTATCTTGTTTGCTGTCCCTGTCCAAGTATTTGACTTGTTTTTAGAATTACTCATTGGAACTTGCTCCTACGGAAGATTGAGGCTGATCAAACATCCTCTTTACGGCACGGTACCAGGAATGCAGGACAACAAGGCTGTAGAGACGTTCTCGTGAACCTCTGTCTCCTGCACTCTTGCATCGCAGCTTAGCCACCATTTCTGGATCGACCAGCCCTGCTTCGTCAATGTTCTTTCTGTCGAGCAGGCTGTCGGCGGCCTGTCCCGTGGCAAACCAGCGGTCTGGAGCACGGAATGGCGCCTTTCTCCGACGTATTACCGACGGTGGCAGCAGACCGCTCATCGCGCGCCGCAGTATTGCCTTTTCGCCATATTCTGAATCATGAAGCAGACGGCGAGGTATTCGTCCGGCAAATTCCATGAGGCGGTGGTCCATGAACGGTGCACGCGCTTCAAGCGAACGTGCCATGCTCAGCTTGTCAAGCCGCAGATTGATGCGGTCCGGAAGCCGCAGACGCTGTTCGAAGAGAAGCATCTGCCCCAGCGTATCCAGACCGCCAGCCTCACTCTCCATGCAGGAGAATCTCCGGTCGTCACGGTCACATCCGAGCAGCAGTTTTATCTCATTGGAAGAGAAGACAAACTCCTCATCTCGCAGATAACGTTCCAGCGGTGATGCACTTACTTTATTATCCTCTGTCTCGCCTGGCAGCCAGGTGCACGCACGTTTGAACTTGGAGTAACCGGCGAACAATTCGTCTCCTCCTTCTCCGGCCAGCACGGTAATTATACCCTCGGCCCGCACTGAGCGGAACACGCGGTCGGTCGGAAGAAGAGCATCGGTCGAAATCGGTTCCTCGACCCAGGCAAGCACCTCCTCAAGAGTTGCAGCTTCCTCTTCTGACACGCGCCGAAGGATATGTTTGGCCGACCAGCGGGAGGCAACCTCGGTGGCAACCGGACTTTCATCTATGTCACTCTCAGCGAATCCAATGGTGAATGCCGTAACCTGACGCGGTGAAAGCCTCTTTGCCCCGATAGCGAACACGCTCGCAGAATCAAGTCCAGCGCTTAACAGGAATCCCATGGGAACCTCGCTCTCCAACCGAATTCCGACAGCTTCATCGAGACGCTCGTGCAATTCTCTGGCCCATCGCTCAGTCTCTGCATCATCAGGCTGATGCCCGTCGTCACGTTCCGGTCTTGCCGCCCAATAACGATGTAACTGTGGCGGACTTCCACGTTCCAGGATTAATAGATGTCCTGCAGGTAATTTGTTGATATCCTGCCAAGGCGTCCGTGGACTTGGGATATATCCAAAACGCAGGTAATCGTGGATGGCACAGGGATCCACGGGTGGCAGTCCGTCGCCGAGCAGTCCGCGTAATTCAGATGACCAGCGCAGCACACCGTCATGATATCTCCAATAAAGAGGTTTTTTTCCAGCACGATCGCGCCCCAGAATGAGACGGTGATTGTGACGATCCCACAGGGTGAATGCCCACATGCCCACAGCCTTGTCAAGAAGTTTCAGTCCATCCTGTTCGTAGGCATGAACAAGCACCTCTCCATCAACGCGGCTGCGAAAACGATGGGCTTCGGCAAGCGAATAACGCAGCTGATGATGGTTGAACACCTCTCCATTTATAGTGAGTATGATCTGCTCGTCTTCATTATAGAGGGGCTGCCCTCCTCCAGCCTTGTCGATTATCGCCAGCCTCCGGAATCCGAGCACCGCATGTCGGTCCACATGCCATCCTTGGCTGTCCGGTCCACGATGGACAAGCCGATCGAGTTCCGCAGCCGTGGCAAGCGGACTGGACAGATGTCGATCAGGCGAACATGCTCCAAGAATTCCACACATAACTAAGCCCTTCCTTAACTGCCACTGATTTTATTTTCCATAATCAGCCAGAGGAGATCTTCTTTTTCTCACGATGATCTTGTTCCTGCAGTCCATTACTAATATCTTAGGAGACATTTTCCCTGCCTCCTTCTCAGTATATACTCCAAAGGACATTATTGTAATTATATTACCCGGACTTGCACGGTGGGCTGATGCACCATTGACCTTGAAGGATTTGCTTCCATCCTTTCCTGGTATGGCATAAATTTCAAGCCTCTTCCCATTGGTATCGTTCACACGAGCATCTCCTCGTAAGGATATATGCCAGCCTTCTTCATTATGTCGGTATTTATCTCAAGGCTACCATCGTAATCAAGAATACTCTCTGCTACTCTTGCTCTGCGTATCTAGCTCTTACACATTATCAGATTCATCATAATATTACTCTTTTTATGCTTTTAATTCAGTAATAGTACCAAATAGACTCATAGTCACTTGTCTTCTCCCCGTCTCTTTCAAGTCTCTTTAGATAATCATATATTGAAACATCGGTGTAAAGATAATCATCCGCAATCCTAAGCCTCTCCTCCCACGGATAAAACCTGTAGATCCTCCTGCCATTCTGAAGAATCATGAGCGGTTCATGGTCCTGCCAGGCCCTGAGATGTGATTTGCCGAGCCTTGGGACATTGAACACCGGTTCGTCAAGCCTTTCAATTCCGGGAAGCAGCCTCGCTTCCTCTTTCCTCTCCTGCTCAATGCGTGCGATTGGAACCCTGAAATCGGCTGTTTCCTCCTTGCCCTTCGTATTAAAGGTGTAATAAGGATCAATACCGCAGAGCTTGAGCGTTTTTCTCAGAAAGCAAGTCTCATATCTCCTGCTGTTGTAATAGGTGAACACCTGCTGGTTATATATGTTCATGCCAAGTGATTTGATCTTTTTCACGGCAGACATCACGTCTGGGGTTATCTCTGTTGGTGACTCGACATGTGTCACCAGGCATATCTCCCTTTTGCCCCATTCATGGAAACGGGACATTGTTTCAAGGAAGGGATAATTTATCCTGAACGGCAGGGTTACTAACGTTCTTGTTCCAATCCTTATCCTCTTTATATGCTTCATCTCCGACAACTGGGCAATTATCCAGTGCAGGTTTCCGCTTGATAGCGTGAGAGGATCCCCTCCGGTGATAAGGACTTCCGTTATGTTCCTGTTGTTCTTGAGCCAGTTCAGCGCTTTCTTCAGCATCTTCCCTGTAACTTGGCCCCGGGCAAGATCCTTGATTTCCCAATTCCTCTGGCAGTAGACGCAGATCTGAGGACATGAGTTGAAGGGCTTAAGTATCGCAACCTGAGGATACCTCCGGGTAACACATGCGACAGGGCTTGTGGAAGCTTCTCCCATATAGTCAAGGCTCTCGCCTGATATCCTCTTGGAGGCAACGCAATCACAGTAATATTCCGTCGGCAGCACCTGCGCCCTGATGGCCCGATCAAAACTGCATCTCCCTTCACGGTTGAACAAGGACAGGGAGTATGGGGTAATCTGCACTGGTATCCTAAATTTTTCAGCGGCAAGAAGCCCGTCCATTTCATCCTTGTCCAGGGAAGTCAGCCTGGAAATAATCCTATGGTCATTTATTACATTCTTGAGCTGCCAGACAGGATTCATCCAATCCGCCTCCGAAGCTCTGAAAAAGTCAAGTATTTCTTCCTTGTTCTGTTCCCTCCTGGATATCAGGTTCGCATCCAATCCCGTCTTAAATTTTTTAAAAGACCCGAAAAGAGATGCGGAATACTTGTCCAATTCCCTTGAACGAGTAATAGCCGCATGGGCATCTTCTTTCAATGACAGCATGCACGAACATTTGGAAAGCATGTTTGATTTCCCCTGGATTCCTCTGAAGAGGTAGATGAACTCCAACAGGAAGCCTTCGCTTACATCCTCAAGACCATCCTTTTGATTTCTTGCAATTGCACATAGCTTCGAAAGTGCTGAAAATCCGGCAAGCTTCTCATTTTCCGTCCTGATAATATTTTTCAAGACTCTTATGCATTCCTTTGCAATATGCTTTTCAGCTATGTGTATATCCTTGAACCTTTCCGTGGAATATATGTTGAAATAATGCCTTTCAAGATCGTTAAGGTACTTAAAGAAAGAATCCCTGGCTTCATGAAGAGAAGAGGAAGATTCAAGTATCTCTCTTGCTTCCGGGCATGATTGCCAAAGTTCTTCGGATAAATCTTTTAAGCTGAAAGAAATGAGCTCTTTTTTCATCTGGGCGTCTCCTTTTTTAGGATTGGATTCAGAATCTGGACTTGACTGCAACAACCACAATCAGGACATTCAGGTAGACCACTGATGCTGTCATCGCATACTTTTTCCAGTCATCCATTGTGGCGGGACCTGAATCGTCAGCCTTGTGTCCGGCGTAAAATCTGATGTCGACATATCTGATAATTATAACTGTTGCCGCAACAATTATGTATGCAGACCCGTAAAGGATCAAATCGCCTGTTTTTGCGATCATGACTACTGAAGCTAGAAGTATTATGTTTCCCAAAAGCATCCAGTAAAGCCTGAGAAGACATCCGGAACTGTTTTCAGAAGAGGGTGCGTTTTCGGTTTTCATAACCGCCTCCAGTAATTTTTGATTTACTGGATGGCGGCCCGACCATCCAAAAGCCTGTATCGGCACACCGACACACCCAAGGCACGATAAATGCCTGTAAAATCAATGTCAAGCAAAAATAAATTAATATTAATATTTAGACGGAACCTTTATAGTCATTCCAACTTTCAAATCGTCTGGCTCCTTTATGGAATTTAATCTTACGAGTTTATCGGTAGAAGTAAAGTAAAGACGGGCAATCTTGCTCAATGTGTCGTCCTTCTTCACAGTATAAACCTCGTATACACCCGCTACTGATGTATTATAGTCCGGGATATGGGATTCAAGCTGTTGAGTTTCCACAATGACACTGGTTTCTGCAAGTGAATCATCTGAATCCTTCGGCTTTGCAGGCAACAACAGTACCTGTCCGATTTTAATAATATCATCTTCTATGTTGTTTCCCATGCGCAGTTCAGCTACGGATGTTCCTGTCTTATGGGATATCTTTAAAAGATTGTCCCCTTCGGCAACGATATATGTTTTAAAAGCCTCACTTTCCATCTTTAGCTTGCCGCTCTTCACAGTAGCTTCTGGAAGGGGATGCGGATCAATCTCCTCCAATTCTGGGATAATGCCATCATCTTCAGCTAATTCCCCTGATGTCTGAAGATTTTCCTCTTGAACGACATCAGAAGGTTCAGCAGCCGGCTTTTCTCTTTCATCCTGAATTGGAATTTTAACATCATCATTCTCAGAATTATCCTTTATCTGCAAATCTCCTTTTTTTTCGGTCTCTCCACCCCCGGGACTCAACCGCCAGACATTAAACCACCCAAAGAGTGTAATAATTACCATATGGGCAACTGCAACAATCAAAAGTATTGCGAGTATCTTGTCTGGTGTTCCTAGCCAGTCGTTTGATTTATTTTTAGGATTATTCATTAGGATTTACTCCTTACGGGATACTATCTTTAGAAATTACAGGTCGCGTTTCAGATTCATCCATCCGCCAAAAAATCACTGAGTCTCGGCAACCTTAAGATTAAGGTTCAAGGTGGCGACGGCAATACACGCCTCGCGTAAAAGAGAGAACAAACGCATCGACGGGAATCTGTCCACCGCCACCTTGAAAAACCTCATATTATTTCTTTACTGCTGGAGGAACGGAGGGAACCACGGGAGCAATAACAGTAAATTCATCAACTTCTATGATTCCATTGGCATTTTTGTCAGCTTTCTTGGCATCTGCTTCATTAAGATTATATGCTGCCATATATTCAACAACGGCAACTTTTCCATCTTTGTCAGTATCAGCTTTTGTGATCTCTGCAGCTTTAGCTGAATCAACCTTTGCTGCTGGTTCGGCAACCTTTGCTGCTGGAGTTGTAGAATTATCAGCCTTATCACAGCCGACAATAACAAATCCCATAGCAATAACAAAAACCATTAATTTCTTCATTTGATAAATCTCCAATTCGTTTTGATTAAAATTATGAATCAATAAAATAATTTAATTCTTCAAGACACCTCCTTTTCCTTCTGTTATGTATTAAACGTGTGGCATGTATTTATCGCTTTAACATTGGCTGATTCAAAATGTTCAGGAGCGAATCATTTAGAAGCAAGTCTTGATTGATTCATCGACATGATCAGTTCCGAGGATGAATAGTTTTGCATGACAGCCCGGCAGGTTCTGAAAAGACAATCTGGATAATTTTTCAGAAGAGAGTGTATTCTCGACATTCATAACCGCCTCCAGAAATTCTTAATTCTACGGGATGGCGGCCCGACCATCCAAAAGCCTGTATCGACATACCGACACACCCAAGACAGTTTAAAACATATTTAAAATATTGTCAAGAGGTTAAAGGATATTTTCCGCAAATACAGATAAGCCGGCAATGAATTCAAATCTGTAGCGCGCGTTCTGTCGAGATCCGTAGCGATATCCATTTTTCAAGACCGGCAAGGGCGTATATCATAACCCCCACGCATATAATCCTGATCCATGATTCAAAGGGAATCGGAGCGGACTGGAAGAATCGGTTCATGGCCGGGAAATACGTGAAAAACAGCTGCGCAATTATCATGGCTGAAACTCCGGCAATCAGCCAGCGGTTCGAGAAAACACCGACGGAAAAC
>MHBH01000004.1 GCA_001804805.1 Lentisphaerae bacterium GWF2_49_21
GTGTAAGTTTTCGTGCATCATTTTTTCTCATATCCAATACGATAGCACACAATAAATAAAAGTCTATACTATTATGAGACGATTAGTAACTACAAACATATTCAATCTTTATGAAATTAATTGTATCCGTTCGCAGCCTGTCCTCCGTAGCTCATATGGCGAAGGAGGATCAAGCTCGCAAGAGCTGTTCTTTCGGTTTCTTTGATTAACATTATCACTTTTCCAGCTTTCATGAGACTTTTATGACGGTGTGGAGGAGACATGCCTGCCATACCGTCAAGCTGACAGGAATTTAGTAATATAACTTATTAATCATTAGGCACAATTGAAGAGAGATCAAAGTTGCCGGAAAAGTTGCTAAAAACAGGTTTCCGGTATAATTTATGCCCTCAGAATACGTATTGTGGCTAGAGGGATACATAAGGAAGGGTTTACCGCATGAAAACGAGAAGAAATCAGGGAGGACAGGCGATTGTCGAACTGACAGTATCCCTTGTGATGCTGCTTGCCATGTTCTGCGGATTCATCCTGATAGCCCAGCTTGCCACCAAGAATGTTGAAAATATAATTACGGCCAGGGGCGAAGCCGATGAGAACGGATATATGGGATCCGTCTCGGACAATGGCAATCCGATATTGAGCTGGAACGAAGGGGCGGACACCTACCTGTACACCGCCGACGACCAGGCAGTAATAGGCACGTCGGACAACCCTTCTTTGTTCAGCGGCGAATTAAAGAATGATGAATATGATCTCAAGGCAGCCCCTGACTATGTCCAGGACAATTTTTCGAAGACCATGGGGACGCTGTATATATTTCTTGACGCCGCCAACCTTACATCCGGGAATGAAACTTCATCAGTATCCCTGGATGATCTTTCAAGGATGCTTTATGTGGACAGTTCCACCATCACTCTTGAGGACACAGTATATATGCCTTATATGTCGGATTTTTAATTTTACAGCGAGGCTGCAAAATTAAAAATTCCAATCTCCAGTTTGTCTTATTTTGGAAATTGGAATTTATTTGGAACTTGAAATTTAATTTTGACGCTGAAAGCGTATAGTGATGAAACCTATGGTTTCAACCATAGATGCTATAAATCGAAGTGATTCCGTCCTGAAGGGACGGAGTAAAAGTTGAATGGCAGGTCTTATGGAAATGAATCCCCGGCGAAAAATAATGTCGTTTGAGAAGGCTCTCGCTTGGCGGAACAAGATTCTCAGGTCCGGTAGAAAACTTGTTGTCACCAACGGCTGTTTTGATTTGCTCCACCGCGGACATGCCGAATATCTTTCAAATGCCAGGAGATGCGGGGACGCGCTGCTGATTCTTGTGAACTCCGACTCGTCTGTCAGGAAGGTAAAGGGGAGGAACAGGCCGATAGTGGACGAGAAGGACCGTTCATTCCTGCTTGCCAGCCTTTCCTGTGTCGATGCGGTTGTCATCTTCGGCGCCAGCAACTGTGTCGGACTCTTAAGGAAAATCAGGCCTGACATCTATGTGAAGGGCGGGGACTACGACATCGACAGCATTGTGCAGGAGGAGAGGGGTGTCCTCGAAGCTGTAGGTGCAAAAATAAGATTCATCAAATTCGTGCCCGGCCTTTCCACCACCGAAATCCTCAAGAAGATCTCCAGGGGCTGACAAGATTCCTTAGGTTCCATTTTATGCAATCCGGCTGGCAAGACGGTTTGCTTTAGGATATTTGACAACTATCTTATATTAACTCCGGTGCGAACTTTATTTTAAAAGAGACAACGGTAGTATGATCAAGAAAGCTCGGGGTTTATGACTTTGAAAAAAATCTCCTCAGGACTCTTTGTAACATTTATTTTAATTTCATTTTCCGTCTACGGTCAGGATTCCGCAAACAATCCAAGCGCCACCCCAGGCGGCAGAACTGTCTCAGCTGCGCAGATTTCAGTGCAGATCACAAAGAAGAACTGGGAGAAGGTCCGGGAATATGGTATTGCCGCGGCAGTGCCGCTGATAGCGTCGCTCAGGGACGATGACGATGAGATAAGGGCGGTATCGGCTGAAATCCTGGGATCGCTCGGGGACAAACGTGCCGTGGCACCGCTGATCGAATGCCTCATGGACAAGGACTGGCATGTCAGGCAGCAGTCCGCAAAGGCGCTTGGAATATTAAAGGACAAGAAGACGATAGATCCTTTGGTCGGATGCCTTAACGACTCTTCCAGGGATGTACGCCTGGAAGCAGTGGGGGCATTGAAGAGCATTGCCGATGAACGTGCTTTCCATCCCCTTGTAAAATCCCTGAAGGATTCCGACCCTTCTGTCCGTAGCGAGGCTATCAAGGCCTTGATTATGACGGGAGGTGAGAATTCGGTGGAGCCATTCCTGGAGTATCTGAAGGATCCCAATTCGGAATCGAAGGTTGAAGTGATCCGTGCGCTTGGAGTTCTTGGAGACAAAAAAGCTGTTGGACAATTGATCTTATTATTGAAGAGCAAGGATAAGACTGTCCGGATGTGGGCCGCTGTTGTGCTCGGTAGGATTGGCGACAGCAGGGCGGTCGAGCCGTTGAAGGAAGCCTTGAATGATTCGGATCCGAAAGTCAAGTGGAAGGCCGAGGAGTCCCTCAAGAAACTGAATGTCAATATCAAGCCTGTAGAAACTGCCAAGCCGCAAATTGCCAAAAAACCTGAACCTCCTGCATCTCCTGCGGTTCCCGATACGCCCAGGGCCCAGCCGGACGCAAAGCCACAGGAAACTCCTGTGGAAAAAGCTGGGGAGACGGTTGCTGGGAATAAAATTCCGCCATCTGAAGCAAAAAAGAAAGGAACAGTCCACTGGTGGATAGTTGGTATTGTCGGCATCTTCGCAGGGATATTGATCCTGCTGGGGCTGGTTCGTTTCTTCGCCGGGAAAAAATCCCCCGGGGAAATCAAGAAGGAATTGGACAGGCTTGCAGCCCAGATAAGGGAGGTCTGTACCAGGAAGTCCGGTGATTCGATGCAGAATTTTGCACTTAGCCTGCTGGAGTCGCAGTCAGTCGCCTATATGCTTTTTCCGACGCATGAAGGAACTGCCGAGGAGAAGAGGAAGTGCCTTGCGACGATGAAGGAGACTAATAAGAAGGTTTCTGATATCCTAGGGGCTTTCCACAAAGGCGTATTGCTGTTGAACAAGATGTGCTACCTCATCGAGAGAAACTTGGATGTGCTGGCCGATGCGCTGCACAAGCAACCCGGAGTCTCTGATAAAGGAGTGCTAAGAGGAGGGGAGCTTCCTACGGAGTCATTTCTGTCTTCCGGTGTGAATTTCAAACGGCAGCTGCAGAATGAAAACGGGATTTATGAGATATACACTGCCAATTCCAAGGACGAGGCCATTGAATTTCTACGGAAGACGACTGTGAAGATGGAGAAGAAATATGTCATCGTCGAGACTCCTGTCGGGAATTTCGGCAAGGATCTGATTGCCATCTTCAATGAGGGCAACGGCTCCGTGATTGAATATGGGAAAAGGGAGCCTCTTCCGCAGCGGTTGAAATCACCGACCCACTGTGTGAAATGCGGATATCCTGTACTGCCTGCCGGATCGGAGATAGACGAGTCTGTGGAGAAGCTCCTGTTTGAAGAGTCGGCGCCGGCGCAGGGAATCATGGCACTGAAGAAAGAGGGCAACAAATGGCTTATCATGGAGCAGCTGAAGAAGCATGGAGTCGGGCTGTCCTGCAAAAAATGCCCTACCGCATGGTGTCCGTTCTGTGTTGATCCAAGCACCCCGGACACCTGCGGAATATGCAAAGGCGAAATGACCATATGCAGGGGAAAATGATCCTGAAGAAATAAAAGGCCGACAAATGCGGGAGATGTCCATGCCATACATGACTTGTAGATGGAGAGCATAATGCCTGCGAGCGTAACACTGAAAGCCATTGAAGGCCCCTTGAAGGGAAGGGAGTTCTCCTACAGCAGGAAGACGACCATTATTGCGGGAAGCAGTGCGGAGTGCGGGCTTAAGATTCCTGCTCCGGCCCCCAGGCACCTCTGTCTTATCAAGGTATATCCTCCGGAGCTGATGATTGAAGGCCCGGATGACCTTAAGCTGATATTCGTCAACGGGCAGAACATACGTAGGCTGAAGGATCGCAAGACCCCGCACGAGGATGAGGATTCGGACAGGAATGGATATGAACTGAAGAACGGTGATGAGATCAAGCTCGGGAATTCGGTGTTCAAGATTGAAACTACGGCAGCTGAGCCGAAAGATGAACTGCTGCTCAAGGTGATAAAAGTCCAGCAGGCAAGGGTCGACGAGGAGGAAGCTTCAGGGATAAAAGGGTATGAAACCTTGAAGAACATCGGCAAAGGCAGCAGAGGAACGGTATTCCTCGCCAAAGACTCCGCAGGAGAACTGGTGGCCCTGAAAATCATGAATTCTGTGATTGCTTCAAATTCCAAGCGTCTTGCGGATTTCGAGCGCAAGGTCAGATTCTCAAAAGGGTTGAAACATAAGAACATCATCCGATTTCATGAGGGCGGATATTCAAGCGGGAAATATTACCTGGTTCATGAATACTGCGATGGAGGGACTGTCGGCCAGCTTATGGCTTCAAGGGGTGGGGCTTTGGGATTGAGCGAGGCCTTGGGAATAATGTTCCAGGTTTTGGACGGTCTTGATTACATGCATAATGCGGAGCTGCCGTGTACGCTTCTGCTTCCCGACGGATCAAGGCGCTACCGCAGGGGGCTCCTGCATAGGAGCGTCTGCCCGCATAATATTTTCCTTTCAGGACAGGGTGCGGCGTCAGTTGTAAAGATTGGAGGCTTTGACATAGCGACACCGATTGAGACTTCCGAAGATGATCTGACCGGTGATATTGCAGGGAACATCTGCTTCATGACGAGAAAAATATTCGTCGATTATGATGTGCACAGGGCTGAGTATGATGTCTGGGCTGCAGCAGCGACGCTCTACAACATGCTTACTGGAAAATATCCTCGTGATTTTCCGGACAACTGCCAGGAGCTCTGGCAGGCAGTCCTCCGCAATCATCCGGTTCCCATCAGGGAGAGGAATCCCGAGATTCCCAGGAAAATAGCCGACGTGATTGATGAGACGCTTGTTGAAGAGCCCCAGATGAAATACAAGAGCGCCTTGGAATTCAAGAATGCCCTTCAAGCGGCGTTGGCTTCCTCGGGAGAAATCATGCCAGCTGGTTTTATTGATCCTGGCCAGACCGTTCCGGTCGGACACTTCACCCCCACTGAATTCCATATAGGCGATATACTTCTTGACCGATATGAAATAAAGGGGCTCATTGGTGAAGACGGGATTCTGACAACGTTCAGGGCCTTTGACATAAAGATGAATATTGAAGTCGCCCTGCACAAGTGGAATATTTTTTCAGTGGAGGAGCTTGATTTCGCAGTGCGGAATTCGCAGATCTGGGAAAAACTTCCCGAATGCTGGAACATAATCCGATGTTTGAAGGTGCTGACCATACAGGGGGTTCCGTGCATAATTACAGGAATTCCTGAGGGGAGCCCGCTGTCCGTCTGGATCCGGAAGACCCCTGGGAGGACTCTGGAAAAACTGCTCAATATTTCCATCCAGGCTTTGACAGGTCTGGATTCGATACATAAGAAAGGAATAGTCCATCAGAATATAAAGCCCAACATAATGTTCCTCACGGATTTTGAAGTGATTGTAATTTCAGGTTTTGAATTGGCGGAAATATGCCCGCCGGGGATGGATACGGTGGAAGGAGGATGTTTCACTCCGAGCTACTGTTCTCCAGAGCAGGCGAAGAATGAAAAGATAAGTTCAAAAACTGATATCTGGGGCTGGGCCGTGACCGTGCTCGAAATGTTTACCGGCAAGGCCAGCTGGGCGTCAGGCCAGATTGTAGGTGACATTTTCGATGACGTCTTAAACTCCACAAATGGCGATGGAAGCGTTCAGATGCCGGAAAAACTAAGGAAAATCATTAAGAGATGCCTGAAGAGGAATTCGGCAGAGCGACCTGCCGCCTCCGAACTCCTGTTCGAACTCAAGGAGCTTTACAAGGATATCACAGGAAAAGATCCTGGCTCCAATATTTTCAGGAATCTTTAATCTTCCTTGGGTCAAATTTCAGTTCTCCCGAACTCCCGAACTTCAGAACTTCACATCTTCGGCCTTCCTGATCTTTTCCCTGACAGTATCGACGTTCACGTCCGGATTCCAGGTCTCCTCCGCGATCTTCCAGTATTTAAGGGCAGCCGTCCTGTCGCCGAGGGCGTTGTAGATGTCGCCTGCATGGTCGGATATTACGCCGTCGGGTGAGTCCTCCTGGGCCTTTAGGGATTTTTCTATGTATTTTTTTGCAGACTGGATGTCCCCCTTCCTGTAGAAGACCCACGCCAGACTGTCGAGGAACGCCGGATTCTGGTTTTCCGCGTCGACGGCGATACGGATCAGCTTTTCAGCATAGTCAAGATCCTTGTTCTTGTCCGCGAGAAGATATCCGAGGAAATTGACCGTCTCGGGATCTTCTGGATTCTTCTCCACTTCCTTCTTCAATATTTCAACGGTCTTTTCGAACATACCAGCCTTGTCGCAGAATGCCGCGAATGTCAGGTAGAAGTCATTTGTCAGATAGTCATCGCGCTTCTGTTCGAGGGCGATTTTTTCGGCCTCCTCCAGCGTCTTCACAGCCTTTTTATATTCCGCCTGCTGCCTGTAGCAGAGGGCCGCCAGATATTTCGCCTCCGGCATGTCGGTGATCTTGCCCAGCTTGTTCAGCGCCTTGTCATACTTCTTCAGCTCATAATAGCAGATTCCGAGCTGGTAAAGGGCGATGGGATTGTAATCCGGCTTGAGGAGGAGCAGCCATTCGAACGATTTTGATGCCTCGGTGAAGTTCTTCATCATCAGCGAGGAATGTCCAAGCTCATAGTAATAATATGGCTCCGAATTGTTCTTCTGGGCAAGCATCTTCCAGATCCTGTATGCGGTTCCATACCGTCCCCAATCGCTGTATACGGCTCCGAGGATCCTGTATAGATACTCGTTGCCGGTGAGTGAGATCAGAGAGTTCAGGATTATCCTTTCGGAGCCTTCATAAAGCTTGTATCTCTTGTTCAGTTCAAGGATGGGGACTAGTTCAAGTATCGACGGGGTTTTGGCTTTCTTGTCCTCGGGATTGATCATGGAATACCACAGCGTCTCGCATGCTTCGAGGTTCTGGTCCATCTTCTTCCTGAATCTGCGCTTGGTCCATCCCGAGAAGAATCCGTCCTCGCCCTGGTCGGCCCTGAGCGAGAAGAAGACCGCCGCCGAACGCCTTGTCTTGAAGTCCTCCGAGAATTCCGTATGGCCCAGAATATTGTCGAAAAGAGACTCGCCTTCATCGAACATCTTCGATTTGCCGTAGATATCCGCCAGACATGTCACGAGGTTCAGGCAGCTCTTCTTCTTCTCCTTGTCGGTTATCGGGAACTCCAGCGTGCGGAAGGTCTTTTCCAGGAGGGAGGCGGCTTCAGCGTCCTTTTTCAGGCATATCATCGCCGACGCCACCGATAGATTCAACTCTATCGCTCCGGGATTCTCACTGGCGATCGGACGGAAGTTGTCAATGCACTCCTGGAACGCCTGGTTCGTGAACCATTCTCTCACAAGCAGGGCGATTGGAAGGCGGGCCTCGGGATTCTTCTGGACGGACTTGATGAAATAATCCTTCGCTGCAGGGCTCAATTTCTCCTGTTCGAGGAAAGTAAGATAGCCTACTGCGAAATCCGCAAGGGACCTGGCGGCATCATCGGCCTCCTTGGGCAGAAATGAACCGGAATCAACTACATCGATCCTTTTCAGGGAATCAGATCCGATGTTGATGTCGGCAAGACAGGAGAGCCCCGCAAAAAGAAAAAAAAGGAATGGAGTCAGCTTTGTCATTGTCAAGGTTTTTCCGGACAAAACATACCGTTCCCATATGAAACCGGAGTCTCATATGGGAAAACTTCTGAAGCCGGTCCGCGAACTGAGATTATTTCTTGTGACGGTTCGCGCGAAGATGCTTTCTGCGTTTATGCTTCGAGATCTTCTTTCTGCGTTTTTTTCTGAGATTGCCCATGATTGTCCTTTTCCTTTTGTTAAAAAGACCTATTATAATAATATTAAATCAAGATGAAGACTATGCAAGCATTGTTTTGAAAAATGGACCCTCAAAAGAATAAAAAATCATCGCTGAATGCGCCTGCTTTGATCCTCTGTGCCGTGATCATCGCCGTGACCGGAGTTTCCTACATCCGGCAGAAACAGGAGAAGATCTTTCCGCAGCAGGCGCCGAAGGGTTCCAGGGACGATGCGGCCCGCTGGTGTGAATCCGTGGAAAAGGGCGAAATGAAGAAGGCTGAAACATATGCCGCGCGCATCTGCGGTGGCTGCGACATGAAGCAGATCCCCGACGTCGACTACCTCCGCCTCGCAGAGGAAATGAAGTTCAGCACCCTCCTCTTCAACCAGCCTTTTGGAAAATATGATTTCTACAGATGGAAGGATGCCTGTGCTGTCCTTGATCTCGTCTGGGACAAGAAGACAAGGAGGGAACTGCAGAACATGGTGCAGGGCGTGATTGACAAGCTCGAATGCCGCCCGACACCCGAAGGCAAGCCACAGTCCCTCACAATCTCGGAAATACTTCAAAGGGGCTACGGCAACACGCATGAGATCACAAGAGTACTATGCGAGGCAGCCTACCAGTCCGGATATGATGTCATGGCGGTCTCCATCTTCGACGAATCGAAGAACCTCATCCATGTCGTCTGCGAAATCCGCGGAAAGGACAAGTCGCTGGTGGTTGATACGCGATTTAAGAAGATCTGGGACAACATGACTTTTGCGAAACTCGCAGAGGAGCCGAAGCTGACTTCCGGTACCTGGCCGGAGAACATTGCGAAATCCGTAAAATTCCATATCTACAATCTGCCCGCCGAATTCCAGGACTATAAGGTTTACAACCAGAATCTCCAGCAGGCGCTCAGCACCCGGAAAATTGACGGAATACCACGTTTCGGGGAGGATCCGCGGACGAGAATTGAAAAGTACCTGAAATATTTCGGGCCGGATCAAAAACCTCTCGTAACTTACTGGAGATATCCGTTCATCGCACTGCTGTCACAACCGGACTTTCCTGCCGGATGGCGCTTGAACTATGAAAAATTTCTTGAAGAACAATAAGATTATATAGAAATTTTACTTAACAGGATTACTTTAGCGGGATATAAATCTAATCAATCCCTCATGCAGGGATAATTACAGGATATATAAATGAACAGAATAAGAAGCAATTCATACAAGGAAGCCGGAGTAGACATCGATCTCGCGGGTGAACTTCTCGACAAGATGAAGAAGAAGCTTTCAAAGGCGCGCCGCCCTGAAATGCTCGCTCCTATCGGAGGATTCGGCGGACTCTTCAAGCTCAACCTTAAAAAATACAAGAGCCCTATATTGGTCTCCAGCATCGACGGCGTCGGAACCAAGCTCATGGTCGCGATGATGATGGACCAGTTCTATTCGGTCGGCTACGACATCGTGAACCACTGCATAAACGATATCGCCGTGCAGGGCGCCGAACCTATTTATTTCATGGACTACATTGGTATCGGAAAACTCAAGGGGCCTCTCTACAAGGAGGTTCTTTCTGGCATCGCCGACGCATGCAGCGAGGCCGGATGCGCGCTTCTCGGCGGCGAAACTGCTGAAATGCCCGGCATGTACGGGGATGATTTCGACCTGGTCGGCGTCATAACCGGCGTCGTCGAGGAGAAAAGACTCATCACCGGGAAAAAGATAAAACCCGGATATGTCGCAGTCGGAATTGCCTCGAACGGACTCCATACGAACGGATTCAGTCTTGCTAGAAGAGTCCTCTTCCAGCAGTGCGGATATTCTATAGACACGGAACTCAAGGAGCTCGGTGGCACGATCGGCGAAGCGCTACTGAAACCCCATATCTCCTACTGGCCGGCCATCAAGAAGGCGATGGACAAGAAACTGCCTCTCGACGGAATCGCCCATATCACCGGCGGCGGACTCTACGACAATGTTCCGAGAATACTTCCGAATAATGTGAACGTGATGTTTGACAGGAGCGTTCTTCCGGTCCTTCCAATATTCACCCTCATGGTCGAGGAGGGGAACATTGCCCTCGAGGAGGCCTACAGGGTCTTCAACATGGGCATCGGGATGGTCTGGTTTGTTCCGGAGAAATCAGCCAAGGAGGCGGTAAAGATCTGCCGCGACACAGGATTCACCGCCGGTGTCATCGGAAAAGTCGTCAAAGGCTCCCGGAAAGTCTTCGTCGAATAAGTAGGTACGCCCTTTAGGGTGTACCATCTTAAGTCTCTTTCTTCTTAACGGTATTCGTTCGTAGTCAAGCCATTATTGGCTGTGTTTTGAAAGCGAAGAGACACGCAAAAATGCGTTAACTACGAGCAAATTCATTGCAAAATACGCCCAAATCCACAATTTAGTGGCCCCTGTGTGTAAAAAACGAGCTAATATCTTGAGTTGCAATGAGATAAAGATTAAGCACTTAGTGCTTAATTCCCTTGACAATAGCTAAGACCCCCTTTAGATTAGTTCCTTGCACTTCTACCTATATAAAAATCTCAGGAGATCACCCTAATGGGGAATAATAAACATACTGTGTTCAATTGCATCGACATGCTTCCTTCTTCGCCGGGAACGGCCTTGCTGCATGTAATTCCGGCACCGTACGAGAAAAGCGTCTGTTACGGGAAAGGGACGGCCAACGGCCCGTCGGCAATCCTGCATGCCTCTCATCAGCTCGAGACCTTTGATGGCAAGTCTGATCCATCGGACCTGGGGATTTTCACTCATCCTCCTGTCGACTGCCTTGGCTCGCATGAATTCGCCCTGAAAAGGATTGAAAAAACTGTCGCGGAAGTCCTGAGGATTGGGAAAGTTCCAGTGATGATCGGAGGGGAGCATACCGTGACCTTTGGCGCCATCAAGGCTCTCTCTGTGAAATTCGCAGATTTCGGAGTCGTCCAGTTTGACGCACATGCCGATCTCAGGGACAGCTACCAAAAGAGCGGTTACAGCCATGCCTGCGTTCTCCGCAGGATACACGAGCTCGGAATTCCAGTCTTCCAGATGGGTGTAAGATCCATCTGTGCTGAAGAACATGAATACAGGAAAAAGAAGAAGATTCCATATCTCGATGCCGAACAGATCTGCGTGAAGGGGATTCCTGGGAAAATACTTCCTGCCAGTTTCCCGAAGAAGATCTATCTGACATTCGACATTGACGCGCTTGATCCGTCAGTCGTGCCTTCTACTGGGACACCAGTGCCCGGCGGACTCGGATGGTATCAGACGATGGAACTGCTTGAAAATGTCCTGAAAGGACGCAAGCTGCTCGGGATGGATCTTGTGGAGTTCTCTCCGGTGAAGACATTCCATTATCCGGACTATACGGCGGCAAATCTTCTGTATAACATCTTTGGGATAGCGCAAAGAGCGAAGTCACTCTCGTGACAAATCCGAAATCCGAATATAGATGAGGCAATTTCAAAATTGCCTCTTTTGAGCTGATTTCAAAAGTTGGAGTGCGCTGCCCCGACATCACTGAGCCGGGATCTTCGACTTTAGCGTGTGTAACCTGTTGTCGAAGATCCCGGCCCCAACGGGTGTCGGGAAATACCAAGACACGCTGAAGCCGTGAACTCCAACGGGTTTATTCTCGCAACAAACGTTTTTCGTATTTTTTGAAATCAGCTCAGATAGCTATGGAGGACAGGCTACCAACAAATTCCAACTGGGTTAATTTGTTTGTAGTCAAGCCATTATTGGCTGTGCCTTGAAAGCGAAGAGACACGCAAGAATGCGTTAACTACGAACAGAATCACTCTGAAGTCTTGAAATCCAGTTACGAGTTTCCAGTATCAAGTATCATCCTACTTCTTTTCCCACGGCAGCTGCCATTTTCCTTCTTCGAAGAGGCCGTTGAGGGCGACACAGATGCCGGAATATTCCCCGATATGGCTGCCGAGGGCAGTCACACGGAGCTCCATCGCCTGGAGCATTTCCTTCCAGCAGAACAGCGGAAGATAGCGTTTTACAGGATCAAGCAGGAGTTCCTTTGAATGGAGGGCGACTGTTCCGAGGACGATCATTTCCGGATTGAAGGTATTGGCGAAAATCCCAATGGCCTGTGCATTTCTGAGGCAGATTTCGTCCCAGAGTGCCAGGGCGTATGGATCCTTGTTGACTACTGCCTGACGGAGGACCGGATATCCGAGATCGTCGACCTTGCCTTCAGCAAGCTTCATGATGGGATGGTCTGGCTGTCCGCCAATCTCGCGTTTCATCCTGTCGGAGATGGCTCTTCCTCCGCAGAATGCTTCATAGCAGCCCTTGAGCCCGCAGTTGCATTGGGGGCCTTTTGGATCGAGCACAACATGTCCCATTTCTCCGGCAAGGAAGCTTGCGCCCTGGACAAGATGTCCGTTCACAATTATTCCGCCGCCTATGCCTGTGCTCATGGTCAGGTAAATAAGGTTCCTGCATCCTTTTCCAGCTCCGAAAAACCATTCAGCGAGAACTCCGGCGTTCGCATCGTTGTCAAAATAGGCCTTTACACCCATTTTTTCGGCGAGATGATCCCTGACAGGGACATTGATCCATTTTTTCATGTTGCATGGGGAGATTGTGCCCTTTGGTATGTCCATTGGTCCCGGGGCGCCGATTCCGATCGCTGTAAGATCGGAGTTTTTGAAACCGTTGTCCTTCAGCAGAGCGTATCCGTCTGCGACCATTTCCCCGAGGACGTCTTCGGGCGAACGGTGTTCGCTTTTAATTCTTTTTGATCCTATGATCTTGCCGTCGCTGGTGCCGAGGGCTGCTGCTATTTTTGTTCCTCCGATGTCAAAACCGAGGATGAGCTTTCCATCTTTCTTCATCGTGATTCTCCATGAATATTTTCTTTGGAATTGTTTTAAACTGAAAAACTGGTATTTTAAGATATTTTAAAAGAAATTAACTATAACTGTTTTCCGGGCCTAATCAAGGCCCTTTACTTGGGAGAAAGATTCTATGCAGTCGGATGTCATTACAATTACCATGAACTCGGGTTCGGGCATTTATTATGCCTACCAGCACTGTGACATTATGGGCAAGGTCGTCGTCTGGATGCTTTTCATAGGTTCGATAATAACCTGGACGATCATGATCGAAAAGGGTATCGCCCTCTACAAGGCCAAGAAGGCCACCATGCTTTTCATTTATCTTTTCAGGGACAAGAAATATCCTCTTGCGCTCTGGAAAAAGGCCGAACAAGTGAAATGTCCGGTTACAAAAGTCTACATGAAAGGAGCCGAGGATCTCCTGAATTTCTATGAAATGCCGCCTGAATTCGCGGAATTCTACGGAACTTCAAAGCATCCCGTGCAGAAGCTCACCACCGCCCAGATCGAAACCATCAGAAGCACCTTGGACAGGGCCGTGTCCGATCAGATACTCCTCATGGAGGACAAGCTCGGAGTTCTCGCAACCGCCGTCAGCGCAAGCCCGTTCTTCGGTCTTTTCGGAACGGTCTGGGGAATCACGATGGCGTTCGCGGCACTTGCCGTACAGGGCAGGGCGGACATGCAGGCGCTGGCCCCCGGCGTCAGCGGAGCGCTTATCACCACTATCGTCGGTCTTCTCGTGGCGATTCCATCGCTGATCGGATACAATCTAATCACCGTCACGATAAGAAGGATAACTGTCAGCATGGACAACTTCGTCGAGGAGTTCATGGCCAAGGTAAAACTTGAACAATATGAAAAAGGTTCCGAATAATGCCAAGCCGGGGAAAAAGATCTCAGCTCGAAATGGTCAACCAGATCAACATGACCCCCATGGTCGATCTTGTCCTGGTCCTGCTGATCATCTTCATGATCACCGCCCCGCTGCTGGAATACAGCATCGATGTTTCCCCGCCCAAGATGAATGCCGACAAGATCCCGGAAGACAATACAAAGGTCGTGAGCCTGAACAAGAAAGGACAGATTGTCTTCAACAAGGAAACACTCAGCCCCAAGGCCCTTGCGGAGAAACTCGATGTGCAGAAAAGGCTGAATCCTAAGCTTACTGTCCTAATAAGAGCCGACGGAACTCGTCAATATAATGAGGTCATGGAAGTCATGAAGGCCGTCAGGAACGCCGGAATTATGACAGTATCCCTCGTGACCGAGTCGGAAAAGTAGGGACGGGCTTTCAGTGTCCGGCGTAGCCCTTGGGCGAAGTCGGAAGCCTGTCCCATGAATTCAGGATTGGTACACCTTAAAAGGCGTACCTACTTATCAATGACAGAAGAACTATACAATCTACATGAGATCTACGGGGAAGATGACACTCTGACCGACAAGGTCAGGGCGAGGAAGGTGTTTTTCAGTGTTTCCTTCTTCCACGTGCTTTTCATCGCCGGTCCTTTTTTGTTCTTTGCGCTATGGGAGAAATTCTACGAGAAGAAACCGCTTCCAATGCAGGTCAGCCTGCTGAACCTCAATCCTGAAGGCAACAAGACCAATGAACCTCCAGGAAATCCTGAACCGCCGAAAAATGAGGTTCTAAATAAGAAAAAAGATGATCCGAAGCCTCCAGAACCTGAGGAGGAGGAAGCTGTCGAGGAAGCCCCCGTCGTACCTCCGAAAAGACCTGTAGTCGAACCTCCGGTGAAAAATGATCCGAAGCCCAAGGTTCCAGTTCCTGTGGAAAAGGCGAAACCAGTAATCAAGCCTCCGGAAAAAGTCGATGACACGCCGAAAAAATGGGAGCCGAAGAAACCAACTGAGATTATCAAGTCGGACAAGGTCGTCAAGGGCAAGGCACCAACCCCGAAAATCAACGCTAACACGCTTGCCGACAAGCTGAAAAATATTCAGAAGCAGTGCAAAGTGACAAATACCGGTGCTGGCGGCCGTGGCGGTGGACCAGGACTGCCCGGAGGAATCGGAGCTCCTGGAGGTGTTGGAACAATGCCGGCAAGTTATTATGATTCGGTGTCTGTCTATCTCTACGAACTTTGGAAACAGCCCAGCCAGGCGGAACTCAAAGGCTTGAAACCGACTGTCACCGTCCATATTTCAATCGATGCAACCGGAAATGTGAGATCCGCGCAGATCACCAAGAAAAGCGGCAACAGTGCAATGGACATATCCGTCAACGAACTCCTCACAAGCCTTAAAAACCTTCCGAAACCCCCGCAGGGAGCCCTGGAATTGGACGTGTCACTGGAGATTGAAGATAATTAATAAATTTTTCAGGATGAAAAATTTATCCATCGCGAGAAAATAGACATCGGCAGCACTCGTTCTGAAGATTTCTCCTTCAAGGCAAGCTCCCCGACACTGACTGTTCCACCATGCGGTTTCATCGTGTCTTTCATTATGTTACCGAGCATTATCGAGGATGCTTCAAGATTGTACATGGTGAGGATGATGAACAACGGCTTGTCGGTCAAGGTCTGCCTGCACAGGTCCAGAAATTCGGAGATTGAATCTTCCGCCTTCCAAATTTCGCCGTCCGGACCGCGTCCGAACGACGGCGGATCCATCACGATTGCGTCGTATTTGCTGTTCCTGCGGATTTCGCGCTTTACGAATTTAACGGCATCGTCGATGATCCATCTGACAGGTGCAGTTTCCAGTTTTGAGAGTTCCTGGTTCCTCCTTGCCCATGACACGGACGGTTTGGAGGCGTCCACGTGGGTCACTCCCGCACCGCATGATGCGGCTGCGAGAGTCGCAGCTCCGGTGTATCCGAAAAGATTGAGGACTTTTATGTCCTTCCTGCCGGAATCAGCTATCTTCTTGGTCATCCAGTCCCAATGTGGCGACTGTTCGGGAAATATCCCTACATGCTTCGACATGTCGGTAAGCCGGGACTGGAAAGTGATTTTTCCGTATTTCATCAGCCATTCCCGGGAAGGATTGCGGTTGCCAATGATCCATCTGCCGGAATCGTCGTTGACAGCGTCGGCCTTCTGCCATTCGGATTCGGGGAGTGAGGGCTTCCACCACGCCTTCGGTTCGCTTCTTACCAATACATGGTTTCCAAAGCGTTCCAGCTTCCTGCGGTTCCCCGAATCAAGAAGCTCGTGCTCGGACCACTGCGATGTGAGAATTTCGATATTCATTTTTTCTTTTGCTTTGCAAAATAAAATAACTTTCAATTATTGTATTGCTCTTTTCCTTTATTTCAAAATTAGATGGCTGATTTTTCAATTTATAGCCCCTTTCAATCAATGGATAAGCAATCTAGTTGGAAAAGGATTTAAGATATTTTCCGTGGTTTATGACAAAAGAAGCGGGAAAGAAAGGGGCTATTTTTGTAAAAATCGTTTTCAGGTTATAATTTTACTCCCTGAAATATTGAAAATATTGAAGGGAGTAAAATTATGTTCCTGGATGAAAATTATCTTCTCAAGGGGAAGACCGCCCGTGATCTCTACAAGCAGGTGATGGACCTTCCCATTGTCGATCCTCACAACCATGCGAATGTGAAGGAAATTGCCGACAATAAGAATTATCCCAATCCCTGGCAGCTTTTTGCCGCCACGGACCATTACGTCTGGGAAGTCCTCAGGAAAAGAAAGATCGAGGAGAGATTCCTTACCGGCGATGCCATGCCGAAGCAGAAGTGGCTGAGAATGGCGGCTGTCTTTCCGGAACTGGCAGGTAATCCCGTCTACGAATGGATACACCTTGATCTTAAACGATATCTCGGGATCGACGAGATCCTTGGCCCCACCACCGGCCTTATAATCTGGGAGAAGGCGTCCGAAGTGCTCGCAAGAAGCGATAAGAAGCCACAGGCGCTTCTCAAGGAAATCGGTGTTGAAGTCATGTGCTCCACCGATGATCCGGTCGATATGCTTGAAGAACACAAGGCTGTTAACAAATCCATGGGGCAGACCGTCCTCCGCCCGACATGGCGTCCGGACAAGGCAATGAACATCTTCTCGCCCAACTGGAAGCCCTACATTGGAAGGCTTGAAAATAGATTCAATATGAGAATAAAATCCGTCAAGGATCTCGTGACAGCCCTCCGCCTTTCGCACCATTATTTCGCGGAGAACGGCTGCAAGGCCAGCGATCATGGTGTCGAGATCCCTTACGCAGGCGATGCCAAGCTCGGGGATGCCGAAAAAGTCTTCAAGATCGCAATGTCGGGTAAGAGACCGACATGCGAGGAATGTGGCGTCTTCATGAGCTATATCATAGGGGAAATGGCGGAAATGGACTCCGAAAAAGGCTGGGTGTTCCAGATGCATATCGGAGCAGTCCGCGATGTCCGCAGATCACTCTTCGACGGCATCGGACCGGATTCCGGCGGCGATGTTTCAAACCATCATCTCGACATCCTTTCTCCTCTTAGGAAATTCCTCAACCGTTTCGACAACAGGCTCAAGGTCGCCCTCTACTGCCTTGAACCGGGGCATCAGCCCACCCTCGCGACGGTTTCCAGGGCGTTCGGCGCGAATGTGAACCTCGGTTCCGCCTGGTGGCTTTGCGATACGCCAATTGGAATGAGACGCCAGCTCGAATACATCGGAAGCGTCGACCTCTTTGCGAATTTCGCAGGAATGGTCTCGGATTCCAGGAAGCTCCTGTCATACGGTTCCAGGTTCGAAATGTTCAGGAGGATCTTCTGCGATGTCATAGGCGAAATGGTCGACTACGGACAGATTCCGGCTCCAGTAGCCGCAAAAATCGCTGAAAGAGTATGTTACTCCGGCCCGAAGGAGTTTTATAACTTATAATTTTGTCTGGGACAAAATTATGAATTTGAAGAGATTCTTTTGAACTTATTTCACAGAATCAATTGTTAAGTTTTTGCGCAGCAAAAAATTAACAATTGGCTGCTTTTCGTGTAATTCGTGTGTTTCGTGGTTAAATATTCTGTGTCTTCTGTGTGTTCTGTGGTAAAAAAATGAATTTAAAACTTTCATTCAATCCGGGAGATATTCCCCAGAAGCCCGGAGTCTACATTTTCCGGGACCGTTTCGGGGACGTCATCTACGTCGGAAAAGCTGCCAATCTGCGGAAAAGGCTTTCGCAGTATTTCCAGAGGTCGCGCTCAAGGCTTGCCGATCCGAAGCTCCGATCCCTGATAAACTCCATTGATTCATGGGAGATCTCTCCTGTAAAGAATGAATCCGAGTCCCTGATCCTCGAATCACGCCTCATCAAGGAGTATGCACCGAAATACAATGTCCTTCTACGTGACGACAAAAGATTTTTCCTTATCAAGATAGATTTGAACGAACAATATCCGAGATTGAAGCTTGCACGGCTGAGGAAGAATGACGGCGCCCGCTATTTTGGCCCTTTCCCGAAGGGGGACGTAAGAGGAACTGCGGATTTCCTGACAAGATATTTCGGCTTGCGCACCTGCCGTGCCGATGTTCCAGACGAAATAGACTTTCGGCACTGCATGTCCAGCAGGATCAGGGACTGTTGCGCTCCGTGCAACGGGAAAGTCACGAAGGAAGGATACATGGAAAGAGTCTCTACTCTCATGAAGGTCCTTGAAGGCGATAGCGAGCAAGTCGTCTGCGAACTTCGCAGCAGGATGGAGAAGGCAGCTGCAGGGAAACAATATGAAACCGCAGCCAAATGGCGCGACATGCTCACGAACATCGAGGAAATATTCGGAGAGAAGAAACGTAATTTCCGGTTTGCCTCCATTCCCTCTGAGTCAGGCGGGGAATCAGTCAAAGACCTGCAGACCGCCCTCGGGATCGACAGGGAGCCGAAAATGATAGAGGCTTTTGACATTTCGAATATCTCCGGACAGTTCGCAGTTGCTAGCATGGTATGTTTCCGTGACGGCAGGCCCGACCGGAATTCCTACCGCAGGTTCAGGATCAGGGAGGTTCATCAGATTGACGACTTTGCGATGATGGACGAAGTTGTCAGGAGGCATTATTCGAGAAAGCTGTCCGAGGGCAGGGCTGATACGGATCTGATAATCGTAGATGGTGGAAAAGGCCAGCTCAATGCGGCCTTGTCGGCTCTTATTTCAATCAAATATCCGCCGATGCCGATTCTCGGCCTTGCGAAACGCAACGAAGAGGTTTTCCTTCCAGGAAAACCTGAGCCAATAGTATTGGAACGAACCAGACCCGCTTTAAAGCTGCTGCAGGCGGTACGTGATGAGGCGCACCGCTTTGCGATCTCGTATCACCGTGAACTACGTGAGAAGCGCATCGAGGAATCGATACTCGATGAAATTGAAGGCATTGGAGATAACAGGAAGATGCAGATTTTGAATGAATTCGGATCAATTGAAAGCTTGAAGAAGGCCAGTCCGGAGCAGATTGCCGAACGCATCCCTGGAATCGGGCTCAAACTGGCGGAAATGATAAAGGAAAAGATTTGATAAGAACGCACAAACACGGGCTACTGCGAACAAGGATAATTTATTCCTTTGCATTTACCATGGATTTTCTGTATTACAATATAATCCTCCGCCGGAGGATTATGGGGATATGATTTTCAGTTTTGGGAAATATTCCCCGTATCTTCCGGTGTCGCGTGTAAGCAGGGTCATGTTCCTGACGGATGCATGGGCACCTATGAAGAAGTCGGGCAGGGGAGATCTTCTGGCTCCGCCTCTTTTCCTGTATTTCAGGAAGCATTTTCCGGCAAGAAAAGCAGCTTCCCATGGGATATGCTCCCTTAAAAAGAAGGTGCCGGAAATAACCTCGTCAAGTTCCTCAATCCTTTCAAAACTTATAGAGACTTCCGAATAGATGAGAGGATTTATGAAAAAACGGCAATTTGAAGAGAATTCCGAAAGTTTACTGGATGACCAGCCATACCAGATATGATCCTCGGTGACAATATCAAGTATCACATTGCTGTCGACAAGAATATCCAAGTCAGTTACCTCTGGTCAGAGCCATGATTTCATCCGTCGAAAGATTGGAAGTAGCCCGGCCTTTCATATTTTCTATGATTTGCATGGCCATTGTTGTCTTCCCAGTTTTGCCGTGGCGCCTTACAGGCGAAAGCCTGGCAATAGGCTTCCCGTTTCGACAAATAGTAACTTGTTCCCCAGTCCGTTCCACTTTCATAAGAAGTGCCGACAAGTTTGTCTTGGCGCTGTGGGTGTTTACGTTTATCATTTTAAATCTCCTGTTTGGTGTAAGTTAGCTTAGTTTACTTATGAGTTCAAATCGTGCACTAAAGAAATATGTCGAATTGCTTCAAAAATCGGACATATGGAATAGATTATAAAGATTTGCGCCTCTGAGCCTTTGCGTTAGAAAGACATATTCTAGGAAATCCATGGAAGACAGCCATCTTAAAAATTTCTTTTTCCCGAAGATGACACCGAAGTTCCTTATCAGGCTCGGTGTTGTCGCCATCCTTGCATATCTGATTTTCGGATATATCTGCCTTCCGATGCGGATAGTTGGAATCAGCATGGAGCCGACATACCACGATGGAGGCGTGAATTTCTGCTGGACCCCCACATACTGGTTTTCAAAGCCTAAACGCGGAGATGTGGTGATGGTCAGGTTCGCCGGGAACAAGGTCATGTTCTTGAAGCGGGTTGTTGCTTTCGAGGATGAGACGGTTGAATTCAAGGATGGAAAGCTTATTGTCAATGGCAAGGAACAGGATGAACCTTATGTGAGGTTTGAATGCGAGTGGAACCTTCCAGCTCGAAAAGTTGAAAAGGGAAATGTATATGTTATCGGCGACAAGCGCGACATGCACATCGACAACCATCAGTTCGGGCAGGCCCCGCTTAAAAGAGTGGTTGGAACACCATTGTGGTGATGGGATACGATTTGATCGCATAGGAAATTGTATTTTCTTCGAATCTTTATGATTGCGAAGCAATCTTTGGAGTGCGAAACCCCTGTTTCGCTTTGGATTGTGAATTAATTAAAAAGCGGCACAGGGGTGCCGCAGTCCAAAGTCAGTCCAAAGCGCCTGACAAAATACAAGCATCGGAGAAGCTGGCTAAATTCAATATGAAGATTAAAATTATAATAGTAGTTGTTCTCCTTGCGGTTGGCGCCGTGATCGCATCTCTTTATCTGTTTCCCAGCGAGAAGGCGAAGATAAAGAAGCAGTTTGATTACCTTTCCAGCCTTGTTTCAAAGGAAAAAGGAGAGTCGGCAATCGTAATGGGATACAGGGTTACTGCCATAGGAGGTCTTTTTGCCGAGAAGTGTTCCTTCGAGTTCCCTCAGAACGAAATGGAGGGGGAATATTCTCCTGAGGAAATAACGGCCCATACGACCAGGGGCAGGGCGATGTTCGCCAAAATAAACCTCAAGTTCTACGACATAAATCCTGAGATCCAGAACGATGACGCAGTAGTCGACACCACTGTCAGATTCTATGGTGAAGCCATCCATTCCAATAAGGCACACGAGGAAACGCGCGAGATCCAGTGCAAGCTCAAGAAGATCGACGGCAAATGGAAGTTCAGTAATTTCAAGGTCGTGGAAGTCTTAAAAAAGTAGGGCGGTTTTCCTGCCCCGTCGAATGACTGGGGTAAACCGCCAACTGTCGGGATTAATCCCGACATACTAAATACCTTCCGCCACGTTCCCCTGTCATAACTCCTTCATCGTAGGAAAGCACGCCGTTCACCCATACTTTCATTATCCCCTTTGAAAGCTTATGGGGTTCTGCGAAATCCGCAGTGTCTTCAAGCTTGTCGGGGTCGAAAAGGACGAGATCCGCTGCGTGATCCAAAACAATTCTTCCCCGGTCGTGCAGATTGTATATGTCAGCGGGAAGCGAAGTGACTTTCCTTATGGCTTTTTCAAGGCTCATGCCCTTTCTCACGATGTTTATGAATCTTGGGAAAGAGCCGAAGCCTCTCGGATGACTTCTGCCTATGGAATAATCAAGGGGGCGCGCTGTTTCATCGGAACCGCAGGAGACATAATCCTGCTGCAGGATCCTTATCATATTGTCCTCTGACATTCCGGACGAGGCGGCAGTTGCCCCGGCGGTGTCATCCTTTAGAATTGACGCGCAGATGTCCCAGGGATTCATTTCGGACATGGATGCGAACTCCGCAAAAGTCTTTCCGAATCCCTTTTCTGCGAACTTCGCAGTTGTGCTTATGATCCTGAGCGTCTTCCATCTTTCTTCAGGCATTCGCCTGAGGGCTTCCGTAAATTCTGCGAACTTCGCAGGATCCTGAATATGTTCATGGAGTTTTATGTCATCCATCCTGTCATAGGGCTCTGGCAGGTAGGAACTGAGCTGAGTCATCGATTCCGTATATGGATATCTGTCCGCGGTGAGATGGATGCCGTTATGATGGGCCTGCGAAATCCGCTGGAAGACGGCATCAATTTTGTGCCAGTTTTCCCTGCCTGCCGTCTTAAGATGGCTTATGTGGAGTTTCTTCTGTCCGGATTTCATGACTGCGTCCAATGCCTCGTCAATCGATTCGACAAGGAGAGATGCTTCGCTGCGGAGATGGGTCGTGTAGGGCTTGTTAGACCGGGAGAGCTCTTCGAGAAGAAGGACGATTTCCCTTTTCTCGGAAAATTTCCCTGGAATATAGAAAAAGCCGGAGGACAGTCCGGCTGCCCCGTTGCATATGGACATTCCGAGAAGTGTTTTCATGGTGTTGAGCTGGCTTAAAGACGGTTTAAGATCTCCATATCCCATGACAGCTGCGCGGAGGGTGTTGTGTCCGCACAGCGAGCTCATGTTTATTGCAGGCTGTACTTTATCGATCAGCACGGAATAGTCATCGGCATCGTTCCAGCTTATCTTGACATCGTACTGCTTGTAGAGGTCCTGAAGATGCTCGCGGTTGTGTCTTGTCACCGGAAAGACTGAAAGGCCGCAGTTTCCTGAAATCTCGGTTGTGACACCCTGTGATACCTTGCCGGTTGACTCAGGCGCGGCGATTACGGAAACGTCCGAATGCCCATGTGAGTCGATGAAGCCGGGAGAAAGCACGAGGCCCTTTGCATCAATGGCATTGATTCCAGTTGACGGCAGGTTTTTCCCGATGGCGGTGATTTTCCCTTTTCCGACCGCCACGTCGCCGACGGTTCCGGCCCTGCCGGATCCGTCGATGATAAGTGCATCCCTTATGATAAAGTCTTTATCCATTTTATTTAATAGAAAAGTAAATTGTCAGATTTCAAAGGGGAGCTGCAATCTTGGTGGCATAATCCTTTCGAGCAATTAATTGATGCCGGCGAGACGCCAGCGCTCCACCGATAGCAAAATACTGCTGAAAAGCTGAAATGGAATTAGCAAATTCCCTAATTAGTTATAAGATTATCCGTTTATTAACGGAGAATCTTATTCATGGAAGTAATCATACGTCCCGACAAGGAAAAGGCTACGGAGCTTGTAGCAAAACTCATCGCGAAGGCTGTCAGGGCCAGGCCCTCTCTTGTCCTTGGCCTTGCCACCGGAAACACGATGGAGCCTCTATATTCGAAACTCGTTGAAATGCACAGGAAGGAGAAGCTGGACTTTTCAAAGTGCAGGACATTCAATCTTGACGAGTATGTCGGGCTGGAGGCTGACAACAGGAATTCATACCGGCATTACATGGACGAACATCTTTTCAGCAGGATAAACATTGACCGGCGGAACACGCATCTTCCTTCGGGCACTGCGAAGGATCTCGAAAAGGAATGTGAAAAATACGAGCAGAAGATAAAAAAGTGCGGAGGAATAGATCTGCAGCTGCTCGGAATCGGCAGATCAGGACATATCGGTTTCAACGAACCGCTTTCCGCATTTTTCTCCAGGACCCGGGTGAAGGCGCTGACGCCTACTACCATTGCCCAGAATTCACCTCTCTTCGACAGGCCGGAAGGAATGCCGAAACGTGCAATGACAATGGGGGTTGGAACAATCCTCGAAGCGAAGCGGATCGTAACTCTCGTTGTCGGAGACTCGAAGGCGGACATTCTTGCAAAGGCCGTCGAAGGGCCGGTTACTTCCATGGTTTCAGCGTCAGCGCTCCAGCTGCATCCGAAATGCATAGTTATAACGGATGCGGCGGCGGCGGCAGGACTTCAGGGGAAGGATTATTACAAGTGGATATTTGAGAATGAGCCGGAGTGGGATGAATTCCGTTAGATACTCTCGGCGGAAGTCCTTCCGCACGAGATTATCTGTCAAAGCTTCCGACGTTAAAGAGGACTGTTGCGAATCTCGCAGGTACGTATTCAGTAAACTATGTCGTTTACTTAATCCGTACTAAAAATAAAATGCAAAATCACTCTTTTTACGATTTATTAGATATAAATATTCACTGAAGGACATATTTCAGTGAATATTTACGCTTGACCTGGCAGTTAAATCCATGTTATGGATATAACGTTCATGACAGATGGATAAAACATTCATGATGTTGCTATTTCTCCCTAAGTAAATAATTTCCCTTCTGAAACAATCGTGATTTTATAATAAATAACAGGAGGAAAATTATATGCAGACGCCTTTCTACGGTCACGTGAGACAGTACGAGAAGATTAAGAAGGAAATTGATGACAACATCAATGAAGTCCTGATGAGCGGACAGTATGTCCTTGGTCCGATGCTCAAGAGGTTCGAAGGTGAGCTTGTCAAATATTTCGGAACCAAGCACGCGATCGGGGTTGGAAACGGCACCGATGCGATCTGGCTTGCGCTCATGGCGATGGACATCGGTCCTGGAGATGAGGTCATCACCCATCCCAACACATTCTTTGCGACTGCCGAGGCCGCTTGGATCGCCGGATGCAAGGTTGTTTTCGTAGACTGCGACGAGAAGACGCGCTGCATAGATCCTGCAAAGATCGAAGCGGCAATAACTCCGAAGACGAAGGCGATCATTCCGGTCCATCTCTACGGGCAGTGCGCCGACATGCCGGCTATCGCGAAGATCGCAAAGAAGCACAACCTGAAGGTCATTGAAGACAATGCCCAGGGTATCGACGGACGCGGCGACACCTTCAAGCAGGGCGAACTTTCAGATGCTGTCGCGACAAGCTTCATCATCCAGAAGAACCTCGGATGTTTCGGCGACGGCGGGGCGCTCTTCACTAACGACGACAAGATCAACGAGAGAGTCCGCAAGCTCCGCAGCCATGGTTCCGTCAAGCGCGACCATCATTCATACGGATTCAACAGCCGTCTCGACGATCTCCAGGCAGGCGTTCTCAGCGCTAAGTTGAAACACATCACGGAATGGACTGACGTGAGGGTCAAGCTTGCCGAGCAGTATACAAAGGGGCTCAAGGGAGTGAAGGCAATAACTCTTCCGTATGCAAAGCCCGGATACCGCCATGTGTTCCACCTCTATGTAGTCGAGACGAAGGACGCGAACAAGCGCAATGACCTGCTTGACTTCCTCGTCGCCGGCGGAGTCGATGCCAAGACACACTATTCCATCGCCATCCACAAGCAGGAAGGGTTCCCGTGGGGCAAGGAATACAAGATAGTCGGTTCGATTGCGAACGCGGAGAAGAACGCGGCATCGTGCGTCTCTCTGCCGGTGTTCCCCGAACTTACGGCCGAGGAAGTGGACTATTCCATCAAGAAGGTTCTCGAATGGGACAGGAAGAACTCGTAAGATTGGAACTGTGAATTTCGCAAATGAAAAATTAAGAACAGCCCTTGCGGACTTAACTACTAACGAACTCAAAGGAATTTGTTTGTAGTTAATGTCGCAAGACATGTTCTTGTATGGAGAATAATTCCATGAACAAGTTCAAAGTGATGATAGTCGGAATGGGCAAGCGAGGCAAGCACCATGCCGCCGCCTTCAATGCGAACCCGAATTTCCAGATTACAGGTATCTGCGACATAGATATGGAAAAGCTGAAGGCCGCCGCTCCAGGCCTCGGCAATCCTGCGGTCGGGACAGATGCGGCGAAGATGGCGAAGGAACTCAGGCCCGATGTGTTCTGCTTCTGCACGATGCCCCATATAAGGATTGAGATGATGAAGGCAGCTGTCGACTGTGGTGCGAAGATGGTCGCGTTTGAGAAGCCGGTCGCACTGAGCATGTCCGAGGCCCTGGAGCTCAAGTCCCTCGTGGACAAGAGCGGGATCAAGGCGGTTGTCAGCCACCAGCACCGCTATGGAGTCCATTACAGGAAGGTGAAGGAGATAGCCGCCAGCGGAGAGCTTGGAAGGATAGAGATGATCTATGCCGGAGCCACGGGCTGGATGACCCATATGATGAGCCATATGGTTGACTACATGCGGTGGTACAATGGAAATGTCGAAGCGGAGTGGGTCATAGGGCAGGCCTCCGGGAAGTCGAAGCTTTCCGACAACCATCCTTCTCCCGACTATATGGAAGGAATGATCCAGTTTGCGAACGGTGTCCGCGGAATAGTTGAATGCGGTGCTGGAGCCCCCGACCAGCCGGAAGTTGCCAAGTGGTGGGGGAAGAACCGCATCTGTGTCCAGGGTACGGAAGGATTCGCCGAAGTCCTCACGAACGGTGGATGGAGGGCTGTGACTTCCAAGGGCGTCCAAAAGGGTGAAGGTGCTATGAACTACGATCTTGACATGCCTCCATATATCCAGGAGATGTCTGACTGGCTGATCAGCGGGAAAATACACCAGAACAGCTTTGACAGCGCATTCAAGGGGTGCGAGATCGTGAATGGCATAATACGTTCAGCCCTCTACGGCGGACAGGTCAGGCTTCCTCTCGCTGACGGACCGGACGAGATAGAGGAACTGAAGTCGAAGCTTCCTGAGAGGAAGGCGATCGCGAATTTATCCAACAAGGCCGAGTTCCCAGGCTGTGAATGAGATCATGTCGGGTCTAGCCAAATAAAAATGACATCCGAAATTCGGGGCTCATCTTCTTCCAGCTCTTATGAACTGGGCAGCTTTGCCGCAGTACTTTTACCCTGTTCATGATACTGGAATTGCACCAATACTTGTAATAGATTAAGGGATGGACAGTTCGATCGTAAACAACGTGGTTGTCAAGAACGGCGTTTGCAGCGTGCATAAGATGCCTGACGGCAGGCAGGATATACACGAGAAATACGGGCTGTGGATCTTCAGATTCGGGCGGGATGGCGTCTCCCCTCCGCAGGAACCCCCGAACGAGGCGAGGTATTTCGAATTCTACTGCATATCCCACCTTATAAGGGGACGTGGCTGGTACTGGACGGAAGACAGGCCTATCGAGATATTTGAAGAGGGGACGGCTGTACTGGCAAGTCCGCATTTCATCCACCGTTACAGCGGATATCTTACGGAATATGTAGAGGATACAATCTGCTTTACAGGGCCTGTTGCCGATTTTCTCTTCGGGACAGGGGTTTTCAAGAATGGGACAGTTCCCTTTGGCAGGGCGCGCAGGCTCCTGCCAATAATAGAGAGAGCTTCCGATCCGTCAAGGGATTCCCAGATACAGGCGAACATCGGCCTGCAGAACCTCCTTGTTGAACTGTATCTGAAGCGCAAGAAACACAGTGACAGTGAGAAGAACCCATACCTTGGCGATCTCATCGAAGAGATCAAGGTGTCCAGGGATAGGTGGTGGACGGTCTCGGAGATGGCCGATTTCTGCGGACTGAGCAAGGAGCAGTTCCGACGTGTGTTCCAGGCGAGCATAGGCGCCAGCCCGAAGAACTATGTCGACAGGTTGAAGATAATGAAAGCCGCAGAGATGCTTTCCTGTTCGCCTGAGAAGATTTCGGATGTTGCAAAGCAATTCGGATATTCGGATCCATTGCATTTCAGCAGGCGTTTCAGGCAGATTATTGGACTGTCTCCCGAAAAATACCGCTTGGAGATGAGGAGATAAATTCCGCTACGCGGAATTTATTTCCAGATGCGGGTGTTAAGGTTCAGCTCCTCGATGATGCGGCCTGCGAGCTGGAGATTTCCGAAGTATTCCCGGATAAGATCGAAATTTTCGTTCGACCTGAAGATCCTAGGTTCAAAAAGATCCTTGGCAACTGATATGGCCACATAGACTTTTGAATCCTTGAATGACAGATAGATCGTATTGTTGAGATTGGTCCGGAACTCGACAAGCCTCTGCATCAGCCCCGGCGTCAGGATATATCTCGCAGTTATCTGGTCGTCGCCGTACACCACGAAGAGCTTTTCAAATTCCGGATCCTCTAGCTTGATGAGCTTGCCGCTCCTGGTCAGGTTCCATGACTGGAAGATCTTCCCGAGGAAACCGAATGTCTTTTCCGCGAGGTCCGGCAGGACGACAGTCGTACCGGAAAAGTTCTTGTTGAATTCAGCAATGAAAAAAAGTCCTCTGAAAATCGTGTGCCAGTGGGTCTGCCTGTGCCCCTTGCTGTCCGTGGTCTCAGTCTTGTACTCTGAATGTATTTCCGAGAACTCTATGAAGGTCTCACCAATCTTGCCCGAGACATAATCCTCGCATTTGTATCTGTCCGGACTGGTCAGGAATATCTGGCTGCTCATGTAGGCTGGCTGTCCTATCCCGGATTCGGGCTTGTAGGAGAGATTGCCGTCTATGAACTTGACTATTTCTCCGACTATCCTTCTTTTGAACTCGGACGTGAAGGCTTTTGTCTCGCTGTTTATCAAGATGAAGAACAGGATGAGGCCTATGACCAAGAGCGCGAAAAATGAAAATATTGCGATTACGGGATTCCGAAATAACAATGAGCCCAGGAGTGCAAACATCATGAAGAACATCAGCGTGCAGACAAGGATAAGCAGCTTGAACGTGATCTTTTTCCTTTGTTCCTCAAGCTCCCTTATCTGCGGCAGGAGCGAGGCATCATAGAAATTCCTGAGTTCTTCCAATGTTCTCATATGCTGGCCTTCACCGGCTGTTTTTCATTATCAGATATCTGGAACAGGTTCTTCTTCTGGAATCCGAACATTGACGCGAAGATATTGGTCGGGAACATCTCGCAGGAGTTGTTGAAGTCCGTGACTGCTGCATTGTACGCCCTTCTTGCGGCAGCTATCTGTTCTTCGGTTTCGGTGAGGTTTTTCTGCAGGTTGAGGAACTGTTCATTGGCCTTGAGGTCGGGATAATTCTCCGCGACCGCGAAGAGCCTGCCGAGTGCGGTCTTCATCTCTCCGTCAAGCGCGATTTTCTCATTTGTACCGGTGTTGCCGGAGATCGCCTTCGTCCTTATTTCAGTTATCTTTGTCAGGGTATCCTTCTCGTGCGCGGCATATCCTTTCACCGTTTCAACCAGGTTCGGGATGAGGTCATATCTCCGTTTCAGCATCACATCGATCGTGGAAAAGACATTGTCCGCGGCGTTGCGCCTGTAGACAAGTATGTTATATATGACCGCGACGAGGATGAGGATGCCGAAGACCGGGCATGACAAGGCGATGAGGCCGGCTATCAGAGATGAACCCATTTTGAATCCTTTCAATATTCAAATTTCCAGTATCAAGTTACAAGTATCAAACCTCTCCCTTTTCCTTCGCATAGATCGCGGCACCGACCGGGACGGCATCGTCACCCAGTGCTGATAATTTCAGCTTGATGTCTTCAGGCGACAGTGCGAAAAGGTTTTCTGAAAAACCCCTCCTGATGTGAGGCATGGGCAATTTTTTAAATGCCTCGATGACGCCGCCTCCGAATACTATGCACTCCGGCGCGATTATCGATGCCTGGTTCGCGGCGGCAAGGCCAAGGAGATAGAATCCCTTGTTCAGGACTCTGCGTGTGATCTTGTCCTTTGCGTTGTAGCATTTGAGGAGGGCGCTGCTTTTTATTCCCTTGAAGTCGTTGTCGGTATAATCGCTCAGGAGGCTCTTTCTCCCTTCCTGGGTTATCAGTTTCTGGAACTGCCTGCAGAACGCAGTCTTGCTGCAGTAGGCCTCGATGCATCCAAGTTTGCCGCAGCCGCATTTCCTACCGTTGTATTCGATGATTTCATGGCCGAGTTCTCCGGCGGATCCCCTGACGCCTGTGTGCAGCTTCCCATTGATGACGATCCCTCCGCCAAGACCTGTTCCGACAAAATAGCCGACGATGCTGTTGTAGCCCTTTGCCGCGCCAATACGGAATTCCGCAAGAGTGCCGCAGTTCACATCGTTCTCTAGGAAGATCTTCTTCCTGAATATCTGCTGGAACCTCTTCCTGAGCGGCTGATTGATCCATCCGAGTGCAGGCGAATGCAGGGCGTCGCCGGTGTCCGGATCCACCGCGGACGGAACAGCTATCCCGACGCTTTCCACGTCCTTCCATGAGAGACCGGCTTCCAGGAGCGCCTCTTCCGAAGCCTTTTTCATCCTGAGGCAAGTCCCATCTATTCCAAGCTCAGACTTCGTCTTGCGTTTTGATCTTGCCAAAACTTTCAGATTGGGAGAAACTACGATCGCCAGTATCTTTGTCCCTCCGAGATCAATTCCAACGGTGTATTTTCCTGCCATTATTCAACAAGTCCTTTTATTAGCTTGTATAGTTCGTCAATTTTCTTTCCAGGTTCTTTCTCCTTGAGAAAATATGTCGACTCGCCCTTTTGTTTCTTCAAGTCAGGACCCAACGTGACAACATTGTTTTTCACGTTTAGAAATTTATATCCTGATTCCGCAAGTGAAAGCCTGATTTTGTAAACTTTGATCAAATTTCGCGCCGTTACGGGAATTTTTCCGTATCTGTCCTCCAGTTCCGAGGCTTTCTGATCCAGTTCTTCACTGCCTGCCGTTCTGCACAACTGGCGATAGGCGTCGATCCTCAGCTTGTCCGAGGGGATATATTCCGGGGGAAGCGCGGCGGACACCCTTCTACCTTCAGTTTCGTGGGCGAAGTCTATGAAATCAATGAATATGTCAGTCTGCGGAATGAATTTTTCCGGCTTGCCTTTCAATTCTGCGACTGCGGACTTGAGGAAGGTACAGTAAAGATCAAACCCGATCTTGTTGATATGTCCGCTCTGTTCCGCGCCGAGGATATTGCCGGCTCCCCTGATCTCAAGATCCCTCAGCGCGAGCTTGAATCCGGCGCCAAGATGGGTGTATCGCCTGATTGCGCTGATCCTTTCCCTGACAGTCCCCTCGAGGATCGTGTGCGGAGGAAGAAGAAGATATGCGTATGCCTGGCGTGTCCATCTGCCGACCCTTCCTCTGAGCTGGTAGAGTTCTGCAAGCCCGAAACGGTCTGCACGTTCCATGATTATCGTGTTGGCGTTCGGGATGTCCAATCCTGATTCTATGATAGTTGTGCTGACAAGTACGTCGGTTTTTCCATCGAGGAAATCCATCATGACCTTTTCAAGTTCATGTTCCGGCATTCTTCCGTGTCCGATTGCGAAGTTCGCAGACGGCACTAGAGCCTTGAGCTTTTTGCAGGTGTTTTCGATCGAATTGATCCGGTTGTGGAGGTAGAAGACCTGTCCGCCCCGCTGGATCTCCCGTGAAATGGCCTCGCGGATGTGCTTCTCATCATATTTGCAGACGATCGTCTGGACAGGCAGGCGCAATCCGGGCGGAGTCATGATCGTGCTTAGGTCGCGGACTCCTGTCATCGCCATGTAAAGAGTTCTCGGGATAGGTGTGGCGGTCATTGTGAGTATATCGACAGTCGCCCTCAGGTGCTTGAGACGCTCCTTGTGCTCGACGCCGAACCTCTGTTCCTCGTCGACGATTATAAGTCCAAGATTCTTGAAAGCGACATCCTTTTGAATCAGCCTGTGTGTTCCTATGATGATGTCTATCTTCCCCTCGGAAAGGGACTGCAGTATCTCCCTCTGTTCTCCATGGGTCCTGAAACGGCTGATCATCTCTATTATGAATGGAAATTCCGAGAAGCGTTCTGAAAAGGTGTATAGGTGCTGCTGTGCAAGGACGGTCGTCGGGACAAGTACAGCAACTTGTTTTCCGGCGTTCACAGCCTTGAAGGCGGCGCGCATGGCGACTTCCGTCTTTCCATAGCCGACATCTCCGCAGAGGAGGCGGTCCATCGGGACATGCGAGCACATGTCCTTCTTTATTTCATCTGTTGATTTCCGCTGATCTGGAGTTTCCGGAAACCTGAAAAGCTCCTCGAAGCTGTGCTGGTCAGGATCATCCTTTGGGAATGAGAAACCCGGATTATGGCTCCGCATCGCCTGAATCCTTATCATGTCGATGGCGAGGCCGCGCACTGATCTTACCGCCTCAATCTTGGATTTCGACCATTTCTTGCTCCCGATCTTGCTTAGGACGGGCATGTTCTTTCCGGCACCGGTATATCTTGAGACCATGTCGGCATGCCAGAGCGGGACATAGACTGTCACGTTGTCCGCGAACTCTATCTTGAGCATTTCCTGGGAGACTCCTTTTTCCGTGACGGTCTTGAGTTCCTTGAAGATCCCTATCCCGTATTCGTTGTGGACGACGTAATCACCTTCCTCGATGTCAGCGATAGTCGGCATTCCCCGGGATTTCAGCGACTCCTTCAGTTTTTTCATCGGTGCGAAGTTCGCAAACCTCTGGTGGTGCATCAGGAACATCTCATGTTCAGTCAGCACTGCGAGCTTCGCAGACGGCAGCACGAATCCCGAAGTGATCTCGGAGATGTCGATCTCGACGGAATCCTTTTTAATCCCGTTCTCATTGCACCATGAGATTATCCGTTCATGACTGCTCTCGCCGGATCCGAGAAGCGCCACCCTGTATCCTTCAGCGAGCCATGAAGAGAGCTGGCCTGCGGTGAGCTTCCTTATCAGGCTAGAATATGCACCCTCAGTTTCTCCGGAGACAGTCTTCTTGATCTCCAGTACCGGGGAAACGCAGTCGCAGTCCACTCCGGTTTCTTCAGATGACGAATCAGCAGGATCAAGGAGCCTGACGGTATCTGCTGAAAGCTTTTCCAGCGATGCATTGAAAGTTTCCATGGAAGAATCTTTTCCGAACCTCTGGAGGTGCGTGATGCATTCGCCGGGATTTACCACTATCAGTCTTGGCTTCCTGCCCTTGAAATAGCTCATGAGCGACGAACTTGTTTTCCCTGAGACAAAGCTGTTTCTCATGATGACCGTATATTCCTTCACATTCTCCAGGGAAAGCTGGGTTTCGACCGAGAATGTCCTGATGGAGCTTATTTCGTCGCCCCAGAGCTCGATTCTTGCCGGATTGGCGCTTCCCGGGGAGAAGATGTCGATAATGCCGCCTCTCCGTGCAAATTCGCCGGGGGTGTTCACTTCGATCTCATCGTCGTAGTCCATGTCGACAAGTTTTTTAGTCAGGTCTTTCAGGCTTATGTTCATGCCCTTCGTCAATTTTATCGTGTTCTTATCTATGGAATCAAGTTCCGGGACAGGGCTGGTGAAGGAAATTGCGCTGGCGATGAAAATATTGCCGTTTTTTCCTGACGCGGCCAGATATAGGGCTTTCATCCTCTGGAATTCATTTTCCGGCATGAACCTTTCGCCTTCCTCGGTTTCCGGGATAAGGACAGGGGAAAGATTCCTATTGCAGATATCGCCCCAGGAGCTTAAGTTCGAAGATATGAATTCGGCGATGCTCAGCCTTGGGACTATTATTATGACGGATTCCGGGCATCCCTGCAGGGCTCTCATGAGCACAGGGAACATGGTATCGGGATCGACGTTAAGAAAGGTGTTTCCAGCCTCAATTCCGCCTGAAATCCAGTTATTTAGCTCTTTTTTCCAGACAATATGCTTCATTCTTTTGACTTTTATTGTGTGTATTGTATAGTACAACCTTTTTGGGCAAAATCAGCCTTGTTGATCCGGCTTTGTCCAAGAAAAGGGAATCTATCGAGGTTCCCTAGGGGGATTTGGAAGTTTAACATAATTTACGGGTGTTATGAAAGCCAAAAAAAGCAAGAAAATAATTAAGAAATCATCTAAGCCCATAGCCGCCAAAAAGGTTGTGAAGAAGGTGAATTCGGCCTCAAAAGCAATAAAAGTTGTCAAACCGGCAAAGAAAGCCCCGGTTAAAAAGACTGCCGTAAAAAAAGCCCCGCCGCCTAAGAAAATCGTGAAAAAACCGGCAGTGGCTAAAAAAATTAGTAAACCTGTAAAAAAGTCCGTTAAACCGGCAGTTTCCAAGAAACCCGTGAAAAAGGCTGAAAAGAAGCCTGTAATGGCCAAAAAGCCGGCTCCTGTCAAAAAACTTCCAGTTAAAAAGGTTCCCGTCGTCAAAGCTGCAAAAGACACAAAGCCTGTAAAAGGCAAGGAAACCAAGAAAACCGAACCTGCAAAGCCTGAGGCAAAGGTCAAGCTTCCGTCAAGGCTTTCAAAAAAGGAACTTGCCGCTATCAGGAAGGCCGAGGCAAAAAAGGCCAAGCTTCTTGCCATGGAGAAGACCGAGGAGAAGGAGTTCGAGGAAATTGAAGATTTTTCTGAAGAGCCCGCTCCCGTAAAAAGAAAAGTCGGAAGGCCGAGGAAGTCCGACGCCGACAAGGCGAAGGATGCTACTACAAAGGTAAAGAAAGGTGACTCAGCCGACGATGCAGCATCGCTTTCAAAGAACGATACGATGAAAGTGTATATGCAGGATATCGGACAGATATCCCTTGTGACAAAAGACGAGGAAGTCGAGCTTGCCGCAAAGATACACGGAAACGATCCGAAACTCAGGGAAGAGGCCCGCGCCACCCTTATCAAGGCGAACCTCCGTCTCGTCGTAAAGATTGCACACGACTTCAAAGGACTCGGGCTTCCGCTCCTGGACCTTATTTCCGAAGGCAATATCGGCCTGATGAGGGCCGTTGAAAAATTCGATCCGGCGAAAGGTGCGAAATTCAGTTCCTACGCCGCCTGGTGGATCAAGCAGTCGATGCGCCGCGCCCTGGCAAACCAGAGCAAGACGATCCGCATCCCCGTGCAGTCCGCCGGAAAGATCAACAAGATCAAGTCCGCAAGGCTCAAGCTCACTGAAAAACTTGGCCGTGAACCCACGGATGCGGAAATCGCAAGTTATCTCGAGTTCAGTGAACGCACGGTCGCAGGCCTCAGGCTCGCAGACCTCAGGACTTTCTCATTGCACGATCCCATCCAGCAGGGCGAGGACGGCGAGTTCCAGGACATCATTCCCGACAGGGGCGCTTCCATACCCGACAGAATTCTTGGCGATCTCGAATCGGTCGGACGCCTGACAAATCTCATGGAAAGCCTTGATGAGAGGGAGAAGATGATCCTCAAGATGAGGTTCGGTCTCGACGGTAACAAGCCTCGGACTCTTGAGGAAGTCAGCCAGGAAATCGGCAGGACGAGGGAACGCGTCAGGCAGATCCAGAACCAGGCCCTGACCAAGCTCAAGACCATGCTGATTGACGAATCAGGTTTCGTCTACGAATAAGATTTTTGACAGGATAACAGGATTTTCAGGATTATTTTGTAAAAATTCAAAAAACATAAACTACCCATAGCAGCTTTGAAGGGGGTGAAGAAACAGATGATTGAAATACGGATGAAGAAAGGCGAACAGATTGACCGCGCGCTTCGCAGGCTCAAGAAGAAGCTTGACAAGGAAGGCGTTCTCAAGGAGATCCGCAACCGCCGTCATTATGAAAAGCCGAGCGAGAAGAAACGTCGCGCGGCACGCCGCCCCAGAATGAGCAGCTACACTACCGGTTATAGCAGTGGTTACAGCGGAGGCAGCAGCGGTGGCGGTTACAGCAGCAGGGACTAAACATCCTGCCCAGCATAAAATTCAAAACCCCGGTCTTAAAAACCGGGGTTTTTTATTTGAAATATTCGGGAAAAATAAAAGCCCTATTATCTTTCCTTTTGTATATACTGAAGAGTAAATTTATATTTGAATTGATCAAGCATCCCGTCAACATTGAAAGATTTGATATCATAGCTGGCTGGATCCACAGTTATTACTGCGCATGCCAGTCTTTTCATTATTTCTCCAGAAAGATCAATTCCATTGACCTCCAAGGGTAATTTGATGCGTTTCATAATTTTAAGAAATTCATCTTTTTTCGGGATACCTTTGAGCGTAATTAGAGTTTCCGTTTTTCCAGTTATCTTAAACTCATACATATTCAGCAATTCCTCCATGAAGTTTTTAAAACTGTAAGATGTCAGTGAAGGCTGACCAGTTAATAGTGAAATTGAAGGGGACTCGCTTTTTCTAAAAATATCAATATCTATTGGGGGATTGTTCTCGACTTTGTCTTTCACCTTGAAACTGCTCAATACTTGTTTGTCTTCAATCCTTATGGAACCGGACAATTCAGGGATAATCCATGGAATGGTGCTGAAATTATCTATATTTTCCGCATTTCCAATCTTTTCCAGCAGCTTGTTTTTGGCGGAAAAATTCATTGTTAACTCCTTCAATCCGTCTTTATCTTCGATAAAAGTTATCTTTTGATTAATAATAGGATTTTCAACGGCATCATCAGGGCCGATTTTGTTGCTGGTATTTAATTCGGTCGTTAAAGATTTTCCAGTCTGAATTTTATCAAGTATGTTCTTAATTGTTCCTGACGCATTTTCTCCGGTTATTTCCATCTGATTGTATACGGGCCGGGATATAAGTGACAATAAGGTTTTGCACATATCCATTTCTTTCCCTGTAGGCTTTTTAGGTGGATGGAAAAGAAGGGTGAGTACATTGGTTTCATTAAGAGTGGCTATAAAGCAGCAGAATACCATTTTACCGGACATTTCGCCAGTCTGAACAAGAACAGGATATCCTCCTATGGAAAACTTTTTATATTCATAGTTGGAGATCATCTTTTTTAGTTTCTCATGCTCATCCTCAATATTGAATCTTTCCTTATCAGCAAAATAAGCTGTATTGGTTGAAACAAAAATACGAAAGAATCCACGTTCAGATTCGCCGACAGTGTATGGTTTCTGGGATAATATTTTATCTATATCCTTTTTAGTTCCCCAGATTGTGCCCAATAAACTGTCTCCGGAATCTATAGCTATAAAATCGGAAGGGATGGCAAATTCAAGCTGAAGAGGAACTAGAGTATTTGCAGTTGCGGTCTTAAAGGAAATCATTTTCCAGCCTTCGGGAAGATTCGGCTTTGCATCTTCTGCGTTCATTGCTGAAAATAAAAAGTAAAGGAATACACAAACTGTAAGCCTAAAAGTGTTTGATTTCATAATACCTCACTATTATTTTGGAATTGTAAAATACTATCAGTAATGCTATGAGGAGTAAACCAATAAGGGCTGTTCTTGTTATTTCTTTTGTTCTGTCTTCATGTTTTCCTTCAGCCAGCTGCGGAGATTGCCAATCAGCTTTTCTATCTTATCGTAGTTCGCCTGAGGGATCTTGCCGCTTGAATAGAGATAGTCCATCATGATCGTCTTGGCGAAGATGTCGGCGCTCGCCTCCTCGGGATGGTAGATGTTCGTGCTCAGGGAAAGAAAGGCGTCCCTGTATTCCTTGACGGCAAGAAGATTCTGGGAAACAGGTTTGCCGTCCTTGTCGGGTTGTGGCTGCATATTGAAGCCATCAGGGGATTTTGTCAGCGTGATTCCGAGCATCTGGAAATCCTTCGGCATTTTCTTGAGACTTTCTCCGTCGGAAAAAACGACCAGCGGAAGAATGTAGGTGGTGTCCGAATCCTTTTTAACGGGCAATATCCAAGTGCAGTCAAGTGCATCCGGGTTTGCAAGATGGTGGACGACCAGCCAATCGCAGCCGTTTATCTTGTCCGCCTTTTCCAAGCCCCATATATTCTTGTAGAGCGAGCTGAAGAAGCCCGGATTGAGCCTTTGGAAGACATGGAACTGCTCATGGATGAAAAGCTCGATGAAAAAAAGCTTGTTTGGTGAACTGATGATGTTCTTGCAGATTCCTTCAGAAAGTATGATATGATGATCCCTCGTGTGAGGAAGACCTCCCTCGATGTTGTCCGAGACTTTCAGGAAGCTCCATGACAGTGCGGCGAACTTCGGATAATCCTTTTTCAGCGACGGATTGATTTCGGTGATCAGCTTTTTAATTTCCTCCTGTTCCTCTGCGGAGAAGGACTTTGCGGCGTTCTGGTAGCGGAGCCTGCATTCCGCACGCATCTCGTCCAAAGTTGTTCCCGCGATCTGCGAACCTGTCTTTGCGGACATTTCCATCGGCTGGAGCTGGTTGAAGTAAGGAGCGAGTGAATCGTTGACGATCTCCTTTTTAGCCTCGGTTTCGTCCAGGAACTTTATCTGCGGGATGTCCTCGGCGGCGCACAGGAAGGATGTGAATAAAAACAGGAAAACAGAAATGATTTTATGTTTCATGGAAGATAATATAGGATACATCGTGGCAATTTCGAACAATTTCTGAATGAATCAGGCTGTAAGCAGTGTATATTAACCCATAGGAAATATCATTGCTGTCCCAAATGGGACGGATGACTGGATGGGTGGATTGATGGATGAATGGGTTTGAAATGAATCAGAGAATGAATTAATACTTCTTGTTTTCATTTTTACATCCATCCAAGCATCCAGTCATCCATCCATCCTAAAAATATTACTGGAAGGCATTATAGATGCATTCACCTGTGGACAAGGCTAGGAATATACTGGTTGTTTCGTGCGAGGCCGGCGGCGCGCAGATATTGTCGTCGATGGTTAAGTCGAAACCCAACAAGAACTACTTTTTCTGCCTGGAAGGGCCTGCCGTGGATATTTTTGAGGGCAAGATCCGGAAAATGCAGATGGTTCCGCTGGATTTCATAAGCAGCAACAGGAGGAGCGTTGACCTTGTCCTCACCAGCACAAGTTTCCTTTCTGATTTTGAAAGGAAGGCAATCGCACTGGCGAAAAAGAACAAGGTTAAAGTGGCATCCGTCCTGGATCATTGGATTGGCTACCGGGAACGATTCCTTCCAATGGAAATATGGAAGAAGATTCCTGTCACCTGGATGAATTATCTTCCTGATGAGATCTGGGTGACCGACAGATGCGCCTTTGACATCATCCAGAAGGAAAAGTTTCCCATGCGGTTGGTGTCCAGGATGAACAACCAATACCTTGACGATATAGCGTTGACGTTTGAAAATGAGGCCAAGAGGAAGAGAGGCCCTGAAATCCTGCCCAAGAATGACGTCAAGATCCTTTATATAAGCGAGCCGGTTTCAGAGGAGACCAGGCTTATGCATAGGGACCCTGTCCACCGTGGTTTTTCTGAAACCGACATCGTAAAGGCAATTCTCCAGTTCCTCGTGAGCAACTTCAGCCTGACAAATATAAAGTTCCGTTTGCGCCTGAGTCCCAACGAACCTCAGGACAAATACGACGATCTGATCAAGGGAGTTTCACAGATTGAGAAATCCACGTCAAGGACCCTGATTGACGATCTGCTCTGGGCGAATACTGTTCTAGGAGTTGAAAGTCCCGACTTGGTGCTTGGGCTTGCCGCAGGAAAGGTTGTCCTCATCTATCAGCCGGAGACGGCACTGCGGAACAGCTGTATCCCCTACAAGACCATCATGCGGATAAGCGCACTGGACCTGGAATTGTACAACAAGCTGCTTGAACTGGTCAATCCGCCTCCGGAGCTTCCAATGCCGGAGTTTCCTTCATCAAGATCCGGTCCGATGGAAAGACCAGCTTTTCCAAGAAAGCCTAATTTCTAAAATGGATATTTTGCAGAGGTGGATTTATGAAGAATATGACGATATGTATAATCATCTCTTCTCTATCCAGTTAGCTATTTCATCTGCCATTGAATCCCTTTTTGAGAACATCAGGAAATGATCTTCGTCAGGATAATATCTGCTTTTGACTGGAACATTTATCATCTTCAGGCTTTCTTCAAATCCAGTTATGCTTTGGACTGGAATCCTGTCGTCCTTGTCACCGTGGATTAAGAGGAACGGCCTGTCCTTGGCGCTTGAAATGAAGTTGGATGAGTCATATATCCCTGGTTCTGTCACCGCTGAAATGAAGATGAATCCCTTGTACCTTTGTCCATTTTTCGCTATAGTCCGAGTGAGTCCGGTTCCTCCATTTGACAGGCAGGCAACATAGACGCTGTCTGAATCCAGCTCGGGATTTGACCTGATATATTCATAGGTTTTTTCAATGGTACTGCATTCCGGATCAAGAAACCAGTTGCCGCATCCGTAGGTTGGCGAGATAACTGCCACGCCAGATTTTTCCGCGACTTTCTTCAGCACCCAGGTGTAGCCGATGAAATTGCCAAGGCTTCCATGCATGAAGATTAATACCGGATATTTTGTTTTTTTTAGGTTTCTGGGGACATATTCATAGAAATGAAGTGTCTGGCGTTTGCCAGTGAAGATGTCCTCATAGCACATGCCGAGAGCGGAACCTGCATTCCTGAAACTTTCATCCTTCATGAGCTCGTGATAGACGTCGAGAACAAGGCCGCGCAGACGGATCATCTGTTTTTCATTGATGCCGATAGGCAGATATCGGAAGACATAGGTTCCAAGTTTGAGCTGGTCGATTTCAGGCACAAGGTTTGTTATTCTTGCCCTGTTGAATGAAAGCTGTCCGGATAATTTCTGCGAGAATCGCAAATCCTTGCTTGAGCCTGTCGGTGACACCGAATATGAATATATGAAACAGGCTATTGCTAAAAGCAATATCGCCGACTGTGCAAGCAAGGCTTTCCTCTTATGTGCTGGGAAAGCATAAATCCAGAAAAAAAGCGTTGAGATCAGGATCAGGTAGGAGCCGAGAGCAACACAAAAACCTCCTGAAGTCTCTGCATGGAAGAGGAGCTCCAGCGGAAGATAAATAAAGGGCAGCAAGATGAATGCATGGATGAAGAACAGCATCATATAACGAAAGGTCTTGTTTCTGGGAACTAGTTTCATTGCTGGCAGAACCCCATTTTTCTTGTATTACTTTAATCTATCATTAATTTAATGCATTTTAAATGAAAATCAGGTGATTGTCATATGCCCAAATACCGCATACTTGTAACAGGTTCCTCCGGAGCAATCGGCAAAGCCGTGGCTCCGGCGCTGACTGCCGCTGGACACTACGTCCGGGGATTCGATCTTTCAAAATCACCGAACATAGAGGACATGCATATTGGAAATCTCACCGACATGCAGGCTATTGAGAAGGCGATGGATTCCATGGACACGCTCGTTCATCTAGGGGCGGAGTCCAATGACTGCGATTTCATGTCCCGGCTTCTTCCGGCAAACATCGTCGGAGTCTACAACGTCATGGATTCCGCGAAAAGGTGCAAGCTAAGAAGGGTAATCCTAGCATCTTCGATGCAGGTCTACAACGGCTTCTGGAAAAGGCGCAAGCCCCCATTCAAGATAGAAGATGGTGCCGCGCCTTCGAACCATTATGGAGTGACGAAGATTTTTTCCGAATCGATGGGGCAGATGTATTCCTATAAGTTCGGGCTTTCGGTCATTGCCGTGAGAATCGGCTGGTTTACGAGGACCCCGAAGGAATTACAGGAGATGACTGATAGTCCCGGAGCGCAGAACTACTTCTTCAGCCATGACGATGCCGGCAGGTTCTTCCTCAAGGCCGTTGAAGCTGAGGGAATTGAATACTGCATCCTGCCTGCTGCCTCAAAATGGAATACAAAAGAAGTGTTCGACCTTGAACCGGCAAAGAAAGCGATCGGATATGAGCCGAAGGATACGTTCCCAGAAGGACTGCCGTTTAAATTACAAAATACATGAACGTCGAACATTCAACATCGAACATCCAACTTCGAATTAATTAATATTCAACAATCCAGATAACTTTTCGATCCGCATATAGAAAACAGTTGTCGGGCTAAAGCCCAACATACTTTTAGAGAATATCGATACGAATGAAGTTATATTCGATGTTCAAAGTTCGATGTTGGATGTTCAAAGTTCAGTTGTATATGATTACCTTTCCGTGCTCCATCAGCATTGTCTTCAGCGTAGGATATTTCACCTTCATATAGTCGATGAACAGCTGTGGATCGACTGAATTCCCCTTGAACATGTCGTAATGCGCCGGGATTGTCAGCGACGGCTTGATAGTTCCTGCGAGATCCGCAGCTTCCTGATAGGTCATGTTGCCAATGCAGTTCCTGGCATAGCGTTCAGCATCCCTGCCGTTGATCGGAAGCATCGCGATGTCAATCTTCCATTTACGCAACTTCGCCTGGATCCCCTCGTAGATGCAGCAGTCGCCGGAATGGTACAGAGTGACACCATTTCCTTCAAAGATAAATCCAAGATGCGGGTAAAGTCCGGTCTTCTCGTCGTAGTCGAGGAATTCATGGGCGGCAGGAATTGCAGAAATCGTAACATCCTTGATTTTTATTGTCTCCCCGTCGTTCATTCCCTTTAGACGGTTCTCGGGAATGCCAGTTTCCTTCTGCACGGAATCCTTGACAGTCTTCGGCAGGACAAATACCGCGTTGGGAGACTTTGCGGCGAGGGTCGGCCAGACTTTCCTGTCAATATGGTCGGTATGATCGTGGGAGCCGGTGATAATATCCGCGTTCGTCAGTTCCTCAGCGGGCACTGGAGGAGCGAAGAGACGGTGACTGCTTGGTGAAAGATAAGGATCAATGTAAACGATCGTCTTCCCGAGCTTGAGCGCGAAACTGTGCTGTCCGAGCCAGCATAGGGCCGCCTGTCCGACCTTGAGATTGATGCTGTTGAGTTCAGAGACGATCTTTTGTCCAGTGCTTTGCATGATAATTTCTCTCCTTTGGTATTTTTCGCGGCACCGCACTCCACGGAGCGAATCCTGCGCTCGAGTATAGAACCGAGAGCCATATATTGAAAATATCTTAATAGGTAAGATATTATGAAAAGTCAGTCTTGTCCTAAATAGCTTTTAAAAAAGCGTGACTCCTTTTGGGGATAT
>MHBH01000005.1 GCA_001804805.1 Lentisphaerae bacterium GWF2_49_21
CAGCGGAAAGCAACCTCATGAACCGCCGTATGCGGACCCGCATGTACGGTGGTGTGGGGAGGGGGAGCTAATCACTCCCCCTTACCCGATTAGAGTTGCATAATATCATTGCCCAATAATTTATTCTGAAACATCGCATATAGATTTCAAACAATTAAACTTTGCCATGAATCGTTTGGGGTTTGCCAATATTAGCTGTACATCATCAATATTATTTTCTATAATTCTTTTTCGACATTCAATAATCTTCACAATTTTCTCGTCTTGTGGATCTAAATCTTTGAGTTCAAGCAAGAATTTTAATGATTTCTTTGGCTTTCCGAGATAATGATAGCATCCGTTGATCCCATACAACAAATACTTTTTGCTTATATTCTTAGTTTCATGTCTGTACATATTTAAGTTATTCAACAGCCATTTCTTTATCAAGGGCCTAGTTGAAATAATTTTGCCAGGAGCCCCCTGTGTAATTTCATGAATATATTTTGAATATGCCATTGATAATTCTTCTCTTATAAGATTTTCAAATGGTCGCATGTCAGAGGTGTATTTGATTCTAAGTATATTCTCGCAAATTTGAATATTCCTTTTTGGATTTTTCCTTTGAGATATGGCTAAACGAATAAGGCCAGTAAAATTAATAAATACAAAATGAATGAAGTGCCAGCATCTTTTTATTACACGTATGAGTTTCAATTTATTCCTCTAACTTCTTATTATGCGGTTCCTCATAAGCAGTGGGGTTGAAATTACAATTTTGCAACCCCCGCCGCAGATTTAGCCTCAAGCCTGTCACCATATGTATATATTAGCATATGCGGTTCCGCATAAGCAACAATGAAATAGACCACAACAGGCCCTGAAGTCAAGGTTCCAGCTCCCAATACCTTCCCTCCAAGGTTGATACTTGTAACTCGTAACTTGAAATTGGATTAAAGAATGTGACATAGGCGTCTCGCCTGTACCACATTCTTAATTCTTAAAGAATTGCCGTCGATGTGCCAGTGCTCCTTTCCAGCATCCAGCATCCAGCATCCAGCATCCAGTATCCAGTATCCAGTATCATTTCCTGCCCCTCAATTGAATAATCACCCGCCATAACTGCTTGTTGGGCACATTATAAGGCAACTGGGCAACTGTAAAATAATTGAATATATTTTCATGGAGGGCTTGACTTTGCTATGAGGAGACTGTAAAATTGATTAAAAGAGAATAATCACTTGGGAAATCTCCGAGGAGGATGAGTCAAGATGCCTGGCAAATCCGAAATAGCCGCAAAGAAGATAAAGTCGATGATCCTCTCAGGGAAATTTCCCGTTAATTCACGTCTCCCGTCCGAACGCGCCATTGCGAAGATCTTAAAAAGCAGCCAGGGGACTGTTACCAAGGCTACCTCGCTGCTTGAAGCGGACGGTCTTATCAAAAAACGGCACGGTTCGGGAAACTATATCCTGCAAAGTGCGCTTTCCGCGGACGTCTGTTTTTTCATTGAAAAACTGAATGACAAGCTTAATCCGGTATGGTTCCAGGCATACGAGAGCTTCTATCTTGCCGCGGCAAGTTCGCCATTGGAGACGCACGCCATGATTGTTCCGCTCAATGAAAACGAGTTCATCACGGATTTCGCAAAGCTCCCTGATGTTATCATCGCCGGGCTCGCGATGGAGCCGGACCGTGTAAAAAAAATACTGGACTTCGGCCGTCCGGTGGTCTGGCTCGAACAGCATTCAAGTGAACTTCCGGGCACGTCGATATATTTTGACAATTTCGCCGCAGGTGAAGCCGCGGCCAGGCATCTGATAGAGCAGGGCTGCAGGAAACTCCTCTACTTCACCTCTATGTTCAACGGCAGAAATTATTATCCTTCCACCTTGCGCTTCGACGGTTTCAGGCATGGCGCTAGCAAGTATGGCGGACCGGACTGCATCGTTTCATCCTATGCGTTGAATTCCGATTCCGATAAGATGATCAGCGAACTCGGTGAAGTCCTGAGGACGACCGAAGGCGTTTTTGCGTTCTCTGATGTCTACTCTACATATGTTGTCAGGGCCGCGCTTTCAACGGGAATAAAAATTCCGGATGAACTCGCGGTGATCGGGCTTGACGGACTGCCGCTCTGCGAGCTTTTCAATCCGCCGCTGTCGACCATAAGCCAGCATCCTGAGCTGCTTGGTGCAAAGGCCTTCGACGCCGTGATGGAAATTTTGGCCGGGCGTGTCAAGGATGACAAGATCGTATTGCCTCCCGAACTTATCATAAGGGAATCGTCCAGGAGATCCAATGTTGCAGAAAAACAAAAGGCGGGGTGAGATGAAAGAGAACATTTCCAAATGCCGATTGCCGATTGCCGATTTGAAATTAAAAATCGGAAATTGGAAATTGGAAATCCCGCTTCGCCCAAGGGGCTTCGAGGGACACGTCGGAAATAAATTCACTCTTATTGAATTACTAGTCGTAATTGCGATCATCGCAATACTTGCGGCACTGCTCCTGCCGGCGCTGAAAAAGGCGAAGGAGGTGGCGAAGGAATCGTTATGTGTCGGGAACCTGAAGCAGATCAGTGTCACCGAATTTAGCTATGCAGCCGATTATGAGGAGCTATTTCCTCCTGCGAGGGAGTCGGTGGACGGCACGACATATTACTGGCCTGCAATACTCAGGGCGTCCCTTACCGGCGGTTCATTCATCAGCTATGGCAACAAGGCATTTCTCAACACCATATTCGACTGTCCGGTGACCGACGGCTGGGACTCGACGAAGTGCTGGCGCAACTATGGGGCCAACGAGCATCTGCCTCCGGGTAACGGCGGGCAGGAGGGGGATATGTGGAAATCAGGCATGATCAGCAAGATAAAAAGACCTGATGTGACACGTCACGTCGCAGATACCACGTCATGGTACATAGGACGTGGCGGATATCAGGAGTTCAGGGGGCACTACGGCGTTTTTGGCAAGGTTCTTTTCTGCGACGGACATGTGGATGGCCATACTTCAAATGAGGTCGATGCTTTTGCCTGGGCTGAACGTGACAAGTATGGATTGTGAATGATACTCGAAACTTGATACTGGATACTTGGAACTTAAAATGCGAAATTTTGAAGGATTTGGGCTTTCGACAATTTTATGACAATGACTGGAGGGGGATTGGATATGAGACTGATTAGAAAGCGTGAGATGGAAAGTAGAAAGTGCAAGAATGCTGATGATGGTGTTCTATTCTTCCATCCAGTATCAAGTATCCAGTATCAAGTATCATTTACTCTTATCGAGCTGTTGGTCGTAATTGCGATCATCGCAATTCTTGCGGCCTTGCTTCTGCCGGCGATACGCAACGCCAAGGAAGCGGCGATAAAGATCTACTGCGCAAAGAACATGGACCAGATCGGAATGGCGGCCAACATGTTTTCGACCGACAACGATGGACGTGGTCCGGGTGGCGCAATGGTCGGTTCTTCTTCTGTCTCCTGGCACAGCATCCTAAGCAACGAGGTCTTCAACAAGCCGATGATTCCGCGCTTCATGGACTATACAAAACCTGAAAATTACAAGAGCTATGTCGACAAGCTCTGGTGTCCGAGTCCGAAGGCCGGGCTTACTGTCGGAGTGCCAAATTATTACAGGGTCTACGGGATAAATCCGGAAATAGCGTCATCTGTCAACGGTAATGGAATATATATCGACCATCCCGAATCAAAGGATGCCTCGTACGACTCGTATTATCTGGGAGCGATACTTATGAATTTCTCGACTCCGTCGACCAAGTTCATGTTCGGCGAGGTCATGAGGAACGACTTTTTCGGATCCAACTGGCCGGGGACCGGCGAAGTGACGCTTAGCGACGGTAGCACCTATCCGACTTTTGCCACGCCCGGAGGAGGATATGCCTTCCGCCACATGATGTGCGGCAACTATATTTATGTGGATGGTCATTACGAATCGTTGAGATGGAACAGCGGTCAAATAAACATAGGCGCGAAGTTCTCGTATCCGTAGGGATCGTCGGAAGGTATTGCGTTCAAAAAGTATTTATGATATAATGGGAACCAAGGTAGGAGGTGGGCTGGAAAATGAGTAAATTCATCCTTGTCGAGCTACTCGTGCCGTGCCAGCCGAAGTTGAAAAGCGCCTTGCGCTTTAAACGGAGGCCAATTCGAGCAAAGTATTTCACTTTGATCGAATTGCTTGCCGTGCCAGCCGTAGCCAACAGGCTGAAAAGCCTGAAGCGAAGGCAAGTTCGAACAATGTTTACATTGATCGAACTGTTGGTGGTCATTGCGATCATCGCAATCCTTGCCTCCCTTCTCCTGCCGGCGCTCAAGAAGGCCAAGGAGACTGCCAAGGGCATAGCTTGCGTGGGCAACTTCAAGCAGATAGGGCTTTTCATGCACGGTTTCGCCGGCGACTTCAACGGACGCCTGCCCGGTTGCGGATATAAGATATGCGACACGAACGGAAGCGTATCCTGGCATTCGGTCCTCAACAATACGATCCTGGAGGGGCAGAGCGTACAGATCAACAAGGGAAGGAGCACGGGGTTCGACATAGAATGTACGGACGTGGTGGAATTCATCACCAGCGGCCGTTCAATGGCAATGAACTTCGATCTTAACGGCGGATTCAAGAACTGGCTTGCCTTCTCGGGCACGAATCCTGAGTTCGGACTGCAGGAACTTGATACGACCAAATGGCCGGAAGGACAGCAGTTCGGAGATGCATCAGAGCGATACTATCTCTACGGAGCGCTAGTCGACCGCGTGAAAAGTCCGGACATCATGATACTTGTCGCCGACTGGGAAAGGGTGAGTGACACGATCTCATACAGTGCGAACTTCGCAAGTCCGGTATTCAGCTACAGTTCGACTATGGAGCCGCTGGTCAGGATGGACGCCAACGGCGGTCTGGCATACCGCCATGGGAAACAGTGCACTCAGCTCCTCCTCGACGGGCATGCTCAGCTGGTTCCGCTCGATGCTTCTACAATAAGCGCCAATCACTGGAATATATCGGGATATTGAAACAGGTATTGCCCTAAGTTTTATAAAAGCTTCTTGTTTCAGAGGGGTTGTATAGGGGACTGAGATAGAGCCATATGGATGATTCGTTGTTCTGGGACGGATATCTATGGCTACCCGCTACACTTGAACACGGCAGGGCGCTGCTGTATTAGTTCCATATGAAAAATAAATCTTTTGAACATCCGGGCGGATTCCATTCGTCGGCACAGCTGGAGATCTCAAGGAATAAAGTCGCCCTCCGCGAACAGCCATGGCTTGCCGCATATGAATCCCTGATGAAGGAGGCGACGGGAAATCTCGACAGGCCGTCTGAGGCCATGGAGGATTTCAGCGTCCCTGGATATTATAAGGATGCCGAGGGGCACCGCATAATGATGGGCAGGCTTGGCAGGGATGCCTGGACGGCGTATTCATGCGCGATCGCCTATCAGGTCACCAGCGGAGCCGCGAGAAATAAATTTGCCGACAAGGCTGTCCGGACTCTTTCCTCCTGGTCGTCGATCAATAGGAAAACAAGCAATCACGACGGTGATCTTGCGATGGCGGACGCCGGTTCGGGACTGCTCTTCGCCGCAGAACTTCTTTCAGACTATGGAGGATGGACGGACGGACAGAGGATGGAATTCAGGAGCTGGCTGGAAAATGTATATCTGGAATCCTGCTCGAAAATTTCTGTCAGGCCGAACAACTGGGGCGACTGGGGAAATCTCGGATGCATAGCATCCCATTATTTCTTGGATGATGCCGGCGGGATCGACGCCGATATCGAAAGGATCAGGAACAGGATAGGCGAGGCGATCGCTCCTGATGGCAGCATGCCGCATGAGACCTGCAGGGGGAACAACGGGATATGGTACACATATTTCGCGCTCGCCCCGCTTACTTCTGCAAGCCAGATCGCATTGAATTCACGGGGCGTTGATCTCTTCCATTATAAATGCGAAGCCGGCTACGGGATTGAACATGCGCTCGATTATCTTTTGAAATACAGCCGCGAGCCCGGTACCTGGCCGCACTACATTGGCAAGGATCTTAATATTCCGAGACCGGGAAAATGGCCGGGCAACTTGTTTGAGGCGATGTCCGGCATCTACGGCAGGAAGGATTATGAGGACTGGATAATTGAGGCGCGTCCGATCATGTATTTCGGGCACCATTACACATGGAGCACGCCAACGTTGCTAAGGACTGTCGGGTCTTGAAAATCCGAGTTTGGATTTGAAAAGATCGATATGAAGGTTTCCTTAATACTGGAGGCAATTTCAAAATTGCCTCTATTGAGCTGATTGCTTTCGTTGGAGTACAAGCTTCAGCTTGCGTAACCTGGGGAATACTAAGACAAACTAAAGTTTGGACTCCAACGGGCATATTTCCACGACAACAGTTTTATTGTATTTTTGAAATCAGCTCACTGAACTGAGGTCATTGGAAAATGAACACATCATTCCTGCGAGGGAACCTGTCGGACTTAGGGTTTATGTTCGTAGCCTGTCGCGCCGTAGCGCTTTGGCAAAGGCGGATAGCTCGTGTTCGAGCGTTCTTGATGGAACGCCAGACCCCGTGCTGGCGTATTAAAAAGCCGGTACGGAGCCCGGCGATCCAGAAGATGAAGAACGCGCAAATCCACCTCAGGCGGACTACTACCAACGAAATACACCAGTAGATGAGCTCATTTATAAGTTCGACACCCTCCGGAGGAGGATAGACACGGACTTGCCTCGTCAGGGATTTTCGCCGACTGCGAGGATCCGGCGGATGTCGAAAAGGCCGAATGGCCCAATCCCGACTACCTTGACTTCACCGAAACGCTCAGCGCCCTCCGAAATGCCGGACCATACTACCGCGCCAGCGGTTTCTGGTGCTGCTTCTTCCATAATGTCGCCGACTTCTTCGGCATGGACAACTATTTCGTTAAGATGTATACGCATCCGGAAGTAGTTGAAGCTGTCACAAGAAAAGTCTGCGAATTCTATCTCGAGGCCAATGAAAGATTCTTCGAGAAGGCCGGAAAGGAAGTTGACGGTTTTTTCTTCGGCAATGATTTCGGGACGCAGCTCGATCTTCTTGTGGGGCCGGATTCGTTCGACAGGTTCATCATGCCATGGTTCAGGAAATTCACGGAGCAGGGGCATGCACACGGGCACCAGGTGATCCTCCATTCATGCGGTTCGATCCACAAGGTCGTTGACAGGCTGATCGATTCCGGTGTCGACGCCCTGCATCCTCTGCAGGCGAAAGCTTCGGGAATGGACGCTGCGGATCTCGCAAAAAAATTCAAGGGCCGGATTTCGTTCATGGGCGGTATCGACACACAGGATCTTCTGGTGAACGCGGGGCCAGATGATATTAGAAGGGAAGTAAAAAGAGTCCTTGGACTCCTCGGTCCTGATCTGGTAGTCAGCCCGAGCCATGAAGCTTTGCTTCCGAATGTTCCGCCGGAAAATGTCAAAGCCATGTCGGATGCAGCTATGAAGATTTCTACGAAATAATAAGGTTTCCCCGATTGCATTTTTGCCATAGTTCCATATATTGGAAAGTGAATTAATCAATTTTGCTGTTTAGCCTGGGAATCAGGATATAGAACATGATGAAAAACAGACTCGTCGAAGGACAGAAAAATATTGATATCTCGGATGATTCCGATGTCATAGTCTGCGGAGCGGGATTGGCAGGAGTCGCCGCGGCAGTTACCGCCGCAAGAGCCGGTGCAAAAACCCGCCTGATCGAGATGCGCGGATGCCTCGGCGGCGTCTGGACCGCAGGAATTCTCGCCTGGGTATTCGAAATGGACAAGCCCGGCTTCGCCATGGAAATCGGAAAAAGGCTCGATGCCAGGAAAGCTCGCACCGGCGGCGACTACTACAGATACAGCTACGACATCGAAGAGATGAAACTCCTCTGCGAAAATCTCTGCCTGGATGCCGGTGTCAAGATAAGACTGCATACCCGGCTTGCAGGAGCTTCCATCGAAAAAGGAATATTGAATGCCGTCATCACCGAATCAAAGTCCGGACGCGAGGCTTGGTCCGCGAAGACTTTCATCGACTGCACCGGCGACGGCGATCTTGGCGCGTTTGCCGGATGCGGATTCGACATGGGCGGGCCTAAGGGCGAAATGCAGCCTTGGACTTTCATGGGGCTCATAGTCGTGAAGGATATTGAGAAGGTGAAGGATTTCATATACCATTATAAAGGCAAGGGGCCGTGCCGTGAAACGCAGGAGGGCTTGAAGAAGGAACTTCTTTCCGCAGGCATTGAAACCAGCTATGGGCATCCGACGATCTTCCAGGTGAACGGCAATCTCTGTGCGCTGATGGTCAACCATGAGTATGGCGTTTCCGCAATCAATGCCGATGACCTTACAAGAGCCACGATAAGCGGACGCGCCGAACTCCACAAGGTCGTCAAGGGGCTGCGTTCCCTCGGAGGTGGATGGGATGGACTTCTTCTCGCCGCCACCGCAGAACAGATCGGGATCAGGGAAGGGCGCAGGATACATGGATTATATAAGTTGAACCGGGATGATCTGACTGAAGGTGCAAATTTTTCTGACGGCACATGCACAAACACTTTCAATGTGGACATCCATTCCCCCGATCCGAAGAAGGACAAGGGATTGAAGACCGAGAAAGTGAAACCTTATCAGATACCGTACAGGTCTCTTGTTGCGAAGGATGTAAAAGGGCTTCTCATGGCCGGACGCTGCATAAGCGGCGACTGGATAGCACATGCGAGCTATCGTGTCACCGGAAGCGCCGTGGCGCTTGGCGAAGCCGCCGGTGCCGCCGCAGCTTTGTCTGCGAAGGCCAAGAAGTTACCGGAGGATCTCGACTGGAAGGAGATTTCTAAAGTTCTTGAAAACGTAAGAAGATAGATAGACCGGATAACAGGATTTACTGGATGAATACATTGAAGTAGCTTGCGACCTCCGGGCGCAAATGGCTAATCCTGTAAATCCTGTTATCCTGTCAAAAAGTATTTGAATTAAATAACATAGGAGGATGAGACGATGAAGAAAATGATGATGGTTATGACGGTCGCGGTGCTGGGAATCTGCAGCATGGTGTACATGGCGAATGCCCAAGACGCAAAGGTTGAAAAGAAGACGGTCACAAAGGAAATCAATGAATGGTGCACGGTTACGACTCCGGAAAATGCGAAGGTCGGAGACACCGTCGAGATCAAAGTCGCATTGAAGGGTGTAAAGGCGCCTACCAAGCTCAGCTGCCATCTGCATTTCCAGAAGGAAGGCGGGGAATACGGGGGATTCTGGGCCTTTGCACCTGCGGTAGATGTTGCGGCGGCTGACGGGACATTCACCTTCAAGTTCACGCTTGTCGAGAAAGAAGGCGCTGTGAAGGCAGTACCGACGATCTTCCTCTCTCCCGACGGCGAATGGACAAGCAAGACTGCGAACTGCGCAGGCGCGGAGTTTCCGGTCACAAAATAATTTTTGCTTTGCAAAAATTATAATTTGGATTTACCTGAGCGTGAAACGCTCATCCCGCAGATTGCGGGACTAGCTTGGAGCTTGTCCTGCCTTGGCAGGATGCGGCAATTTACGGTGTCGGGTGTAGCTTCTTAGCGAAGACTGATTGCCGCCTTTAATTGTTAGTAGTTAAGCCATTATTGGCTGTTCTTTTGAAAAGTGAAGAGACACGCAAGAATGCGTTAACTACGAACGATATGCTGAATTTCTGTTCCTGTTGGAGTTCACAGCTTCAGCGTGCGTATTTATTTTTTTAATTCAAGACACGCTAAAGCTGCCACGTGAGGCACGTTCCACGTGTCAACGTGGTCACGTGATGAACTCCAACATAGGCAAGCGAAACGCAAGTGGTAAATTTTGCGTGCAGTCAGGAACTGTTTTTAACATGAAAATTATTATAAACTACAAAAGGAATGGACATGAAAATATTCATTGCCGTGGTTTTATCTGCCTTCGTGGGGACTAGCGCCTATTCCGCTCCGGAATTCAGCTGGAATGTGCAGAACGCGAAGGTCGATCCGAAAGGCGATATCCAGTGGACTCCCCAGCCCTTCAAGTTCGTAAAGGGCGCTTCGGTGCGCTACATAGATTTCGAATCCGGCTCCGACGACAAGGACGGACTTTCAAAGGAAACTGCCTGGAAGCATCATCCATGGGATCCGGAGGCCACCGGCAAATCCAAGGAATGCAGCGGTGTTCAGACATATGTCTTCAAGGGCGGCGTCTATTACCGCGGCAAGATGATCCCGAAGGAATCCGGTACCGATACGGAAAGAATCATTCTCACCTCTGATCCTGAGTGGGGGAAAGCACAGGCCGTCATCTGCGGTTCGGAAATAGCAACCGGCTGGAAGAAGGGCGCGGACAACAAGGACATCCCGGAGAAGGACAAGGTCTGGTACACGGATCTGAAGTTCGCCCCACGCTGCGTCTGGATCGTCAACAAGGACAATTCCGTGAAGCGCCTTCCGCTGGCCCGCGTGCCTAACTGGAAGGTCAGCGCTCTTGACGACGTCAAGAGCGAATGGTGGTATTGGGACAATCCGAAGAAACCCTTCGACAATTTCATCAATGACAAGAATGGCAGGAAACAGAATCTCGGAATCGACACACAGCATATAAAAGGAGATCCGAACTATTTCCAGGGCGCGATCATCTGGTCGGAATGGGGCTGGGTGATGGGAACCCCTTATCCAGTTGTGGTGAGCGTTGTCGACATCAAGCAGAATGGAGTCGGATTCGGCGGACAGTGGGGATACGAGGGCGGTGGACAGAAGATCCCGAAGTTCGCAAGATATTACCTCGAGGACAAGCCGCACTACCTTGATGATCCCGAAGGCGAGTTCTGGTTCGACAAGAAGGGCGAGGGCGGACGTCTCTACGTCAGGACACCTGCTGATGCTGATCCGAACACCCTCCGCATAGAGGCCGCAAAGCATCTCAACCTGATCGATGCTGATAAGATGGACAACATCACGATTTCAAATCTCAGCTTCCGATTTGTGAATCCGTTCTGGAAGCTCGAGGCGGTTCCGCCGGAAAGCAAGGACGTGGACTGCGCGGTGATCAGGCTCCTCGGTTCCGGAAAGAATATCACGATATCTAACTGTGTCTTCGAACACGTCCACCAGCCGGTATATTTCCGCGCGTCCGGAAAGACAGACAAGATAGGAAATGTCCTCATCAGCGACAGCCAGTTCAGGGATGCGGACAATGGCGGAATTGGTATCAGCGAAGGAGGTGGCTGGGCCGACGTGGATCCGAACATAGGTCGTGTCTATGATGTTAAGATCCTCCGGAACTATTTCACTAACACCGGAATCCGTCCGAACCGTTATTCGCAGGGGCACAACCTGGTGGTCAACGATGCCGAAACGCTCGAAGTCTCCGGCAATGTCGTGGAACGGGTCTACGGATCCGGCATCCATATCTTCGGCGGAAAGAACAACATGATGCGCGGTGACCGTCCGTTCACCAGGATCCTCATCCATGGCAACAAGGTCACTGATCCGATGCTGAATACGAACGACTGGGGAGGCATTGAGACCTGGCAGGGAGGTCCCGCCTATGTGTTCAACAATATTTCCGGCAATCCCGGCGGATATTGGAACTATAACTTCAAGGGAAGCGGGAAGGGTGCGGGCAACGCCCGTTTCGGACATGCCTACTACCTTGACGGGGCATTCAAGAACTATCATTTCAGTAATATCGCCTGGGGTAAGTCCAAGGATCCGGCCAGCAGGCTTGGCAATACTGCCGCCCTGCAGGAGATCCACAGCTACCAGAACATGTTCTTCAATAATACAATTTATAATTTCGTCGTAGGTTCGCGCCGCCAGGCACCGCAGGCCGGCCGCGACAAGTTCCTCGGCAACATCTGGCAGGGCATCGGCGATCTGGTGTTCAGGCATACCGATCCCGCAAAGTCCCGCGAAGAAGGCAATGCCAGGGACGCCGGACCGAAGAAGGATCATTTCGCCATGGAGACCAACGCCTACGGAAACAATGTATTTGCGGATGTCGCAAAGTTCGGAGTCTATGATCCGTCAGGCAAATGGCTTGACAGCTTCGACGAGTTCAAGAAAGGGCTCGTAGACAACAAGTCGCTCGACTCCGAACTCGGAAAGGTCAGCTCAAAAAACCTGCTCACCGATCCGGAGAAGAAGGATTTCCGTCCAGTGCCGGGTTCTGATGCGAAGGATTCCGGCGTGAAGGCCTTCGTGCCATGGGCCCTATATGGAGTCGTAGGCGAATGGAACTTCTATCCTTCGGGCAACGGTCTGGACGACATCATCGACGAACATTGGTTCATGGCGGACTACTTTACAGAGCGTGGTGACTATCATACAATGCCGATGTTCCCGCTGAAGGGCGTCAATGTGACTGCTGCGAACTACGAGGACGGTCCGCTGGAGAACTGGATCAAGGGCTCTCTTGTATTGAACGGCAAGGACCAGTATGCGGTGCTGAAGGACGCGGATATGAACAAGCCGTTCGAACATACCGTCGATTGGAAGAAGGAGAAGAAGAAGGAGACGGTCAAGGCCGCAGGTGCCGACATTAAGAATCCGCAGATCTACAATTCCAATTTCCTGATCGAGGTTTATTTCAAGGCGGCCGGACAGAATGATGCCGTGCTTGCTGAGAAGATGAAGGATGCCGGATATTCGCTGGCGCTTAACGCCGATGGTGCCGCATCATTCAATGTCAAAGGCAAGGAAGGTACGTTTGCTGTCGCATCAACCGCGAAGGTCAATGACGGCAAATGGCATCATGTGATCGCAGAATGTGACAGGAAATCAGGCAAGCTGAACATCTATGTCAATGGGAAGCTCGATGTTTCCGGCAAAGGTCCGGACGACAAAGTTTCTCTCGAGAATTCAGGAGACCTCCTTGTAGGCGGAACTCCTGCCGGCAGATGCCTGAACGGCTCGCTTGAATTTCTGCGGATTTCGCAGGGCACGCTCGCGGATGCAAAGACGACGATTGAGGAGCTCTACGCCTGGGAGTTCAACGGCCCGTTCCTGAGGGATTTCTCCGGCAAGCCTGCGAAGGGCAAGAGGTATGCCGGCGCGATTGACGGTGAATAAGTAACTCGGGCTTTCCAGCCCGAGAAAACAAGTATGGAGATCTCGGTCAGGAATGGCCGAGTTACTTGAGATGCACAAGCCAAACATTCTTTTCATAATGACCGACCAGCAGAATGCGCGTATGATGAGCTGCGCCGGGAACCGCTACGTCAAGACTCCTGCGATGGATTCGCTTGCGGAAAAAGGCCTGCGCTTCGAGAGGGCATACTGCACAAATCCAATCTGCATTCCCTCCAGGTTCAGCCTGATGACCGGCAGGATGCCGAGTGAGATCGGGCTCTGGAACAATGTCCAGAAATCAATTCCTCCTGTCCCGGAGCAGATACTTGAAAAAGGAATTGGCTGGGTTTTCAGGAAGGCCGGCTATGAGACTGTATACGGTGGCAAGGAGCATCTGCCCCGCTTCAAAGCGGTTGATATCGGCTTCGATTATTTCTGCAATGATGAACGTGATCTCCTCGCCGATGAATGTGCCGCTTATCTAATGAAGAAAAAGGACAAGCCGTTCTTCCTCGTCTGTTCCCTGATAAATCCGCACGACATCTGTCTGATGGCGCTGAGGGAGAAGGCGGAATCGGAACAGGACAAGATGATACTTTCAAAAAGCCAGGTTGAGATAGAACACGTCGAAAAGGCGCTCGCGACTCCTAATGGTGTCGACCTGGAGACTTTCTTTGAAAAGCATTGTCCGCCGCTTCCTCCGAACTTCGAACGCCAGAAGGATGAGCCGGAAATACTTGAGGAATTTGCCGCGAGGAGGGCGTTCCAGAAACATGCGCGCCACAACTGGCCTGAAGACAAGTGGCGGATGCACCGCTGGGCATACTGCAGGCTCACCGAACTGGTCGATGAGCAGATCTCCAGGGTGCTTGACGCCCTGGATAAATCAGGACATGCCGACAATACCATAATCGTGTTTACCAGTGACCATGGCGACAATGATTCTTCCCACAGGTTCGAACACAAGACCGTATTTTATGATGAAGCGACAAGGGTGCCTTTCATCATAGTGGCTCCGGATTCAGTGAAGGGCAAGGTCGATCATGAGAATCCTGTCTCTAACGGACTTGATATCTTTCCGACGCTCTGCGACTATGCGGGAATAAAACCGCCTGCAGATCTCAAGGGGCTGAGCCTCAGGCCTCTTGTCTCAGGAAAGAAAAAAGATCTCGAACGGACGTTCGTTCCGGTGGAAGGCGAACTCGGTAGGATGGCGGTGTCGTCAAAGTTCAAGTATGCGCTTTATGACAGCGGAAAGAACCGGGAACAGCTTTATGATCTGGAAAGGGATCCCTGGGAGACTGCGAATTTCGCAAATGAGGCTTCACTCAAGAAAGTGAAGGATGAGCACGCGAAGTTCGTAGTGGAGAATTTTCCAGAGAAGTAGGTACGTGCCTTAGCATGTACCATTAGAAAGACCAAGAAAATGGGACAGGCTTCCGACTTCGCCAATGGGCTTCGCCGGACACGGAAAGCCCGTCCCTACTTTAAGAAACACGCAATAATGCGTTAACTACAGGCAAAGACGAACTGTTACGCAAAGAAATTAGTTTGTAGTCAAGCTCGCAAGAGCTGTTCTTTTCTTGCTTTGTTGAGATTCAGCTGATAGTTTAATAAAACGTCTTGCGACGTTAAATACGAACAGGAATTAGAAGGATAGAATAAAAGGTTAAGGATGATACATTCTTGACAAGTAGGGCGGGTTTTAACCCGCTAGCATAAACGTCGGGTTGAAACCCGACATACTGGATAATGATATTCCACTCTTCAGAATGGCTTGCGATGCCGGATGCGGAACGCGGTGAGTCCGCGCCGATGTTCCGTCGCGTATTTGAAGTCCCGTTTTCTGCGAAATCCGCAAAACTCCTGATCTGCGGCCTCGGATACAACGAGGTCTTCATCAACGGCAGGCGTGTCGGAGACGGACTTCTTGATCCTGCACAGACCGACTACAATGCCAGGGCCTTCTATCTCGAACATGATGTCGCCGGATTTCTCCGCAAGGGTGCTAATGCGATCGGAGTTATGCTGGGGGACGGATGGTTCAACCAGAACAGAGTCTGGAAAACCTGGTATGAAGGCAAGGGGATGTCGTATGGTTGTCCGCGCTTCATTGCAAGGATGGAGATTGTTTCAGACGAAGGGAAGAAGATGTATCTGGATTCTGATCTGAAATGGAAATGCTCCATCGGGCCGATAACTGAGAACAATGTCTATGCGGGCGAAAGGTATGATGCGCGACTTGAGAAGCCCGGATGGGATACGGCAGGATATGATGATTCAAAGTGGATTTTGCCTGTGGAAGCGACGGAGCCCTGTGCCAGGTTTGAGATGCAGGAGATAGCACCGATGAAAAGGATCGGTGAGATCGTTCCAAAGTCAGTTGTCGAAGTCAAGCCTGGCGTATGGGTAGCAGACATGAGCCAGAATTTTTCCGGATGGCTGAGGATAAGGGTCAGCGGACCTGCAGGCGCAGAGATCAAGCTTCGGTTTGCTGAAACAATATTCCCGGACGGAATGATCGATACCGCGAGCACCGGAGTCTTTGCGACATTGGTCGAACAGATCGATACCTACATCTGCAGGGGATCTGGAGAGGAAGTCTGGGAGCCGCGCTTTACTTATCATGGTTTCAGATACGTCGAAATAACAGGATGGCCGGGGAAACTCACGGCCAATGACATCACAGGAATCATCGTGCATACTGCGCTTGAGAGGGCGGGCAGCTTCGAATCGTCCGATGAGCGGCTGAACATCTTGCATCGCATGGCGCTGTGGACCCACCGGAGCAATGTCCATGGGATTCCCGAGGACTGTCCGGTGCGCGAGCGCTGCGGATGGCTCGGTGACGCGAATGTCGTATGCGAATTTTCCATCTGGAATTTCAAGAGCGCGGATTTCTGGGGGAAATATCTCGACGACATCGAGACGACGCGCCAGTCGAACGGAGGGATACCGTTCAACATCGCGCCCGGCAAACGGACAAGCAGTACGGCGAAACATGACTGGATGGCGGCTTTCATCCTGATTCCCTGGTACATATACGTCTATCATGGCAGGCGTGAGGTCCTTGAGCGGCATTATGATGGAATGGAACAGGTGATCGAGCGCTTCGAGGAAAAAATGGATGGATGGATACTTGCCGGAGGCTTTGGCGACTGGTTCGAGCCGGGGGAAAGGGCGAATCCTACGCAGACTCATGAATCTCTGACCACCACGATCTGGTTCTACAGGTGCGCACAGGTCATGTCGAAAGTTTCCGGGATTCTTGTGAAAAGGGATGAGGAACGCAAGTTTGGCGAATGGGCCAGGAAGATCCGCGAGGCCTTCATAAGGAAATTCTTCAATAGCGAAACTCGCAGTTTCGGTTCGCAGACTTCGAACGCGATGGCGCTGCATTTCGGACTTGTTCCAGATGGCGAGCATGCGAATGTGCTGTCGGCGCTTGTCAAGGATCTCCGCGAAACTCGCAAGATGCATTATCATGTGGGGATATTCGGACTGCGCTTCCTTTTCGAGGTGCTTGCGAGGAATGGACACGCGGAACTCGCGGTCGAACTCCTGCATCAGGACACATATCCGAGCTTTGGAGACCTGATAGGCCGTGGTGCCACTACTTTATGGGAATACTGGGGCGAGCCTGAGGTCGACAAGGCGCATGGTCCGCGTTCGCTGAGCCATCCGATGATGGGAGGATACGACAACTGGTTCTATAATTCGCTGGCGGGAATACGGCCGGACGAGGACAATCCCGGATTCGAGCATTTCTTCATGGAACCGAATCCAGTGCCTTCCGTGAAGTGGGCCAGGGCGGAATATGAATCGCCATGTGGAAGGATTGTCAGCGAATGGAAATATGAAGGAAAGATCTTGACCTGGACTGTAGAAATTCCGAAGGGAACGGAAGCTACTGCGAAAATCCCTTTCAGCGGTGGGGGGGGGATCCTGAAATCCGGGAAATATTTGTTCGTTGACGGTGAATTGATTCGTTCGTAGTTAAGCCATTTTTGGCTGTGTATTCAAGGGAACTGCGACACGCAATAATGCGTTAACTACGAACTTGTGGAAAATAAAATCTAATGAGGGGGATAAATGAACATCTACGTAATGGTCGATATGGAAGGCATAAGCGGCATCTGCAGGGTGTCGCAGGTCATGCAGGGGCAGCCTGATTATGAAAAGGCGAGGAGGTTCATGACATGGGACGTCAACGCCTGCGTGGAAGGATGCTTCGAAGCAGGTGCTAAAAAAGTCCTTGTCAGGGATGCGCATTCATGCGGATTCAACTTCCTCTGGGACGAACTTGATCCTCGCGCCGAATACATACAGGGCGAGTCCAGGCTCAGAAGAATGCCGGAACTGGATTCGTATGACGGGCTGATACTGCTCGGATATCACGCAATGGCCGGTTCGATGCAGGCGATACTTGAGCATACGATGAGTTCCGCGAGCTGGCAGAATTTCTGGATCAACGGCGTCAGGTCCGGAGAGATCGCAATCGATGCCGGAATAGCCGGAGACCACGGAGTTCCAGTAATAATGGTGAGTGGAGACGACAAGGTCTGCGCCGAGGCAAGAAGATTCCTGAAGGGCGTTGTCACCGTACAGGTCAAGAAAGGATTGGACAGGGAGGGCGGATTCCTGCTGTCGAAGGAGAAGGCGCACAGGCTGGTTTCCGAAGGTGCTGCGAAGGCTGTCAGGGAATGCGGGAAAATAAAGCCCTACAAGGTAAGACATCCTGTCAGGATGAGGCTTGAACTTGTCTCCAAGGGCAAGGTCCCTGCAGAAAGGGAGAATTTAAAAGTTATAGACGGCAGGACTTATGAAGTCACTGGCGCCGATGTCGAGCAGGCTTTGAAGATGCTGTAGATAATAAAATTTTAACGGAGTTATAAAATTTATATGAACACCCGCGAGAGATTCCATGCGGTGATGGATTTCAAGAAGTTCGACAGGCTGCCGATACTCGAATGGGCCGGCTGGTGGGACAAAACGATCGAGCGCTGGAGGAGCGAAGGGCTCCCTTCGAATCTCGGAAGATATGAAATCTACAGGCATTTCGGGATGGATGTGTATTATCAGGACTGGACGCGTCCGAGAGGACCGGGCTTTCCACAACCTGCACATCACGGTGCCGGCTTCGTCAAGAGCGACTGCGAATACGAGGGGCTGAAGAAATATCTCTATCCTGAGAACTGCATCGATACCGCGGCCTGGGAAAGATGGGCTCCGGAGCATAAGAGGGGCGACTGCGTGACATGGTTCACGATCGAAGGTTTCTTCTGGTTCCCGAGGACGCTGTTCGGGATCGAGGAGCATTTCTACGCGTTCTACGATCATCCGGAACTCATGCATAGGATGAACAGGGATCTTGTAGAGCATCAGCTCAAGGTTATCGACAAGATCTGCAAGTATACTACGCCGGATTTCATGACCTTCGCCGAGGACATGAGCTACAACAACGGGCCGATGCTTTCCAGGGAGCTGTTCGACGAGTTCATGAAACCATATTACAAGATGGTGATCCCGAAGCTGAAGGAGAGGGGGATAAAGGTGATCATCGATTCCGACGGCGACATCAGCGTGCCGTGCAGCTGGTTCGAGGAGGCTGGGATCGAAGGCATACTTCCTCTCGAACGCCAGGCAGGAGTCGATATCGCACAGCTCCGCAAGGATCATCCCAAACAGCTTTATATCGGCGCATACGACAAGATGGTGATGAACAAGGGCGAGGATGCGATCCGGTCTGAATTCGAACGGCTCCTGCCGACGGCGAAAAAGGGCGGATTCCTGATAAGCTGCGACCACCAGACTCCCCCGGGCGTATCGCTCGAACAGTATAATACATATCTGAAGCTCTTCAATGAATATGCCGTGAAGGCGGCACAATAGAAGATAGGAAAAATGAAAGACATTGAAATTCCAAAGAAGAGATTTGCCGTTGAGATCCGGAGGAATATTGCCTATGGTCCTCATGGAGAACGGAATCTTTTGGATGCTTATCTGCCACGGAACGCATCAAGATCAAGACCTGCCGTGATTTATATCCATGGCGGAGGCTGGTGCCATGGGAGCAAGGACGGATTCATCTGGCATGGAAAGGATCTGGCGCGGAGGGGATTTGCCGCCTTTATGATCAACTACCGGTTCTGGCCTGATGCATGTTATCCCGCGGCAGTTGAAGATGCCCAGCTGGCCGTACGCTGGATCAGGGCCCATGCAGGAGATTTTGGAATCAATCCCCGGAAAATTGGCGGAATGGGATGTTCAGCAGGCGGACATCTGGGCTCTCTGCTTGCGCTTTGCGGATTCAGGTTCGGCAAGAACTCCACTCTTGGGAAATATTCCAGCAGGCTGCAGTGCATGGTGGACGTTTTCGGGCCGGTGGATTTCCCTGCCATGATGGAATCCGCTTCGAAACCCATTGTCGAAGGTTTCATAGGAAAATCTTTCAGTACTGCAAAAAGTACATATTTAAAAGCCTCGCCTGTCAGCTACGTTTCCAAGGGCGCACCTCCTTTCCTGATTGTGCATGGGACGGAGGACATCGGAATTTCAAGAGGACAGGTGCCGATTTCAATATCCGCATCTTTTTATACCAAGCTCCGGATGGCCGGGGCTGAAGCATGTTTCATGACTATTGCCGGGGCGGGGCATGGCTTTATGGGGGATCACAGGAATCCGGCGGCTAAACAGACATGGAACGCCGCGTTGAAGTTTTTCAATAATAATTTATTCTCAAGAGAATAGCATAAGCCCGATATGAAAAAATCACTGTTGCTTGTTCTAAGCGTCTTCTGTTTCCCGTTGTTCGTGAGCCATTCAGCCGAACAATATGTGGAGGAAGGCGAACGCCAGATCCCGGTAGCTGGGAAAGTTGATGTGCTTGTCGTAGGCGGCGGCACCGGAGCTGTTAGCGCGGCAGTCGCCGCCGCACAGAAAGGCTCTTCTGTCTTCCTCATGGCTCCGCGTCCGTATCTCGGTGATGACATGTGCGCCACGCTCCAGCTCTGGCTGAAGGACAAGGAAACACCCGTCTGCAATCTTGCCAGGGCCATCTACGAGACTGATAAGATCGTTACGCCTATGAAGGTTAAGAAGGTTTTGGACCAGGCGCTTCTGGACGCGAAAGTGCAGTTCCTCTACAGCTGTATGCCCTGCGATGTCTTGAAGGATTTAAAAGGCAATGTATGCGGCGTTGTCATGGTGAACCGTGCAGGACGTCAGGCCGTAATTGCGAAAATTGTCATAGATGCTACAGGACGTGGCATCGTTGCCAGGATGGCCGGAGTGAAGTTCACGCCTTATCCCGCAGGAGAGCATGTTTTCACCCGGGTGGTGATCGGCGGTACCGTATCCAAGGAGGCTGGCGTGAAGGCGAATCCTGTGAATCTTTCATTTCCCTATGCCTCAGATTCGAGGGAAAAGAAGAAGAAATCAAATTTGCCGGATGAAGTCTTTCTCACGGAATATACGATCCCGATAGAAATGCCCGATGACAGCTACAAATCTTTCGCAAAGGCCGAACAGATCGCCCGTGACAGGACAAACCTTTCGGAATATGTTTATGCATCGGAATCCATATCCGAGATTCCTCCTGATCATTTGATATCCGTAAAAAGCGGAACGGCAGTCTGGTCTGGAGCTGACAGGATTCCACTGGAGCCGTTTATTCCGCAGGGAGCAGGGAACTTGATCGTTCTCGGTCCCCTCGGTGACATCCCACGCGAACACGCCGCGTTGATCAGCCGTCCGATCGCATCGATGGATCTTGGAGGCAGGATTGGAACATTTGCGGCAGAATCAGCTGCGAAAATCGCAGTTCCACAGGATGTGAAGGTGTCTGGCCAGTCGGCAGGAACTGTCGTGCCATGCCAGGTCAGGGAACCGCTGGATAATGTCCGGCCTTTCCATAAGGCTGCATCTTCAGTGCCCCAGGAAGCCCGGAATATTCCGGTCATCGGCGAATATGATGTCGTTGTCATCGGCGGAGGCACCAGCGGTGCTCCTGCGGGTATCGCAGCGGCACGCAAGAAGATGCGCACGCTTGTGGTGGAATATCTTCCCGAGCTTGGCGGTGTTACGACGATGGGGTTGATCAACAAGTATTATTTCGGTAACCGCGTCGGTTTCACATCCGAACTGGATGATGGAGTCGCTTCTGCGCCGGGTGGAACATCCCTTGTGCGCAAGACCGAATGGTTCCGTAGGGAGCTCGCAAAGGCCGGTGCCGACGTCTGGTTCAATTCCATGGGATGCGGTGCCTTGACTGAGAGCGGAAAGGTCAAAGGGGTGATTGTTACAACTCCCAACGGGCGCGGTGCGGTATTGGCGAAGGTAGTTATAGATTCAACTGGAAATTCCGACGTAGCGATCGCTGCCGGGGCATCTTATATTTACGTTGATGAAACCGACATCGCCATCCAGGGCGCAGGGCTTCCGGTGCGCGCGTTGGGTGCCGTATATACGAACACTGATTACACCTTTACTGACGAGACCGACATGATTGACGTCTTCTACACGTTCATGCTGGCAAAGAAAAATTCAAATGCGTTCGATCTGGGCCAGCTGCTGGATACCCGTGAAAGGCGCCGTATCGTCGGTGATTTCGTGCTGACTCCGGTCGACGAGGTCAATCAGCGCACATATGATGACACTATCGTCCAATGCAAAAGCAATTTCGACTGCCACGGCTATACGGTCGACAAACTGTTCTTCCTGAGATTCCCGGACAAGAAATCGATGACAGTGAATGTTCCGTACCGATGTCTGCTGCCAAAAGGGCTTGATGGAATACTGGTCACCGGCCTTGGCGCGAGCGCCCAGCGCGACGCCATGCCTCCGATCCGCATGCAGCCCGATCTCCAGAACCAGGGATATGCTGCTGGAATTGCCGCGTCCATGGCTGTCCAAAACGATGGCAGGACGAGGAAAATCGACATGAAGAAACTGCAGGAGGAACTTGTCTCCGTCGGCATACTGTCAAAACAGGTGCTCATGGAAAAAGATTCATATCCACTGGCGAATGACAAGCTCCATGACGCGGTCAGGAAACTGAATGAAAGCCCCGACAGCATTCCAATCCTCCTTTCCTCCCCGGAAAAGGCGCTCCCTCTCCTGCAGAAGACATATAGGACCGTATCAGACGAGAAGGAGAAGAAGACATGCGCCCAGCTCCTCGCGATGATGGGTGATCCCTCGGGGCTCGACCTGCTCATCAAGACTGTTGAAACAACACCCTGGGACAAAGGATGGAACTTCAAGGGTATGGGACAGTATGGACCGAGTTTCAGCCAGCTTGACGCTTATGTCGTCGCCTTGGGCATGACAAAGGACAAACGTGCAGTTCCAGTTCTTGTCCTGAAGATGAAGGAGCTTAACGAATCTTCGGAATTCTCTCATTTCCGTTCGGTGGCGATGGCTCTTGAACGGATAGGCGACAAATCCGCGGTGGATGTCCTTGCCGAGAAATTGTCAGATCCCAAGCTCTCCGGACATGCCGTGATGGCGTCAACTGAGATTGCCAGCAAGGACTCCGACCGTTCAGATGCGCTGCAGGAATTAATGCTTGCAAGGGCGCTGTTCAAGCTCGGTGACAAGAATGATATCGGAAAGAAGATCCTCCAGCAGTATTCCAACGATATCCGCGGCCCGATTGCCCGCCACGCTTCGGCTGTATTGGAAGCCGCCAGGAAATGAACGACTCAGCATCAAAGAAGTAATTATGATGGTGAATTTATATGACCGATGACAGCATTGTTAAAAAACGCAGAGTGCGGTACAGGGGGACGCATCCTCGTCGGTTTGAGGAAAAATACAAGGAGTTGAACCCCCAGCTCTATTCCAGCGAAGTGGACAAGGTCATGGAGCGCGGACAGACCCCTGCGGGAATGCACCGTCCGGTTCTTGTCAAGGAGGTTCTGGAATCCCTTGATCCGAAACCGGGGATGGTGGGGCTCGATGCTACACTGGGATTTGGCGGCCATGCGCAGGAACTGCTGAAACTGATTCTCCCCGGGGGAAGGCTCATCGGCATCGATGTGGATCCACTGGAGCTGCCCCGGACCGAAGCCCGGTTGCGCGGACTTGGTTTTTCGGAGGATGTACTAGTCGTGAAGAGGATGAATTTTGCAGGATTACCCCAGATTTTGCCGGAAGCGGGCGGAGCATTTGATTTTGTGCTTGCCGATCTTGGCGTCTCGTCAATGCAGCTGGATAATCCATCCCGGGGATTTTCCTTTAAAAGAGAAGCCCCTCTGGATCTCCGTTTAAATCCTGACAAGGGGCAGCCGGCATCAGAGCTTCTCAAGTCAATCACTGAAGAGGAACTGAGCGGAATCCTGATCTCAAATGCAGATGAATCCCATGCACTGGCAATTGCAAAGGCGATAAAAAAAAGCAGACGTCCCGTTGAAACTACAAGTCAGGTGACAGATATTGTAAGCCAGGCTTTGTGGCATCTTCCAAAACAGACACGGCATGAACAGGCTAAAAAGTCATTGCAGCGGACATTCCAGGCGTTGCGAATTGCAGTCAACGACGAATTCGGCGTGCTTGAACAGTTTCTCAGACTTCTGCCCGGATGCCTCAAGGAAGGCGGACGTGCTGCAATACTGACTTTCCATTCCGGTGAAGACAATCGTGTGAAAAGGTCTTTTCTGGAAGGATACCGCTCCGGGACATACTCGCAGATCGCCCGTGAACCTGTCCGGTCTTCTGCCGAGGAACGCCGTGCAAATCCGAGATCGACCTGTGCAAAACTCCGCTGGGCGGTAAAAAGATAGATCACAGTTCCGTATATTTCCTGCTTGACCCTCTGCTTTTTCGCACGGGATACTTCTTGTGATTCTTTTTAATCTTGTCGAAAGCCGCTTCAAGAGGATCAATTCCGAGCCTGTCGGCGATTCTTACTGTGTAATTGAAAATATCCCCTATTTCCTCTCTGGCATCATTCAATTTGTCCTTGGGCAGGTTCAATGATTGATCTTCAGTCAACCATTGAAATATTTCCAACAGCTCAGAGGCTTCCACATTCAAAGCCATGGACAGGTTCTTGGGTGAATGGAACTTGTCCCAGTCCCTGTTCCTGGCAAACTTCCTAAGTTTGACTTTCAAATCTTTCAAATTGTTTCCCATTGGTCGGTTCTCCTGATGGTTCACTGTAGACAGCTATCATCCTTTGATTATTTCTCTGTTATTCCGAACGTTCAAGTCAGTAAGACGGCGGAACCAGATTACCTGGAGGCGACTCGTTAAGCTTTTTCTCTTTAAAATAGCCTATAAGTATTCCTATCATAAATAGAAACATGCCGTTTATAAACGATGCTATAAAAAGCATATGATAAAAAGAAAGACCTGAGATAACAAACCCTAAGATGCGTAAAAGAAGGTTTAAAAAATACATGGGAGGCAATGATTGATAAACCAGAAGCCATATAAAAATATTATTCTCACCAGAATTAGATCTGCAAAATGCACCTGCAAACAAAAGCAATATAATGACTGCGTAAATTGCCAGTAACACAAATCCTGTTTTTTTGCCTAATGATATATGTTTCATAGTGTGCCAACGTTATTATACATATATGCGCTTTGCCATAAAATAGCACTTTTTTCAGTGCAATACAATACGCAAGCAGCATGTGGAATCTGCCTTCGTCCGACTACGGCACGACTTGCTACTAACGGATTCAAATCTTGATATTGGGAATATGTTCGTAGTTAAGCCCGTGAGGGCTGTTCTTAATATTCCGATTCACAATAATTGCCGGTGAGACCTGTCCTGAACTTGTCGAAGGATGCCGGCGCTCCATTACTTCGTTATTCGTAATTCGATTGTTCGATATTCGTCATTCAATCTCATCCAATGACTTCCTTCATGTCCGCAATATAGACGCGGCGGGTGTCTCCGATGAATGCGTTGAATGTCACATATCGCCATGTGCGGTCCCAGGCGGGATGCGGATCTATTCGGAGGACACCGTCCGGGGAGGGCTGCTTTGTGTTGATCCTGACCAGCACCTTCTCTTTTCCCGTAGCGAGCTCGAGCCAGCGGAGCGGGATCGTGCCGTCGTTGAAGGATGCTTTTTCCTTGGTGTAGGTGTCGGTCAGCAGATGCTTGCCGTCGGGATGCACTGTCGGATGTCCTGAGCCCAGGACATTGTCGAAGATCTTGCGGAGACCGCTGCCATCGTAGTTGACCTGCACGAACCGCAGATCATCGCGGTCAATGTTTAGATTCATGGAGATGCGTTTTCCGTCGGGGAACCATGTGCCGTGGTGTCCGCCCTTGTCCCATTCTTCCGGTCCGACAGCGCAATGGAGTTCGCTGCCGTCGAGTTTCATGGTAACCCAGGCGAAGCGCACTTCCTTTGCAGCCTCCTTGAACATGTCCCAGCGTGGCTTGTCCTTTGCCGGGAACCAGCGGATGCTCAGCATCAGCCTATCGCCCTGGGGATTGAACTTGCTGTGGAATCCATAGACCTCGGAGTTTTTAATTTCATCGCCGACCTGGATCCTCGGATTTGCCTTTTCAAAGGCGTCTTTGAGAGTTAGAAGGAGATGGCTCCTTCCGGTTCTGGTATCTGTCAGGTAGAATCCGTCGTCGCTTGCTGGGCCGATGTTCATGCGGGCGACATCGCGTGGAATCTTGACGCCATAGCCGGGCTGTGTCTTGCTCATGGTTGTCATGTTGGCGGAGATCAGCCAGCGTCCGTCGGGTGAGGCGTGGTAGACAGTGCCGTCCATTTTCATCCGCTTACCGTTTTTCGGATTGAGCTTCCATGCGAAAGGTTTCCAGGTCGAAGTATCGACATCGTTGAAGTAGAGTTCATCGTCCGAGCCGCCCCAGTTTATGTTTGCGCCCATCTGCGGTTCCCAGCCACGGGTATCCGCAACGACATTCTCCTTTCCTGTATCAAGATCGATGACAAGGATTTCACCGGCATCTCCCGGGTCAGGCTGTCTGTCCTCGAATGGAAAGCGGAACACCGCGAGGTAACGGCCAGTCGGACTGATAGGCGATGTGTCGAAGAAGCGGTGGATGCAGCCTCCCTTGTCCGGTGTTGCACAGTAGACCGGGACGAGGGGATTGTATTCAGTGTAGCGCGGGAATTTGGATTCCAAGTTCATGGTGTTCCTTTTGATAGATGATGCAAATTTAAATATCCTTTAGCTGATTGCTTTTGTTGGAGTGCGCTGCTTTAGCGTGTGCATTTTGCTTGTAGTAGATGAATTTATTCGCCGTTCTTCCATTTCAAGAACGCGCAACCATGCGCTACTACCAACAATATCAAGACACACTAAAGTTGTGAACTCCAACAAGAGGTATATACCCGTAATGGACGGTTCATTTATATGATCAGCTTACTTACACTACATTTTGAAAAGAATGTTTTCAAACTGGCTTTTTGAGTGATAGATTACCTGTTCAATCTGTAATCAAATGCTAAGAATATTAACGAAGAGGCGCAGAGGCGCAATGAAATCCTATATATTCATATCACTGATCCTAATCTTCTGCATTTCTGCCGTCGCCCAGGACGTGGACAAGCAGAAGACGAATCTTCCGGATCCGAAAGGCAAGGCGAGGTTCGAGATCAAGGACCGCGACTGGCCTGCGAAGTTCGCAGAGGCCTCTGTCTGCCTCTGGAAGAATGATGCAATAGGTGCTTTGTCGATCACGATTGACGACAACTGCGCACCTGACCACGAATGGTGGACCGAGATGGGGAAGAAATATGATTTCAATGTCACTTGGTTTGTAATTGCATCTACAGTCTCGGGTTCGAACGCGGGATTCTGCGGGACTTGGGAGGGCTTTGCAAAACTTCTTAAACTCGGACACGACATTCAATCTCATTCGCTGACACATCTGAATCAGGAAAGTCCGGAGTGGAAGGATATCAACATGGAATATGAGGAATCACAGAAGCGGATAGAAAAGAATATTCCCGGGCACAAAGCCGTTGTCCTCGCATATCCCGGCGGTAAGAATTCGAACTTGAACGATTCGGCGGTCGCAGTCAAATATTACATCGGAGCCAGAGGAACCACGGGATCTGTGAATGCCACTAACAAGACAAGCTATCTCAACACTGCAAGCATGAGCGGCGTGATTTGCTATGGCGATGCTAAGTGGGAATCTCAGGATCTCAAGTCGGCGCTCGAGAAGGGATTTGCCAAGAACAAGGATCTCTATCGGGCCTGGTACTGCTGCCATTTCCATCAGGCCAAACCGGAGGTCCGGTCGCTAATTGAAAAACAGCTGGCGCTGGTTTCAGAAAAGGCGAAGGCCGGAGAACTCTGGATCGGGCTTTTCAAGGACGTGGTGAAATACGGACAGGAACGCGATACTGCTGTCCTGAATGTGAAGGAGTCGTCGCCAGACAAGATCGTGATCTCGTTGACGGATGAAATGAAAGATCAGATCTTCGATTATCCGCTGACGGTCAAGGTGCGGCTCGATCCTTCTTGGAAAAGTCTCAAGGCGGAGCAGGGCGGGAAGAAGGCCGACTGTAGGATCGTTGAGAAAGATGGAGCGGTTTATGGCATTGTTGAGATCGTGCCTGACAAGGGGGATGCAGTCATTAGCAAGTAGTTTTTATGATGTATATGCCTAATGTTGGAGTTCACAGCTTTAGCGTGTCTTGACTTTTATTGAAAACAAGATAATACGCACGCTAAAGCTGTGAACTCCAACGAGTGGAACTCTTTTACTTAAAAAATAATTATATGAGGATGCGTATATGATTAAATCAGGTGTGATGGCTTTGAGTTTACTTGCTGCTGCGGGGATTTCCAATGCAGGTGCTGATGAGGTCCGCCGGATAAGTCTAGATGGCAAGGAAGGGCTTGCGGCTCCTGCTTCGGAAATGGGCAAGGACGGGATTGAACGCATAAACAAGGTCAATGAGCCCGGACTTGAGCTTTTTCCATGCAAGGACAAACCGTCAAAGGGGACAGTCCTGGTTTGCCCTGGCGGCGGATATTTCATCCTGGCGATCAACCACGAGGGGCGTGACATTGCGAAGATGCTCAACGGATTCGGATATGATGTGGCTGTACTGCTGTATCATGTGAACTCGGGCGACAAGACCCGTGACATGGCGATTGATGAAGCCAAAAAGGCCCTGTCGTTGCTCCAGAAGCGCGGTACTGAATTTGGGTTGAACACAAAACGTATTGGGGTGATGGGATTTTCCGCTGGCGGACACTTGGCTGCGAGACTCGCAAACGAGAGCAAAAAGGGGACGCCGGCCGACTTCATGATCCTGATCTATCCGGCATATCTCGAGAAGGACGGGAAGCTTCTGGATGAAGTCCTTCCTCCAAAGGTTCCTGTTTTCGTATATGCCGCCGTTGACGACAAGTACAGCGTCAATTCAAATGTCTTCGCGGCATACTGCAAGGACAATGGAGTAAAGTGCGATTTCACAATGGCTGAAAAGGGAGGGCATGGGTTTGGAATAAAGAATCCCCTGCCTGAAGGTGTCAAGGATTGGCCGGAGAAGCTGAAGAAGTTCCTGGAATGAATAGAAGAACAGCTCTTGCGAGCTTGATCCTCCTACGCCATGAGAGCTTCGGAGGACAGGCTACGAGCGAATTCAAATAAATTCTTGAAATTGAATATGTTTGTAGTTAACGTCGCAAGACGTGTTCCTGAATGATTTTTCCAAATAAAGGAGGGCGGGTTTTCTTACCCGCCGAAGTAAAGAATACCTATCGCGGGTTGGAAAACCCGCGCTCCTTTGAAGATGAAATGCACCGAGTATTAGGCGATTGGCATGTTGGAGTACCTCATAGCTTTAGCGTGTCTTTGATTTTTTCTGATTGGAGTTTTACTTCTGAGAATCAGCTGATTGTGCGCGTTTTAGATGTAAGAACGGCGAATAAATCCGCCTACTACAAGCAAAACATGCACGCTAAAGCTGTGAACTCCAACAAAAATAAGCGTGCAATAACAGTTGTCTGCAAAGTTTAGATTAAAAGCTAAACTTTGGCTCCGTTCTTCCTCAATATCTTCTGGAGCTCTGCGACGTTGATTTTCCTTGGCGCCAATTTCCTTTTCAGTGCAAGTGCCGCAGCTGTTCCCGCGGCCTCGCCCATTCCCGTGCAGGTCGGCATGAGCCTGTATGAGCTCATCGCCTCGTGCGTCCCGGAAATGCAGCGTCCGGCGACAATGATATTTTCCAGGCCTTTGGGAAGAAGAGCCCTGTATGGCAGATCCTGCCAGTCTCCTGCCTGTACACCCTTTGCCTCTTCATACCATATACGTTTCTTCTTCGGATCCGCCTTTTTCTTTCCATTATTCGGCATATGCATGTCGAGGAAGTTTGCGTTTCGGCAGATCCCGTCCTCGAATTTCCGCGCGTGGGTGACATCTTCGCCTGTAATGACATAGTCCCCGATAATCCTCCTCGTCTCTCTCACGCCAAGCTGGAATCCGCTGTCAATCAGATAGCAGTCCTCGCAGCCCGGGGCATGCTTCCTGTAGAACGAGACCAGCTCGCGTATCTGCCTGCGCCCGTTTATCAGCGCTTTTGTGATTTCCTCCGATTTAGTGCCGTCTATGTCGAAGGTGTGCTGCTGGTTTACGATGAAGTTCCCTTTGAAGGATGGATCGCGTGACAGGCATCCCAGCCCCTTGGGATTGAAGCTTATCTCTCCGTCATTGAATGCTTTTTCTGCTGCGGCCTTGACCTTTGCCGACAACTCGGTGTCCGGCAGGAATTCAATGTAGTCGGTCTTTACATTTCCGATCCTGAAGACAAGTGTGACCCCCTGGCATTTCCCGTCGGTGTCACGTCCCTGCTTCCATTCCGCCCCGAGCTGGAAGGCCACGTCGCCGTCGCCTGTCGCATCGACGACAATTTTCGCGGCGAAGCGCCTGAGCCCTTCCTTCATGGCGACTGTCAGGACAGGAAAACCCTTCTCGCAGGAAGCGGATACGACCTGCGCCTGGTAGATTATTTTGACTCCTGCAGCGAGGAGCATTTCCTCCATGACGAATTTCGTTGTTTCAACATCGGTTTCAGTGAAGCCGAATTTCGGGACGTATGCTCCACCGAGTTTTTCGAGACTTGAAATGAATTCCTCAGTGATCCCTCCGAGTATCCTCTGTCCTATCTTCAGCCTGCCCGTATATTCCTTGCCTTCCCTGTCAAGCCGGAACCTTTCCCAGTCGCACTTGTTGCGTGCGGCATTGTCGAGAGGCCCCCAGAATCCGAGGAGTCCTGCGGCGGCAAGTCCGCCAGTGCAGGTGTTCCTCTCGAGGAGGAGTGTTTCCGCGCCTGATCTTGCGGCGGAAAGCGCCGCGCCGAAACCTGCAGGCCCGGCCCCGGCTACGATCACAGGATATGATGATGATTCCATATTATTTGCTTCCTTTCAATTTTCTTCTTGACCGTATAAACGATATCTTGCTCTCGTGCTCCGGGCAATGTATGAAAGAGCTGAATAATTGTGTTTAAATGCTGTTTTTATGGAAAAGCCAAGTCCGGGGGATATTTTAATTATTGCTGTCCTAGGCAAGTTGGGATGGATGAATGGATGGATGGATTAATGGATGAACGGGTTTGAGATTAAGCCGAAGATGAGTTTGTGATTCTCTTTTATTATTTTACATCCATCCAAACATCCAGTCATCCAGCCATCCGGATATGATTCATTGTGTCATTGTGCTAATAAGGGGCTGTGAATGGATAAAGATACAAACTGCAGGCAGGAGCTCGAATCGCTTCTAGAGTCGCTGGAGAGGATCATCGGCATAAGGGTCACATTGCAGGATCCCTACGGATTCTTCTGCGATGAGAAAGGAAATTCCTATCTCCATCCTGACAGGGTCTATCACCGTCTTGTCTTCTGTCAGAATGCCGACAGGCAGAGATGCATGGTCCATGAATGGAAGAAGGCGAATGAGACTGCGGGGGGAAAGACCAGACCTTTCCTGTGGCCTTGCTGGCTCGGTCCGCAGCAGATCCTCATTCCACTGAGATGGCAGGACCGTCATGTAGGGAGCATTTTCCTTGGACCTTTCGTTTCTTCGTCCAGCAGTCCAGCAAGGCAGGAAACTGTCAAAGGTGAAAAGGATCTGCCCAGATACGATATGGCGAACTTCGAAAAGGATTCCGCGCTCTTCGAGGCGATAGCCATAGGTATCATTGAGAAGACTATTTCCGCCAGCATGCACGGCAAAGGTGAGAGATGGGAGAAGATTTTCAGGCTCGTTATAAACAGATATACTGAAAAGATCGGGATCAACGATGCGGCGAAGGAGCTGAACCTCTCAGCATCAAGGGCAAGCCATCTGGTAAGGGAGCTCTTTGGAATGCCCTTCGAACGTGTCGTCCTCGAACATCGCCTGCGGCGTTCAGCAGCGCTTCTCGAATCGACCGACCTGTCGCTTTCTGAAATAGCCGACTCCACCGGATTCTGTGACGTCTACCATCTCTGCCGGATGTTCAAGCGTAAATTCAAGATCCCTCCGGGCAAGTACAGGGCGAAACTAAGAGCGGAGAGGGAGAGGATTTAGAAGTTTGAAAGTGCGAAAGTTCGGAAATGCGAAAGTTGTGAAGATAAAATCAAATCTTGAAATTGAATGTTTCCATCCTTTCCAAATCTTCAAAACTCCCGAACTCTCGAACTTCAGAACTTTCGCACTTCCCTATAAGCCTGTTTCCCGAATTTTCCAATGTCCTCTATGAAGAACGCCATTCCCCCGGAACGGAGTTTTCTTCCGGATTCGAGTATTCCTAGCATCGCCTTCTGCAGGCTTGTCTTGCGCGGAGCTTCTGCGAGATTCGCATATTCACGGCAGAACACGAAGAAGAAACCGTCACGTCCGCCAGACTGCACCGGAAAGAGATAGAGTTCCTGCATGAACTTCACCATATTGGAGTCAGGAAGCAGTTTCTCGAACTGCGTGTTGAATATCCAGGAGTTGCAGACTATCGCCGAACTTTTCTTCTCAGGAAAATGCGTGTTGAAGAATTCGAACGCCGTCTTGAATGAATCACGGCACGCTTCGGGAGTCATTCCACCGCCCGGCGGAATATGAAGATCTATCGTCCAGTCGTTTGCCTTCAGCGCCGGCTCCCAGTCATTCAGAGATATGCTTTTTTTCTCCTTGATGGCAAATCCCAGCGGCGAATAAGGATTGCCGGAGACAAGTCCGTCCTCCTCCTTGAATGACGAAGTCCATCCGTTCTTCTCATCGAAAACTTCGCCGATGCCGTCCACGAATCCATCGCCGTCAAAGCGGATGCTGTCAGGCGTGAACCCGATCTTCTGCCCGGTCTTCCTGTTCCGGTAGAATGTGCCGGGGAAATGGAACGGTTCGAGCTTGTATTCAAATCTGCCCAGACGGAACAGCTTTCCCTTGTAATAGTTGCTTAGCCAGTGGAGCTGGTTGGGAAGGATGCCGGGCCTGTTGTCATTGGCGACCTTGTGGTTGCCGTTGAACCCCTCGATCTCCTTCATAGTATCCTTGATGATGTTTTCCGGAATATTCATCTTTTCGTATGTCTTCCTTGCCCCGGGAACAAGCGAGAGCGCAAGAAGCATGAAGAAGATTCCCGAATTGTCTCCGAGTTCCTTTTTGAATGAAGGCAGTTTGTCATAGGTCCTGTATACTGTCCCTTCGGTGAGACAGTAGAACACATACCATGACAGTGCGAGCAGGGACTTGTCCTTGGAAATAATTTCAGCAGAAGGCAGGAGTGTATTTTCGGTCCCTTGATCGAGTCCGCAGAATTTTGAGGAGGATAGGAAGCTGTCAGGTGTCAGGAAAGAGGGGATACCTTCAGGCATGGTCATCATCGCCTCGTTCCAACCCGATAAAAGCTTGTCCGGATTCTCCGTTATTCCAAAATGATCGGCAATCTGCGCCAAAGAGATATTCATAAGAGATTTATCCTTTCATGTAAATGAGGCTTAAAGTTGAAATAACCAGCTGATAAATATAATCAACTTGCTGCATTTTTGAGATTGTCCCGATAACTTACAATTCACACGGGTTTATTCAACACTACCAAGAATCTGCTTTCTTGCTTTTTACAAGCGGAAGGATAGCTTAAATTGATTTATTGATTCGTCGCGAATCAACATGGAGTGCGGCAATTCATTGCCGCCTTTAACGACGGAATTTATTCCGTCCAAAAGGACTTCCGCGAAATGAATTTCGCGAAACAAAGCGGCGATAAATCGCCGCACTCCAAGGTCAGGGTTGAAGCCTGACAAAATACTGAAAGATGAGATTGCCATGAAATTCAAACTCCTCGCCATTTTCCTTCTTGCCTTGCCGTGTCTTGCAGATGGACCTGTAGAAAGCCAGGCAAGGCTGCGCAAGCTTGTCATCAGTTCCCTGCAGGTATCGACATCTTCCCTTGATGAATTGCGTTCTTCCGGCAAATCTGGAATGACTGCAATTGAAAATTTCCTTTCTGAACGGTCAGCATTGGATGTAAAGCAGGTTGAAGGGCTTGTCGAAAAACTTGGCTCCACTGATTATAAGATTCGGCAGGAGGCGACAGATCTGCTGTCCGTTTTCCCTAAAGAGGCCATTCCTGAACTCGAAAACTATCTCAAGCCGGCGACAGATCCCGAGATCAAAGGACGTCTCAAGACAGCCTTGACGAATATAAAAATCTCCGAAAAACGGCATGGTGAGCTGCTTTCCGTGCTTCACTCCCTCTATGAAGACAATGCAGAGGACATATTCAAGGAAATGCTGCCTGTGGTCAAAGCCGATCCGAACAATATTCGTGCGGTATATGCCTTGGACAATATCAGCTTCGACAAGGCATGGAAGATCCTCGAGACGGCTACAAGGGATGAGAAACTGATCTGGCTCCTGCTAAAGATGTCCAGAAGTGACAAGTTAGACGAGATTGAAGAAAAACTTAAAGCTTTCAAAGCGGATGACCTTCTTCGTGTCGCAGCTTTAACTTGGTGGCCAGTTGAAATTGAACCGCTCCAGAAAGATGGAGCATATGGCTGGACTACCAGGGCGCAGCTTATGGAAGGAAATGTCGCATGGAATGTGATCCGTCTCAGTGTCAAGATGCCGGACTATGGAAACGTTGATGAACGCGGTGAATGGGAGCATTTAACCAAGTGGGGCCGCCTGACATATATTTTCCAGTTCCCGGAATATCCTGAAAGGAATGTAATTGCCTATGCAGAGCCATATAATAGATGCGCAGATTTCACTGGCTGGAAAGTTGTACTGACTGATGAATCTGGAAAACGACAGGGGAACCTTGATGCTTTCCGTGGCATTCCTCCCGGAGTTAAACTGCCTCTGGCGCGAATATCAATGAAAGAAGTCAATGCCTGGCGCGTACACTTCGCTTTCATCTGGGCAAAACCTCTTTTTCCGCCTGATATTGCCATGCAAATAAAATTCGGTGATAATATGTATGGGGTGCCAGCCATTGAAATGCCGGAGAAGGCCTCTGGCACCGCTAAGGAATAACCACAGGCAATTCAAAATAATGTGGTACAGGCGTCCCGCCTGTAATTTATCTTTCTTAACTACAGGCGAGACCACAGTCATTCGACGTGGCAAACGCCTGTGCTACATTCCTTATTGCCGGCAAGATGCCGGCGTTCCTTACATAACAGCCCTCACGGGCTTGACTACAAACATATACAAGAACTCTGTGTCTTTGTGCCTTTGTGAGAGGATATGTTCTATTATTTTTACTAGGCGGGTTGAAACACCGCCTTACTTAAATCAGTCCCGACATCGACAGCGGGAACACCGACTTGTCCAGGAGCCTGCACAATGCGATCGTCGCATATGAAGTGCACCTGATGTTGATCCATTTGCCGTGTCCCGCCTTGCACCAGTTGTCCATTCCTAGGAACGCGCCATCTATCAGTTTTTCTTCCGACTCCTGCTGAACTGAAAGCAGATACTTGATATTCTTCTCGATGAGCTTCCGGGCCCGCGCCTTTTCTGCGGAATTCGCAATCGATTCGAATGATACCAGGAATATCGGAGCAGTTGCTGAACCGACTTCAATTACCGGGTCAAGATATGAGCCGTCCTTGTTCACGGTCTTTTCCAGCCATCCGAGATAGGCCGAACATCTCTGTTTGTATTCCTCCTGCTTGAAGACCTTGTAGGCTTCTACGAGGGAGATCCCTCCGAAATCATCGTTTACCCTGTGCATCATCTGCCAGTCCATTGGCCATTTCCTGGCGTCACTGAGATCGTTGTTTCCGAGCTTGTCCTTTATTGTCGTTATAAGACCGTCCTTGGAGATGAAATGCTTTACATAATAATTTGTCATCCTATATGCGGCATCGTAGTAGCGGAGGTCAAGTGTCGCCTTGTACATCTCAATAAGGAAAAGGATGGTTCCCGACTGGCAGCTCGCGATGATGTCCTCTGAGGCGCGGGCTTTTTTATTTCCGAGATTGACAGTGGCTACGACCCAGTCGTCGATGAGCGCGTATTTCAGCATCCAGTCGGCGTAGAGTATGGCACGTTCGAGGCAGTCGTTGTCCTTTGCGTAGAGATTGTAACCGAGCATCGCCCAGGCTGCTGAGAGCGCATCACGGGGATGCATCCATTCGGTCTGAGGGGAGACCTCCCTGATCGCTCCGAAATATGCAGGCTTGCGCTGGTCGAGGATCTGCAGGGACTTGATGTATTTTATTGCAGCCTCGGCTGACTTCAGATATTTCTCGTCGCTTGTGGCCTTGTGCATGGAAAGCATGGCGAAGATCCCGAAGGCGGTCTGCCATCCGCTGCTTTGCCAGTGTTTTTTTGTCTCAAGTTCCAGGGAATAGATGAAACGGCCGCAGTCACCGCTTTCCCCGTCCTTGTTCTGCGTGTTCACGAACCAGTCGCCTGCGCGTATCGCCGAATTCAATATCAGTTTCTTGTCCATCTGTTTTCCTTGTGTTTTGATATCGGAGCGCCGGCATCTTGCCGGCTATAAATTAAATACTGCCAGCGGGACGCTGGCGCTCCTTTAAAGAACAGCCCTCACGGGCTTAACTACGAACAAGTTTCCAATCGCATTGGCAATTCGCTTGTAGTTAATGCCGTAAGGCATGTTCTTGAGATTATGAATTTGCATTATTCCTCATCACACCCATGCCTCTTCATGAACGCCTTTGCCTCGTCGAGTTTTGATGCGTCAACCGAATGGATGAATACGATGCCTTTTGCCGAACCGAGATCCTCCGCCATCTTGTCGAGCGTTTTGAATCCGCTTTTGTTGCCGAAGACCTGTATGAGCTTGCCTGCATCCCTGATCTTCCTGTATACATCGGGCCATTCTTCCGGCGGAGGCTGTCCGTCGCCTGGGATCCATTGGATACCCTTGAGTTCCTTTATTTTCAGTAGGGAATCCAGATGCGCGAGTTCGCCGGGACCGTCCAGATGGTAGAATCCGTTCGTGAGCCTCCGGTGCGTTGCAGCCAGCTCCGGTTTCACAAACTCATCGAACATGTCCGGACCTATCATGTAGCAGAAATCGCTCTGCGTCATGTAATACGGCTTGTCGGAGAAGATCGGCGTCCAGCATGTGTATCCGGGATTATGTCTCTGTACGGAATCGATCTCGTCGTATGCGCGCCACCAGAGATCGAAGATCTGCCAGCTCAGGCGTTTCACTTCATCAGGGCTGTCGTAGAGATCCATGAGCAGTTTCTCGGAAGGGCGGAATGTCGAGAGGACGTCCATGACGCCACCGAGATCTGTCATTCCGATCTGGGCGCTTCCCTGGAATCTTCTATCTGCGGCCTCTGCGATCGACTTGACCCTGTTGAGCCAGTAGTTTTCATAGTCCCAATGGAAATTGATGTCCTTGATCTCCTCGACCTTTTCAGGATGGAACCATACGGTCCTTTCGTCGTGTTCGAGCTTTGAGCCGAGGAATGCGGCGAGGGCGCCGGGGCCGAAGTTCAGCCACATACTCGGGAATGCATCTCCGAGGAACCTCTGGGTCGAAAGATTATAGTCCCATGCATCGGCAATCTCTTCAGCGGTCACCGACTTGTCATACGCGGCGGCGAAACCCTTGCAGGGATGTTTTGAAGGTTTGCGGCCGGGATCATTGCCTGTGACGGTCAGGTGGATTAACGGCCTGTCGAGCTTTCCATCCCACCACCTGCCATAATTTTCACTGACCTTCTTCCATCGTCCCTCGTTGAAATGTATTGGCATTAAAACTCCTCATTTATATTTTTCTTAACACGTCAAAAAAAACCTGGTTTGAACGGCGGATCGTTTTCAGAAATTGGCTGATGGGCGAAAGGGAAAAACTCCACGTGCCCGTCGAAGAGAACGGCGTTGGTTCCCCTGTGCGGGATGCCCATCTGCTCAAACGTAGCTGATGTCGCCGGAGCATAGAAGAAGGTGGTGAAGGCACCGCCCGACGTAGAGTTGTTGCTGCTCCTGTCCATAAGCATTAATTTGTCAGGGCCCACCTTGTAGAGCGTGCTTTTCGTATGGAAGGCTGGAAACGCCTGCCATCTGGAGAGTCTGGCTGAAATGGTATAAGTGGTGGCGTAGTCCGTGCCACCTGTCGTGCTTGCAAGGTTTGAGATGGCATTTTTCGTGACCGTATCCAGCTTCGGATGGGAGGGACAGAGGAGAAGGGCGTAGGGTTTGTAATATTCCCATAGACAGTTGCTAGTATTGTTCATGAACCAGCGGGGATTGTTTGCAACCATGTTGGCGTCGTCAGGAAAAAGTTCGCCTTCAAAGCCCGGAGCCTTGGAGTTCATCACCCAGCACGGAAGGTATCCCTCGTAGTCGCCGGTGAAGTTGATGACGCCAATTCCAAGCTGGCGCATGTTGCTCTTGCATATGACTGACTGTGCGGTGTCCTTTGCGCGTTTCAGCGCGGGCAGGAGGAGCGCTGCGAGGATCGCGATTATCGCGATAACCACAAGCAATTCAATCAGTGTGAATGATTTTTTCATTTCCTTAGAACAGGCTCGATTCGAATGGCGAATCGTTTTGATTTATCGGCTGATGGTTGAAGGGGTAGAATTCGCAATGGCCGTCGAAGTGGACGGCATTTGTTCCCCGGTGCGGTACGGCTATCTGTTCGAATGTGGCGGTTGAGGGGGTCTTTGCATAGAAGAAGGTGGTGTCTGCGGTTCCAGTCGGTGTCGCTTCATATCCGGATCTTTCAAGGATCATGAACTTTTTAGGATCAACCTTGCCAATAGGGCATTTGTTATGGACGACGGCGCCGAAGCACTGCCATCTTGAGAATCTGTCAGATAATGAATACGTGGTCGGCTTGGTTGGCGTTCCAGTCCCGGCAAGCGTTGACTTCACACTGGAGGTCACGGTGTCGAGTTTGGGGTGCGAGGAGCATAGCAGCATTGCCACGGCCTTGTAGTATTCAAAAAAACAGTTGCTGGCGTTGTTCTGGTACCAGCGCAGGTTGACGGCAACCATCTCTGCATCGGAGGGAAAGAGCTTGTCTTCGGAGCCGGCAACCTTTTCGTTCATCAGGAAGTTTGGCAGATATCCTTCAAAATCAATTGTGAAGCTTATGACCTGGGTGCCATGCTGCTTCAGGTTGCTCATGCAGGAGATGGCATGCGCCTTTTCCTTCGCTGACTTGAGCGCGGGAAGGAGCATGGCGGCGAGGATTGCGATGATCGCAATTACCACCAACAGTTCGATAAGAGTAAATGATTTTCTCATGGACTTGACCCTTTCCCGGAATTATAGGTTCCTCTTTTATTCTATCACAGATGAGCCTTCGCATGCAATCTTTTTTTTAATAAATTCTTTACCGGTACTGTTAATACAAATATGTATTTATATCATACATGTAAGCTGCCTTCGCCAAAAGTCAAGCATGCGCCGGCTGAAAATCATAAAAAATGTCGAGCAGGCTGGCCTGGCTGCCACAAGGCCCTTGTCTCCAGAATGATACGCCTGCAATTCGTTGCGCGGCGGATTTTGTTCGATATTTTCATTGATGCAGGCTTGATTCGGATGAATGCTGGATTAACTTGTATTATAATAAAACAATCAAGGCTGATCATGACAGAAGACGCCGTATATTCAAAAAGCGAACAGGTAAGACAGCGGATCCTCAGCGCAATCGAGTCCGGAAAATATCCCGCAGGTGTCTGCATACATTCCGAGAACGATCTTGTTGCGATGACTGGTACGAGCCGTGTTACTGTCCGCGAAGCAATATCAAAACTTGTCGACAAGGGCTACCTCAGAAGGATCCAGGGCAAGGGAACGATGGTGATAAAATCAGGCCCGCATGCAACCGCTTCATCGGTCAAGTCCATCTACGTCTTTACGGTCAGTCCTCACGCGGTCGACCTTTTCGGCAATGGCATTCTTGCAGGTGTCCATGACGCCTTGTCCGGTGACGAATATCCTGTATTCCTGAAGAACATCCCGTCCCCCTCGGACTTCAATTCATATGTCGAAAAAGAAATACATCAGGAGAACTGCCGCGGAATCATACTGTCGGGAGATCTTTCCAACAGAAAATACGCTGAAGCCGTGCTGAAAAAAAATATCGCATGTGTCAGCATCGGAATTCCATCGGACGGCGCCGACATCCCGTATGTCGAGGTCAACCATGAACACGGAATCCGGATGGCTGTCGATGAACTTGTCTCAAAGGGGCACAGGCGCATCGCATTCTTCGACTATCCTCTTGACTGGGGGCACACAGCGTCGATCCTCGCAAGGGAGGCGGGATACAAAAATGCCATCAAGGCTGCTGGCCTCAAGCTCGATCCGTCTCTCATCATCCGCTATAAGATGCTAGGTCCTTCCGGCAGGGAACATGCCATCAGGCTGATCAAGCGCGAACTCACATACAGCGCGGCGATTATAGTCGGATATAGCTTTGTAACGGAATACGTCAGCGAGCTGACCGCATATGGCTTTTCAATACCCGGGGATCTTGCGATCATTAATTATAAGGGCTATGCGAACTTCGACGACAAGACGGGCCTGTTCATGACCTGCATAGTCCAGCCCCTCCATGAAATGGGCAGGGCTGCAGTCGATCTTCTTCTGGGCAGGAACAAGACAGCCAGGTCGGTCCTGTTCGAACCGTCATTTGTCAAAGGCCAGACTGTTTCAGACAAACCGATAATCCATAAAAAATGAGACCATAAACCACAGAACACACAGATTACACAGAAAATACTGAACAATAAAAACTGAATTTATATAAGGGGAGAGAAAATGAGCCACGTGTTTACCCGCCGTTTTGCGAAGTTCGCAAAAGTTTCGATGTCCATAATCGCCTTGACCGTCTGCTCGTTCCTATACGCGCAGGACAATCTCCTGAAGAACGCGGATTTCAAGACTGATGCGGACGGCAACGGAATTCCCGATGGCTGGGGCAACCCGAAAGGTGTTACGTATCCTATGGAAAATGGGAAAAGATGGCTGAAGATAGAAGGCGGCGGACTCAGCGTGGGCATGAAGATACCGGTCGAGTCCAAGTGGAAGTCCCTGACTCTTTCCTTCAAGGTCAGATACAAGGACGTAGAACTGGGCGACCAGGACTGGAAGACCGCACGCATGGCGATGGTCTTCAACGACAAGGCCGGAAAAAAAGTCGGTGATTGGCCTTCAGTGTGGGGTGAAACCGGAACTTCCGACGGCTGGATCACGTTCGAACGCGAATACAAGATTCCCGAGGGCGCCGACCACCTTGGCCTGAATCCCGCGAACTTCGGAAAATCAGGGACTGTCGAATTCGACGAGATCAAGGTTGTCGTAGGCAAGGCGGTAAAAGCCAAATATGTAGATCTCGCGGATGCAAAGATCCCGGATAAGAATCTTGTCGAGAACGGAAACTTCGAGATCGATTCAGACAAGGATGGGACACCCGACAAATGGGACAAGAGGGATGGCATCTCCTATCCATCAGAAAACGGAAAGCGCTGGCTGAAGATCGATGGTGGACAGAAGAACATAAACCGGAAGATAAAACTTGAATCCGGATGGGGCGTTCTCAAGCTGTCCTTCAAGGCAAGGGCGAAGGATGTGGTTCCTGGAGACGAAGGCTGGCAGAATGCGCGCATGGCGATGAACTTCGCCGATGAGGATGGAAAGAAGGTCGGCGAGTGGCCTGAAGTCTTCAACTGGAAGGACAGCACACTCGGCTGGGTCGACTGCGAGCGCGACTACAAGATTCCACCGGACGCGGCCTTCCTTTTCCTGAACCCTGCTAACTATGGCAAGTCAGGAACATTGGAGATCTCGGATATTGTCCTCAAGGTGATATCTGTCAATTACAAGGGCGACATGGCTCTTCCTGAAGGTGCCGACAAGGAGCCGTGGGACATGGCGAAGGCATGGAAGAGCACAAATGCTACGCAGGAGAAGATCTGCTTGAACGGCCTTTGGCGGGTGCTTCCTGAAATTGCAGAAAAAACAGTTCCGCCTGCCGACGGAGCCGGATGGGGCTGGTTCAAGGTTCCGGGTGTCTGGCCGGCACAGGACTGGACAGTCGGTGATGCGACCCAGAAGTTCCTCCTGCCGCCAATGGCCGAGGACATGATTTCCGGAAAGACCATAGATCAGGTCTGGTACAAGAGGGATATTTTTCTTCCGGCCACATGGGCCGGAAGAAAGATATATCTGGATTTTACATTGCTCCAGACAAACGCAAAGATATTTGTAGATGGAAAACCAGAAGGGGAAATCTGGTTCCCCGGTGGAAGATTTGACCTGACGAACTCTGTCGAAGCAGGAAAAAAATATACGTTGTCGATCCTTGTGACCGCGCGTCCTCTCGAGGCCGAGAGCAAGGTCTTCATGGCTCCGGACAGGATCATTTCAAACAAGGCGACCGTGAAGTTCAAAGGTATCGCCGGAGATCTATATCTCTGCTCCGAGTCTAAGGCGAATTCAATCCAGGACGTGCATGTGATAAGTTCAGTTGCTGAAGGGAAAGTAAGTTTCAAGACGAAGATTGCTAATCCTGCCACCGGTGAGTATACCATGAGCGCACGTGTCTATGACCGTTTTGGCAAGGAAGCCAGATCGTTCAAGTCCGGCAGGATTACCTTCTCTCCTGAGAAAAACGAATACGTATTCGGCGGTGACTGGAAAGATGCGCTCCTCTGGGACACGAACACTCCGCAGAACATATATACCGCAGTTGTTTCCCTTGAAGATGCGAGCGGGAAGAAGATTGATGAACTGCTTCCGGTGAAGTTCGGATTCAGGGAGTTCAGGATCGACGGCAAGGATTTCTATCTCAACGGGAAGCTGATCAGGCTGAGGGCGCTCTGGGTGAACAGCATTGCGGATTTCGCGGACAAGTCGGATTACTCGGCCGGCATGAACCTGTGCAGGAGGATGAAGGAATACGGTTTCAACTTCTTCATCACCGGAAATTATGATTTCGATCCCGGAAACGTGGCTTACATGGATGCGCTCTTCGATGCGTCCGATGAATCCGGGATGCTTTCTTCCTTCTCGTTGCCGCACATCAATAATTTCAAATGGCTGAAAAGCGAAGCGGCCGTGAAGAACTACAGCGAACTCACGGAATGGCTGATCTCCCGCATGAAGAACCATCCTTCAATAGTAATGTATGCGATGAACCATAACGCCAACGGATACCATGGCGACCAGAATCCCCTCAAGATGGACGGCTTATACGAGCCGGAGAAAGTCCCGAGCGAGATTGCAAAGACGTTCAAGGATTCGTACAAGGAGAGAAGGGCGAAGTCACTGGAGGCCGCCGCGATCTCCAAGACCTTTGATCCCACGCGTCCCGTATATCACCACCAGTGCGGAAACCTCGGAGATGTCTATACCGTCAACTGCTATCTGAACTGGGCGCCGCGCCAGGAACGTTCCGAATGGATGGAGCACTGGAACAAGAACGGGGCGAAGCCTTTCTTCTTTGTGGAATGGGGACTGCCGCACATTTCGTCCTGGTCGAGCTACCGCGGACCTGAATTCATATGGAGATGCGTTGCTTTCCAGAGCGTCTGGGACAGTGAATTCGCCTCCTCGATCACCGGAGAGGGCGCATATGAGATGACTCCTGAAAAGATAAAGCTGATCGATATCGAAGAAAAGAATTATGCTCTGGGCAAGCCTTTCCACTGGGGCGGAGTCCTCACTCCGACCCTTTCGAACATGGAAAAGAACCACCGCGAGATAATGGCGTATTACGCTGACGACAACTGGCGCTCTCACAGGGCGTGGGGTGTTTCCGCAATGCTTCCATGGGACCAGGGCGAACTCTGGGCGAGGGTGAATCAGACTCCTGACAAGGACAATCCCGGCAAGTACAAAGACCTGCAGAAACCTGGCATCGTGCCTGATTTCATCCACAGGGGCGGACAGTTCATCCATGATCCGGGAGATGGGAAGAATTTCAAGCCGTCGACGATCGGCAGTGCGTTCCTGCGGCTTAACAGGGAGATGCTCGGATTCATCGGCGGAGCTCCGAAGTTCGCTGACAAGTCACACAACTTTGCTGCAGATGAAAATGTTTCAAAACAGCTTGTCCTTATAAATGATTCGCGCGAGACGAAGAAGTGCGCATACTCATGGAAGATTGAAGGTGCCGATCTGAAAGGCTCTGGCGATGCCGAACTCAAGCCGGGCGAGATAAAATTCGTTCCAGTGAATTTCAAGATGCCTGCCACCGGAGACAGGCTGGTGATGAAGGCCGACTTCGATTTCATGGGCGAGAAACAGTCGGACGAGTTCGCGCTTACGCTGGTCAAGACAGACACTTCGAAAATAAAGATGGCTTCTAAAGTCCTGCTCTTTGATCCTGAAGGATTGACTGCCAAGTCACTTGACGCCTGTGGCATATCATATTCGAAGATCAATTCTACTGCAGAAGCGGCAAAGGGGGACATCCTTGTTATTGGAAGAAATGCTCTGTCGAAAAAGGAGCCGATCTACGATCTCAACAAGGTCGCGGACGGACTGAAGGTGGTCGTCTTCGAGCAGGATGAAACAAGCTATTTCAACAAGATCGGGTTCCGTGTGAATGTTCAGGGTATCCGCAACACGTTCATCCGTGTAAAGAACCATCCGATACTTAATGGTATAAACGAAGACATGCTCAGGGACTGGCGCGGTGCGTCGACGCTGACTCCGCCAAACCTTGATGTCCCGGGATTCGAGGAGAGGGATCCGACTTGGGAATGGTGTGGATTTATCAATACGCGCGTCTGGCGCTGCGGAAACCGCGGGAACGTCTGTTCCGTCCTGATCGAAAAACCAGATCGCGGAAACTGGCTGCCGATCCTCGACTGCGGATTTGACATGCAGTATTCACCGCTCCTGGAATATTCAGAGGGCGCAGGAAAAATAATATTCTGCCAGCTCGATGTGTCCGGCCGGACTGAAAATGATCCGGTCGCCTCGAACATCGTGAAGAACATATTCAAATACATGGATACCGCCAAACCTGTCCAGGCCAGGAAAGTCCTTTATGCCGGTGACGCCAGAGGATCAAAACTCCTCGAGGATCTCGGAGTGAAATTTGCTGTGTTGAAGGATGGGGAGAAGCCTTCAGCTGATTCCCTCCTTGTCGCTGGTCCAGGAGCAAACGTCCTGAACTTGAAGGAAGCGTTAAGTTCCGGAACGAACATGCTCGGTCTCGGCCTCGATGAGAAAACCATAAGTTCGATCCTCCCTGATACGGCCAAGATGAATAAATTCACCGGATATTCATCCCTTGTGAAGGATCTCTCGGCAGGGGAGTTTTCAGGCATAAGCAATTCCGAACTGCACTGGAGAGGCAAACTTTCCTTTGATGGATTTGCGGAAAAGACGGATTCGTCATGCGACATGCTCAGGAGCTTCAGGATAGGCAAGGGCACCGCGGTGCTCTGCCAGGTGGCTCCGTGGGACATTGACTATGTGAAGAAGCCGTATCAAAGACCGACTTACAGGCGTGATTGTTTCCTCGTATCCAGGCTCCTGGCGAATCTCGGTGCCGCCGCTGAATCTCCGCTCCTTGCGAATTTTGCAAGAGTACCGGCGGGCTCCAAATTCCAGATCACCGCAGGATGGGTTGGTGAGGCTGACAAGGACAACACCGGCGATTCAAAAGGCTGGTCGAAGGAGGAATTCGACGACGCGGCATGGCGTCCGATACAGGTGCCGGGAATGTTCGATGTGTACAGGAAGGATTTGGAAGGATATGACGGATATTTCTGGTACAGGCTCAAGTTCAAGACTCCTGACGGATTCAATCCGGATGAGGAGCTTACCCTCAAGATGGGCGGGATCGATGACGAGTCATGGATCTGGTTGAACGGCAAATTCCTCGGGGAAGTGACCAAGATCACGAATCCGAAGGACTATTATATGGCGCCCAGGACATATGTCCTTAGTCCGGGCACGCTGAGGAAGGACGGAGTCAATACGATTATCGTGAAGGTGAACGACACGTATCTGAACGGTGGATTCAAGGATGTGCCGTTGCTTGTGAAGAAAGGGGCTCCATGGCTCAATACTTATTACCTGCAGGAGCCAATTGCCGACGATGATCCATACAGGTATTACAGGTGGTAAATTTCAGCTGGGCTGAAATTTACAATGAAGAATGTGATACAGGCGTCTCGCCTGTGTAATAGTAGGGACGGGCTTTAGCCTGTCCCATTCTTTAAAATAAAGATGGTACATGCTTCCGCCGTCGCAAAGAAGCTATGGCGGACACGGGAAGCACGTACCTACTCTGGGAAAGTAAAATTTCTATAAGGAGAAAAACATGAAAATAGCGATGTTGAGCGGATGTCTGGCGGCGGCGATTTTTACCGGAACGGCTGTAAATGCCCAGGAGGCGAAGAAGGAGAAGGTTCCTGTGGTTATTCTGAAGCTTGACGATATGTGCACGAACGGAGCGCCCTCGAACGGCTCGAACGCGGTGTCACCGAGATGGCAGAAACTCATTGATTATATCCAGAACAAGAAGCTCAAGGCCACCATTGGCGTCATGGGATTCTCTCTCGAGGCTGACAACCAGAAATATTTCGACTACCTGAAGGATCTGGACAAGAAGGGATTCGAGCTCTGGAACCATGGATACAAGGTCCGGAAGGGACAGGAGGATTCGGCGGAGTTCGAGAAAGTTCCCATGGAGGAGCAGAAGGCTTCTCTAGAAAAGACGCAGAAGCTCATGAAGGACAAGACCGGAATCGAGCTGAAGGCATTCGGCCCGCACTGGTCGGGTACCAGCGAGGAGACTTTCCAGGCGCTTGAGCAGATATCGGAGATTAAGATGGTGTTCTTCTATGCTCCGCCGTCGAAAAAGACGGGCAAGTTCATATTCGAAAGAAATGTGAATCTTGAATCTTCGCCTGGCAATCCCGACTTTGAAAAGTTCAAGGCCGCCTACGAGAAGTTTGCCGGGCAGAAGGCCTATATCTGCATGCAGGGCCATCCGAACATGTGGGCGACTGACGAGAAATGGAATGGATTTGAGAAGATTATGGACTATCTTATCGGGAAAGGCTGTGTCTTCATGACAGCCTCGGAGTATCTGGCGACAGTGAAGAAGTAGGGACGGGCTTTAGCCTGTCCCATTCTTAAATATAATGCTGGTACATGCTTCCTTCGACAAGCTCAGGACAGGAAAGCACGTACCTACTTTAGGAGTCCACTATGAAATTCGCGTTGCTGACGTTTTGCCTGGCCGCCATTCCACTGGTAGTTACAGGAGTAAATCCCGAGGAGTGGAAACTTGTCTGGGCTGATGAATTCGACAAGGATGGGCTTCCCGATCCGGCGAAATGGGACTACGAGGAAGGATTAGTAAGGAACGAGGAGGCGCAGTATTACACCCGTGAAAGACTGGAGAATGCCAGAGTTGAAGGCGGGATACTCATACTCGAAGGCAAGAAGGAGCAATTCAAGAACAAGGCATTCAAACCGGGTTCGCTCACGTGGAAGACGAAGAGCGAGAACGCTGAATATACTGCCGCAAGTATCATCACAAAAGGCAAGTTCAGTGCCAAGTACGGCAGGATAGAGGCGAGGGCGAAGATCCCGCAGGGGCTCGGAACCTGGCCCGCCATCTGGATGCTGGGCGATACGAGGAACACCGGCAAGGGCTGGCCGCTCTGCGGTGAGATCGATATAATGGAGTTTGTCGGCAAGGAGCCGGACAAGATCCACGGCACCGTCCATTTCTCCAAGGACGGCAAGCACAAGTCCAATGGCGGGAAGCTTCTGGCCCAGAAGCCATTCGATGATTTCCACATATACGCCATAGAATGGGATTCCGAAAAGATAGACTTCTATTTCGACGAACAGAAATACCATACGTTCAAGCTGGCCGATGCGGACGAGGGAACCTATAACGCATTCCGCGAACCTTTCTACCTCCTCATGAACTTCGCAATAGGCGGCAAATGGGGCGGCAAGATAGATGACAAAGTCCTTCCGCAGAAATTCCTGATCGACTATATAAGGGTGTATCAGAAGGCGAACTAAGAAGCAGAACTTCGAACTTCCAACTTCGAATATCGAATTTTGGGACATTATATAAAAGAAGCCCTGAGGGCTTGACTACTGCCTAAAAACTAATAGATTTGCTGCCCGTTTGTAGTTAGCGCATTCTTGCGTGTGTGATTCCAAAAGAAACAGTCAATAATGGCTTGACTGCAAACATATTAAAAATAATTTGGAGCAAGTTTGTAGTTAAGCTCGCAAGAGCTGTTCTTCAGTATTTGTTTGAAATTTGGATTTTGAAACTTGGAATTTATCCGCAAGGATTCGAGGGGGGGGCAATGAAGAAGGTTTCACAGGGAGAATTATATATCCTGAAGGAGGCGAAGCTTGACAGGCAGGTACTGCAGGAGCTTATCGCGTTCAACAGGAAATACCAGGACAGGATTCTCAGATATTTCGCAGAGATGAAGATCGATTTTGAGAAGAGCCATCCCGGCGTGAAATATCCCGGTCTTTTTGCCGAAGTCGATTCCATCAGCGGAAAGATGAGGCCGACTGAAGACCAGAAGGTCTGGAGCTGGGGTGACTGCCGCGGACTCGGAATATGGTCCTATCTTATCGCCAAGGGCGTGATCCCCGACGAAGAAACCGAGATCTATGGAAGGAAGCTCAATCTCAGGAACTTCTTCAGCGAATACTGCGATTTCATCTATCTGTGCCTCAAGGAACGATACGAGCTGAACGGCGGAAGAATTCCGTTCATCGTCGATGTCCTGACCAACAAAGCTTCCAATGATCCCGCAAATGTCCCGTGCGCTCCCGGCGAATGCGAGCCGACCCATGTCTTTGCCGCCGACGGATTCATGCAGTACGGCATCATGAAGGGCAATAAGGACTCCCTCGAGCTCGGGCTCAAGTTCCTCGACGAGTCGATTGTCTGCGGAATGAACTTCAGGAATGTCGACCATATCACCAAGAAAAGGAATCCCTACAACGGTCATGGATTCATTATGGTCACACTCGGTGCGATCATCGACACATTGAAATGCATGGAGTATAGGGGGGCCTCCGCCGTTGTTGCGCCGGGGCTTAAGGAGAAGCTTTTGAGACAGGGGTTCATGATCTCCGAATTCATCCTGCATAACTTTTGCAATCCTGAGACCGGACATTTCTGGGAATACAACTGCAAGGAAGGCAATCCATATATCACCCCTGAAGGATATCTGATATCCGATCCCGGACATGTCTCCGAGGCGTGCGGCTTCATTGCGGAACTCGAGACAATGTCGGACGAATTCAAGTTCAAGTTTTCCTCCAACCTCGTAAAGATCATGCGCTCAATCTCCGACAAGGGATACAGCAAGGCCGGAATAATGTTCAAGAACATTGATCTGCTTACAGGCGCGGGGCTTTACGACAAGGCTGATGCGAAAGGCAGGAAACACAGGACTTCACCTTGGTGGAACGTAAGGGAATGCTGTGCTGCGACAATGAAGCTCTTCGAGATCACCGGCGACAACTCATGTCTTGAGATGTACCGGAAGGCTCAGAATGCCACTTATCTCAATTTCCCCAACGAGAAAATCGGCGGGCTCATGGTCCAGACACTCGACGCCGACACCTTGAAACCTCTCCCATTCTTCCCCGCCACCGGCAACCTCGATCCCATGCACGATACAAGAGCCCGCGAAAGGGAAATAGAAGCGATGGAAAGATTGCTTGCGAAGACAAGGGGATGAGTGGATGTTGATATCGAATAAATGACTGCCTGTCTGGGATTTATTGATGAGCGGACGCGAATCTTTGGTGGTCCCTTGCCGTGTCTGGCGTAGCCTTTCGGCGAATACTGAGTACCGCTTTTCTTCTGCGAAGTTTGCTTCGCAGGGAACACTCTTCGACGTTGCTCAGGGCAGGAGGCTGAAGCAAGCTTCAGCACATACTCCGAAAGACACTTCGTGTCAAATAAGAGGTGAAATACGTGGCTGGATAATAAATCTTTTCCTGCGTCCGCAGGAAAAGATTTATTTGATCATGCCCTTCTTGCGGGCGTAATTGAATATGCCGCCAGCCTCGACGACTTCCCTGACGTCCCCGATATCCTTCAGCTTGTGTGTCTTTCCTGTCTTGACGACAGTAAGTTCGTTCTTTTCCAGGTTGATCTCGACCTCGTCTCCGGTCTTGAGTTCCTTGGTCAGGATGTCAGATGTCGCTTCTACCGGGAACACTTCGCCTGTGGCAATGCAGTTGCGGAAGAATATTCTGGCGAATGAATTTGCAATGACAGCCTTGGTGCCGGCGGCTCCGAGACTCACTGGAGCGTGCTCCCTGCTTGAACCGCAGCCAAAGTTATTAGCTCCGATGATTATCGGATATTCCGTCTTAAACTCGCCATCCTTTACGAACCTTGTCTTGTAGCTGTCCGGAAGACCGCAGAGCGCGTAGCTCCCAAGCTTCTTGTATTCATCCGGATTTGTCGGAACGAGATTAAGATACTGAGCCGGAATGATCTGGTCCGTGTCGATATTGTCTCCGACAACGAAGATCTTTCCTTTTATTATATTGTGGTGTGACATTGGTTCTCCTTTATTTTTCCATTCGATAGCAGTCGGTCGCAATCGAATTTGTTAAACGTCCTTCGGGTCTGTGATTTTGCCTTTTATCGCGGAAGCAGCCGCCGTGAGCGCCGACGCGAGAATGGTCTTCGAGCCTTTCGAGCCCATTCTTCCAGGGAAGTTGCGGTTCGTCGTGCTTACGCAGATCTCGTCGTTGTTGCAACGCCCGAAAGTATCAACAGGTCCGCCGAGGCATGCCGCGCATGAGGGCGGTGCCGGTGTTTCGCAGCCGGCATCCTCGAAGATCTTGAAGATGGTCTTGCCTCCGATCTTTTCAGTTGCAAGCGCCTTCTCGACTTCGACCGTTGCCGGGACAATGAATGTCTTGACCTTTACCTTTTTTCCTGCGAGTATTGAAGCGGCCATTTTAAAATCCTCGATCTTGCCGCCGGTACAGCTTCCAATATAGACCCTGTCGATCTTGTAGTCCTTCATCTCGGCCGCAGTCTTCACTTTGTCAGGAGAGAACGGCATCGCTACTACAGGTACTAACTTCGTAGCGTCATATTTCTTGACGGAGAGATATTTCGCGTCCTTGTCGCTGTAGAAGCATTCAAACGGCTTCTTGGTCTTGGATTTCACATAGGCAATCGTCTTGTCGTCAGGAGCTATGATCCCGTTCTTGCCTCCGGCCTCGATGGCCATGTTGCAGATGGTCATGCGTTCCTCGACGCTGAGAGATTCGATCGTCGAACCCGCAAATTCCATTGCGCAGTAAGTGGCTCCGTCGACACCGATGTCGCCGATTATCCTGAGTATGATGTCCTTGGCGGAAACTCCTTTCGGGAGCTCTCCGTCAATGACGAATTTTATTGTCGCTGGAACCTTGATGAGGAGTTTTCCGGTTCCCATTACGAATCCTGCATCGGTATTGCCGATGCCGGTCGCAAATTCCCCGAGCGATCCGTGCGTGCAGGTGTGGGAGTCGGTGCCGAAAAGCACTTCGCCCGGACGGCAATGCCCTTTTTCCGGAAGAGTGACATGGCATACTCCCGAATATGTCGGCGTTCCCGGATCATAGAAATATTTTATTCCCTGTTCCTTTACGAACTTCCTGAGCGTGTCCACGTTCCTGTGGCACATCTCGTCGGACGTGTAGATGTAATGGTCCGGTATGATGACGACTTTTTCGCGGTCCCAGACCTTGGCGGAACCACCGAATTCGCGCTTGAACACACCTATGGTTCCCGGTCCGCATACGTCATGTGTCATGAGGATGTCAGCGCTCACCCAGATGTTGTCCCCGGGATCGGCGTCCTTCTTACCTGCAGCTTTTGCAAGGATTTTCTCTGTTATTGTCATTTTATTATTTCCTAAGTTTAAGTTTTTAAATTGTGTTCATAGTTATGCAAAATGGCATGTCAAATGCCATTTTGCATCTTGCATGCCTTCACGGCGTTGTGCATCAGCATGGCGATGGTCATCGGGCCGACTCCGCCTGGGACAGGTGTTATCCAGGAGGCCTTTTCTGCGACTTCCGCAAATTTCACGTCGCCTACGAGCTTGTGCCCTTTTGGAGCGGTTTTGTCTTCAACACGGTTTATGCCTACGTCTATCACGACGGCGCCTTTTTTCACCATGTCGGCTGTCACGAATTCGGCCTTGCCTATTGCGGCGATCAGGATGTCTCCCTGGCGCGTATAATCTGCGATGTTCGCAGTTCTGGAATGGCAGACAGTCACGGTCGCGTTTGCGCCTTTTGCCTTCTGCATCAGAAGCGCCATCATCGGTTTGCCGACGATGTTAGAGCGACCGATTATGACTGCGTGCTTGCCAACCGGATCTATGCCGCTTTTTTCAAGCAGCACCATGATCCCATGCGGAGTACAGGGGTAGAATCCGTCCGTATCGCCGTTGAGCATCTTGCCGACATTGATCGGATGGAAGCAGTCCACATCCTTTTCCGGCTTTATTGCCATTACAATTGCCCCCTCGTCGATTTGCGGCGGCGGGGGCGACTGGACGAGTATGCCATGGATCTTCGGGTTGTTGTTGAGTTCATTGACAACCGCAAGCACCTGTTCCTGTGTGGCGTTCTTGTCGAGGACCCTTTTTTCGGAATAGATCCCGAGTTCAAGAGACTTCTTGGCCTTCATGTTCACATATACGGACGATGCCGGGTCGTCGCCCACAAGCACGACCGCCAATCCGGGCTGGAGGTTGTGGTTTCTCGCCAATGATGCGACTTCCCGGGCGGTTTCAACGTGAACCTGTTCAGCTATCTTCTTGCCGTCGATTATATTTGCCATGATATATTCCCTTAAAAACTTGTTCATTTGAATAAAGAGATTTAAATTATACATCATAATATGGATTTTTAAATTTCCCAACAGGAGATTTTAGAGGTTTCCTTAATTTATGCGAGTCCTAGTATATAACATAGCCTATGGAACCGGAGCTCCCGAATCGCTCTACCGCAATTTCAGCACGGCACACCGGTATGTCCGCACAAAGGACACGCATATCAGGAAGATAATTGATTTCATAAGCAAGGCCGATCCGGACATCCTCGGTCTTGTCGAGGTCGACACCGGCTCATATAGGACGAAATACGTCAACCAGGTCGAATTCATCGCCGGGCACATTAAACATCATCACCAGTCATCCATTAAGTATAATCATGGTTTTCTTTCAAAGAGAATGCCGATCGTCAGGAAGCAGGCGAATGCCATTTTGACCAAGCTGAAGGTCCCGGACGGCAACTTCCATTTTTTTCCGGCCGGATTCAAAAGATTGTTGATCGAGATCGACATTGCAGGCATAAGATTTTTCCTAGTCCATCTTTCCGTCCAGAAGAGGGTGCGCAAGCTGCAGCTTACACATCTTGCGAAACTCGCAAAGGGGCTCAAGCCGGTGATCATCGCAGGCGACTTCAACACGTTTTCCGGACCGAAGGAGATTCATGAGCTGCAGCAGGAGCTGGGGCTTGTGAATCCGAACACCGACAACCTGCCCACTTTTCCGTCATGGAAACCGAGCAGGCAGCTTGATTTCATACTCTGCTCCCACCAAATAAAGATCCAGCACTTCGAGGTCCCAAAAGTGCAATTCTCCGATCATCTTCCCCTCCTGTTGGATTTCAAAATGTGAAGAGAAAGATTTTCGACAGGATAACAGGATTTACAGGATATTAAGATGGACAATCAATCAGGGGAACAGCCCTTAAGGGCTTAACTACGAGCATATTCCCAATTCTTGAGCATAAGGTTGTAGTCAATGCCGTGAGGCATGTTTCCTTATTTATTTTTCAGAGAATTCAGCTTGTCCTCAAGGTCTTTGATGTATTTCGGGTCTCGGTGGTTCTCGATGAGATCCTTCAGCTTGTCAATCCTCTTCTTCAAATCCTCATCCTTCTTTCCGGAAAAGGCGTACGTTTTTTCAAGGTTCTCGAGAGTTTCCCTTTCCTTTGCCCATGATTTCTTTACATAATCAATTTCCGCTTGAAGGTGAAGAATCCTAAATTCGTCAATAGAGTATACTTTTTCCTTAATGCCTTTTTTGGGCATGAAGAAGAAGCCTGCAGTCCAGTCGTCTGGTTTATCCGACCAGACTCCGATGTCAAGTTTTTCCCAGAGACTATCTATTGCTTTTATAATCGCATCATTTTTAGCTATAAAACAGTAATTGACGTCGTTTATCCGGTTTTTGCCATCATAATGGATTTCTATGATGCAGACTTTACCTGTATTGCCAATTAACTCTTGAACGACAGTGGAGGTGAAAACGAAGATGTATTTTGGCTGTTTTGCCTTGTTTATTGTGATTGCGATACCTCGGAGTCCTGAAGATAAAAAATCCATGCTGGCGTTGAATTCATTCTTGTAATTGCCCCATTCTCCCTTAAGAAAATTCTCCAGCAACTGGTTTATCTCCCCTTTTCTACACTCAATGCTTTGGGTTGATTTGAAAACTATATCGGCCGTGTTCTCAATTAATCTTAACTTGCTTTCAGCATGCAAGTCCTTTGCCTTCATTCTTTTAATGTATTCTGAAACATCGACCTTGTCGTCTTCATAAAGAAATGAGTATGGGCTTGTCGAGTAAGTGAAATAGAAATTCAAATCCGGATCATTTTCATCTTTTGAAACGATTTCCTTCAGTACCTTCTGGATTCTTATGGAGTCACCGGACTGGCTTTCTGGATTTCCTGTATCAGAAGAAAGGCAAATAATGTTCATTAAGGCAATTATTTGCATGAGAATCAATGATTTGTATTTCATTTTTAACTCCTTGGCGCGCAATAGGGGCCTTCGGGGAAGACCGCTACCTTCATCCCATTTTTCAGGCAGGATTCGAAGATCTTCCTGACTGTCTTCTCAATCTCATTCTTCTTTGTCGAAGACCCATTGACGGAAAGTTTTGAAAGGCTTTTTGAATCAATGCCATTGGTGACGAAGTGGAGGCCTGTCTCTCCGATCTTCTCAAGAGTCCTGCATTGCATCTGAAGCTGCCACTGGTCCTTTATGAAGTGCCCAGGGGCACATATCTCTCTGGGAAAATCCTGCCATCTGCCGGAATATTTCTCCATCGTTGCCTGGTATTCCGGGCTGCCAATTCCCTCTACACAGCTGCCGAATGAAATTATAATTCCATTTTTCTTTACAGCTGGTGTGCATGAGACCATTCCTTTGACGCACTGATAGAATGTGGCGTCAAGCGGATAGCCTCCGCAGGAAGTCACTGCAATGTCGGCTTCAACTTCGACTTTCTGGCAGCTGCAACCCGAGACGAATTTACATGCCGCCGCATGAGCTTCCTCGAGCCCGCCTGAAAAAGCCTTGACGAGCTGGCGCTCATTGTTCAGCACGACGTTCACCGAGAAATCGACTCCTGCGAGTTTCGCAATTGAAATGGATTCGAGATGGCAGGGATTGCCTTTGAGATTCCCGTTGCAGGCGAGGGGGGACGAGAGGAATTCATAGCCGTGGAATTTCTTTACGGTCTCCAATGAAACAAGTCCCGGGCACACCGCCTTGCGTCCGCCTGAGAACCCTGCCATGAAATGGGGTTCGACGAGTCCGGTGACGATTTTGAAATCGGCTTCCGCGAAGACCTTGTTTATCTTTACTTTGGATCCCGACCAGCTTTTTCCGGGAAGTTCGACGAGTCCGAATTCATTTTCCGCCCTGTGGTCGATAATCCTATAGTTCCTGACGACATCTTTGCCGAACATCTCGAGCCGTTCCTGTTTTGTGCTTGGACGGTGCATTCCGGTGGCGATTATAATAACTATGTTTTCCTTTGCGATATTCGCAGATTCAATTTCGTGTAGGAGTTCCAGCAGGAAACGGCTGTATGGGATTGGCCGGGTGATGTCGGAAACCACTACGGCGACCTTGCCTTTGCGGCCTTTCAGAAGTTCAGCCAGTGGTTTTGAGCCGACTGGTTTCCTGACCGAGTCGGTTACAAGCTCGGAGTCGGACTTTTCTGGTTCTGGGAATTTTGATTTATAAACGATCGAGTCATCTGGTACCACCAGCGCGATCTCATCTCTGCCATATAGGAATTTGATGTTCACTGGTTGATGACTCTTTCGTAATCAGCATGGGAACCTATCCATACCCAGATAAAGTCATTTCCATCCTTTATTGAAAGAGCTCTGTAGTCAAGTCCAACTCTTGCAGACCAGAATTTGCCTGTTTTCTTGAATTGGAGAGAAGGATGATGTGGATTGGCTTTTAGTAATGCGAAATTCTTTGCTGCCAGCTTTTGCATGGGCTCAGGAAGTTTATTAAGATAATCCCAGAAGCAGTCTGATGTCTTGTGCATTACAGATCCCGGAGTTTCCCTTTTCTCTTGTCGGAGATGGCTTCAGCCACAAGAAAGTCCAGTTTCCCAGATTTAGAGTCTTCTTCAATCTGTTTGTCCCACGCCGTCCAGTCCTTTTCGGAGAACCATTGGCGCAGGCGTACAAAATCCCTCTTGGGCAGAGAGTTTATTGCGGATTTGATGTCTTCAATTTTGTTTATTGTAACCATGACATAAAATACTATTGAGTGAGTTTGTTTTCAAGTAGGTGCAATCTTGTTACTCTGTCAGGGATTCGGCAAGCAGCTTCTCCAGCTTCTTGGATACGGTCTCCCATTCATGAAGCGCTTTTGGAAGCTCCTCATGGATCTCGGTCAGGCGCCTGTTTGTTGCGGCATAATCTATCTTCCAGTCAGGAGATTCCATCTTTGCTACAAGCTCCTTTTCTTCGGCCTCCAGAGAGTCAATGATTTTTTCAGTGTCAGCCAGTTTTGTCGTAAGATCCTTTTTCCTGCGTCCGCGTTCCTGGATCAGTTCGGCACGTTCCCGGCGCTGCACTTTCCGTTCGGATTCCTTTGGTTTGGAGATTTCCTCTGCGAGTTCCGCAGAAGGAGACTCCATCGCCATTTTTTCGCAGTAGTAGTCATATCCACCGCTGTAGAGCTTGATCCCGGGCGGGCGCATCGCCGCAATAGTTGTTGCAACCTGCCTTACGAACTGGATGTCGTGGCTGACTATGCAGATCGTCCCTTGGAATTCCTTTAGCGCTTTTTCCAGCGCCTCGCGTGCGGCGATGTCCAGATGTGTCGTCGGTTCATCGAGAATGAGGAAGTTCGGCGGATTAATGAGAAGCCGTGCGAATGCAAGACGGATCTTTTCTCCGCCGCTCAATACTCCAACCGTCTTCTCGACAGTGTCTCCGGAAAAACCAAAGCCTCCGAGGAGATTTCTGATTTCCTGCATTCCTGCATCCTCGCTGAATCTTTTTACGGTTTCAAAAACTGTCAGATCGGGATCCATCGTCTCGGCAAATTCCTGTGACTGGTATCCAGGGACGACATTGTGACCGAGTGTGCGGGTTCCTTCGGACGGTAGCAGGATTCCGGCGACAACCCTTAGGAATGTCGATTTTCCAGTTCCGTTAAGACCGACAAATGCGAGCTTGTCTCCGCGCTGCACACTGAGGTTGACGCCCTTTAGAACCCAGGTGCTGCCGTCATAGGTGAGACCGATGTTTTCAAGCCGCACAACTTCCTGTCCGGATCTTTCAGGCTTCTTGAGACGTATTTTCCCTGGACTTGTTATCCGGTGGGGAATTACGATCTCCTCCAAGCGTTCAAGCATCTTAATCTTGCTCTGTACAAGTGCAGCCTTGGTGTTTTTGGCGCGGAACCTGTCTATGAACATCTGCGCCTGTTCGCGTATCCGGCGCTGGTTCTCCGCCGCCGCAAGACGTTGTTCATAGCGAATGACGCGTTCCTTTACATAGTAGTCGTAGTTGCCTTTGTATTTCTCGGTTTGATAGTTCGCAACCTCGAGGGTGATGCTGGTGAGCGAGTTCAGGAGATAACGGTCATGCGAGATCAGCAGCATTGTCCCGGAAAAGCTTTTCAGGTATCCACGCAGCCATTCAATAGCCGGGATGTCAAGATAGTTTGTCGGCTCGTCAAGTAGAAGCAGATCGGGATCCGCGACGATCACACGTGCAAGTTCGGCGCGCATCTGCCATCCGCCGCTGAACGAACTGAATGGACGCTGGAAGCTGTCCTCCATCAATCCGAGACCGCAGAGGGCGGTCTGCGCCCTTGGACGGATCTGGTATCCGCCTCCGGCTTCGAAAAGTGTCTGAAGCCTGCCGATATGCGCGAGTACTGAATCCCGGTCCTTTATTCTGTCATGGTGCAGATCATGTTCAAGCTTTTCCATTTCGTCATGGCAGTCTTTAAGATCCTGGCGTCCGCTTTCGGCATATTCCAGCAATGTCATGTCGACATCCTGCGGGTTGAACTCCTGGCGGAGATGCCCGATCCTGATGGACTTTGGAAACTCAATGCTGCCGGTGTCGGGGCTTATCTCGTCGCGGAGCAGGGCGAATACAGTACTTTTGCCGGCACCGTTGGGGCCGACAACTCCGACACGCTCGCCCGCATTGACGCGGAAACTGGCGTTCTTGAGGACTTCGTGGGTACCGAAGGTCTTGCTTATGTTTATAAAATCGATCATTTGGGGATTTTACTTTACAACACCGGTAGCAGTTTAAACCACAACCTAAATTATGAAACCACAGAACACACAGATAAAATAGCCACAAAACAATGGATAAATGCGGAGTATTCAAACGCTAAAAAGGTTATTCCTGCTCTTTCTGGTGTATTCTTATACGGCCCAGTTCGACAATCCAGAGATCTGATTCAAACGGAATGCTTTCAAGAGCAGACAACGCTTGTTTCACTAGCAATTCAAGGATTTTCAAGGAAGGATTATGAGGCAATCTTATTATAATTATACCAGCACAGAGTGAGGCTGGAAAACGGATGGGACTGGAAAAGTCCAGATCAAAGGTCACCAGACATCGTCTCTCCTCACGGCAAACATTGAAGATCCTCTCATCGTCAGCCCCTGATAACTTTTCGCCAAGGACTGTTTCTACATCATGACCGGCAAGACGGAACAAAGACTGAGCCCTGTTCCCGAGGTTTTCGTCAAGCTTGAACTTCATATCACCGCTTCCAAGGGTATGTCCACGTATCTTTCGCGGGACATTTCAGCGCCGAAAGCAATTGCTGCAAAAACATCCTCTCTGGAAAGTTGCGGATATTCTTTTATCAAATCATCAATTGACATTCCATCAGCCAGGAGATCGAGGAGCATTGAAACCCATATCCTAGTTCCCCTGATACAGGGTTTCCCGAAACATATGTTCGGGTCGCAAGTAATTCTGTTAAGTAATGTTTTCATGAATGAACCTCTCGTTTTGACAGCAGAAACATACTACAAAATTCATTTTTTACAATTAACAGGCAGGAATGCCTGTGCTACTTCACGAAGCCTGCGGCGACAATATTGATTCGCCTGCCGTTCGATAGGAGGACGGTAATCTGTTTTGACGCGACTCCAGAATAAGTAACAACAGTTATGTCGGATGTGTTCGTATTCCCTGCGAACTTAACAAGGAGTTCGAGCTGTTCTCGTGCCAGAAGTGTATTAGGAGAGTGATCGAAATTTGGAGTTGCCGGCAGGTTGCCGGCGGGACGCCAGCGCTCCTTTAATATGGGAATTATTTTCTGTATTTGTCCTTCTGCAGGCCGATCTTGGAGACGGAAATCTGCTTGAAGCCTGTTTTCAGGGCAGGGGCGTCGTCTTTCAAAAGATAGTCACCCTTTTCCGCATCGATGAATCCGGGATCAGCGCTGACGGTGTTGTCTGCGACTTTCGCACATTCCGGCTTGGCGTTCCATTCGATCTTGAGCCATACGCCTCCAGAACAGATATTATTCTTGATAGTTATGTTCTCCGGCGGCACCCCGTTTCCAGCCTCGTAATATTTGTCAACGGTGGCTATTTCGGGATAACGCGTGCTGTATGGAGGATTATGATGGTTCATCTCCTTCAAACGGTCTTTCATGTGTTTGTTGACCATGTTGGACCAGACTGGATTCTTGTCGATGCCGCGTCCATCGATCTGTATTGCAGGCTTGCAGTTTATGAAGATATTGTTTTCGACTTTGAAATCCCTGCCGCCGCCGAGAAAGACGGCGCGCGTGGAGTTTTTCAGGATGTTGCCTCTTATCTCGGTTCCGCTTACGCAGTCGTCCATGTAGATTCCCATGGAGCCCATTCCAACACCGCCAATGTCGTGGATGAAGTTGTAATTGATCTTGTTGCCTCGGAAAGTGTAGTCCCTACCCGTGTATACTGCGCCGACATCACCGGTTTCGAGACAGACATTGTGGATTTCGTTATATTCTATCGTCATCTCATTTCCATTGAAGAGGATTGCGTTATGCGGGCCGTCATGGATGAGGTTGTTCGTGGCGGTCAGCCCGACTCCTGTCATGGAAATTCCCGCCTGGTAGCATTTTGACCAGCGGCCCATGTGATGGATGTGGCAGTTGTGCACGAGATGATTTCCGGGAACAAGTGTCTTCCTGTCACCGCCTTCAAGGCTTATCCCTCCGTCGCCGGTGTTATAGACATCCGATGAGATTATCCTGTTTTCCGTTCCGCCGTTGACATTTATTCCCCGGTTCCCGACATTGCGGACTTCGCAGCCGGCGAGCGTGATGTTCCTCCCCTTTATGATATCCACGCCGTGCGACCTGCCGCATTCAATTACGAAGTTTTCAAAAAGGATGTTTTCGGGATGGTCGAAGGATATGACAGGTTCCTTGAGGATCGAAACCAATGCTTCGGATTTGTCCACAGGCGAGGGCGGATAGAAATAAAGCATTCCCTTTTCCCTGTCGACGTAAAATTCCCCCGGGACATCAAGTTCCTCCAGCACATTCAGGAAAAAGAAGCGCTGGCCCTTGCGCATATTATAAAGTCCATATGGAGGATAGTTTTTGACAAAGCCCTTTTCGCTGTCGATGCTTTCAACATGTTCGACTGAATTCGCCCAGTCCCATGACCAGAATCCATGCACCCAGAGGTCGTTCGTCGCCTTCCAGCTTTTCGGGCGTTCGTCGGCATAGTAGAATCCACCGGAAAGATCTCCGGTTTCAGCCTTCCATTCGTCCTTGATCGCTTTCCCATATCCTGTCAGTTTCAGATATTTTCCTTCGTTGGGGTAGCGGGACAAGGTCATGGGCATGTTGCCGAAGAAAAGTTCCATGTGGGCAGTGGATATTTTCCGTCCGAATCCCCGGCTTGACAAAGTCCCGAAGTCGGAAATGCCGAGTTCCTTGAGATCCGACTGGAATACTTTCCCTTTTGCTTCCGGTCTAAGCCTGGAGAGGGCCGTCTCATCGGTGACCGGCTTGAAATTGGTTATTTTCTTTCCGCCTGTGATTACAGCCTTTTCCTTCTGTGTCGACCTGAAGATGAGAGGTTGTCCAGGAGTACCGGAATCCTCCTTCGTGAACTTCAACGAGGATTTCATTTCGAATCTGCCGCTGACATGTACGACGGGCGCGGTATCAGAGGAAAGAGTTCCGGTTTTCCTGAGCTCCCTGATTTTATCCCTGGCCTTTTCAAGAGTGGCGAAAGGCTTTTCTGATGTTCCGGGATTTTTATCGTTCCCGGTTTCGGAGACGAATAATTCCATGGACTTCATAGTTTCACCTTTTTTACCGGTTTCAGGACTGGTGCATGATGAAAGGAACAGAAGCATGAAAATTGTTGCAGCATATCTCATTGTTTCACTTCTTTGATCCAGGCAGTTGCTCCTCGTCTTCCGGGCGGCTTTCAATTTCATCATTTTTTGAATTGAGCTTCCGTATTAGAAAGGCGAATATTATGTTCCATATTCCGAGAAAGATGAGGATGATGGAGAATGTCAGCAGGATCTTGTTTTCAGGCCCTTTCCTGGCAACAAAGTATAAGACGGCTGCAATTGCGAAGTAGGACAGGCCTGTCATGAACATGTTCAGGAAGCTTACGCCTTTGCCCCCGGACTTCATGTTCCTGTACAGGAGTATCGGCTTGAAGAATACAAGGAGCCCGAAGAGGCTCAGGAAAACAATGAATGCCATTGTTGATGTCGTCATGAACACACCGAGATTTTGAGGTATTATACGTTGTTTCAAAATATCAATATATAACTTAATGTCACATTTCTCCAAGAGGATGACCGTATCTGCATAGTATTTGCCTGTTTTTGATAAGATTACCGGCTTCAAGCGATATATTATTGCCGCTATGAAAGACATTGCAGTAGATATGAACTAATCAAGGAGACATATAATGTCGAAGAAAGCAGATAAAAAAGAAAGCGGGTTCTGTACCCGCCTTCTTTTTTATGATAATGTGATGCAGGCGCCTCGCCTGTAAGTATTTTTGTCCAGGGATGGCAAGCATTAAGTTAGGTAGAACGCTGCTGTTTTTCCTTGAAAGTATGTCGGGTTTTAACCAGACATTTGGTTGGCGGTTTAAAAACCGCCCTACTTATATGGGGATGGATTTTACTCCACAATCTCCCGGACGCCCCTTCTGACTAGGTTTTCAAAGAGGAGCTGTATCAGCTCTCTGGAAAGTTTGTCATAAGCAATGACATGGTAACCATTCATTTTGCAAACAGCATCGTAGATACTAATAGTCTCGTAATAGAATGGACATAAATTAACGGAGGGTGGACTTTCCAGGCCGCCTTGGCGGGTTGGAAAACCCGCCCTCCTTTGCAGTGTCAATACAATTGTGCAACTATTAGTATCAAGAAACTGAGGAGGGATCAGGGAGACATCTGTGGGCGTGATTTCACAGGAAACTCTTCAAGATACAATTCCGTTGCTTCTCTCAAGTTGGCAATCGCCTCCTCAATAGTGTGCCCTTGGCTCGCAGTGCCAATTTCAGGACACTCGGCAACATAAAGTTTTTTTTCTTTATGTACAATGGCTGTAAATGATTGTGTCATTTGTGAATTTCTCCGCTTTATCCATTGAATTAAGCCAGCAAACAAGAAAAATCAAGAGTTATAAAATGCGTCACAGTTCCGACAGTGCCGTATTTTATCTGCTAACCGTCTTCGCTGCGATCTTCGCAGGATTTACGGCGCAGAGGCGTATGATGCCGGCTAGATCGGCTTCGGTTTCAGTCAGGCCTTTCATCCAGCCGCCCTTGAGCCTGGAAGCAAGTTCGATCGAGATGGTGAGCGCACAGCAGCAGTTTCTTACGAACTTCTTCCTGCATTCGTCAGCATTGTCCGGATCTGCGTCGGTGCGGAGCATGTGGCAGTCGAATTCAACCACGCCTTTCCAGCCAACCTGGTCGAGCAGCCAGAACATCTGCACTGTCTCCTTGAGACCCTCGGGGCCGATCAACGGCGGGAAGTCGTTGTCGAACTGCGCCTTTATCTGACTTCCGAAATGGAGGAAGGAAAGCTTGTTCATCGTTGTCAGATAACCGAGCGCCTGGACGCCGTTCATCAGCGCCATGCTTTCGTGCTGGAGGAGTTCGGGATTGACGCCCCAGAAATCTGGATTCCTGAGTTTTCCGCAGATGAATCCGACAGCGTGTCCGGATGTCGGAAGATACATGTGCCCTCGGGGTTCGTTCGGCTTGGGCTCGATTGTCGCGCCGATGTAGTTCTTCAATCTTTTCGCCTTGATGTAGTCATAGACGTGGTCGAGTCCTTCTGCAAGCCAGTTGTATACTTCTTTCCATTTCACGGCCACAGGAACTTCGAATCCGTCGCGCGCAACCCAGTAGGTATAATGTTTTGCGCCGAAGAAACTGCCGATGCGGAGAGTCCTTTCGACCTTCTTCCTCGCAAGCGCGCGGATCTTCGGATCAGGATTTGTGAGACCGCCGTTGCGGAAGACCGGATTGCCGTGGAGGCTGCAGGTGGCGGTATTGACAGAAATGCCGGCCTCGTCGAGCATGGACTTTATTGTCTTCATCGTGGAGTAGGCACTGCTGTTCTTGTCGAGATCGTCTTCGGGATTCTTCGGATCCCATGGAACGAGATCGTCGTCGTGGAAGCTTGTCGCTTCGATAAGCCCTTCATCGGCCGCCCAGCAGAGGATCTTTGCGACCTCGATTGAAGATATTCCTGGGAGGACCTTGCCGCCGAACGGATCCGCGAGCGGATTCCCGACGCACCAGAACGGCATTGAACGCATCGTTGCCGGACCATGATTATAAGCTTTCCTCTTCATCTTGACTTGCTCCTTTGTCTTTTTGATTTGTTCTATAGACATAAATTTTCCGTCCGGAAAATTTATAAGTGCTGGCCGCCGTCCACGAAAATTATCTGACCTGTGATTGAATCGGTTTCCGCCAGGAAGATGCAGGCCTTTGCGACATCTTCCGGTGTCGGCGCCTTTTTCATGGGTGTCATGGCGATCTGGATCTTCATCTTTGATTTTTCCATTCCGCGCGGAGGCAGCACGGCTCCCGGGGCGACACCGTTCACCCGTATCCTCGGTGCCCACTGCAGGGCGGCCGTTGTTGTAGCTTTAGCGAGGGCTTTTTTAGACAAGGCATATGAGCCATCATCAGGGAACGTTTTTGTGATGCGGCGGTCAAGCAAGTTGATGATGCAGCCTTCCTTTATATTCTGCTGCTGGAACTTTTTCATAAGTATGAGAGGGGCGCGGAAATTGATGTCCAGCTGATGCTTTGCGCCAGCAATATTTTCCTTGGCCAAAGGACAAGGAAAATATATTGAGGCATTATTGATTAAAATATCTATTTTTCCAAGTGACGGGATGAGTTTTTCAGCCGCTTCGAGATCGGACAGCTCGCATTTTACTGTTTTGTGTCCGGCTTTTTTGCCGCCGAGTTCTTTCAGGAGTTTTTCAGCCTCCTTGCCGGAATTATTGTAATGGATTGCGAGTTTCGCACCGGCTTCAGCGAAGGCAACGCAGATCGCCCTGCCGATCCTGACGGCTCCGCCTGTGACAAGTACAATTTCATTTTCCAAGTTCATTGGAAAATAAAATAATGCACCCGCGTTCATAAATCAAGTAATTTTTGAACGGGTATCTCCTCCGTAAGGCCTTGCCGGGCATTCTTGACTTTATGAAAATGCAGCGGTATGATTAGGGAAATGTAAAAATTACAAAGGGGAAACGCCAGTGGAAAAAATTCTGATTGATACCGATCCCGGACAGGATATAGACGATCTTCTGGCTATAATATTCGCCTTGAAACGGCCGGAGCTCGACATAAGGGCGATCACGACCGTGACCCAGCCCTCCTACAAGCGCGCACGGATCATAAAGCGGCTCCTGCGCTACGTGGACCGCATGGATATTCCCGTCGCATCGGGAATGGATTTGCCGATGAGGCAGCTTTCCGCTGAAGAACTCAGGTTCCAGGATGATCCTAAGAACACGATGAACCACTACGCTTTTGCCGAACCGGAGGATACTGCCGATGAACCGGACGGCGAGGACGCCGTCGACCTGATAATAGATACTGTTGAGGAAAGCCCGGGAGAAATAGTCCTTGCCTGCATAGCGCCTCTTACGAATATCGCCTGTGCCCTCAGGAAAAGACCTGATTTGGCGGGTAAGATCAAATACATCGCGATGATGGGCGGAGAACTGAACCTCAACCGCGCTGAACACAATGTCGCCTTCGACTACATAGCCTCGGACATCGTGTTGAATTCAGGGGTCAAGATCTACATGGGGACATGGGAGGTGACACGCCGATTCTCCTTTACGATTGAGGAGTGCAAGGCATTCCACAACCATCATGCCCCGGTGAGCAAGGCGCTGGGCAGGGCCATCGACCTCTGGTATCCCGGCAGCAGCAACTGGAAACCTGGACCGGTCATGTACGACATCTTTCCTATGATCCATCCTTTCGACCAGTCGTATTACACCCTCAAGCACACGTTCGTGCAGGTCGAGACCAAAGGTGATTTCACCAAGGGGATGACTGTCCGCGGAGGCAGCAACCCGAACATCGAGGTAACCACCGACATCAAGGCCGCCGAAGTCAAGGAACTCTACCTGAAGACGGTGTTGGGGTAAAGGGGCGATTACACGATCGCAATCGACTGCAATCGATAGCGATCGAGAATTTAGGAGGAAATCGAATGGAAATTTTCCGGAAATCAGCCGGATACCGCTTCCTGGATGCATACGTGCTCGCAAATGTGGTGGAGCTTGGCACGGGGCATTTCTGCAGCAGCTTTCTCAATATGAGGAATGATCCTGGCGGGCGTACCTACTCGCAGATGACCCATGCGGCGCGGTCTGGATGCCGGAACTTCGCCGAAGGCTCCGAGCGGCTGATGACTTCCTACGCTACTGCGTTGGAGCTCCTTGATGTGGCACGGGCAAGCCTCTGCGAACTTCGCGATGACTACAGCAAGTTTCTGATGATGAACTGGCAGGCGCCATGGCCGATGAATAGCGAAGAAGCCAAACGCATCTATGCTGTCCGCCTCGATGCGCCGGACTATGGAAACGATATCAACCGCGGAATCTGCCTGCATGTAATGGGACAATACAAGAAATTCGATCCCGAACTTTCCTCGGAAGACGGGATTGTCAGGGCGAACACCCTCTTAATCCTTATTACACGCACACTCAACATGCTGGACAAATACATCAAGAATATCGGGGAAGAGTTTGTTGAGAAAGGTGGGTTCCGTGAACGCCTGGGCACAGTTCGCAGCGAAGCGAGAACAATGCAGAATCATGAACCGGCGGAAGTTCCCAAATGCCCAAAATGCGGATCGCCGACACGCTTGAGGAAGACTAGAAAGGACAATAAGCCGTTCTGGGGATGCGCTGAATATCCTGCTTGCAAAGGAATCGTGGAATATTCAGAGCGGGAAAAGGCTTGAAGTAGTAGAACATTCCTTGATTAGCGTTCATTATGAAATCGCGCGAAATTGATGTTGAATTTCATTCTATTCCGCCTATTTTAATTTTCAGATGGAATTTCATGAGACAATATTTTCATGCCAGGGGTGCTTATGCCAGTCAAGGAATTCAAGTTCAAGCTGAAGGATGTCAAGGACAGGAAACTTTCACTTCTCTACGATGATGACGATCACAGTCTGCAGGTTCTTGTCGACGGAGTACTCGCAGGCAGGGACGAGCAGGGGACCAGATATGTCATCGAGGATGACAGTGGCAACGAGATAAGATTCGAATCCGGCCTCGATGAAAATTGGAAACCATGGCTTAAGGCAAACGGTGAAGATGTCAAATTGGCCTCGGCTCTCGCCTGGTACCAGTGGGTATGGATAGGACTACCAGTTGTTCTTGTTTTCACGGGAGGAATGATTGGTGGCATGTTCGGAGGAGCGGCCACATATCTGAACTATGTGATAATGCAATCGAGCCGGTCTGCTGCAGTGCGCTATGGCGTGACCATGGCCTTGAGCATTTCCGCATTCTTCTGCTATGTAATCGCCGTCGTCCTCATGAATATCGCATTTGGAACGCAGCAGGGGAGATCCTTTGTCGACGCATTCAAGCAGGGATACAGCAGCGCGTACGAGTCCGTAACGCCCGATCCAGCAAAGCCTGAAGGCATACCGAACGTCTATGTTGATAATGGTTCTACATCGTTTCTGGAGTTTTCCGTCGACGGCAAGGCGCAGGGCGAAATAAAGCCATTCGAATATAAATCCCTGAACCTGAAGCCCGGGAAGCATAAATTCGTTTTTAATGAGAACAAGAAGGAATTTGACACCATCGGGGCTGAAGTGGTAAAGAACAAGGTGTGCATCATAAATCCGAAGGCGCTTTCAAATTTTGTAATTGAGAAGGCCTCATTCAGTTCATTCAACCTCGTCCCTGGCGCCGGCGGGACTTCATTTGAGAATATAAAAGGACAGAAGACTGCGAGTGCTGACTATGGTCTTCTCGAGGGAGTGCCGGAAAAGATACAGGTAAAATCCAAGGCCGGCGAAATGGGCAAGATTGAATATCGCACGAAGCTTCTCAAGGCCTTTCCGGAGAACCTTGGCAGCCAGCAGGCATATGCGATCCTCAAGGATGAGGCCAACAGCCTGAAAATATTCTATTATGACGACAAGGATAAATTTATTATATGGCTTTTGAATGCACTCGGCAAGGAGCCTAGGAAGCCTGAATACAGGGATATGCTGCTGGATTATTCGAAGAAGACTGAAAAATATGTGCTCGAAGCCGCGTTGAAATCCCTCAATAACTATGTTGAAGAAATTCCTGACGATACGCTTGTCGCACTTGCATTGGCCGATGAAAAAGTCAATTCGTCGGGGATGTCATCCGACAGTCCTGCAATCGATGGAAGAACTGGCTGGGCGATGAAAGCTCTTCTCAAGCGGGGCAAGCTTGCCCTTATTGCAAAGGATTTTCCAAAGTTGAAGAAGAGCCAGCAGGCCACCATGCTCAGGATCGCCCTTATGGAAGGTTCGGATTCCCTGAAGAAATCCCTCATTGATGCGGTACTTGATTCCCCGGTGCTCCAGGACGAATTCATGCTCAGCAGCCTCCTGGGGATTGTCGCATCGAAGGAATTTGTGCCGGACGAGGTGCAGATGGAGAAGATAGACGCCATGATCTCAAAGATCGAAATGGACAGGGTGAAGAAGCACTGGGAGAAGACATGGCAGGAGAAGCTCCAGGCAATAGCGGCAGACGGTGCCAGCAATAGTTACCTCGACAAGAAGATCATGGAGACATTCAAGTCCCCGGACCGACAGGACTTCAAGCTTCTTGTCTCATTTGTGAAGAAGGGGAACTATAAGCCGGTACTGGAGCTGTTCAAATCTCTTCCGGGATACGCCAAGCTTGACGTGCTCAGGGCCCTTCCTTATTCAAAGAGTGAAAAAGTGCCGCAGGAGGCGATCGAGCTTGCGTGGATAGGGGTCAATGACGGGAGCGACGATCTCTGGAGGTATGGCCTGCACTATCTTTCAGCAAACTATCCTTCCAGATCCGAGTTCCTGAAGAAGTCATGGGAATATTACAGCAAGATCCCCGATGAGAAAAAAAAGAAGGAATTTGCCAGGGAGCTATGGTCCTGTTCTTATTCGCATATTGACAGGATGACCGTACAGGAGTTGTGCATGGTTGCATCTGAATCTCCAACCGAGGATTTTGTAAAGGCGGCGATAGGGAAGCTTGACAGGGACCGTGACAAGCGTGCTGAAAACTTCACAGAGCTCGCAAAGGTTTATCCCTCAACAGGAAACGAAGCCAGCAGGGCGATGATGATGCGGCAGATGAAGGAGGTGTCATATCTCCAATTCGCATTCCGCAAACAGGAGGACTTCAAGGCAATCAAGGATCTGATACAGCTTGGGCTTGAAGACAAGTCTGCATCGGCAAGAGAACCTGCACTCGAGGCGGCCTTCAAGATGGAAAACACGGAATTTCCAGCAGAAGAGGCTGCATTGAAGATAATCTCCGGAGCGGATGAACAGACAAGGAAGAACCTCCAGAACGGGTTCGACAGGTGGACCTGCGAGATATGGCGGAACAAGACGAGTGACAGGAACGAAAGAGCTAAGGCGCTTTCAAAGATTACTGCCGTCCTCGAGCGCACCGAAGACAAGGAAATTGCGAAGTTCGCAAACAATTCACTGGCGAATCCCGACGAGTCGGAGAAGACATATGTTGAGGCTCTCCTAAGGATCGCCGACAAGAACAAGCTGCCAGATGCCAGGGAGGATTCGCTGAGGCGCCTCGCGAGCCTGGACGTCCAGAAAAGTCCTGCAGTGCTGGCGCAGATTCTGAAATCACTGGAAGATCCGGATCTGAAGGTCAGATATAATGCATTTTGCCTTGCCGCGCCAAAAAGCCGTGATGACAAGGAGGGGAAAATCCTTGCAAAGCTCAAGTCGGTTTCCGCGAAGGAGACGGATCCGAAGACCAAGTCCGACATGGAAAGGATCTTGAAATCATATCTTCCGTCGGCTCCGCAACCGGCCAAGGCACCGGCAAAGAGATAAACTCCCCGGGATTCCGACTGCTGTGCCCATATTAAAATCCGGCGGCTCTTGAAATTTTAAGGCGGTGGAATTTAAAATGATAAATTTTTAACAATTAATTTGGAAAATTGCTTCTTCCTGTGTTAGCTTACCAAGTTTTTCGGAGATTGTCTATACTCTGCAGGGAAACAGATTGACAACCCCCACGTTTTTCAATATTGAGTCCAGGGGGTAATCGTGCTTAAAGCTGAACAATAATTTAAATTCATATTCAAACTAAGGAGAATTAAAATGGCTGGAAAAATGGTGACGATCGACGGGAATTATGCCGCAGCGCATGTGGCCTACGCCTTCAGTGAAGTAGCGGCGATTTATCCGATCACCCCGTCTTCGAACATGGGTGAGTATGCAGATGAATGGATGAGCCAGGGGAAGAAGAATCTCTTCGGCAAGCCTGTAGATGTCATTGAAATGCAGTCCGAAGCCGGTGCCGCCGGTGCCGTCCACGGTTCACTTAGCGCCGGAGCGATGACAACTACTTTCACGTGCTCGCAGGGGCTTATGCTGATGATTCCCAACATGTACAAGATCGCAGGTGAAATGATCCCGACGGTCTTCCATGTGTCCGCACGTTCGCTTGCATGCCAGTCGCTCTCGATCTTCGGAGATCATGGGGACGTGATGGCTGTCCGCCAGACCGGTTTTGCGTTGATGGCCGCCAGTTCGATCCAGGAGACCATGGATCTTGCACTTGTCTCACATCTTGCAACACTCAAGGCTCAGATACCCTTCCTCAACTTCTTCGACGGATTCAGGACCTCGCATGAAGTCCAGAAAGTCTATGGGATCAGCCAGGAAGACATGCTTAAGCTTGTTGAACCCGAATATATCGAACTGTTCCGCAGCCGTGCAATGAAACCTGAGAATCCCTTTATCAAGGTAGCTGCCCAGAATCCTGACGTATATTTCCAGGGCCGTGAGACTACGAACAAGCAGTACGCCGCCTGTCCGGTAATTGTTCAGGAATACATGGATAAGGTCGCGAAGGTGATTGGCCGCCAGTACCACCTCTTCGACTACTACGGTGATAAGAACGCCGAGAACATCATAGTCTCAATGGGCTCAAGCTGCGAGACCATCGAGGAAACTGTTGATTATCTCAACAAAAAAGGTGCGAAGGTCGGCCTCATCAAGGTCCGCCTCTACCGTCCGTTTGCAACAGAAGCTTTCCTTAAATCAATTCCAGCTAGCGTCAAGAAGATCGTCGTCCTGGACAGGACAAAGGAACCCGGATCGATTGGTGAGCCGCTCTATATGGATGTAGTAACTGCGCTCCAGGGCAGGAGCATCAAGGTCATAGGCGGACGATACGGCCTCTCCAGCAAGGAATTCACGCCGTCAATGGTCAAGGCTGTATACGACCACCTCAATGGCAAATGCACGCACAACTTCACCGTCGGTATCGAGGACGATGTCTCGAATCTTTCACTTCCGGTCAAAGAGCAGATCCACACGGAGCCTGAAGACACCTTCAGCTGTATGTTCTGGGGGCTCGGATCAGACGGAACAGTCGGTGCGAACAAGGAGTCAATCAAGATCATCGGCGACAACACCGACATGTACGCGCAGGGATATTTCGTATATGATTCAAAGAAGTCATACGGAATCACAGTATCGCATCTTCGTTTCGGAAAAAGCCCGATCCGTTCGCCCTACCTCGTCTACAGCCCGAACTTCGTGGCCTGCCACAACCCGGCATACATTGGCCGTTATGACATGCTCGAAGGTATCAGGGAAGGCGGGGTTTTCCTCCTGAATTCCGAATGGGACAGGCAGGACGTCTTCAACCATCTGACCGAAGACATGCAGAAGACAATCATTTCAAAGAAACTCAAGTTCTACAATATCGACGCCCTCAAGATCTCCGAAAAGGCTGGTCTTGGCGCAAGGATCAACACCGTCATGATGACTGCGTTCTTCGCAATCTCCGGCGTCCTTCCCAAGGAGAAGGCGATCGAGCTGATCAAGAATGCCATCAAGAAGGCCTATGGCAGGAAAGGCGAGGACATCGTCAAGAAGAACTGGGAATGCGTTGACGCCACAAACGCAGCTCTTGAAGAAGTCAAGGTGCCTGCGAGCATTACCTCCTCGTATAAGCCCGGGAAACTCATAGCAGACGATGCTTCGGACTTCGCCAAGGACGTCATCAGGCCTCTCATGCATCTCAAGGGAGACACGGTTCCAGTTTCCAAGATGTCGTTTGACGGTATCATTCCGACCGGTACGGCCGCTTTGGAAAAACGCTGTATCGCTCCGCGCCTTCCGAAATGGATTCCGGAGAACTGCATACAGTGCAACATGTGCGTCATGGCATGTCCGCATGCCGTGATCCGTGCAAAACAGATTGATCCGGCGAACCTCAAGAACAAGCCGGCTTCGTTTACGACCATTAAGTCCAAGACAAAGAACGACAAGAACCTTGATTACAAGATCCAGCTCTATGTGGACGACTGCACAGGCTGCGGAGTCTGCGTGGAGACATGCCCGGCAAAGGTCAAGGCCCTTGAGTTCTCTACTCTCGAAGACGAGCACAAGAAGGGTGAGATCGAGAACTACAAGTTCTTCGATGCGCTTCCTGACAATGTACTTGACGGCGCCGGTGAAGACACCGTAAAGGGTGCGATGTTCAAGAAGTCGCTCTTCGAGTTCTCAGGCGCATGCGCAGGCTGCGGCGAGACACCTTATGTAAGGATGCTCACACAGCTCTTCGGCGAAAACATGGTTGTCGCGAATGCTACGGGATGCTCCTCGATCTATGGCGGAACATTCCCGACCGTCCCATATTGCAAGACGAAGGAAGGACGCGGCCCGGCATGGGGCAACTCCCTCTTCGAGGATAATGCCGAATACGGATTTGGAATGCGTCTCGCGGTCGACAGCAACCGTGCGCTTCTGAAGATGAACGTTGAAAAGCTGCTCCAGCTCGGAACTGCCGCCGATCTCAAGGCAGCTCTCGAAAAGTGCATAGGGCTCTGGGACAGCAGGAAGCAGGATGCGATTGCCGCACAGGATGCCGTCAAGAAGCTGATCCCTGCGGCTCTGAAGCAGGCTTCCGGAGAAGCACAGGGTGTCCTGAGGAAGATAAAAGAGCTCCAGGATTATTTCGTAGACAAGAGCGTATGGGGCATCGGTGGCGATGGCTGGGCCTATGATATCGGATACGGCGGCCTTGACCACGTCGTTGCGATGAACAAGGATGTGAACATCCTCGTCCTCGACACCGAAGTATATTCGAACACCGGCGGACAGGCCTCCAAGTCGACGCCTATCGGCGCAGTTGCGAAGTTCGCAAATGCGGGAATGCGCCTGACGAAGAAGAACCTCGGGTTTATGTGCATGAGCTACGGCAACGTATATGTCGCTTCAATCGCCATGGGCGCGAACAGGCCTCAGACCTTGAAGGCGTTCCAGGAGGCGGAGGCTTACAAGGGGCCGTCGCTTATCATAGCTTACTCCCCATGTATTGCTCACGGAATCGACATGATGAAGTCGCAGACCGAGGAGAAACGTGCGGTTGAAGCCGGCTACTGGCCGCTCTTCCGCTACAACCCGATGCTTGTGAAGGAAGGCAAGTCACCGTTTATCTGGGAGACAAAGGATCCTTCAGCGAGCTATATGGATTTCATCAAGAGCGAACGCCGCTACACTGCACTGCTCAAGACAGCTCCTGCCGAGGCCGAGGCGGTCTTCAAGCTTGCCGAAGAGGACGCCAAGAGAAGGATGACCTTCTTCAAGAAGCTCGGAGAAGTGATGTAATTTTTCACTGCGTGAAAAATTAGACGATAAAAACAAGGCGGCGCGGAGGATTCCGCGCCGCTTTTTTTGAAGTAGGGACGGCCTTTAGGCTGTCCCATTTTTTTTCAATTGACAAGTAAAGCGGTAATCAAAGGAAGGGTGAGATTGGAATTTTGCCATCATAATCCTGATATAAGAATGCCTGAAGACTGGCCGGAAAAGTATAAGCTCCAGATTAAGGAGCCTAAGAAATAGATATTTGTCAATGAAAATCCGGGAAAAGTCTTGCGGGTTTTCATTTGATGAAATACCCCGCCGCCTTCCAGGAGCCGTCCTTTTCAAGCATCACGGTGACAGTTTCGACGGCCGACTTCTTGTTCTCAAAGGAGCTTTTGAACTGGAGGATATAATATTCTCCGTCCGGGGCACCGGGAAGTTCTGTCGCGTAGGTCTTGGTGTCGATTTCCCGGGAGACAAGCTTGCCGAGAGGTTTTCTTATAGGACTGACCATCTCCTGCCATTTGTCCTTTTTTACTGCGTTCCTGAAGTATTCGGCGGCGGCATCCCAGCTTTCATTGTATTTTTCAGAATCAACAAGCGTGAGCCAGGCTTTGGCGGCCTCGACGGCCTTGTTTTCCTTTTCATCGGCGGCGAGAAGATTTGATGATGCGAACATGCAGAGTAGAAGTGCGGCGTAAATCAGCGTTTTCATAGGACCTCCGGTTTAAGTGACAAATGTAATGTGATTGTTCGCATCTTCAAATTGTATGATCTTTCTAAATTCGGAATACGTTTGTAGTTAATGTCGCAAGACATGTTCTTGGAGGAAAGATACATAAGAACAGCTCTTGCGAGCTTGACTAAGCTGGTCTTTTTCTCCTTTTTCCATACGCTTCCCTTTTCTCCTTCACGAACTTGAAATCATTTCCTTTGGCGAAGGATTCCATCGAGACGGCGGTTTCCGGGAATTTCCTGAGGAGTTCCCTGTCGGCGGTGATGAGCTTGACATCCAAGTCTTTTGCCAATGTAACAAATTGGGCATCATATGCGGAAATTCCATTATTGACGGCAAGGTCAAGGGCGTTGGACAAATCAACCGGAGTTTCACTTTCCGAGAAAAGATTTAGGGTATCATGCCAGATTGACTGGTATTGGTTGAAATCCCTGCCTTGTTTTTTATTTTGAATGTGAATTACAGTCAAGGCGTTGATAAATTCATGTTTCCATAATGATGGAACAATCCATTCCGGATCCTGTTCTTTGACTTTTTGGGCAAGGGCGGTGTTTTCCCCTTCAATCATATAGTAGACGAGAATGTTTGTGTCGACAACAATCATTTGCGCCCCCATCTCTTGGCGGCATTCAGCCAGGCATCGTTGATTTTGAAGTCAATCTTATATGGTTTGAAATCCCTTATAGGTTTTATGTGAAGAAGGCCGGTTTCAAGCTCAGCTATCGCCTGCTTGGTCATGGACCTGTGGTTTTTCACGGCCTCGGCCTTCAGCCTCCTATGGATTTCCGGCGGCAGATTCTTAATTACTAAAGATGGCATGATGTCCTCCGTTTATAATATTTTGAATAGTATAGCATAATGCTAGCAAAATGCTAGCAACGGTAAATGGGCACCTTTTTAATATGAAATGTTCAGGAAGGGACTATTTTGTGCCTCGAGATTGAAAACAGGTGAATTTTAAAGGATATTGCAAGTTTGTAAGTAATTTAAGAAATATGGAATTAAGAAATGCTAAAGCTGGATAACAATGTTTAAAACAATCTGTAATTTCCTGAAACTGTTTCTTCTTGCTGGCGGTATGATGTCGGTCTGCACTGCTTGCAGCCTTATTGGACTGCCTGTTGAGGTTGCTGAGGATGCGATCGTGGATACTGAAGTTATTGTCGAAGACGTAGGGGAGGCGCTTTGAGAATACTCGCTGGAACAAACAACGTCCATAAGATATTGGAGTTCAAAAGCATCCTGCAGGACAGCGGAACCATGATAGTCTCTCCTCCTGAACTTGGCATCAGCCTGCCGGATATTCCGGAGGACGGCTCTACTTTCGAGGAGAATGCAGGGATAAAGGCCCTTGGATTTGCGAAGTTCGCAAAAATGACTGTCATAGCCGACGATTCAGGGCTCGAAATTGACGCCCTTGGCGGTGCGCCAGGAATCCATTCTGCGAGGTATGCCGGAACAAATGAAAAGAGGATTGAGAGGGTGCTTCGTGAGATAGAAGAAAAATGCCAAGTGAAGAAATCGAACTCCCAACATCGAACATCGAACATTGAACATCGAAGTGAAAGCATCAATCAAAGATCAAAAATTAAAAATGCCGACGACCGACGGCCCTTCGACTATGTTCAGGGTGGGTTGATGACTGACAACCGTACTGCCCGGTTCGTATGTGTAGTAGCCCTTGCCGAGCCTGGGAAAGTGATCGCGACGTTCCGCGGCGAGGTACGGGGCAGGCTGGGATATGAAGCCAGGGGCGCCGGAGGATTCGGTTATGATCCGATATTCATTCCCGACGGATATGAGAAGACATTCGCGGAGCTCGGAGGGGAGATAAAGGACAAGATAAGCCACAGGGCCAATGCATTGAAGAAGCTGGAAAAATATCTGAAAGGGGGAAAAATATCATGAACAGGCCTTTTTTCAGGAAGTCATTTTTTATTGAAATAGTTTTCATCGTTATAATTCTGGCATCTTCTCTTCTGCCAGAATTATCAGCCGATGAGGCGAAGCAGAAGATCAAGTTCTTCAGGCCTTCCGAGCCGGGGAATGTGATGGTCTGCGACATAGGGGCGGAGGCGAAGGCAGTGACAGTAATGACCAATAATGATGGCACCAAGGCCGAGAAAGTGCTCAGCAACAAGATAGCAGTTTCCGGAGTGCTTACGGTTATGACTGTGACCGACTATGGGCGTCCAGCCACAATTGAGTTCAAGATTGAGAAGGTGGAGGGTGATTTGAGTGGCAGGGAAGTCAAGTTCGCCTGTGATAATAAAGTCCTCAAGATCAATCTTGAAACCAAGCCATGTGAATTCCGCATAAAGGACAGCGATGCGGAGATCGGAAGGGAGGAAATCCTGCTTCTTTCGCTTGTTTTCAGGAGGACAAGGAAGGAGAACATGTCCGATTTCATCGGAACTGAAAATGCAGTCGGCGTCGGTGACGAATGGAAAACACCGCTTACCCCCCTCCAGGATGAATTCGAGAAACGCGGACTCAAGGCTGCGGATCTCAAGATGAACGGCAATGTTAAACTTATGGAAAAGAAGGCGGTTCATGGCTATGACTGCTGGATACTCGACGCGAACCTGGATGCGAGCAAGGATGAGGAGTTTGTCTTTGAGTTCAAGGCGGAAATCTGTCTGCCTGTGGATGGAAAGACGGGAGCTGTCAAGATTTCCCGTCTAAGCTCTGAAAAGTTCAGCAAGAAGGTGGACGACAGGAATAATGCCTTAATGCCTGACGTGAAAGAAATCACCATGACAATTACCGACAAGATGGCAACGGTGATGGTTCCCGTGGAAAGAAAAGGGGATAAATCGAAATGAAGGACAGGAAAATTCTTTATATTGAACCTTTTTCCGGCGCGGCCGGCGATATGCTTGTCGCTGCCCTTCTCGGCCTTGGCGCCGACTGCAAGAGGTTCTGGAAGGGGATTGCCAGTCTTCCATTGAAAGAGAAGCCTGAAATCAAAATGGCCAAGGTCGGGCGCAACGGAATAGCCGCACTTAATTTCAAGGTCATTCTGAAGGAAGGCCATCATGATCATCATTTCCACAGGACTTTCGCTGATATTGAAAAAATAATCCGATCCGCCGGCAAACTTTCACCGGCAGTGAAAAAAAGATCCATTGGCATATTCAGGAGGCTTGCTGAGGCCGAGGCCAAAGTCCACGGTTCCAATGTCAGGCACGTTCATTTCCACGAGGTGGGTGCGGCGGACGCCATCATTGATATTGTCGGAGCCGTCCTTTGCCTTGAAATACTCAAAGTTGACAGGATAGTGTCAGCTCCAGTGGCGCTTGGTTCAGGCACGATAAGATCCGCCCATGGGATATTGCCGGTCCCAGCTCCGGCAACGGTGGAGATCATCAAGGGGTGTCCGACATATTCCGGAGCTGTGGCCTGCGAACTGACAACTCCGACCGGTGCTGTAATGCTCAAATCAATTGTCGATGAGTGGGGGATGCCTCCGGCCGGAGCCATAGTCGCGGTATCATGCGGGGCTGGGACAAAGGACTTTAAGGTCCAGCCGAATGTCCTCAGGGTTTCGATCATGAAATGTCCGGTTCCGCAAAGTTCCGGCCGTGAGAAGATAGCGGTGCTTGAATGCAACATCGACGACATGCCCGGGGAGGCGTTTTCATATGTGTGTCCCGAGCTTTTAAAAATGGGAGCCCTTGACTACGCACTCATTCCTGTGTATATGAAGAAGGGAAGGCCGGGAATTATCCTGCAGGTCATCTGCAGGCCGGAGGGGATTGCGAAGTTCGCAGAATTCATCCTCGGGGAGACCAGCACGATAGGAGTCAGGTACAGGCTTGAGGACAGGGAATTCCTCAGGAGGGAGGCGCGGGAGTATGAGACGCCATGGGGGCTTGTCGGTGCCAAGCTTGCGTTTGACAGGAATGGCAATATGATGAAATATAAACCTGACTTCGAGAGCTGTGCCAGACTGGCAAAAACTTCCGGCAAAGGGTATCTTTCAATATCTGGTAAAATAAGGGATCATATAAATAAGAGGGTGAGGATATGAGCTTGATAAGGAAAGAACTTCTTGAGATACTTGCGTGTCCGGTGGACAAGGCTCCGCTCAAGGAACTGGAAAATGAGAAGAAGCTGCTTTGCACGGCATGTGGCAGGAAATATCCGGTGAAGGAAGGGATACCGGTCATGCTTGTCGACGAGGCGGAACTTCCTGAGGGTAAAGAGGGTAAAAAGGGAAGCTGACTTTTGCAATTGGCTCAACTTGGAATGGAGACCTGAATGGCCAACGACGGTAAGAAAAATGACAAGGACAAGAAGGATTCAGCTTCTCAAGCTGGTGCGGAGAAGTCTTCTCCTTCAGAAAAAAGCGCCGCTACGGATGAACCTGGGCGGAAACCTGCCGCGAAGATTGCGCCAATCGCCCGTAAAAGGTGCAAGCCGAAGTTCAAGGAGGATGATTTCAGGAGCGCTGAATTTTCAATGGAAAGCATCTTTGAGCAGGGCAAAAAGTCCAGGCCGGGCTTCGCCAGGTTCGCAGTCGCCTTTTTTATAATTATTTTCCTGTTCGTGGGCGTTGTCGTGGGATTATACGTATATCGGGGAATGCAGGCTGAGGCCGCCCTGAAGAAGAAGATCGAAGGGGTGGAGAAGCAGATCGGGAAACTCGAAGAGAAAATATCAGCCTCCGAAGGTTATGCGAAATACAAGACCGCGCTTGATGCGATAATCTGGATCGATTCTGGAGCCGCCATGGATCCTGGAAATCCCGACAAATGGAGCGAACTCAGGGAAAAATATGTCAAGCTGCTTGAAGGCGCCAGGCCGGTAAAAGGCTCCGACTTCGTAGTTCCGACTTCCCTCGTGGACATGGCCTTCATTCCGCAGGGCAGGTTTTTCATGGGAAGGAAACCAAATGAGCCGGGAGGGCATTCCGATGAAGTTCCGAGAAGGGCCGTTACCCTGGCCTATGATTTCTGGATGGGACGGACTGAAATTACGAACCAGCAGCTAAAGGAATCTTACCCGGGGCACAGGACGGAACCATGGAACATGTATAAGCTCAACAAGCCCTTTCAGCCGGCTGTAATGGTTGACTGGCATATGGCTTCGACCTGTTGTCTGATGATTACCAGGAAAGAGGAGAGGGCTGGGCGGATACCGGAAAATTATGAATACCGTCTTCCTACCGAGGCTGAATGGGAATACGCCTGCAGGGCAGGGACTGAAACGAGCTATTACTGGGGTGACAGCTTCGGGGAGATTGGTGCGCAGTATGCGAATACGAGGGATTTCAGGACTACGAAGATCCTCGTCTGGAATGGGGAGAAGGGAATGCCTTCGGACGACGGGAATGTCGTGTCTGCGTCTGTCGGTTCCTACAAGCCCAACGCCTTCGGCCTTTATGACATGATCGGCAATACCTGGGAATGGTGCTGGGACTGGTATAATCCAACGGCGTACAAGGAGCTTCCCGGCGTGAATCCTGTACAGGTGAAACCAATTGTCTCCTCTGTTGAAGTAAGGGCGGGCTATGACAACAGATATTTTATCGAATCCCCAAGCAAGGTCATCCGTGGCGGCTCATGGGGGAATGTCCCTTCGGAATGCCGGGCCTCCGGAAGAGATTCAGTTCTGGCTGAGAGCAAGGATACCGGCATGGGATTCAGGATCGTCCTGGCTCCAAAGATATCAGTGCTGGCGGCGTCCCCGGAAAAGGCGGCGGTGGATAACAAGTCCAGATAGGCCGCAGGATCATTTCTTGTCGGCAGGAACGTTTTGTCCGGACTTTGCCTTGTAGATGTAGATGACCTCATCCCTTTTGCAGAGGCCGAATTTCTCCCTTGCGACTTTTTCCACGGCCTTGGGATTTGACTCGAGATCATTGAAGAGCTGGCGCAGCTCGAGGCACTCCGCCTGTTTCTCCTCAAGCTCCTTCTTCAGTTCCTCGTTGCTGCTTTTCACCTTCTTGAGATTGGTGTAGGCCGGGAAGAGGAGGACGAACGAAATGATTATTAAAATTGCGAATACCGCAAAGTAAAGCAGTTTTAGAAACTTGTCCAAATAACTTTCCTCCTCGGTGAAACGGGGCGAAGCGGGTTACTCCTTCTCCTCGTCGAACTCTATATCTTCAATATCTTCGAAATCGATGTCGCCTAGGTTGTCGAAATTCTCGGTTCCTTCTTCGGCCTCGGTTTCGAGATCATCAGCTTCATCGTCATCGTCCAGCATGATGGATGAACTTGTGATTACCGAGCCGCATTCCGGACAGTATCCGTCTTCGGCTTCGACAGCAGCCATGCTTATCTCCATATTGCAGTAGGGACAGGACATCATTCCCATTTAAGCCTCCTTAAGCTTTTTATCTTGTTATTTGATTAATTTCCTGAATTTCACGTATTATACTTGAAGAGTCATCAAAAATTCAATGTTAGTTTTAATTTTTTTCAATTTTCCTATCAAAAGCTCCATGGCTTCGACCGGGGGGACCCCGTTCATGGCCTTCCTGAGGGTCCATACGCGCTGGAGTTCATCGGGATGTAGAAGGAGCTCCTCCTTCCTGGTTCCGCTCTTCTCAATGTTGATCGCCGGATATATGCGCCTGTCGACAAGATGCCTGTCCAGATGCAGTTCCATGTTGCCGGTGCCCTTGAATTCCTCGAATATGACTTCATCCATGCGGCTGCCGGTATCTATGAGCGCGGTGGCTATGATTGTGAGGCTTCCGCCGGTTTCGATATTCCTTGCAGCGCCGAAGAATCTCTTCGGCTTGTGCAGTGCATTCGCATCGACACCGCCTGACAGTATCTTTCCGCTGTGGGGCTGCAGCGTGTTATAGGCCCTTGCAAGACGGGTTATGCTGTCGAGCAGTATGACTACGTCCTTCTTGTATTCCACCATGCGCTTGGCTTTTTCGATGACCATTTCCGCGACTTGGACATGCCTCTCCGGCGGTTCATCGAAAGTAGAACTGACGACCTCGGCATTGACGTAGCGCTTCATGTCGGTCACTTCCTCAGGGCGTTCATCGATGAGGAGGACGATCATGTATGTTTCCGGGCTGTTTTTAAGAATGCTGTTTGCGATCTTCTGCAGCAGGACGGTCTTTCCGGTTCTTGGCTGGGCGACGATAAGGCCGCGCTGCCCTTTTCCTATTGGAGTGATAATGTCGACCACTCGTGTTGCGATCTCCTCCGGCTCCCTTTCAAGGATGAACCTCTTTGTCGGGAAATAGGGCACCAGGCTTTCAAACGGAATAATCTCCTTCTTCTTCTCCGTAGCCTCGTGGTTGATGGATTCGACCTTGAGCATCGCGAAGAAGCGTTCCTTCTCCCTTGGAGGCCTGATCTGGCCTGCGACATAGTCTCCTGTCTTGAGCGAGAACCTTCTAATCTGGGACGGACTGAGATAGATGTCTTCGGGGGAGGGCAGGTAGCAGTAGCTGGGGGAGCGGAGGAATCCGAACCCATCAGTAAGGACTTCGAGATATCCGCTTCCATACATAAGGCCGTTCTTTTCGGCGTTCGCCTTGAGTATTTCGAAGATAAGCACGGATTTCTCAAGGGCGCCTATGCCTTCGACTCCGAGTTCGCTTCCCATTTTGGCAAGGTCTTCCATCCCCTTTTCCTGGAGTTCGGTGATGTTGAGGCTTGGCGCCGTCTTGTCCCTGATGGGCATATCGCCGTTCCTGAAGTTGTCCTGGCCGTTCTTATCCTCGCCCTGCTGTATTTGCTGGGCATGCTGGCCTTGCTGCGGCGGGAGGGCTTCGGATTCGGGCTTGGGTTTTATAGATTCATTGGACGAGCTTGGATGCGGCTGTACGGAATTTGCTGGATCATTGGCGTGTTCCATGGAGCCTCCTCTGTTTCCATATCCTCTGCGATGATAAGGGCGTCTCTTGTATCTTGAGTCGGAGTCGGACGGACGTCTTTCCCTTTCATTTGCGAGGGGATCGTAGTATTCGGGGCGCTTGTCGGAACGGATGCCGCCTGCCTGGCCTTCCGATGATGCCGACCTGTGTTTTCTTTCTTTTTCTTCAGCAGATCTTTCCATAATGCTTCCTTATATTTTTATTTAATGATTTGCATTGTTCAAAGAGGGATTTAAGGCTTCCGTTGTTGATGATTGCGAAATCAGCAAGTCCTAATTTGTCTGCGGGTGAAAGCTGAGATCTGCATCTTCTTGATATTTCCTTTTCGGACCATCCCCTTTTCTTCAGGCGCTCATGCTGGATTTCCTCGTCCGTCCATATTGAGACCACGCAGCCGAATTCCTTTTTCCATCCTGCTTCGAAGAGAAGCGGAACTGCGAAGATGACATCCTTGTTAGTGGATTCCCTTGCTTCCTTCCTGGCTTTTTCAAGGACCTTGGGATGCAGCAGCGAGTTGAGCCACAGGATCTCTTTCCTGTTCCTGAAGACTATGTCCGCGATTTCCCCCCTGTTTATCTTACCATCCGGAAAGAAGACCTTCTTCCCCCATCTTTTCCTTACGGCCCCTGGCACCCCGCTGGCTGGATCATCATAGAGCTCATGGCATATCCTGTCTGCATCAAGAGTTTTCCAGCCGAAAGAGGAAAAGCATTCAAGTGCAGAAGTTTTGCCGCAGCCAGTGCTGCCAGTTAAACCAACAAACATCAATTTGAAACTCTGTTACGGATTAAATATAAAAATTGAATAAGAGACATGTAGTTGAAGAGCCGGGTTTCTATAAAAATGTAAAAAGTAAATGTTTTCTGCAGTGTTATGATTGTTCTGATTTTTTCTTAATCTATTGTTGCCTTTTTAAAATGCAAATAGAATTCAAGAAGATATATTCTTTTATTTTAAAGGCCGCGTCAAACGGGGATTTGCATGGACAAGCAGAAAATAGTTTCAAGGAAAAGGATAGCATCCGGGAAATGGCTCTTCCTTGAGGAAGTCGCCTACATAGGCCATGATGGCGTCAGGAGGACCTGGGATTGCTCAATGAGGAGGAGGGGGGCGGCTGGCGCGGTCGCAATTGTCGCTCTGCTCAGGCCTTCCATGCGACTGGTGCTTGTCCGGCAGTTCCGCCCTCCGGTGGGCGGATATGTGATCGAATTCCCCGCCGGGCTTGTCGATAAGGATGAAAAACCCGTGGCAACTGCTAAAAGGGAGTTGTACGAGGAGACAGGATATTTTGGGAAGATAATGGATGTGTCACGTCCTATATACAGCTCTCCCGGCATGACAGGGGAGTCTGTCCGCATCGTGAGGATGGAAGTCGATGAAAGGACTGCCAGGAACAGAAGGCCCAGAACTGCTTTTGACGACGGCGAACACATAGAGACCTTCCTTGTCCCCTTGAAGGGGCTTGGGGCTTTTCTTGAAAAGGCCTATGGAAAAGGAGATCTTCTTGATGCGAAGGTTGTGAGTTTTGCCAAAGGAATGCAGCTAGCAAAGGAGTTTGGATGAGGAGGTCAGGTGTCATGCTTGCCCCACGTCACGTAGTTACGCTAAAGCGGACGGAGTGGGGTGTCAGGGAAGACAAGCATATAAGATGAGAAGGACATATTGAAGTTTGAGCAGAAGGACAAGGAGAATCCTCCTCAAAAAGGCGGGATAGTCTTTGCGGGAAGCTCCACTTTCACGAAATGGAGGAGCATGGGCGACGACTTCAAGCCGGTGCTGGATATAGAATACGGCCCTGTCAACGGCCCCATCAATGAACCAGTCAAAATAGTTTAGGCGATCTCAAACTCCCTTGGAACGCCGACCTCCAGGTCGGCATAAGAGCCGGTCTGGAGACCGGCTCTTCTTTAAAACAGGAGTTTTGAAATTGCCTCATGTTGAGTACAGAGGCAAACTAAAGTTTGTACTCCAACGGGCAAGGTTGCGTAATAACAGTTCTTAGGAGTTGTGTAATCAGTTCATATATATTTTCTCAAGGCGTCCTGCCTTGAGAAAATATCAGTCCAGCGCCCTGGTCATCAGCTTGAAGTCCTTGCATCTTTCATTGGGGGAGACCGCTGAAAGGAAGAATTCCTCGCCGCCGTAAACAAACTTTTCGATCCAGGTGGTGGAGGCGGTAGCGACTTCCATGCCGGACTCATTGAACCACTGGAACCTGTAGGCGAACTTGTAGTCTGATTTACGTGCGTTCTTGAAGGTCACCTGGACTTTCATGAGGCCGCCGGTGATTTCCTGCTTGTCGACGCTGACGATCTGCAACCTGTCGCTGAGAGTCTCGTCTGTCACGACCCTCTTGTTCCTCACGAAATCCTTCTCCATCGTCTTGTCAGTGTTCTCCACCGTGTTGACCGGGGAGTAGCAGGCTGGGATGAATATCACAAGAGCCAGGGCGGGAACCAGGAGAAGTTTCATTGTTTTCATCAGAGCACCTCGTTAATTTGAATTTCTGTTAATCTACACGCTAAAGCTGTGAACTCCAACTTGAAAAATCCAGACTTCTTCATTTATAAATTCCGGAAGGTCTTTGCCTTTGCGGAATTTATTCGAACTCGAACACCCTTGCTGAAATTCCAGTCTGCAATGTGTTGCGCACGTGTATTATGGCCCGTCTTTTCCCGACAGATATCTCAATCGGTTCTGCGGAGACCGTTGTGCCGTCGCGGGATACCGTCATCACCTTGAGCTTCCCGTCAGCAGGCCGTGGCAGCTGGGCGACCTGGTATTCGCAGGGAAGAGTCTGCCAGCAGCGTGTGTCAGCGGTGTTGAAAGTATACTTGTAGATGCTGGTTCCGATTACTGTTCCTATCAACACTATTACGCCTTCAATTCCTCCGACCTGGCTTGCGGCCACGATTGCCGCCGCGCTTGCGCCCTCCTTGATTATTGTAGATATTACGAGCCGGGTTATCATTCCCGGGAAAATAACCTTGTATTCCTGGGATACGACCGCGTCCATCGATGATATTGTCGCAGTCTTGTATGTTTTCCCGGATGAGTCAGTGATTTCCAGGCATCCTGTCGGGACATTATAGTATTCCAGGTCGGAATAGGCTATCCCGGAATATCCCGTCGGAAGGATAATCTGGAACTTCTGTTCGCGGAGCGCCGGTGCAAGCCCGTTCTCGAAGATGACATAAATGATGTTTCCATCAAGCGGATGATTAAAGGGTGGGGCTCCAGAGAGTTCCTTTGGCGGGCTGCTTCCTGCCCTTTGCGCGACCGTGACATAATATCTTTGGGCAAGCTTATTTTCAACGTCCATCTTGTAGAGGTTCCTGAAATCGACCTCCGCCTCCCCGAAATTCCCGTCCAGCAGATAACGTATGCCCGACATATAGGTCACGAACGGATTCATCAGATCCCCGTACGTCTTGTTCGACTTGGACTTCATGTCGTCGAAGGACTTCTTGACTTCCGGGTGTTCGTTCTGAACTCCTTCGAAGCTTACGCTCTGTCCGGCCTTCTCCGACTCCTTCTTATTCTCATCCTCCTGTTTTTTTATCTGGTCCGCGAACTTCTTTTCAGCCTCCTTCTGCCGTTCATATGCGCGGCGGAGTTCCACGCCCGCATCATTGGGATTCCCGAGGGCGTAATAGTTGAGCGCCTTGTAGGTGTTGACGAGTATCCTGTCGTAGTTGAAACCGCTGTATGGAAGGGCGTTCTGGTTTGTGAAGGCGGCACCTGTTTCGGCGCCAGCCTCGCGTAAATTGATGGCGGCGCGATCATCATATTCCTTTATCAGGGTCTCGCACTTTTCGAAGGCCGCAAGGCTTCCCTTGTAGTCGCCAGTATCAAACTTGATCTTGCCCTGTTCGAGCCTCCACATCAACTCGTCCCCGGTACCCTCATGCTTTTCGGCCTTGCTGTCTATCAGCTTTGTGGCCTCGTCCAGGTTTCCGGCCATATATGCCGTCATCAGCGACTCTTTCTGGGATCTGGACGTGTAGATGGTGGAACATCCTGTGGAAAGAAGCAGGATAAGGACAAATGAATATTTGAAAGGATTAAAAGTCATAATTCTTGAGAATTTACAGACACGGAACATATGGAACCATTGAATCCCATGCTCATCAATTCTCCAATCCGCCGGTTTGCCGGTTATTCTATCACCATCCGGGAGTCGCTCTCGGAGTGGCGGGTTCTACGTCTTTTTCCTTCTTTTCAACCTGCCTGCAGATGCCGCCGACTTCCAGAACGCCTTCGGATTTGAGTATCTTCGCCTTCGAGAATTTCTGCTGGACGGAAGTGACTTCGATAAGTCCGATCTTTGTCTCCTCTGATCCGATGGATTCGCCGGTGTCCGGGTCCTTGACGATATCACCCTGCGAGTAGACTTCGTACTGCCCGCCAACAACAAGACCTGTGCCTTCACCGCGGTTCAGGACAAGTTCCTCGCCCTGGACAGAGGCTATTTTTACAGGATATATCCCTTCAAGGATATAGTTTGATGCAGACACGGCGCAGTCGGTGAAAAGCCTGTCCCTGTAGTCGCCGCCGGTCATGTTCCTGCGTTCAGCGGCCGGAATATCCCTGCTGTCGAGTTTCCTCGTGATCGTGTTGGCGCATACCACTTTGCCGGACTTGGTTTCAACTACCCTGAAGTGGACTTTCATTGTGCCCTTGAGCCTTATGGAAGTCTCCTTGGTTATCTCGATGTATTTGCTTTCGACTAAGAATTCAACTCTGTCGACATGTCCTACCACGAGAAAATCTGCGACGAGGAGTTTTCCGATGCGCTGTTCCTCACCGGGTTTGCAGTATTCGGACTCGGTCAGCTTGTTCTCCTTCATTATCTTTTCGACGAATGATCTTTCAAGGACTGAGAACTTGCGGGACTTCACGAGGTTCTGGAGGAGCTGGTCGGCGAATTCGCTTTCGACCACCTGGATCTTCATTTCGCTCTCATTGACATTGATCTGGATGTTCCTCGGCTCAAGCACGAACGGCAGGACGGCCAGTGTCGGTTTCTCAGGTTTTGCCGGTGCCGCAGCCTTCTCCTGGGCGAAAATGCCTGCCGATGAAGCAGTGAAGATGAAAAGCATCATTGTGATTCTCAGAAAATTTTTCATATGGCCTCCAATAGGTTTATTTATTTGAGCGGGAATATACATCCATACCTGCCGAATTCAATATGGATAAGTTTATGCTGCAATCAAGATTATATAACCACAGAACACACGGAACACACAGAATAATATAACCACGAAATACACTAAATACACGAAAAAGGCATTGTTAGGGTTTTGCTGTGCAAAAACTTAACAATATGCTTTCAAATAGACGTGCATAAAAAACAAGAAAATGACGGATAGTAGTACAGACGACGCAGAAATAATAAACGCACATGGAAGTTATAAAATATTGCGCACGCAATATTTTATCAGAAGTCGTCTTCCTTTGGCGGCAGCGGCTTGGCCTGTCCGTCGAAATTGAATTTGTCCTTCATGGTGGGGATCATCCCAATGGAAGTCCGGGAGAGCCTTACCGTGCCTTTCGCGATCGTCTCATTGATCTCAACGCCGGTGATGGTGCCGGTTTCAGTGATATTGTAGTTCTCTGTTTCAGCCTGGTCCGGCTTCGGGATCTCGAAGACGAATTCGCATTCCGCGCATTCGGCAGCCTCTCCGGCAAACTCAAGCGGAACGGAGAACACCGCCTTGCACTTCGGGCATGAAACTTTGAATTCCTTGCTGTCCATATATATATTCTGTGTTTTCCGGTAAAAATGTTATTTGAGAAGATAAAATTTAATGTGGCTTTATTTAAATTCCAGTGCACACAGGAAAATATATTACTATGTTTTGAAACATAATGCTTTTTTTGCTCCGGGACGGATATCTCCGGCAAATTTCCTCCTCTTGGTTGATATTCACATAAATAAGCTTAAATTTTCGGGTTTGATTTGCTTTAATTTACATTTAAGGAATAGGAATATGAGCACAGAAGAGATGCCAAAGGCGTATGAGCCGGGCAATATTGAGAACAAATGGTACCCGATCTGGGAAGAACGGGGTTGTTTCAAAGGGAATCCGGATTCCGGAAAAAAACCATATTCAATTGTAATACCGCCACCCAATGTCACCGGGATACTGACAATGGGGCATGTCCTGAACAACACCCTGCAGGACATCCTTATCCGCTGGCGCAGGATGCAGGGATACGAGGCCTGCTGGTTCCCCGGAACCGATCATGCTGGAATCGCCACCGAAACCCGTGTCGACAAACAACTCCGCGAAACAGAAGGCCACGGACGCGACCACTATGGCCGCGAAGAGTTCGTCAAACGCGTCTGGCAATGGAAGGAACAGTACGGTGGAACTATAATCAAGCAGCTGCGTAAGCTCGGAACGTCCTGCGACTGGGAACGCGAACGCTTCACGATGGACGAGGGCTTGAACAACGCAGTCCGTCTCGTCTTCGTAAAACTTTATGAAAAAGGTTATCTCTACCGCGGATGCCGCATGATCAACTGGTGCCCGGTTTCAAAGACAGCCCTCTCCGATGAGGAAGTCATACACAAGGAAGTCCACGGATATTTCTATCATTTCAAGTATCCCCTTTCGGACGGCTCGGGACATCTTGTGATCGCAACCACACGCCCGGAAACAATGCTTGGAGATACTGCAGTCGCCGTCAATCCCGCCGACGAACGCTATAAGAATATTGTAGGAAAGACTGTCGACCTGCCGCTTACCGGAAGAAAAATTCCTGTCATTGCGGATGAACACGCCGATCCTGCGTTCGGAACTGGCTGCGTGAAGATAACGCCCGCCCACGATCCGAACGATTTCAATGTCGGCCTCCGCCACAAGCTCCAGATCCTGAATGTCATGAACGCCGACGCCACCATGAACGAGGCCGCAGGCGAGGAGTTTGTCGGACTCGACCGCTTCGAGTGCCGCGAGAAGATCGTGAGGCTCATGCAGGATGCGAAGCTTGTTGTCAAGATCGAGGACCACATGCACAGCGTCGGATATTCCGAACGCGGCGACGTTCCGATCGAGCCGCGCGCCAGCGAACAGTGGTTCGTCCGGATGGATGAGCTTGCGAAACCCGCAATCAACGCCGTCCGTTCCGGCGAGATCAAGTTCTATCCAGACCGCTGGACCAAGACATATTTCCACTGGATGGAGAACATCAAGGACTGGTGCATAAGCCGCCAGATCTGGTGGGGGCACCGCATTCCCGCCTGGTACCACAAGAAGACCGGGAAGATATTTGTCGGTCTCGAAGCTCCGAAAGATATTGAGAACTGGACGCAGGACGAGGATGTGCTTGACACCTGGTTCAGCTCCTGGCTCTGGCCTTTCTCCATCATGGGATGGCCGGATGAGACGAAGGAGCAGAAGTTCTTCTATCCTACGAGCGATCTGGTTACAGGACCCGACATTATTTTCTTCTGGGTCGCCAGGATGATTGTCGCAGGATACGAGTTCAAGGGGGCCCTGCCTTTCAAAAACGTCTATTTCACAAGCATCATCCGCGATGAAAGCGGACGCAAGCTGAGCAAGTCACTTGGGAATTCGCCGGATCCTCTGGACGTGATAAAGAACTACGGAGCGGACGCACTACGCTTCTCAATAATATATATAGCGCCGCTTGGAATGGACATCCGGTACAGCAACGAGAAATGCGAACTTGGCAGGAACTTCGCCAACAAGCTCTGGAACGCCTCGCGTTTCCGCCGCATGCAGGGCGACCCCGGCAAGCCGGTTTTCGACTTTGACTCTTTGACTGCCGAACAGTTGTCTTCTGACGACAAATGGATTCTTGGCAGGCTCAACCAGGTTGTGACCTCCGTGAACGATTCCCTGGAGAATTTCAGGTTCCACGACGCAGTGCACGGCCTCTACGAATTCGTCTGGGGTGAGTTCTGCGACTGGTACATCGAAGTGGCGAAGGAGAATTTCTTCAGCAAGGACAATCCTGAGAAGCGCAACAGGGGGCTCGGGCTCTTCGACTATGCGATGTTCACGATCCTGAAGCTCCTGCATCCGTTCATGCCGTTTGTCACCGAGGAGATATCCCATCAGATGGGATATCTAAAGGAAGATGAAAGCATAATGCTTGCCGAATTCCCGAAGCCTGTGGAACCTGCGAAACTCGCAGTCCTCGGCATAAGCGAGGAACTGATAAAGCGCGTTGTTGCGAAGTTCGCAATAATCAGCGCCGGCAGGAATCTGCGCGTCAGCTGCAATATCGCGCCGTCCCTGAAGATAAAATATTTCATCAAGCCGATCGATACCGGAACGGAGAAGTTCCTGCAGGAGCAGAAATCGTCCATCGAGATGCTGCTGCGCGCCGAAAGCGCCGTCATAGATGCGGACTTCGCAGCTTCTGGACCGGCTCCGTCGATCGTCACGGACGCCGGCACGATCTTCCTTCCTCTCGACGGACTTGTCGATGTCGCTGCGGAACTCGCAAAGCTCCAGAAGCAGAAGAAGGATCTTGAAGGCTGGATCGCCGGTTCGAAGGCGAAGCTGTCCAACGAGAGATTCGTCAGCAAGGCTCCGCCAAAGGTCATAGAGGACTCCAAGAAGATGCTTGCCGAGAACGAGGACAAGTTGAAGCGCGTGGAAGACATGATAACGGCCTTGCGCCGATAAAATCCGCTCCGCGTATTTTATATTTTGACATATCGGAGCGCCGGCGTCTCGCCGGCAAGTTGAGTTGTAAAGGATTCCTTGACAACTTCAGAAAAGTATTTAACCAGGAAAGAAGCGTTATGGATCGGCTTGAAATTCCACATGAAGATGTTGCAATGCAGAAGCAGCATGCAAGGATAATGTATGAAGCCGTGGCCGCCTATATTGGAAAAGCGGAAAAGCCATTCACGTACGATGAGATTTGTGATGAGATGGAAGCCAGGTTCCAGTTTCTTGATCCTGACGCTGTGATTGAATTCATCGAACTCTCACTCAAGCTCAACCCTCATATCGTCAAGGTTGAAAATGCGCCCGAGGATCCGCTGTTTACACCAGCCAATGTCTTTTACAAAGGCGCATCATTCTGCCTTGCTCTATTTGATGAAGGAGTTGAAGGTGGCAGTTTTTTCCCGGGCTTCATGTTTCAGCCGTACATAAGCGAAGAACTTACAGGGACGGAGGCAAGCATCAGACCAGAGGATTGCGAAATTGAAATTGGCAGGAAGACTGCAAGGATTTCCTTCAGCGAGCTTTCCTTAAGCTGCTACAATGACAGTTTTGGCATGTCATTAGTAAAGAACGCAAAAGAGCTTTTTACCGCTGAAAGGCCAAATGATGATATCAATGCCGATATCTACGACGTTGAGGTTTACGACTTGAAGGAATATTTCGAGAAGGTTTCATTCAGCGAGGGAGACGTGCTTGTCTTTACGGTCGAAGACTATTTTGGAGGGAAGCTGAAATTCCACAGACTTGCAAAGGAGGAAAGACATCGGGATATTGATAAATGCGTAGAATGGAGTCTTAAATATTTTGAGGCATTGAAAAGAGTTGCTGACAAGGATGGGTTCGGCACCGGACTTTATGTCCAGCTCCAGGATGTGTTCCTTGACAATCCGGGGCTTCTCGCCAATCCGCTTTTCAGCCTGCAGGAGGTCATGATCTTTTCTGAGGAACTCATATTTGTTGAAAATCATGACGACCTGCCTGCAATATGGCGCAAGGGAAAACCACTGCCAAAGGATAAAAGTCCAGATGGAAAATGAATGTCAACAGGTTACAGTTAAGGAAAACGGAGTTCGAATATGCCAAAATCTTTCCATGATAGATTGATAGACCTCCTCAACAAGAATCAGCTCTACGTGAACCTCTCCGAAATAGATGATGGACAGTTCAAGGTAAGCGAAGAGGACAAGAAGCTGAACCGCGAATTCTATGGGGATGCTTATGAAGGCTGAACTTTTGCCAGTAAAGCAGTTCGATGAAGTTGTCCGGCTGATTCAAAAAGCCAGGGAGAAGACTTTTGCTTCAGTCAACAAGGAACTGATAACCCTCTATTGGAATGTCGGGGCATATATCAGCCGCAAGGTTAAATCTGCGGAGTGGGGCGAGAAAACCGTTGACCAACTCGCAGGATATATAAACCATCTGTATCCTGAACTCAAGGGTTTTGACCGGAGAGGCCTTTACAGGATGAAGCAATTCCATGAAACTTACGCCGGTTCTCCAATTGTGACACCACTGGTGACACAATTAAGCTGGACGAACAACCTCGTGGTGATGTCGCGTTGCAAGGCAATGGAGGAGAAGCTGTTCTACTTGAAGCTTTCTGCAGGGGAGAAGTATTCGAAACGAGAGTTGGAACGGCAGATAAATTCTGGAGTATATGAAAGAACTGTTCTAGCTAAAAAGAAACTCGCGACAGTGTCGCGAGAAATGCCGGCAGAGGCTACAGATGTCTTTCGAGACAGTTATGTGTTTGATTTTCTTGATATTCCTGAAAGACATTCGGAGCATGACCTTAGGAACGCCTTGATACATCATTTACGTGACTTTATCCTTGAATTAGGGAAAGACTTCACTTTTGTCGGCGAAGAATACAAATTGAAGGTTGGGAAAAGCGACTTTGCTGTGGATCTGTTGTTTTTCCACAGAGGGCTTCAGTGTCTTGTTGCAATAGAACTGAAGATTGACAAGTTCAAACCTGAATATCTTGGAAAACTGGAATTCTATCTTGAAGCACTTGACAGGGATGTAAGAAAAGTACATGAGAAGCCGAGCATCGGGATCTTGATTTGCAGGGACAAGGATCACGAGGTAGTTGAATATGCATTAAGCAGATCGCTAAGCCCGACCGTCATAGCCGAATATGAATCAAAACTCATATCCAAGAAGCTGTTGAAGAAGAAGCTTCATGAGTTTTTACTTCTTGAAGATTCAGTTGTTAAGGAAAACTTATGTTCTTTAATACAATAGATAACTTGTCTAAATGAAAAAAACAAAATCAAATTCCAAGTTGGAGAAGGCGCTGAAGGATTTCATCGGTAAGACCGACAAGGCTTTCACCGCTGAAAATGCGGCTGAGTCGATTGCGCTTTCACTGAAGGTCGATGCCGGGAAGATAGTCCCGGAAATCGAAAAGCTGCTTCTCGTCGACAATTCCCTGCTCGACATCACCAAGGGGGAGGAGCTCCGTGAAACCTATGTTACGCGGACAAATTTCTTCGACAAGGCTGAGTTCTGCATTTCACCGGCACAGGATGAGATCGACAATGGGATCCTTTTCCCGGGCCACAGGTTCATGCCGTTCCTCAATCCCGAAATCCCGCCGTTCGAAGCCATCCTGAAGCCTGATGAATTGGATATGGAATTTGAATTGAAGACCGTCAAGGATTTTACATCGGAAGATCTTGAACTCTATCATTCGCTTATGGGGATTGAGATGATTCTCCAGTACTACGCTCTCAACGACAAGGCGAATGCCGAAGTGCTTAAGGAAAAGCATTCCCAAAAGACGAAACTCAATATGAAGGTCTTTGACATGAAGGAATTCTACAGGAAACATTCCTTCAAGATGGGAGACTCGCTTATATTGAGCGTTGATAGTTCCGACAAGGGCATCTTCTGCTTCAGCTTCCTTCCAGGCTCGGAGAAGCAGGAGCATCTTGCAGACATACAGAGCTGGGTTTTGTGCATGGAGGAGGCGCTCTTGGGAGTTTTCGAAGTATTCGGTCCGGACATCGACATCCAGTTACAGCTCGAACAGGCCCTCATAGCAGATCCGTCGCTCATGGAAAATGTCTATATAAGCTATGGCGAATTCCTGAAGGTCAGCCAGAAGATATGGATTAAACCCGTCGGGACCGGTAAAAGCGTGCTATGGCGCAAGGATGAAAACCCGATCGACAGCCTTCCATTCAAGCCGGAATTCTCGGTTTCCACCGGCAGTGTTGATAGCCTTGACAAGATTTTGCAGGATCTCGGGATCGGATTCCAGTCCTACGAGATTGAGGCGTTTATGAGAGATGAACTCTACAATGGCAGGAAATTCGTCGATGGCGCCAGGAAGCGTTGTTTTGCCGGACGCGAACTTGCTTTCCGTGACGAGGCCCAGCGTGTAGCCTTCGAAAACTTCATAGACGAACTATGGGAGGAGGTCATCGTAGACTACAACAGGTCTGCCGACGAGGGAAATGGGAAACTCCGGAGCAGGTCTCTCGCCATCCTTGAGGATCAGATTGTGTTCATGCGCCGTCTTGACAGCCTGAAGGTGAACCCGGACCAGCTTCCAAAGGAGGAGATTCTTTCCTTCTCCGACATAAGCATTGTTCTTGGACAGCTTCTGAATGTGCTGAACAATTCCGGGAATCAGTTTGAGAAGGAGGAGATTGACAGGATGCTCGAGATGCTCGATCAGACCGTCGAAACAATAAGCAACATCAAGATCCTGATGATAAAGAAAGTTCCGGGGCTGGGAGAAGGGGCTGGATGACCCGGCTTTGCCAAGAAGCTACGCCGTGGCAAGTTGGATGGATGGTTGATTGAATACAAGATGCATGATGCTGGAAACTTGTAACTTGAAATTGGAAATTTTCAAGGAGCGCTGGCGTCTCGCCGGCAATAATATTATGAAATTGATTGTTCCAATGGTTATATTTTTTTCCGCTTTTCTGGGCTCTGCACAGAATGAAAGCGAAAAAAAATATTTAATTGAGGATGTTCCAGCCGTCCTTCAGAGAGCCGATTTCTGCGGAGAGGCCTGCATCGAGATGTATTTGAAGAAACTCGGGGTGGAGGTCACCCAGGACGATGTGTTCAACGTGTCAGGTCTTGAGCCCGCACTTGGACGAGGATGTTATACACGTGAGTTGCTAAATGCGATGAAGGCCCTCGGATTCAAGCTTGGGGATCTTTCCACGACATGTCCCAAGGTGAATCCTGCGAAACCTGAAGAAATCGAAAAATGTTTCAATGATATGATTGCCGATTTGAAGAGGGGCAAACCCTCCATAGTCTGTACGCATTACAATGACGCCGCCAATTCGTCGGAGCATTTCCGGCTGATCCTCGGATATGATCCCGCCAGCGATGAAATCCTCTACAACGAACCGGCCGAGGAGAACGGTGCCTACAGGAAGATGAAAAAGGAGGTTTTCCTGAAGCTCTGGCCGTTGAAATATTCCGCAGACGAATGGTCGATCATCAGGATCGTCCTCGATATCGAAAAGTCGAAGGTCAAGATTCCGGAACGCAAGAAGCCTCAGGTGAAGAAGATTATCGGGAAGACCGGTGCTGTCGAGGAAGTCAGGTCGCTTCCACCGACCAATGCGGATCTCATGCAGCATGTAAGGAACCTGAAGCAGAAGTATGCCGGCAGGAAACTGAATTATATTGTCGAACCGCCATTCGTGGTCGTCGGCGACCTTGATGCTGTTACGCTGAAAGGATTTTCCGAGAAGACCATCCGTTGGACCGTCAATATGCTCATGAAGAGCTATTTCGAATATTATCCGTCGAGGATACTGACGATATGGCTGTTGAAGGACGCTGACAGCTTTGGCGAATACTGCAAGCTGATCACGGGGAATGATCCGCATACGCCGTACGGATTTTATTCCTCGCAGAACGATTGCCTGATAATGAACATCGGAACTGGAGGCGGGACTCTCGTGCATGAGATCGTACATCCGTTCATAGAGGCGAACTTCCCCGGATGCCCTTCATGGCTCAATGAAGGGCTTGGCTCCCTCTACGAACAATGCTCTGAGCGTAATGGGCAGATCGCAGGATTGACGAACTGGCGGCTCGCAGGCCTGCAGAAGGCGATCAAGCGGAATGATCTTCCTGATTTCGAGACGCTTACCGGCTACAGTGTAAATGAATTCTACGGTGGCACCAAGGGCGACAATTACGCCCAGTCAAGATACCTCTGCTATTATTTGCAGGAAAAAGGGCTCCTCGTCAAGTTCTACAAGGAATTCAACGCCAACTACCATGACGATCCGACCGGCTACAAGTCCCTCATGAAAATCCTGGACGTCAAGGACATGAAGCAGTTCCAGTCCGACTGGCAGAAATACGTGATGAAGCTGACTTTTCCATGAAGGGGATGTAACTGGCAACTCGTAACTTGAAACTTGACGGAGCGCCGGCATCTTGCCGGCAAAATCTACATAATTCCTGAACATCGAATATCCAACGTCGAACTTCCAACTTCGAATAAAAGAAGTTGTGCAGGTGTCTTGGCGGCTGGATTTACCTTTTGTTGGAGTTCACAGCTTTAGCGTGTCTTCCAGTAAAATTGCCTCCTAAATCAAGGTTTAAGACAAATCCCTTCTTGACTTTTCAAGAATCAAGTGTACACTTCAGAGTGAACACTTGGAGGTGAACATGAATGCGACAGTCCTTGATTTGAGGAAGAACATGAAGAGCGTTCTTGCTGCGATTGACCGCAATGAATCCGTTGTGCTTACATGCCGTGGCAGGGAAAAGGCTTCAATAGTGCCTTGTGGCAGACAGCGTTCCCGGAAAAAGGTCTCGGAATGTGCTGCATTTGGAATCTGGGCCGACAGGAAAGACATGGAAGATGTCCCCGCTTATGTCCGGACCATTCGGAAAGGACGCTTCTAATGCTGTTCGATACAGATGTCCTGATATGGGCCTTGCGTGGAAATACCAAGGCAGCGATGGTGATCGACAAATGCCCCGAGCTCCAGATTTCAGCCGTTTCATACATGGAACTGCTGAAGGGGGCGCGTAACAAGGAAGAACTGCTTTCGATAAGAAAGTTTTTGGCTGACTTGGGATTCCAAATCCTTCCATTGGACGAGAACATCTCCCATCGGGCGATGATCTACATCGAGGAACATGCACTCAAATCGGGAATGGACATTGCAGATGCCCTGATAGCCGCCACTGCCTCGGAGCGATCCCTGACGATATGTACCGGAAACAACAGGCATTACAGTGTCATCCCAGGGCTCCAGCTGTCCGTCTTCCGGCCTTGAGATGGTTTTATCAGGTATTTCACCCAGTTCAGGGTGAGATATTATTTTGATTGATAAAAGTAAGATAATATAAGTCCAGTCCTGCCTTCATATAGAAGATTATGCCATTCAATGGTTTAAAAATCCTGTTTCTGGTTTATTTTATTTCGACAAATGATGGCATGCCATCATAAGGAGAAATAAAATATGTCTTTGAATATCATTGCAGAACTTTCAAGGCTGTACGGGGCTGACCCGCGCTTCGTCCTCGCTGGCGGTGGAAACACCTCATACAAGGACGAGAAGAACCTCTACATAAAGCCCAGCGGAATCGCCCTCGCGGAAATCACTGAAAAGGATTTCGTGAAGATGGACAGGGCCAGGATCCGCGAACTCTTTACAATCATCCCCCCGCTGGAATCCAAAGAACGCGAGTCGCTCGTCAAGAGGGTTATGGAGATCGCGGTATGCCCGGACAGTTCCGGAAGGCCTTCCGTCGAAGCGCCGCTCCATGAGGCTATGAATTCAACTTTCGTGGTGCACCTCCATCCCGCGCTTGTGAACGGAATGACCTGCGGCAAGGATGGAAGAGAGAAGTGTTCTGAACTTTTCCCCGACTCGCTGTGGATAGATTATATTGATCCGGGATACTCGCTGGCGATGTATGTCCAGAGGGAGATTGCGAAGTTCGCAGAGACGAAAGGCAAACAGCCGGAAGTGATCTTCATCCAGAACCACGGCGTCTTCGTGGGCTGCAACAGCGCCGACGGGATCAAGCGTATTTACTCGCATATGATGGACAAGCTTATGTCCTATTATGATGAGAAGAACGTCAAGATAGAACTTGAAAAGGATATTGCCGACTCGAAGACAGTGGTAGAACTTTCACCGAAACTCAGGACCTGGCTTGGCGATGGAAGCTCAAGGATGATTGTTAAAAGTTCAGCTACGATGAAGGTGGCCGAAGGGCCTCTGACACCCGACCATATTGTCTATGCGAAGTCCTTCTCCTTGATTTCCAACAAGATTGATTCCGCGGCAATTGCGAAATTCGCAGAGCAGAAGGGATACAAGCCGCTTGTGGTTTCAATTCCTGAGAAGGCTGTCTTCACAGTTGCTCGGACTCTCAAGGATGCCAGGACAGTTGAACTGCTTGCCGGTGATGCGGCACTTGTCCAGCAACTGACTTCTGCATTCGGCGGGCCGAACTATCTGCTCGGAAAATCGTATAAGTTCATAGAAAACTGGGAAGTCGAATCATACAGGAAGAAAGTCGCGTCCGGAGGAAATCTCGGCAGGCTTTACGGAAAAATCGCGGCAGTTACAGGAGCCGCACAAGGATTCGGTCTTGGCATTGCGGAAGGACTCGCCGCCGAAGGCGCGGTTGTTGCAATTGCCGACATCAACCTTGACGGGGCGCAGAAGGCCGTGGACGGAATTTGTGCGAAGTTCGGGAAGGACAAGGCTTTCGCAGTGGAAGTGAATATCGCCAGGGAGGAATCCGTCTCCGACATGCTTTCAAAAATTGTCGGACAATGCGGCGGGCTCGATCTTTTCGTCGCGAACGCAGGAGTCCTGAAGGCAGGACCGGTGAAGACCTTCTCGAAGAAGGACTGGGATTTCGTGACGGAAGTCAACTACACCGGATATTTCGTCTGCGTCAAGCATGTCTCGAACCTGATGTCAATACAGAATGCGGAGGATGGCCTCTGGACCGACATAGTGCAGGTGAATTCGAAGAGCGGACTCGAAGGCAGCAGCAGGAATGCGGCATATGCCGGAAGCAAGTTCGGAACGATCGGTATGACGCAGAGCTTTGCGCTTGAACTTATTGATGACAAGATAAAGGTAAACAGCATATGTCCCGGGAATTATTTCGAGGGTCCGCTCTGGAGTGATCCGAAGAACGGCCTGTTTGTCCAGTATCTTAACAGTGGAAAAGTTCCGGGCGCGAAGACGATTGAAGATGTGAAGAAGTCATATGAAGGCAAAGTTCCGATGGGGCGTGGATGTTGTCCTGAAGATGTGGTGAAGGCGATAATCTACTGCGTCGAACAGAAATATGAGACCGGACAGGCGATACCCGTCGCCGGCGGACAGGTCATGCTGAACTGAGATGAAACATGAACATCCGCCGTCGCTGAGAAGCTATGGCGGACACAGTCGAACATCCAACTTTGAATGAAGGCGGAACCGGAGAAACGGAGTGCTGGCTTGTTGGGAAGGTATAATTCGTTGGAGTACAAACTTTAGTTTGGTTTTGAATCAAATGCTCGATTAAAGAAAGATGATTTATGGCTTTGAGCTGGAACTACAAGTCGGCAGATGGAATTGAAAACGGGCCCTTCGATGAAGTCCGAATGAAGCAGTTTGTGCTTGAAGGGGCGCTGAAGGCTGATACTCCCGTATGGTCAGAGAAGCAAGGGGAGTGGAAAAAGCTTTCAGAATCCGAACTTGCCGGATTGTTCGTGCACTTGCTCGGAGCTGAGCGTGAAAACCGGAAATGCAAGATGTGCGAAAGGATTTCCAATCCTGACGAACTCGTCGAAATCGAAGGGCTCCCATGCTGTGCTGAATGCAAGCCTGTCCTTATAAGGAGGCTGCAGGAGGGAAGCGTTATTCCCGGGTATATTGTCTATGGCGGATTCTGGGTGCGGACACTGGCGAAGATATTGGACTGGATAATCATCGGGGTGATCCAGATACCATTTACGATTGCGTATGTTATTTCCCTGTCCTTTTTCCCGGAGAGCATCATTACAGCCCTGATAATGTTTGCATATTTCATCCTGAGCATGGTGGTAGGCGTCCTGTTCAACATATTCTTCCTGACAAAATACAGTGCAACTCCTGGAAAGATGGCCTTCGGGCTTGGCCTGATAAATGCCGATGGAACAGAGAAAATCAGCTGGCAGAAGTCTATGGGACGCTATTTTGCTGAAATCCTCGGAGGCATGATGATGTATATAGGATATATCATCGTTGTCTTTGACAAGGAAAAGCGCGCACTTCATGACTATATGTGCAAGACAAGGGTGGTGTATAAAAGATGAAGCAGAACTTCTGTGTAAAATGCAAGACTGCGCTGCCGATGGATGTAGTTCTCGAATACGGCTCCTGTAAATGTCCGGCCTGCGGGAGGAAGCATGCCATTGAAATTTTCCCGGCCATCCTGAAGTCTCCGGAAAAGGGTGTCGCCCCTGAAAAGATCATAAGCGAAGGTGATTCCAGCTGCTTCTACCACCAGGGCAATGCGGCATCCTCAATCTGCGGCACCTGTGGCTGCTATCTCTGCAGCCTTTGCAACATCGAGATTGAAGACAAGCACTACTGCCCTAAATGTTTCAAGACGTCCAAGGACAATATCGGGACGCTCAACAGCAGGACGGTGCTTTATGATGAAATCCTGCTTTCCTTGTCGGTGCTGTCTTTTCTGATCTGCTATCTCGGCCTGGCGTTGTCGCCAATCGTCATAATAGCCGCCTTTTTCCTGTGGAAGAAGATGAAGACGCCGTATCCCAGGAACAGGTGGAGGTTTGTCGTGGCGGTCATACTGTCAGTCCTCCAGCTGCTGCTCTGGGCCACGCTGATATGCGTTCTGATTTTTTCCGAAATGTCAAGATAAGAATGGGAGCATGCAATGCCGATACAATATAGGAAGATATGCAAGGGCGGGGATTTCCTCCGCAGCAGCCGCATATATATGGCGGAAGATCATCTTCTGTATGTCTTAAGCAATGGCTATACCGAGGAATACCGCAGGTTTTTCTTCAAGGACATCCAGTATATCGTGCTTTGTCAGACAAGAAGCTGGTGGGTGTATACCGGCATCTGGGGATTTATCGGAGCCGGTATCCTGGCCATGATGTTTTTTGCTGCCAGTGAATTCGGAGAAATGACGGCTTCCGTCATCGCTGTTCTCGGATTCCTGCCTTTGATGGTGAATTTCCTGCTCGGGACGTCTGCCAGGGCGGTAATCAAGACCATCACCTCCGAGGAGAAGATATCCTTGACTCCAAGATACAGGTCTTCCCTGAAGGTGCTTGCCGAGATCAAGGCTAAAATTGAAGTTGTGCAGGGGCGCATTGACAAGTCTTCGCTGATACCCGGAGCCGGACAGACAGGATGATCGGACTTTTTCAGGACATGGGCAAATATGAGCGGATTCGCAGTGTTGAAAACAATCAGGTGCAGAAACCACCCGGAACGCGAGGCTGTTGCCAGATGTCCGGACTGCGGGCATGATTTCTGCCGGGAATGCGTGACGGAGCACGGTGGCAGGATGCTCTGCGCAGGATGTCTCGGCAAGACAAGGAAGAAATTTTTCTACCAGAGGACCATCTTCAAGCTCTCAGTGAAAACAGCCCTTTTCATCGTCGGACTTGCCACGGCCTGGCTTTTTTTTTATTTGATAGGATCCATACTTGCCGAAATTCCGGATGAATACCACGGCAGCGGACTTGACGGATGGAGCGTGTCAGATGACTAGGGAAAACCGCTCGCGTGAAAAAGATGGGCCCTCATGCAGGTCTGCAGTTGATATCCTGGACGAGACATTTCATTTCCTGAGGATGCATGGCCTGCCGCTGCTGCCGTATTATTTCATAGGGACGGCGCCCTTCGTCCTGGGCCTGCTTTTTTTTGTGAACGATATGATGAACAGCGCGTACGCCTATGAGAAGCTCGGGCTGTATTCGCTGCTTGCAGCTCTGCTTTATTCCTTCAAGAACCTCATGAACTCCGTATATTGCAGGAAAGTCCTGGAGGTCCTGAACGGGAAGGCGCACCAGAGGCCTGAAGCAGGAACGCTTGCGAGATCCTTTCTGATCCAGAGCATTTTCCAGCCGCCGATGCTTTTCATACAGCCCCTCGCTTTCCTGTTCATGCTCCCTGCGGCCTGGACCATGGCTTTTGCGAACAATCTCGTAGTGCTGGGCTGCTGGGGGAATGATACCGTGTCAGGGACGTTGAAGAAATCCTGGCGGCAGATGATCAATAATCCGGTCCAGAATCATTTTCTTCTTGTCATGATTGGATTTCTGGCGTTTGCAGCCGTGCTGAACGTCGCCATCCTGGTGCTGTTGATACCGTTCTTCATGAAAATGTTCTTCGGGCTTGAAACGGTTTTCAGCCGGGCCGGCGATCCTTTCCTGATTCTGAGGCTGGTTTTCAATTTGACGTACTGGTCGGTGGTGATGACGGCGGCCTACATGATTGTCGATCCTGTCCTGAAGACTGCTTATGCGGTCCGCGTATTCTATGGCGAGTCCATCCATGCCGGAAACGATCTTCTTGCGGAAATCGCAAAAAGGTCGAAGGCGGGTAAGAAGCTCAAGGTGGCCGCGGGATTTGCAATCATGGTCTTCCTTGCCTTGCCTGCAGTATCTGTGTCCGGCGAAATCGTTCCTGATGCAGATATTCCTGCGCCTGCCATGCGCCCTGAAAACATGTCGGTGAAGAAAACGGAGCTGGAGACGGCTGTCCGGGAAGTCCTCCTCCGCCGGGAGTATTCCTGGAGAGCTCCCGGCGAGGAGAAGGGCGCCCATCGGAAGAGCGAGCTCGAATCATATCTGGAAGCGATATTCGGAAGCATAGGGGACTGGGTGAAGAATATGCTTGATAAGATTGCCGGTTGGTTCCCCTCTGGTGATACGCCCGAGGGCGACGGCTTCAGCCTGGGCGCCTTTTCAAGGGAGAATTACCTTTTGATACTTTCCTCGGTGTGCCTGCTTTCCGTTCTTTTTGCCGCAATGATCTATTTCAGGAGAAGGGGAAGAAGGCGGATCAGTCCCGTGAGCGTGCCGATTGCAGCTGCGTTGCCAATTGATATTGAAAATATGACGGCCGACGAACTCGCAGAGTCAGAGTGGATGAAGATTGCCGGGGAATTTTCCGGAAAAGGCGATTTCAGGACTGCGTCAAGGGCTGTGTTCATGGCATGCATTTCGGCGCTCTCGCAGAAGAACGTCCTTACCGTAGCGAAGCATAAGACCAACCGGGAATATTATTATGAGGTTAAGAGGCGATACCACATAAGGCCCGATGCTGTCACGGCCTTCAATGAGAATACCGGCCTCTTTGAGAGGATATGGTATGGGACGCTCCGGGCTGACGGGGAGACCATGGATTATTTCATCCGGAACTATGACAGGATCAGGAGCTGAACAATGAATGCCATTGTGAACAAGATCATCTTTGCGGCGGCCGCGATACTGCTTGCGCTCTTCCTCTATTCCGCCTTCGAGATCTTCTCCCTGCGCTTTTCCAAGGGCGATGTGTATCCGGACTATTCAACCCTGAATTCCGATCCCAAGGGGTGCAAGGCCCTTTTTGAAGGCCTTTCCGAAATCAATGGCGTAGGAGTCTCAAGGCTGATGACCGGAAGCGGGGAGATTGCTGTTGAAGACGAAACTGTGCTTTTCAAGATTGGCGCTCCCGCCTATTCAGTCAAGGGGAACAGCGACCTATATGATTTTGTCTTCAAAGGCGGGCGTGCAGTCGTGTTCTTCCATCCGGATTCCTTTGAGGCAGGAGCTGTTTCCCCCAGGGTGAAATCAAAGACCGGGAAAAAAGCCATCGATGCGGAACTGCCGGATGGAAAGGCATCCCGCAATATGAAGAAATGGATCCGGGAATGGGCGTTCACCCTCCGCAGGAGCAGGACTATGCCGCTTCCAGGACAGAAAGCAGTTCCGGAACCTGGCTATATGGAGAAATATTCCTTCACTGGTTTTCCAATGTATTCCGCCAGCTATTTCGAGGTTGCCGATCCTGGATGGCTGACAGTATATTCGTCCAAGGGAAAGCCTGTTGTCATTGAGAGGAGGCTCGGCAGTGGAACTGTTGTTTTGTCATGTGTCCCATATCCGCTTTCGAACGAGGCTCTCAGAAAAGATTTTTCTCCGGAGCTCATCTGCTGGCTGGTCGGTGAAAAGAAGAAGGTGCTTTTCGACGAAGGCGTCCATGGGATGCGCGAGGAGAAAAACCTTGTATGGCTCCTGAAGAAATACCGGCTCGAAGTGCTTGGTGCGAATCTCCTTCTTGTTATAATCCTCCTGCTGTGGCGGAACATGTATTCGGTGGCGCTCCGCGAGGTGGCCGGTTCCGATGGCGGCTGGAGCCCCGTGAACCCGGGCTGCAGCAGTTCGTCCGGGCTCGGAAACCTCCTCCAGAAGGCGGTTCCGAAGAAGGACATTGTCAAGGCGTGCTATGATGAATGGCTCAGGATAATACGCTACCACAATGTCAATCGCGAAAAGAAGAAGGAGATTGATGCGATAATGGAAAAGGGAAGATCATCCGCCGTAAAGGCTGTTGAGACATACAATGAAATAAATACTGTCATAATGAAAAAGAAAACAGGGAGCGCCTATGGAAAAGCTTGAAGAAATCAAAACTGTCCTTTCGGAAGTGAAGAAGGAAGTGTCAAAGGTCATAATAGGGCAGGAACAAGTCGTCGATCTCGCCCTGGTCACCATCTTTTCGAGGGCGCATGCCCTGGTTGAAGGTGTGCCGGGCGTTGCAAAGACGCTGCTGGTGAGGACGCTTGGCAAGACAATGAACTGTGATTTCAAGAGGATACAGTTTACGCCTGATCTGATGCCGAGCGACATCACAGGTACGAACGTCTACAATTTCCACCGCCAGGAATTCAACCTTGTCAGGGGGCCGGTCTTCACGACATTCCTGCTTGCCGACGAGATAAACCGTGCGCCGGCGAAGACCCAGTCGGCGCTTCTGCAGTGCATGCAGGAGAGGAAGGTGACTATCGACGGCGAGGATTATCCCCTCAGCGGGACCTTCACTGTGTTTGCAACACAGAATCCGATCGAATATGAAGGCACGTATCCGCTGCCAGAAGCTGAAAAGGACAGGTTCATGCTGAAGATACCGATGAGCTATCCTGATGAAGGCGGTGAGAAGGAGCTTGCCAGGAGGATGATGGTCAACGATTCGCCTGAGAAGACGCTCGAGGCCGGAAAAGTTTCACAGATCATTGCAATGGACAAGCTCTTCTCATTCCAGGAATCCTTCGCCGGGTTCACGATAAAGGAGGAGATCGTCGATTATCTGGTGAAGATAGTCAGGCTGACCCGTTCACATGATTCTGTCCTTGTCGGTGCAGGGCCCAGGGCCACACAGGCCTTCCTAATCGGATCGAGGGTTCTTGCCGCCCTTAACGGCAGGGATTTTGTGACGCCCGACGATGTGAAGTTCCTTGCGGAACCGATCCTCGGACATCGTCTTGTACTTAGGCCTGAATATGAGATTGAAGGCCTTACAGTGTCGGAGGTCATCAGAAGAATACTCGAGGAGGTTGCGATACCAAGATGAAGCTGATTCCAAGGAACATCATAATATGGACAGCGGTGCTCCTGCCGTTTTCCGCAGCCGCCATGCACAATGCCGCCGCATGCGCCTTCCTTGTTTCAGCCTTCCTGATCCTTCTCGCCATGGCGGTACTGGACTTCCTTTTTTTAAGCAGGAGCATGCGGAAGATCAGTGTTGAAGCTCCGGAGATATCACGGTTCTCGCTTCTTCATGAGAGCCAGATCGACTTCAGGCTCCTCAATACCGGAGACAGTCCTGCAACAGTGCGTTTTGCGGCGCTCATGCCTTCAGCTTTCAAGAATGTGGAGACGGATTTCCAGACCGTAGTCCCGGGGGCGTCGATGGTCAAGGCCGGCTGGAGATGTATTCCACAGGAGAGGGGGCTGGTCTCTTCCCTCAGATGCATTGTCGAGATGAACTCCATGATAGGGCTGTGGACAGGACGCGCCGACAGGAATGTCGCCACGGAAATCAGGATCTACCCCGACATCCATTCCGAGAGGAAAGGCCTGGCGGCATATCTTCTCAACAGGAATTTCTACGGCGTCCACGTATTCAAAATGTTCGGGCAGGGCAGGGAGTTCGACAAGCTCCGCGACTATATCCACGGCGACAGCTACAACATAATCTCATGGAAGGCGACAGCCAGGAAATCCGTTCCGGTGAGCAAGGTCTTCCAGGTTGAAAGGACCCAGGAAATCTATGCGATAATGGATACCGGCAGGTTCAGCGGGCGCACTACCGGAGGCTGCGCGGTTATTGAAAGATATCTCTCTTCGGCGCTGGTGCTCGGACTTGCCGCTGAAAGGCAGGGGGACCTTTTCGGACTCATGTCATTCGATAAGAAAGTCGAAAACTTTGTGCGCGCCAGGAACGGAAAGACACACTATAATTCCTGCAGGGAGGCCGTCTTCAGGCTGAAGCCGAAGCCTGTCTCCCCTGATTATCATGCGCTTTTCTCCTTCATAAGGACACGTCTCAGGAGAAGGGCGATGCTTGTGTTCCTGACAGATCTGGACGACTCGGTGCTTGCCGAATCATTCGCTGAAGGAATAGGACTTATAAGCAGGCAGCATCTATGCCTCGTCCTTTCGCCATCCGCTCCCGCCGCCGGACCTATGTTCGAAGGGGAGCCGGTCAAGTCTGTCGATGAGATCTACGGCCGGCTCGCAAACCATATGAACTGGGCCGACATGATGATCCTGAAAAACAACCTTTCAAAAAGAGGCGTCCATTTCCAGCTCGTGAAACCTGATGATCTGGGACGCAGCGCCATCGCTGCATATCTCCAGATAAAGGAAAGGCAGCTCATATGATCCTTGACGTGGAAAGATTCATTTCAAACAATGAGCAGTCCTGGAAGGAGCTCGAGGAGCTTCTGGACGTGTTTGACGCCGGCGTCGGGAGCGGAATACCACTCGAAAAAGCAAGGCGTCTCCACTATCTCTATGAAAAGGTGTCGGACGACCTTGTGAAGATTTCCACGTTGTCAGGTGAGAAGGTGCTGACGAAATATCTGGGCAACCTGGTTTCAAGGGCGTATTCCAGGATACACACACGGAAACACGGCATGGCCGACATTGCACTGAAGAAATGGTTTTTTGAGACTTTTCCGCGGACCTTCAGACGGAATATCCTGTTCTTCCATCTTTCCCTTTTCATCACGATGTTTGGCTTTGCCATAGGAGGCGTCGCACTTTTCGCAGATCCTTCTTCAAAGGAGATCCTTATCCCGGAACAGTTCTATCATCTGAGGATCAGCCCCAGGGAGAGAATAGTCAGGGAGGAGAAGAACAATGGGGCAAAGATGCTTGAAAACAGGCAGTCGCAGTTTGCCGCATTCCTGATGACAAACAATATAAGGGTGTCGATAAACGCATTTGCCATGGGAATACTTTTCGGACTCGGCACCGTCCTGATACTTTTCTACAACGGTGTCCTGCTGGGGGCAATATGCATCGATTATATCAGCGGAGGCGGATCTGCATTCCTGTTCGGCTGGCTGCTGCCCCATGGAGTGGTGGAGATTCCGGCCATCCTGATAGCCGGACAGGCCGGTCTCATCCTCGGGAAATCGATACTTAAGCCTGAAGGGACGGGCAGGATTGCAAGCCTGAAGAGGCATATGGGGGATCTCGTCACACTCATTTGCGGCTGTGCGATGCTGCTGGTCTGGGCGGGAATAGTGGAATCTTTTTTCTCGCAGTACCACTGGCCGGTGATCCCGTATTACGCAAAGATAACTTTTGGAATCGTAGAGCTGGTCGTGCTGTCCTGCTACCTGATGTTTTCAGGCGCGGAATCAGCCCGGATCGAAAAGGAGAAGTAATGGTTGGTGCAAGGACAAATCTTCTTGAGGTCGCGACGCCGGAAGGTGTGAGCTTCTCCATTGCTCTTGCCGGGCCCGCATCCAGATGCACAGCCTGGCTCATAGATCTCGCATGCATCATCGCCCTCCAGAGCTTGCTGACCCTTCCCTTGAAGCTGCTTAATCTCATATCGGTGGATTTCGCCACCGCCCTTTCCATAATACTCTATTTTGCCATAAGCATCCTTTATGGCATCATGCTGGAATGGTTCTGGGATGGACGCACTGTCGGAAAGAGAATCCTCCATCTGCGCGTGATGGACATGGAAGGATTGAGGCTCCAGTTCTCACAGGTGATGGTAAGGAACCTCCTCCGAGTGGTTGATGTCCTTCCTGCCTTCTACCTGCTTGGTGGAACATTCTGCCTGGTTTCAAGAAATTACCAGAGGCTCGGGGATCTTGCGGCACGGACTGTTGTGGTCAGGGAGACCAGGACCGACGTGCCGGATATAACCGGGATCATGCCGGAAAAATATAACTCCTTCAAGGCGTATCCCCACCTTGTCGCCAGGGCCAGGGAGAACATATCCCCGGAAAATGCGGCCCTCCTCCAGGACGCCCTCCTCAGGAGGAATACACTTTCACCGGAGGTGAGGAACGAGGTATATGCGGAATTCGCCGGGTATTTCAAGGGACTGTGCGAGTTTCCCCAGGAGGCGACTGATGGCCTCTCGGACGAACGATATCTGAGAAACCTCGTGGAAATACTTTTTGTGAGGTGACATGTTTCAAGGAATTACCGGATCCCTGAGATGAAAAAAGGCACAGAAGGTATAGATTAGGGGAATCCCTGGAAATTGAAAATATTTTTGAAAGGATATTACATATGGAAAAGAAACAGCACACAATATCGGTTCTCGTCGAGAACAAGTTCGGAGTCCTTGCGAGAGTCGCAGGACTTTTCAGCGGAAGAGGCTACAATATCGAGTCCCTGTCGGTCAATTCGACAAATGATCCCGCAGTCTCCAAGATGACCATTGTCACGGTTGGCGATGACGCCATAATCGAGCAGATCGACAAGCAGCTCAACAAGCTTGTCGACGTGATCAAGGTCATCGATCTCACCGGCAGCGAATTCATCGAGCGCGAACTCATGCTCATCAAGGTAAAGGCCTCCGGGAGGAACAGGGCCGAAGTCATACAGATCACCGAGATCTTCCAGGGGAAAATAGTCACTGTCCACAAGAACGAGCTTGGCATCGAGCTTTCCGGATCAGCGCAGAAGATAGAGGACTTCATTAACATGATGAAGGACTTCGGCGTCATTGAGCTGGCCCGTACCGGCCGTGTCGCGATCGCCCGCAATCCCGGCGACAGCGCGAATTATTCGAAGAAATGATATTCGGAAGAGAGGGGGCTCAATGGTTTCATACAATATAACTTTGTGCCTCTGTGCCTTTGTGGTGAAAGCATGAAACATGCCTCACGGCATTGACTACAAACGAATTGCAAAAACAATTCGGAATTTGTTCGTAGTTAAGCTCGCAAGAGCTGTTATTGTGTTCTTCTTTGTTTGTCCTCCTTTGAAGGCTGGAACTTGTTTGAGATTTGGGTGTTTGGAATTTGGAACTTGTAAAACGAGATATGACGGTGCAGACATGAAGCTTTTAGTCGTCCAGGTTGCCGCCCTCAGCTATGATTTCTGGCAGAAGCACGCCAGCGCGGACTTCTGGAAAAAACTCAACAAGAAAAACATCAAGACAATTTTTCCCGCTCTGACGTGCCCTGTCCAGGCAAGCTTCCGTACTGGACTCCCTCCCGCCGAACATGGTATGATCGCAAACGGTTTTTTCTACAAGAAGCTCTGCAAGACTTTTTTCTGGGAGCAGTCGTCCGCCATATATGACGGTAAGAGGATATGGGACAAGTTCCGCAGAAACGGCGGGACTGTCGGGCAGATATGCTGGCAGCAGAGCATCGGGCGCGACAGCGACCTGATCCTGTCGCCTGCGCCGATACACAAGCATCACGGGGGCATGATACAGGACTTCTATTCCAAGCCGGACGGACTTTATTCCCTGCTGTGCACCGAGATAGGGCAGGATTTCAACCTGCGTTCATACTGGGGGCCGTTTACTTCGATTGAATCGACAAAGTGGATCGCATCGGCTGCGGCCAAGCTCCTTGTCTCTGACGGGGCTACGGATCTGTTGCTGGTCTATCTTCCTCATCTCGACTACGATCTCCAGAAATTCGGGCCTGACAGCCAGAAGGCAAAGGATGCTTTTATACAGGCTGAAAAGGAAGTAGAAAAGCTTTTTGCCGCGGCAAAACTTGCCGGATATGAGATGCTGCTCTTTGGAGATTACGCCATAACAGCGGCGGAGCAGCCGATATTTCCGAACAGGATCCTGTGGGACGCCGGATTCTTCGTGGAAAGGAATGTCCAGGGTCGTTTATATCCAGACCTGTACGCCTCAAGGGCTTTTGCGATGGTGGACCACCAGATCGCCCACATCTACCTTGCAGACAAGAGCGAGATCGGAGCCGTGGCAGAACTTTTTGACGATGTCAAAGGCCTCCTGAGGATCCTTACCCGGAATGAAATGAATAATGAACGATGCGGCGACATTATCATGGAAGCGGCTGCGGGCAGCTGGTTCTCCTACAAGTGGTGGGACCATCCTTCCGAAGCCCCGGACTATGCGACTCATGTCGACATCCACAACAAGCCCGGCTTCGATCCCTGCGAGCTTTTCATGTCCCTCTGGCCGCCGATGAGCGTTGAGCAGGACGATACGAAGATCAAGGGAACCCACGGCTCCTCGTACCTTCCGGAGCATGACGTCTTCTGCGGCACAACCTTTGAACTGGACAGCAATATCTCCTCGCTCCTCGACGCGTCGGTGATGGTCGGAGCGATGCTGGAGAAATAAGGAAAGACGGAATGACCAATATTCAACAAGGAATTTCCAATATCCAAATGAATCGACAAATTAATTTTCTCTTGGATTGCACTTCATCATTCGATGTTCCGTGTTCGATATTGGATATTCGGAAGGATTGATCATGAGCAGTTCCGTCCAGTGCAGCCTGTGCCCGAGATACTGCATCATCATGCCCGGACAGAGCGGGGAATGCAGGGTCAGGGTGAACATCGACGGCAAGCTGACCTCGGTTGTCTACGGCTTTCCTTGCTCCATAAACGTAGATCCAATAGAGAAGAAGCCGTGCTTCCATTTCTTCCCTGGGACAAAGTCTCTTTCCACGGCGACCGTCGGATGCAATCTGCACTGCCTGAACTGCCAGAACTGGGAGATCTCGCAGACCAATCCCGAGGACAGCGAAGCCTACAGCTGTCCGCCGGAAAAACTCGTTGAAGCCGCTGCGAAACACAAGTGCGAGAGCATTTCCTACACGTATACGGATCCCGTGGTCTTCTATGAATATGTTTTGGATACTGCGAAACTCGCACAGGAAAAGAAGATCAGGAACGTCCTGGTGACGGCAGGATATATAAATACCAAGCCATGGAAGAATCTGCTGAAGCATGTTGATGTCGCCAGGATCGATCTGAAAGGGATCACCGAGGAATTCTACCAGAAAGTCCCGCAGGCCACCCTCAAGCCGGTTCTTGATGCGCTGGTGACCGCCAGGGAGGCCGGTGTCCATGTCGAAGTAATCAACCTGCTCATACCGACTTTGAACGACAAGTCCGAGGATATCAGGAAGCTCGTCCAGTGGATCGTGAAGAATATTGGTAAACAGACACCGATGCACTTTTCCAGGTTCTTTCCCATATACAAGATGAAGAATCTTCCGCCGACGCCCCTTGAGACTCTTGACCTTGCCAGGAAGATCGCCATGGAGGAGGGGCTTGAATACGTCTATATCGGCAACATAGCGAGCAGGGAAGGACAGAACACATACTGTCCGGCCTGCAAGAAGCTTCTGATAGAACGGAATGGCTACACACTCCTGCAGAACAACCTCAAGGATGGCAAATGCCCATGCGGCAGGGAGATTTACGGCGTATGGAAATGAACCGGAGAAGCTTTTTAAAATATTTTTTTATTCTGGCGGGTGCTGGTTGTGCTGCCGGTGCTGTCGTGTTTGATTTTACAGGAGCATGTGCTAAATCGTCGCTCATTCCCGCCAGAATAAAAGAATATAAGGGTAGAATAAGGCCCATGGGTGATGAGATCGGTGCCGAAGGGAAATGGAACGGGTGATTATAATAGAAATCTTATGTTGGCTGTATTTGATGCGTAGCATCTTTGGAGTGCGAAGCCCCTGCTTCGCTTTGAATTAAAAGCGGCACGGGGGTGCCGCAGTCCAAAGACGCTTCGCGTCATAAAGCAATATAACGGAAACTAATGCGCGTCCTTGGATGTGTTTATAGGAGCAAAACATGAAAAATAATAGTATCTTTGCGGCAGAGGCAAAACAGAAGAAAAAGGCAAGGGAAATCCTTGGTGTTCTAAAGAGGATAAGAAGTAATCAAGCTGAATGTGTTCCTTCAAATAAATTAACCGCCAGGGAAATGGTGAATGCAGGGAGGAAAAGATGAAAGCTGGGAATGCATGTAAGACGATATTCTGCCTTGTGTTTTTCATGTCACTTGTTCTTTTCTGTTTCGCGGAAATAGAAAAAAACTTCAAGTCCACGCTTGCAGGAAGATGGTATCCGGCTGACAAGGCGGAGCTGACAAAGCTCCTTGACGGGCTTTACTCCAAGGCCGAGGGGAAGGAACTAAAGGATGTCATTGCCCTCATCCAGCCGCATGCCGGATACCAATATTCGGGAAGGACGGCTTTCTGCGGGATAAAATCACTGGACAGGACTTGCAAGCGGATCGTGATCATCGGGCCGACACATTACCTTCCCATGAGCAATGTCTTCAGCGTTCCGCGATATGACAGCTTCGAGACTCCGCTCGGGAAGGTTGCGATGGACACGGAATTCATCGATAAGCTGTTGAAGGAAAAATCCCTTTTCAAGGATATTCCGGAAGCATTGACGAATGAGCACAGTGTCCAAATCCAGGTTCCCTTGCTCCAGTATGATTTTACAATCAAAAATCAAAAATCGAAAATTGAAAATCCCCCTGGCTTCCCCAAGATCGTCTTCATCATCGCGGGGGAATGTTCCTTGGAGACGATTAATGAGGCAGGGAGAATAATAAAAGGTCTTATGGACTCGGAGACTCTTCTGCTGATAAGTTCGGATTTCACGCACTACGGGGCGAGTTTTGGTTTTGTACCGTTCAAGGACAATATTCCGGAGAAGCTCAAGGAGCTGGATACTAGCGTCTATGATTTCATCGAGAAGAAGGATTCAGGAGGATTCCTGAAATACATCAAGGATACTGGCGATACGGTATGCGGCAATATGCCTATAGCCACTGCACTCGCAATGCTTCCGGAAAATTCAAAGTGCATCAAGCTCTATTATACGACATCTGGTGAAATCAGCGGTGATTACAGGAATTCAGTAAGCTATTTCTCTATTGCATTTACTGGAAAATGGGATGGGAAAAAGGAGGCAGTGATGAATGATAATGGAAAGAAGGGATTGACAGACGAGGAGAAATCAAGGTTGCTGGTTCTTGCAAGGAAGTCAATTGTATATTATCTCGAAAAGGGGCGTGATCCCACAACGGAAGAGCTGGGTATCGAACTGACCGCAGGCATGAAGGAGAAGAGGGCGGCATTCGTCACTTTGAAGGAGGAAGGCGAACTTCGCGGATGCATCGGCGAGATATTCCCGAGCCAGGAGCTTTACATGTCGGTTATCGTCCATGCTATTGCCGCCGCAGTGAAGGATAGGCGTTTTGAACCTGTCCGGAAGGACGAAGTCGACAAGCTTGAGATAGATATCTCGGCCCTCACCCCGCCTAAAGAGGTGGCCTCCTATAAGGACATCAAGATCGGCACAGACGGAATGGTTCTAAAAAAAGGATTCCGATCCGCCGTGTTCCTCCCCCAGGTCGCAACGGAGCAGGGATGGAACCTTGAGACGACATTGACCCACCTTGCGAACAAGGCCGGTCTCCCGTCGGACGCATGGAAGGAAGGCGCGAACTATCTGACGTTCCAGGCCGAAGTCTTCGGGGAGGAAGAAAAGAAATAATCTTGACAGGATAACTGGATTCACAGGATGAATTAATTTCAGGAAATCATGTAAATCCTGTAATCCTGTCCAATATATGCTTATGGAAAAACACAGGAAGAATTTTGCGATATTCGCAATCGGGCTTTTCGCGATAGGCTCGCAGACCCTTCTTTTCCGGGAATTCCTCGGCGCCTTTGAGAGCAACGACATCGCGGTTGCGATCTTCTTCGGCGCATGGTTCCTCTGGATCGCAATCGCCTCATCCTTCGTCTTGTTATTTAAGGAAAGCTCTGCGAAGCTCGCAATGCGGACGCCTCTTCTCATGCTGGCATATGTTCCGGCGTTCATCCTGCAGTATTACCTGATCCTCCATATCAGGAAATTCTCGGGAGTCGAAAGCTATGAGCTGTTCCCGCTGGTAAAAATGACCGCCTGGTCCCTGATCGTCAATGCGCCGGTGAGCTTTGTCACCGGTGCGCTATTTCCTCTCGCGTGCCGCTGGCTCAAGGAAAGTTCGGATGTGCCGGTGGCGAAAACGTTCATCTTCGAATCACTCGGAAGCTTCATCGGCGGAGCCGGAACGACAGTTCTGCTTTATTTCAGTTGTCCATCCATGCTGGTGTCTTCAATAATATGTTGTCTTATAATTGCAGCTTTTTCTCTTTTCTGCAGCAGGAAGACACAGATTGCCCTTGCGGGTATCTTAATTCTTGCCCTTGTTTTCAGGATTGACGGTCATTTTTCGAGCCTGCTCAGGCTTGAAAAATGGAACAAGCTGATGCCGGGCGAGAAATATTTAGGAACATTCAGCACCCCGCAGGCGGAATACCTCTATGGGAGCTACAAGGATGCTTTCACTGTCGTCCGCGAGGGCGGAGTATGCGAATCAATGCCCGACTCTGAAAGCGCATGGAAGATCATTTCCATCCATCTCAGCCAGAGACCAATCGCATCAAAGATCCTCGTCGTAGGTTCCGGACTCAATATCTGCAGGGAGCTTCTGCGGATTCCTCAGATCAAGGAAGTCGCCTGGGCGCACTATGACAATGAATATTCCGCCAGGGTGAACAGCTACGCACCAGAAAAATTGAGGATAAAAGATAAGCGCTTCCAGCCGGTTCCCGGCGATATAAGGAATTTTCTGCACCAGAAAATTGCTTATTATGATATTGCGATCATTAATCTTCCGGAAGCCTCAAGTTCAGTGCTTAACCGTTATTTTACCACCCAGTTCTATGAGTTTCTCAGGGATTCCCTCGTAACAGGAGGTGTTGCAGGAATAAGAATATCCAGCGGGGAGAATGTCATAGGCCCTGAACTCGCCTTCATCGGAGCGTCCGTGAAGACTACGCTTGGTGGAGTTTTCAAGAATGAAGTCCTGGTCCCCGGAGACAGCGCATGGTTCATTGTCTCGGACGAGGATGTTATTTCGAACTCTCCGGACATCCTTGAGAGGAATTTTTCCCGGAACAGGGCGGCCGCAAGGATATTTCCGCCGCAGGCCCTGAGATCGCTATATCTGCCGGACAGGGAATCCTGGGCTCTCTCGAAATACGAAGAAGTCGGTCCAGGTAGCGTTGCCATGATCAACGATGATTCCAAGCCGCTCGGTTTCCTTTTTTCGCTTTTCCTTTCTTCAAGGCAGTCGGGCGCTGACATCACTTCGATCTGCATGAAGGTTTTGCGTCTTGGAATTCTATTTGTCCTGGTGCCGCTTCTTGTTTTTGTTTTCCTTACTCTGATTTCAGCATTTTCTGAACGTTCCAACGGGGCAGGGGACGCCGGCCCCTGGCGCATAGTGTTCTGTGCCGGATTCGTGAGCATAGGTACGATAATCATCCTCATGTATCTTTTCCAGACTTCACTGGGAAGCCTGTACCTGAATGCCGGACTTCTCTCAGCGCTGTTCATGTTCGGACTTGCGGCGGGCGGAATTATTGCGGCTCATCCGACCGTAGAGAAGAAGGCGAGTGCCGGAATTTTGCTGCTGTCATCGCTGATGGCGCATGTTCTTCTGCTTTTCCTCATCTCGTATCAGTCGCCGGACTTCTGGAATTTCGCCTGGTTCGTCGTTGCGTTTCTATTGTCCGGGATCTGCTGTGGCACATATTTCCCGATAGCCGCCAGGATCTTCAGGGAATCGGGCAGGGGGGAGATCGAAGCTGGAGGCGGTATTGAGACTTCCGATCATGTCGGTGCATGCGCCGGAGCGCTGGTCTGCGGAATTTTCCTCGTGCCTCTTTACGGCACTGAAGGCGCGCTCATGTTTTTCATGATGCTTCTAGCGTTGAATATTCCCTTGTCCTGCACGAGGATTTTCCTCGGGAGCACCGGACATGAAAGTTCAGCCTCTGCTTTGATATTGCGTCATGGCGCCTATATCCTATTCGGTGCAGGCGCTTGTTTTGCATTGTGGGGGAAGATTATCTTTAATATGAACATCGCATTTTACATAATGATTGCAGCGGCCGCGCTCTTTGTTTTCCTTGCCTTCAGGAAGGGAAGGACCAGCAGGTTCATCATGCTTGCTGCGGCGCTTGCCGTAGCAATATCATCCGCAGTTGAATTCTATTCCGCAGTAAAAAGAAGGGAAACCGAATCTTCCAAGCCAAGACCGCTTCAGATTCTCGAGCAGGCGTCAAAGCCTGCGGCCGAGAAAAAGACGAAGGATGAGGTTTCCTCCGAAACTGAGAACATCCCGACCGGCGTGCCCCGCGATGTCAATATGGACAAGCTCAACAGCAAGATCAAGTCCGGCCGTCTCTCCAGCAAGGAAGCAGAATTCTATGACAAGCTGGATGGGCAGTAGAGAGTTTTGCCACAGACTCGCACAGACTAATAATTGGACCACTGCCTTGAAAAGAAATAAGGCTAAGAACAATTTAAATTGTATTTAGGAAAAGCTGAAGGAGGGTGAAATGAAGATGTTTGAACAGAAATGCGGATTTCCACGGATCATTCTTTATTCGATTGTCACATCGATGATTGTTATGTGTTTCGGATGTGGCGACGGCAAAATCGGAAAAGCGACCATGAGCCTGCCGGAGCTTGGCATCACAATAAATGCTCCTGCCGGATGGAAATTTGATGGCAGGGATTCAGGAATGTGTACGCATGGAGACTATATTGGCCTGCTTTTGAGCGAACCACTCGACGGCAAAACATTCTCCAAGGCTGTCGAGGCAATGTCTAAGGAATTCGGCTCGACAGTCCTATCCAGGAAGGACTTGAACATCGGAGGCAGGACGGCCGTGCAGATCTCCATGGACGCCCCCAACGACATGAAGGTATTACGCCTGTATCTGGATTGCGGCCAATCCATCGCTTATGTCTCATATGCAGTATCGAAGACGGATTACGCCTCTTACGAACAGGCGCTCCTGGAATCTTTAGCAAGCTTGAGAATTAAGCCTTGACCTTACGCCATCCTGTCCTTGGGCATCTTCACTTCGAGGCTTTTGTCGCCGGGGGAATGTGCCCTGCCGAACTCCGGTTTATGGAGATTCCTATGATTGGCGGAGGATTTTGAGGATCTGCTCATCAAAGGTGATGATTTCATCTCCGTTGACCTTGTGATATGCACAGAGTAGGGCATCCACAAAATCGAGTTTCCTGGACGAATACAATTTCAATCCTTGAAGAATTATTTCAATGTTGAAGACCGAGACATGTGGAGATTCCATGAGAGAGGTTAACTTGTCCATAATCTCAATGCGTTCAACAGAATAGACCTTTTCAAGGACATATACAACCTCGCAGACGACCTCTGAGGGGATGAATACCTGATTAGACTCGATTTGTTTTGCTGCCTTGGCAGAAAGCAAAGGATGGTCATCCAGAAGATATCTAAGGATTACGTTCGCATCAACTATGCGCATGTTTAACCTGCGCGGCCAGACTCCAGGCCTTTTTTTCAAGCTGCATCAGCGAAGGATTGGAGTATTTCCGTAAAGAGCCTCTAATTCTAGGTTTGTTCCGCCTCTTATCGGAATGAAGAATTTTATTGTTTTCAACTGGCATTATTATAAGCTCGACTTTTCCTGATGAGAAGCCATTAGGCAAATCATACACAATATGATTTGATTTTACTTCAACTATGTCCCTGATCGCATTCATATTCCACCTTTAAAGTTCCCCTTTATATTTAAGGTATATCCAGATCAGGCGAAATCAAATATGCAGATTACGCCATCCTTGACTTTGGCATCTTCACTTCAAGAGGTTTGTCACCTATGGAATATGACTTGTCAAAGACTTCGACCTTGATTGCTCCCTTCCCGCCGATCTCGAGACGTACGACCTTCCTGTCGATCCGGACGTTCAATATCCTGCCGAGATAGCGCAGGCTGAACTTGAAGGATTTCCATTTCTTCGGAAGTGACGGCCGGAATGAAAGACATTCACCATCAGTGCGGAGTCCGCCGAATCCATAGACCACGTTCATCCAGGCTGCGGCCATGGATGTCGTATGGAGTCCCTGGTTCGTATTGTTGTTGTAGTCGTCGAGGTCAAGGCGTGCGGCATGGCCCCAGTAGCTGTAGGCCTTGTTGTTCAGCCCGAGTTCGGCCGCCATGATCGAATGGACTCCCGGCGAGAGGGAGGATTCGTGCGAACATCGCGGTTCGTAGAATTCAAAGTTCGCCTTCTTTACCTTGTCTGAAAATTCCTGTGAATAGAAAAAGAGGATCAGCATGGCGTCAGGCTGTTTGATCATGTCGGTCCTGAACAGCTTGTAATACGCCCAGTTGTGGTAGAGCGGGAATTCCTCGGGCTTGATCTTGTCCACTTCGAGATGCGGCATGTCGAAATAGCCATCGTGCTGTTCGTATACGCCTGTCTTCTTGTCCTGCGGAACACGCATGCGCTCCGCCATTTTCATCCAGCCCTTCATCTCTTCTTTTTTGAGATCTAGTTTTTTGACGATGGCATCGAGTTTGACAGGAGCGGCCTTCTTCATTTCCTCCAGAACTGAGAGAGTGTATTCAAAAGATTTCTTGACCATGAAGTTGGTGTAGCAGTTGTTGTGGGACATCATGTGGAATTCATCGGGTCCCATGACGCACCAGAAGCCGTATTCGCCGGTGAGTTGGGCCCAGCCGCCGCGGCTTGCATAGTATCGGCTGATCTCGACGAGCATCTCAATGCCGTGTCCGTAGAGGAAATCCTTGTCTTTTACAAGATGTGAATAATGCCAGATGCCGTATGCGACCGCGACAGGGACATGGATTTCCAGATCGCCGTGCTGCCATACCGAGCAAGCCTCGGTGCCGTCAATCGTCTCCATCGGGTATCTCGCGCCCTTGCAGCCTTTTTCAATCGCACGCTGTTTCGCCTGGGGGAGGGTCAGGTAACGGTACTCGAGTAGATTTTTTGCAGCGGCAGGATTGTTGAAAATATAGAATGGAAGGCAGTAGGTCTCGGTGTCCCACCAGGTATGACCGTGGTATTCCTCGCCAGTGAGACCTTTTGCAGAGACGTTCAATGATGGATCGACTCCGTGATAGGTCTGGTGCAGCTGGAATATCCCGAATCGGACGCCCTGTTGGTTTTCAGGATCGCCTTCTATCTCTATGTCCTGTTCGCTCCAGATCTTTTTCCAGCAGGCGACATGTTCTGCACGGACCTTTTCATAAGTAGCGCAGTTCAGCTCCATCGCCGACTTCATGCTCCTGTTCCAGAAATCATCATCCTTCAGGGCTTTCTTGTCGGTGAAGTTCACGGCTATGCGGTCGAATGAGGCCTTTTCATTGTTCTTCAGGTTCAGCTTGAAGGAACGGGAAATGATCTGGTCTCCGGTTTCATTGCAGGACTCGGATTTCGCCGGAGATTTTATTTTCATCGATGAGAAGACTTTCTGGGCGCTCTTCAGCGTGCGTGCCATGATTGCCGCGACATCTCCGTCATGTTCCTTCCTTATGGTGCTCCAGAAGCATTTATTGCGGTTGTGCTGGAAGTTTGAAAAATCAAGACCGAGTTTGACTTCGGCCTTCCCTGTAAATCCCATTGATGTCAGGATGATGCGCTGTATCCCGAGATGCGGCTCCACCATGCTGAGGACGCGTTCAAATTCGATCCTGATATCACCTTCAGCGGCATGCCAGATGAAACTTCTTCTGAGGACGCCCTCACGGAGATCAAGGGAGCGGACAAAATGGCTGAAGCGGCATTTTCCGAGATCGAGCTCCTCCTTTTCAGTCCTGATCCTGGTGTAGAGCCAGTCGACGGAATTCAGCATGAAATGGAAACGTTTCGGAAAACCGTTGTAGCATACAGGATGGTTGATCGGTTCCTCCTCGAAAATTCCGTTGAAGAAACTGCCGACGAACCTGTCGACGCTGCAGCCCTCCTCGAAGTATCCGCGCACTCCCATGAACTCGTTTCCGAGAGAGAAGATGGATTCTGCGACTTTCGCATGTTCAGGCTGGAATCCCTTTTCCTCAATTATCCAGGGATCCGTCGAAAGAAATTTCTTGGCGATTTTTGTCATTGGGAAGATTCCTTATATAAAAATTAGATCACAGGCAAGATCCCGCCATCTGGCGGGCCAAGTGCCCTTTTATATTGTTACGGCAGAGGTTTGAGCAGGGATGCGAGCGTGCCTTCGGTGCACAGGATGGCTGTCATCCTCTTCACATAACCGATCGCGAACAGCTGGGAACGGGAGAAGGTATGGTCGATTATTATAAGGGCCTTTGAAACGTCATCCTTCGTAATGTTTCCGCGTTTGTCCGCTCTTGCGGAGAGGGCGGAGATGGACGCCAGGACAGGATAGCTGATTATCAGGTGCTGCATTCCTTCCTCGAAGGTCAGGCCGAGGCATGGGAATCCGCAGAAGTGCAACGATTCGAGCCTGGAACCGATATAGTTCCAGTAGATGTCGAGGGCGTCCTCATCCCACTTCATTCCTTTCACCGCTTCAAGCGGATCAATCCCGGAGGTTTCAGGCAGCTGGGCGCAGAGTTTTCCAAGCGACCCGGAACCGAGTGAGAACTTGAGGATCTCCTTTACCCTGGACAATCTGGCGAAGGGAAGGATTTTCATTGCATATTCCTCGTCGGACCTGATGAAGCCGCCCACGAGGAACCTGAAGATCATTTTCTCATGGAGGTTCAACGGGGCCGGTTCAGAGAGGATGAATTCGAGATCTTTGATGCTCCTCTTCACGAGCTCCATCGCATCCCTGCTGAAGAAGCTGCCGGCTTCAAGTACGTCGACCGAGTTTTCAGGCCTGGAATGGAACTCGATCAGCTTTGCTGCTGCGAATATCCTTATTGTCGGACGGAACCTGGTGTCAAGGAGGAAATTCTTATAAGCTTCGGCGATTATCCTGAGGTTTGAGAGCTTCGGCTTGAGTTTCCTGTTGTATCTGGCATCGGCGAACTTCCTTTTCTTGTAGAGCTCCTTTGCAAGGGCGCTGATGTCCGTTCCGAAGGAGCAGATCTTTTTTCCGGACTGGGAACAGACGGCGGGGCAGTCGTATCTCAGCGTGGCGCTTGTGACATCGTCGTCCCAGTTGATGATGTCGAACGGATATATCCTGCATGTCAGAGGCTTCAGTTGTTCGCCGTGGTGCTTGTGGATCAGGCAGAGCTTGTCGGCGCCGAGGAAGATGCAGCACCTGTTTTTCTTGTTGATGACGTAGAGGCTTTTGTGTTTTTTGTTCTTTGAGAAGATCTTGTTCTTGGAGAAGTCGATGCCGGGGATGGAGAGCTTTTCAATCCTCTCTTTTTCCTCCTGGGTCAGGGGGACTTCCCATATGCCGCAGCACTTTCCACAGTTCTTGCATGCAAAATACTGGTCTGCGAAAAATTTCAGTGGCATGGCGGTATTTTCACTGGGGTTGCATTATGGGTTTGCATGTCAGGCTTTGGGTCTTGCAGCAATTTTTATCATCATGGTCCCGCTGAGCATTTCATGGAGGGCCCTCTTGTATGGATTTACTAGGACCATAATAGGAGTGAGTATTCCCAGGATGAACATGAGGACTGTGAAGAGGTAGGCTCTTCCCATGTATACCTCTTCCAAATTGGAACATGATATCATGATTCCCCAGAACCACATTCCGAAGGTCTGCGCGAAAAGCCCCAGTGAAATTCCATAGTACAGGAGGACGCCTATTACAAAGATGCAGCAGTGTTTTTTGAAGGAGGCGTTCAATTCCGGGTTATTGGCTATGGGTGCCGCGGGAGCTATGGCTGTTGCTGTTTCTGGAGCAGGTGCGGACGCAGGAGCCGGTGTGGGTACAGGTGCGGCTACAGGTGTCCCGGCAGGAGCCGGAACTGCAGTTTTATCAGGAGCCTTTGCATCCTGTTGGACTGTGGCATCCGGCAGCTTAGGCGGTTCAATTTTTGGTGGAGGCAGTGATTGTGCAAAGGAAAGCAGCAGTATGAATCCAAAGAAAAGAAGGACCAAGAGATCGAACGCCATGGCCGAAAGGCGCTGGCCGAGGGTCGCCGGATCGTGGACATATTTGTTTTTGAAGGCGGTGGCGTATGGCGTGAGCGTTTCAGGAGTCTTCTTCCTTCCGCCGATGATGATGTTGAGGCGCTCGGAGAATTTCTCCACGGGATTCTTCTCCTCTTCAACCCTGGTCTGCTGCAGTGCGAATGCGGGTTTCAGGAAGTCGAAGTCGGTAGCCTTGTTCCATTTGCGGATCAAGGTGTTGCGGACCTGGGTGTGCGGGAGTATCCTCCCCGCCTCAGTCCATTTCCGGAGGGTTTCCTCGTCGACCGGGCCGTATTCCTTCTCGTCGTCGCCTTTGACAATGTATTTCATGTGTTCCGATAAAGTATAACTTTAGTTCAAAATAGGATATCAAAATTATTGTAACCTATCTTATTCTGTTATATTTTTCAACATGTTCCATATAAATTGTTAATCATCATTTGCGATCATCCAGGAAAACAACTAATAAGGCAGGGCGTGGATTTGGATCCGGAACGAGTTGAAAAAGCATTGTCAGGCAACGAACCAGCTCCGCACGGGGCATTGGCGCCAGAGCTGGCGGCGATTGAAAACATCAGGTTTTTCAGGGCGCTCGACAGCATGATTGCCGGGCTGATCCTTCTCATCTTCCTCCTGAGCCTGAAAAGGATGATGGATGTCCTTCCAATACCCTACATACAATATTTCTATATAATACCCGTCTATCTGGTATTCTACGGGGCGATCAGTCTTCCGGCCACCGGATTCAAGCTTTTCCTATATGGGAAGGCCTGCGCCAGGTTGAAATGGTCGGCTTTCATGGTGCTCCTGCTCTCCCCGTTCCTCCATTGGTGGTTGGAAGATCCGGAAAGTACCTACCTCCTGGTGAATTTCATAGGTCTCTGCATAGCGGCTGCGATTTTCATCGTGAGCCTCTCTAATCTGGTATATGCTGTCTCCAAGGAGGACAATCTGGTGCTCATATCCGGAATGTCCAGGCTCGCGAGATTCTCGTCATTATACCTGATGCTTGCGCCGGTGCTGGCGTTTTTTGTCACAGTAATTTTTGGAAAATCCTCAGGACAGGATATATTCATGTTTGTTGTGAAAATTGAAAGATGGGAACTTCTCGTTTTCTTTTTTCCAGTTATTCTGAGTCTCGGCATGCTGATGCAGTTAAGATACGCCAAATACAGGAAGCTAAAATGAAAATTACAAAGCTCTTCGCCTTCTTCCCCCTGGTGCTCCCGATCTGGGAGAAAGTCCCGTTCGACATAGAAAATACAACCGTGCCTGAACCGCCGTTCTATGCAGATGAGGCCTCCATCAATATGCAGTATGATTATTTTACCAGGACCCAGGACAGCCGCCTCCGTTCGAAGATTGCAGTGACCCTCTCCTATTCAAACAATCCCGTGGCGATAAACCTCCTTGAGAAATGCCTTGAAAACGAGAAGAATGATTTTGTTCAGGCCGACATCCTGAACGCGCTCTACAATCTCAGGTCCCTGGGTGGCTGCAAGAAGGTTTCCTGCCTGAAAGGGCTCCTGAAATCCCCCAATCAGTCCGTGAGGGCGCTTGCCGCCGCCCTGTATCTCAAGGCGACGAATGATCTCGCCGCCATCAATGAGCTGCTTTCCTCCGAGAATTCCGAATATGTGATTAATTTCGTCTGGAACCAGATCATCTCAGACAAGCAGCTGACGAAACATTCACGCGATTCGGATATTGACAAGTTCCTCAGTTCGGAGAATTACCTGCAGAGAGCCGGCGCCTTGAAGACGGCTGTCCTCAGGAGCGAGGAACCGGACAAGGATCCACGCTTCAGCAGGAGCATCTCCGACAAGAATATATTCATCAAGGCTGCACTGGCTTCGGCGCTGGCGTCAAGGGACAAGGGAGGCATAGGCCTTTTGAACACGCTTTCACTGGACAAAGATGTGTCTGTCCGCGCTTTTACGGCTTCAGCTGTCCCAATCCCGGAAAGGCTCCAGGTATTCATCAAGCTTTCTGCAGATCCCGACGAGGAGGTCCGCAGGCTGGCCTGTGTTTCACTCGGAGCATTCAAGGATGCGGCTGCAATAGAAGCTCTTGTCATGAGGATAGGCGACAAGTCGCTGCAGGTCAGGACTGCAGCCGAAAGATCCCTGATCAGGATCAACCCCTCCCAGGAAGTACTCAAGCGCATTGGAGATGAATTCCTTGGTGACAAGGAAGCCAGGGCCGCAGCAGTGACAATCCTCGGTGAGTTGAATGACAGGAGATATTCAGCTGCGATCGAGAAACTGCTCGGAAGCCTGGAAGATTCCGAGGCGGACCTGATAAGAAGATGCGTCTACGCCCTAGGCAGTCTTGATTACAAGGAGTCCTGGAAGACTGTTTCATCCAAAACGGAGCACAAGGAGGATTTCGTCAGGGAATCTGTTGCTTCCACCCTCGGGAAGCTCAAGATCAAGGATTCCTACGAGACGATAGTCAAGCTCAGCGACGACAAGGTGGTCAAGGTGTCCACGCAGGCATTCGAATCCATGGGATGGATTGCGGACAGCTATTTCAACGGTGTTCTTCTGAAGGCGATGAAGAAGACCGTGGCGGAATATCCCACCGATAACCGGTCCTATGCCTGTTGGTCGATTGCCAGGATAAACAAGCCGAACCAGGATATACTCAACCAGCTGGACGCGCTTTGCATGAAGATGGTCTTGAAAGTCCCGATGTCCCCGAACACCTATGATGCCGACAGCGTCAGGATTTCCGCGCTTTTCGCGCTTATCGATTTTGGCAGGACGGACATTCTTGCCAAGGAGAAGGCCGAGGATATAGCCAAGGCCTTCCTGAGTCCGCCAAAGAATGATTCGGGTTTTGCATCCATGGTCGGCGACGGGCTCAGGGATTATGCACGCCAGGCCAAGGCATACATGAACAATGAAAAGGTGGGCCAGTTTGAAGTCAAACCGAGGAGCCCCTTGTTCTTAATAGAGGAGCTGAGAAAGAGAAATGAACAGCAACCGCCACCGCAGTGAACTGATAGTCGCACTTGATTTTGAAAGCTTGAAACCGGCTCTGGATTTCGTCGGAACCGCCGGCGATTCGGTGACTTGGTACAAGATTGGCAGCCAGCTTTTCTGCAGCGCCGGTCCTGCTGCCGTTGCAGAACTCAAGGCGAGGGGGAAGAAAGTCTTCCTCGATCTCAAGTTCCATGACATCCCCAATACTGTCGCAGGCGCGGTTGCTGAAGCCGTGAAGATGGGGGCCGACATGGTGAACGTGCACGCCTCGGGCGGCAGGGAGATGATGAAGGCGGCTGTCAAATCCGCCAATGAACGCTCGAAGCTTGGCGCCAGGCCTCTCGTCATCGCCGTCACCGTCCTCACCAGCATGGATGAACTTGCGCTTTCCGATGTCCTCAACCGCAAGGACGCATATGCACCTTCTTCGCATGTCCCGCATCTTGCGAAACTCGCAAAGGATTCGGGCATGGACGGCGTTGTCGCATCAGCGCATGAGATAGATTTCATCAGGAAAGCCTGTGGAGAGGATTTTGTGCTTGTCATACCGGGGATACGGCCTGCCGACAGCAGCACTGACGACCAGAAGAGGATAATGACTCCCGGCGAAGCCGTGAGGAAGGGAGCCAATTTCCTGGTCGTCGGAAGACCCGTCCTCAAGGCCAAAAATCCGGCTGAAGCCGCCCTTGCCATCAAGACCGAGATGGAAAAAAACATGTGATTGCCAATTGCCTATTTCCAATTTCCGATTTTAAGTCTAGGAAGGATATGCATTTATAATGTAGGAGTTCACAACTTTAGTTGTGTGTATTTTACTTTTCCTGCTTGATAAATCGGTCTTGTTTGCTAAAATATAGGCCTGTAATATTTGCCCTGTGGTGTAATGGTAGCACAACTGCCTCTGGAGCAGTTTGTCTTGGTTCAAATCCAGGCAGGGCAGCCACTCATAACATTTTTGATTTGGTGATTGCCGATTTATGATTTTTCAAGCTCCGCCCGGCACTGAAATAAATACAGCCGCAGATATTTTATTCCAGTTCGAATTCAATTCCGCCTATGAACCTGGAGACTATGTTGTAGATGAGGCACATCAGCGCCACGCAGATGAAACCGAAAAACGCATAGATCAATGGCGCAAAGATGAGGAAACTTGCAGTGAATATCCCGGCAAACACCCCTTCCGTCTTTCCAGTCGCAAATCCAATGATTAGCATTATGATGCCGATCGGCGTCAGGAATATCAATGTGGAAATGAAATACATCACCGCCGCCAGTTTTGCCGTGTTCCAGATACCGAATCTCTTGACTCTTGCCATGTGACACCTCAATAGTAAATTTAATCTGTTTTAAAGAACATTGTTCTTTTATGACAATATCAGTTATATTATTTGTTTTCAAGGATGAAAAACCATGCGCTGTTTCTTTTGTGAAAACATTGGCGGAACAAATACACTCGTACAGCTTCCCGAGAGGGAGGAACGGCACCTGTTTAATACTCTCCGCGGCAGGACAGGCGACACTGTCCAGCTTGTCAACGGGGAGGGGCTCATCGCGACTGCGAGAGTCGCAGAGGGCAGGAAGCTTTTCGTGTTGGAAGTGGATAAATTTGAAGAGCCGGCAAGAAAGATCCATCTCTTTGTCTCCCCTCCGAAGCATAATAAGATGGACCAGCTTCTGACGCAGTGCTGCGAAATAGGTGTGTGGAGCATTACTTTTATCATAATGGAGCATTCTGTGGTCCGTCCGGACGAAGGCGATGTGTCTGAAAAATGGAATATCCACCTGATGGAAGGATGCAAGCAGTCGAAGAATCCGTTCATGCCGGAACTCGGAAATGTAATTTCATTTTCCACGATGGTTGATGATATTGGGCGTAGGAAACTACAAGCTTTCTATGGGGCTGTCAAAGGAGAGCTTCCGGATGATCCTGAGGGAAAACCGGGCTCCGAACTTGCCTGGATAGTCGGGCCAGAAGGCGGATTCAGCCAGCCGGAAGAAGACAGGATGAGAGCAGCCAGATTCATTCCATTTAATATTGGCAGATGGGTGATGAGGACGGAGACGGCAGCAGTCGCGGGCGCGGCGTTGCTGATGGGCAGATGATGGATGCTTGGATTGTTGAAATCAGAAGAAATATTATCGCACAAAGGCACAAAGCCGCATAGGAATAAAGATAAGCAAAAATTTTCGGAAAAGAGTCTGAGAAAGAACCCGTCCCGAGATCTTACAGACCCGGGATCTCCGATTTTCAAAAGGGTTTGTCTCAGCCCGAGCAAGAATGCTAAGGGAAAATAAACTTGATGACTTTCTTCGTGGTCTTCGGCCTGTTGCGGCGTAGCCTTGGCGAAGATGGATCTTCTTCGTGGTGGAAGCATTTCCCGGCTCCTACAGGCCTGGATCTTCGACTTTGTGGCTCAGTGGCTTAGTGCGAGGAAATGAATTTAGAATTTTAATCGGAAACCGGGAATGGATTGGGATATGAAAATATTTAAAAATCAATATTTGAAAAATAATATTCATTTGTATTATGCCAATATTCTTGCATACGCAACCATCCATCAATCCATTCATCCAATCATCCAAGGGGTGTTCCTGAATTGCGGTGCAAGATGCTGAATACAAGACTTTCGATGCATGGGGTGAAAAACTTCTCCAGGATAAAACTTTTGATTCTATTCCTGATTCTCTTCGCCACCGTGCCACTTGCTTATTGCCTCTACACCGGCCACATGTGGGAGGATTTCTTCATAACCTTCAAGTTCAGCAAGAACTTCTGCGATGGGGAAGGGCTGGTATATACGCCCGGGGAAAAAGTCCATGGCTTCACTTCGCCCCTCGGAGTCATTCTTCCGGCATTCTGCTATCTTGTGACAGGTTCGGACTCCTATGAGAAGGCGGTCTGGCTTTTCAGGATTATTTTCTGCATTCCGGCATTTGTGGCGGCGGGATATTTCATGATCTCGGTTTTCCTCTCGGAGGACACCGACCATAAGATGATACCAGTTGTGTTCGCCGGGCTCCTTTTCACCTCTGAGGCCAAGTCCGTTGTCTTTTCTGTGAACGGGATGGAAACAGCCTTGATGCTTTTTTTCCTGGCATGGGCTTTCTATCTCATGAGCAGGGATAAGTTCAGCTGGTTGAATGTCGGCGTCGCCTGGGGAGGGTTGATGTGGACCCGGCCGGATTCCTGTGTCTACATTGCGGCATTGACAGTTTCATTCCTTGCGTTCAGAAAAAATTCCACATTGAAGGGAATGATAGCGCCAGTCCTGAAGGCCGCGGCAGTAACAACCGTCATTTATCTCCCATGGTTTATATGGTCATGGTGGTATTATGGTTCGCCAGTTCCACACACGGTACTTGCCAAGAATGCCATGAACGGGCCAATTGATCTTCTTGGAGTGGTGATGCAGATTCTTACTCATCTTTTCAAGGCGGCCTCATGGGTTTATGCGCCTGTCTATCCGCATTTTGCGGGATGGAATCCCATTATCTATATCTTCTCGGGATCTGCCGGCATATTTGCCTCCGTCTACTGGCTTCTTCCATGGGCGCGTGGCGACAGGCTCGGACGTATCGCATCACTGGCCTTTTTCATAGTCATGATCTACTTTGCAAGCCTGCCATTCCCGTATCCCTGGTATTTTCCACCCGCGGCAATACTCGGGATAATTGTCTTCGTCAGGGGGTTTTTCACCCTGTCAGGGCATTTCAAGACACAGGAGAACCGCTTCACAGTTCCTGTCATTGCATTGTCGGGCTTTTTCCTGGTAATGATGACGACTCTGCTTCTGACCTCATACGAAATGATGCTGCAGCAGAAATATATTGAGAACGGCACCAGGAAGAAAATCGGCGAATGGCTTGGTGCGAATACCAGGAAGGACGACAGGATATATCTCGAAGCCCTCGGTTATATCGGATATTTCAGTGACAGGAAGATGCTTGATTATCCGGGGCTTGTCTCGCCGGAGGTCGTAGAACTGGTGAAAAAGGAGAGGCTGAACTACTTTACGCTTATAGAGAGGCTCAGGCCTGAATGGGTTGTTGTCCGCATACTGGAACACTGGAACCTTATAACACAGTCAGCTTATTTCAAGAAGAACTATGAAGTCGTGATCATTTTCGATTCCACTGACGCGCTCGGGAACCTCGGATACATACCCGGCGAGGGATACCTCCTGTATGATTCATACTATTATATTTCCAGGAGAAGGAATGACGGAGATCCTGTCATCATGGAAAGGAAGCTGCCACAGATGAAAAAGGATAGAAAGAACGGGGAGGGCTCCGTAACCACACAGGTGGTGCCTGACGTTAAATGAAGCATTATCTTGCCATTAAAAAAAGATTTTCAAATGTCCACCGTGACATCTGGCTTTTCCTGTCCGCCATTGCGATAATCGGCTTTTCAGGACAGATGATTGAATCTGTCTTCAATAATTTCCTGAGTGAAACCTACCAGCTCAAGCCTCTGGAGAGGAGCATACTCGAGCTCCCCAGGGAACTCCCTGGATTTGCGGTTGCGTTTGTCTCGGCGCTGCTGTTTTTCCTGCCGGGCCGCCGTCTTGCCGCCTTTGCAATGCTCCTCCAGGCAATCGGACTCGTCCTGCTTGCATTCTGTGCATCGTCTTTTTCAATCATGCTCATATGGCTCTTCATCATGAGCCTTGGAATGCATCTTTTCATCTCCCTGCATAACAGCATCGGAATGGAGCTCGCACGTGAAGGGCATGAGGGCAGACGGCTCGGTCAGATTAGCAGCATCAGGAATTTTGCGGCGATAGCAGGAAGCTTACTCGTGTATGTCGGATTCAAATACCTGGGGCTGAGCTTTGCCGCCTCATTCATCATATGCGCCGCCGTGCTTCTGGTGGCGGCGGTATGTTTCATGTCCATGACCCCGATGCCTGCCCATAAGGCGCATCTGCATCTGAAGCTGCACAAGGAATACAAGTTGTTCTACTGGCTGAGCGTCCTGTATGGGACCCGCAAGCAGATATTCATAACTTTTGCCCCGTGGGTGCTTGTCACTGTCTATGGAAAGCCCACTGAGGTCATAGCATATTTCTTCACGATTGGAGGCATAGCCGGAATTTTCATCCAGCCGCTGCTTGGCTGGATGATCGACCATATGGGTGAAAGATTTGTCCTGTCATTTGAAGGTGTGAGCCTGGTGTTCATATGTCTTGGTTATGGATTTGCGAAATCCATATTTCCGGAGGGCAATACGGCATATTACATCGCGGCGACCTGTTTTGTGCTTGACATGATCCTGATATCCGCCAGCATGGCCAGGGCTACCTACCTGAAGAAGATAGCCGTCCATCCATCCCATGTGGCGCCAACCCTTACGATGGGAGTCACGATCGACCACGCATTTTCCATATTGATATCCATTGCATGCGGCGTCATCTGGTATAAATTGGGTTTTCAGTATGTTTTCCTTGTAGGAATGCTGATCGCGATAACTTATTTCTTCTCGGTCATGGCGATACGGATTCCTGGGAAGGCGAAAAACGTGGAGATGGAACCGCAGCCGACCGGAGATTGAATTGCCGGCAAGATGCCAGCGCTCCGTAAGTCATAAAATTTTACGAAGGAAAATTTTATTATGAAAAGATATGATGTGATAGTTGCCGGTGCCGGCGTAGCGGGAATCGCAGCCGCGCTCGAATGCGCAAGGTCAGGAATGAAGACGGCGCTTGTTGAAAAGACGATACTTCCAGGAGGACTCGCCACTTCCGGAATGGTGAACATATATCTGCCGCTGTGTGATGGAAAAGGCAGGCAGGTGATTCATGGGATCTCCGAGGAGCTGCTCAAGGCCAGCATAAAGTATTGTCCCGGTTCAATTCCCGCAGGCTGGGGAGGAGTTCCAGGGGAAAAGGACAAACGCTACTTGGCAGTCTTCAACCCATCGGCCTGCGTACTCGCGTTTGACGAGTTGCTGGAACAGAAGAACCTGGACATTTGGTATGACACCCAGATCAGCGGTGCAGCTGTGAAAGGATCAAAACTCACCTCCTTGGAGGTGCTGAACAAGAGCGGGAAACTGATGCTGGAAGCCGGCTGCTTCATCGATGCCACCGGCGACGCAGACATTGCGAACTTCGCAGGAGCGGAATGCGAGGAGGGAAGCAACAGCCTGTCGCTATGGGCCATGAATGCGTATCCCGACAAGCAAGGGGCCGCTGTCGCCATGATCCGTTTTGGCGCCGATGACTCGGGCAGGGGGCATCCAAAGAATGCACCTGTGCTCAAAGGCACCAGCGGAAAGGACACCACCACCTTCGTGCTGGAAAGCCGGAAGCTCCTGCGGAATCATTATGCTAACCTGAAGGACGGGCGTACCAGGGAAACTGAATATCCAGTATGTCTTCCGACTATGGCGCAGTTCCGGACTACTAGGAAGATCAAAGGCCTGGCTTCGGTCAGGAATGATGCATTCAACAAGAACATTGATGATTCCGTCGGGATTATTCCGGAATGGCGTTTTGCCGGCAAGACATGGGAAGTCCCGTATGGCTCCCTGATTCCTGTGAAAATCAAAGGATTGCTTGCGGTCGGCAGATGTATGGATGCGGAAAAAGGCGATGCATGGAATGTCGCACGCGTAATCCCATGTGCGGCTCTTACCGGACAAGTTGCCGGGATCTCGGCAGTGTTATCCGTGGAACATGAGACTTCTCCAGATAATATTGACCTGAAGGATATACGGAACGTCCTTGACAAAAGAGGCATATTGTATCATCTTTAAAAAAAGCATCAAAAAAGGAGGCATGAAAGATGAAGAAGCTGTTTTTGGCGATGTGCACTGCAATGATACTGGTCGCTGTTTCCGGCTGCTGCAGCAAAGTCTGTGGCCTTAGCGGAGCCGATGCGGAAGGCGTAAAGACGGTTGGGACGGAAGAGATGCAGAAAATTGTTGAAAAGAAGACCGCATTGATCTTCGATGCGAGATCTGTTAAATATGATACCGGTGAGAGAATCCCGGGAGCAAGGGTCATTTCCACTGAAACTTCATCCGAAGATGTTGCCAATGCCATCATGGGCAAGAATGCGGCAGTCGTCCTCTACTGCAGCAGCACGAAATGCCCGGCCAGCGGAAATCTCGCAGCCTACCTGAAAAAGCTTGGATATACGAACATCACTGTTTATCCTGAAGGAATAGAAGGCTGGAAGGCCGCCGGCAACAAGATCGAAAAGCCGGAATAATGGTACGTATTCAGTAAACTATGCCGTTTGCTTAATCCGTACTAAAAATAAAATGCAAAATCACTCTTTTTATGATTTTCTGATTTCACGCGGGGCGAAAAAACGCCCCGCGTTTTTTTTGCTCAATTGAAATTAAGAATGTAGCACAGGCATCCTTCGATAAACTCCTCTCGATTGCACTCGAGACAGGCAGGAAAGGTCTTGCCTGTGATTGAGATGTTAATATGAGGCAATTTCAAAATGCCTCTTTTAAGCTGATTTCAAAAGTTGGAGTGCGCTGCTTTAGCGTGTTTAACCTGTTGTCGAAGATCCCGGCCCCAAAGGGTGTCGGGAAATACCAAGACACGCTGAAGCTGTGAACTCCAACAGGCGTTATTCCCGCAACAAATGTTTTTCGTATTTTTGTAATCAGCTCAATATAAGAATCATTACCGGCGGGACGCCAGCGCTACATGCTGCGGAATTACTTCGAAATTCAGAGTTCAATATTCAGTATTCGATATTATACATTCAGTGTTCGAAGTTCAGGATTTCTCCATGATCGTTATCCTGATCTTGAATTCGCAGGTCTCACCTGGCTTCAAGATTTTCAGCGACTTGAACTTCTTCTTCTCCGCGGTCTGGCCTTCTACATGGCAGTTTGCAGGCTCGAGACCTACGACATATTCGCCTTCGCCTGTCATTTTCCATTCCGTGAAAAATGGCAGCTCCTTCTTCCTGTAGGCGACTTCGAAGTCGAGTCCGAGCTTCGGATTTGAAAGCGTGCATCTGGCGAAACCGTCCCTGTCGGCAGGGATGTCATGATAGAAGCACTGTTCCTTGAAGTTCTTGATAGGCGCATCGAACTTGTTCCATTCCTTGATTCCCTTTGCGGCGACTTCATCTCTTGGAACAACGCTGTGCCCCTTTGCCTTTATTACGGAATTTTCCGAGAGCATCGGGAATCCGATGTTTATATGGTAGAGAAGCATCAGAGGGGAATTCTTGAAACCATCATTCCTTACGGAATCTGCGATTTCAAAGGTATTCGAGCCGAGAGCTGTCGAAACAGTTCGTCGCAGAAGAAGATTTTCACCGAACATCCTGGATTCCCTGACATCACCGGAAACCGAGATGAGGAATTTTCCATTCACCCATTCCTGTTGGCAGACGATGTTTTCCGCCGGAGTGTTTGAGAGGAGTCCATGCAGTGAAAGTTTTTCAACTGGATCAGGGGCGCCTGCGCCGATCATTCCGCAGCCGGTGACAAGTCCGCCGCCCCAGTTTCTCAGCCAACCAAGCGGGGACGGATCGTAAAACGAAGGATGTGAATAGCCTGTCGGAGTTATGAATGCAAGACCAATCCCCTTGTAGCTGGCGTGCTGGATGTCCATACCGCGGTCGGGCACGACAGTGAAGGCGAGTCCGCTTCCCGTGTATACTTCCGCGATTCTCATTCCACGGCCTTTGCCGTCGGAGAGCACGGATTGCCTGATGCCTGCTATCTGGCTGATCGAACCTGTTAGTTTCTTTATTTCATTCTTGGAAAAACTTGAGTAGTCCATTGTCCCTTCCGTTTGATTAAATGCAGAAAACATTAAAATAAATCCTGGAACTTGTTACACAACTCAAAAACGGTTTGTTGTGTGGGTAATTCTTGTTGGAGTACAAGTTTTAGCTTGCTTAAGTTGGAGATGCGCTGTCCAGACATCGCTGAGCCGGGATCTTCGACTTTAGCGTGTGTGACCTGTTGTCGAAGATCCCGGCCCAGGAGGGCGTCGGGAAATACCAAGACACGCTGAAGCTGTGAACTCCAACAAGCATTATTCCCGCAACAAACGTATTTCGTATTTTTGAAATCAGCTCAGCTAAAAAAAAGCCTGCCGGTTAGGGCAGGCTTGTAATTTTAAATAAATAAGACAGGTATTATCTGTCCCTGTTGAAACTGCGGCGTTCGCCTCCACCATTTCCGCCTTCGCGTTTCTCGCGGGCCTCATTGACTCTCAGATTGCGGCCGCCCATGTCTTTTCCATTGGTGCCTTCAATCGCCTTGAGTGCAGCGTCATCATCCATCTCGACAAAACCGAATCCGCGTGATCTGCCGGATTCCTTGTCCTTGATGATCTTGACCGAGTTTACGGTTCCGAACTGCTCGTACATCGCCTTGACTTCCTCTTCAGTTGTCGTGAAGGGAAGATTTCCTACGTAGAGGACCTTCATCTTTCTTTTCTCCATTAACTAATTGACTTTTATATGCAGTCAGTTCTTCCACTTCAAGATTCCCGGCCGGTTCCGGCAGGTCAGGCTTGCCGTGACAGAGAACTGAAAACATATCTAAAGGAACAGAATATAATCTGTAACTGCCTTTTTCCAAGCACTTTTCTTCAAAAAAAATGCAAATTCAATATGAATTGGGCGAAGAGGGGTTATTTTATCGCAAATTTTTCAATTGAATTTTCAGGTGATGAATGCCGCTGTGCAGACATTTTGTGCTGGGAAACGGCAAGTTCAGGTGTGTGATAAGCTTCAGGAAGGATTACAGAAGTCCTCATATAACCACCTATCTTCCTAATCCCGGAAATACTGAGGATACTAGGAACCTCGCATTGAAGGACCTTGATCTGCCGATAGCCGGAGACCCTGATTTCATCAAATCCACCGAAAGCGCCTTTCCCGGAAGGCACATAAAGATAAATCTCGAACTCCCCAATAAAGGCCCTTTTTCCTGGGAGCTCTGGGTGAACGAGGGCGACCAGCTTCTCTTCTTCAAGAATTCCGCAGGAAGGAACTATTCCCTGAAGTGCGACCGTGACAAGGCGACATTCAGGCAGGCCCTCCCTTTCCTCGGAAATCCGCCGGCCAAGTTTCCGCAGAAGCATGACTGTGCCATAATAAGCATGCAGGATGCGGAACTGGCGGCGATCACAAATTCACTCCCGGCTCTTTTCTCGGCGGTCATCAGGGAGGACGGCAGGTTCCCGGCCGGTGCGCACAACGCATACGGCGGGGCATGGATCCGCGACGGAGTGATGTCTGCCGCAGGCTGGGCTTATGCCGACTATCCCGAAACTGAAAAACTCTTCGAATATCTTTTCCTGAATGTTCCGCCCAAGGAGGGGCAGATCGAGGAATATGGAATGATGATCTGGGGGATATACCAGTACTGGTGCCATTCCGGCAACGACGCGTTTGTTGCGAAATTCGCAGACAGGCTGAAGGAGTTCGTATGGAAACCGTTCGCGAGCTTGCACAACGGGCTCATCCTTTCGAAGGTTGAAGGCTACTGGGAGCGCGCTTATCTCGGGGAGGGATATTCATTTTCACAGAACTGCTGGGCCGTGCATGCCGTCGACTGCTATCTCAAGATGGCGGAGCATTTCAGGTGGCATGATGATTTCGAGATGCTCAACGAGAAAAGAAACATCGTCAGCCACAGCCTCTTCGACTGCAGATTCAAGAGGGACGGATATTTCGCCAAAAGGCTGCTTCCGGATTTCAGCATCCAGGATTCCGTCACAGTGGAAAGATATCTTTCAATGGGCATACATCCCTATCAGAACGAATTTGCAAGGTCGGAAGATCTCTTGAAGGGGCATGGGCTTCTCAATCCGGATTCGCAGACAAGCACCGCATGGCTCCTCGGGCTCTTGCCTGCGGATGTACCGGAATCGATCAAGACAGGACATGAGATCTGGAAGCTCTGGAACCAGGCGTGGGATTTCGGCGGACTAGAAAGATACAACGTCACGAGCGACTGCGACAGGGAGGTCGCCGGTCCGTGGTTCCTTGCATCGTTCATGATGGGCAGGGCATATCTGCTGCAGAATGAGTATCTGCGGGTTTCGCAGATAATCGAATGGGGGCGCAAGGAGTTCAACGGCGCCGGATGGAGCGAGAGGATCTCCAGGTCGCACAATCCCGCGGATCCGAACCGTTACGTGCACGAGATCCTCAACTGGCCGGCCGGCGAATGGCTGATGATGCTATACAGGGAGGGCGCCGGCCTTTATCCCACCAACGACGGGCTCCGCATCTCCCCGCATCTGCCGAGGAAGTTTGCAGGGCTGAAGATCCAGTATTACAGGTATCGCGGATTTACATACAACATAAGCTATGTCGGCGCCGGCTTTGAGCTCCGCAGGATCAATTTCAACGGCAGGCAGTTGAGCTCCAATCTCCTTCCCATGGAAAATGGAGATGTCGAAGTCCTTATGAAGAACTGATAAATTCCGGAGCGGAATTTATTTCCGCCGCAGTGCGTCCGGAAGCTGGCAATGATCCCCAATCCGTGTATATTTGAGCTTTTAATTTTTCCAGACAGAAGGGAATGATGACTGATTTCAGATATAGTTTCAAAGGCAAGGGGTTGAACGAACGGGGTGGCGACAATGAAGGCGGCACAGGACCGTCCTTCTGGATCATCCTGGGGATCGTTTCCCTGGTGATGATCGGCCTTGTATATCTTTTCATTAGTTCCAACAGGTCGGCGACGGCTCCTGAGCCCGTTCCTGAAAAAGAAGCGAAAGTGGAGGATAAGGGCAGGAAGACAGATGTAGTTCCGCCGGTTCCGGGCAAGGAACAAGAAACTTCGCCCAGGAAATCCTCGAAGAGCGCCGGTGAATACAAGATGCTTTCCGACGACTGCACCAAGGCTGAGGAGCTTCTGAAGAATGAACAGATCGTTCCGGCGCGTGATGAGGCGGTGAAGATCCTGAAGTCGGGGATTGAGGAGGATGATCCAGTCTGGAAGAGGGCGGTCGCAGTCCTGAACAAGTCGAACACCACGATTTTCTTCACGGATATTCCGGCTCCTGAAAAGCAGCTTTATCTGATCCAGAAAGGCGACAGCCTGATCAAGATCGCGATGGATTTCAACACGACCATTGACGCCATACAGAAGGGCAACAGGATGAATCCTTCAAATCCTGTGATACATCCCGGGAAGACACTTAAGATATACAAGGGGGGCTGGAAAGTGAAAATCAGTAAAAAACGTTTTAAACTTTACCTTTACGATAATGACAATATATTTATGATCTATAATATCGGTATTGGAAAGCAGGGGAGGACTCCCCTCGGAACCTTTGAGGTGGAGGTCAAGAAGAAGGAGCCGGTCTGGTACAAGGACGGCAAGCAGGTGCCCTACGGCGACAAGGAGAACATCCTCGGTACAAGATGGATGGCGCTCAAGCCGACTGCCGGGACGAATCCCAATTACAAGGGATATGGTATACACGGGACCTGGACTCCCGATGAGATCGGGAAGGACACCAGCAACGGCTGCATAAGGATGCGGAACGAGGACATAAGCGATCTTTACATGATAGTTCCTTTGAAAACAAAAGTACTTATTGAGGATTGACCATGGCAAATACAGTTCTGGATTTTGAAAAACCCATTGCCGAACTTGAGAACAAGATCTCGGAATTCGAGAAGCTCGGCAATACCCACAGCCTCGATGTCGAGAAGGAAATAACCAACCTGAGGAAGAAAATAGACGAGACGAAAAGGACCATCTACGAGAGCCTTACTCCGTGGCAGAGGGTCCAGCTGGCGCGTCATCCGGACCGGCCATACATGCTCGACTACCTTGGCAGGATATTCACGGATTTCCTTGAACTGCACGGTGACAGGCGGTTCTCCGAGGATCCTGCGATAGTCGGCGGATTTGCCAAACTTGATGGAAAACCTGTCGTTGTCCTGGGCACCCAGAAGGGGCGCAACATCAAGGAGAATGTCTTCAGGAACTTCGGATGTCCGCATCCCGAGGGGTACCGCAAGGCCCTGCGTATAATGAAACTCGCTGAAAAGGCGAAAGTTCCGATAATAACGATCATCGACACGCCTGGAGCTTTTCCGGGTATTGCCTCGGAGGAAAGACATATCGGAGAAGCGATAGCTGTCAATCTCAGGGAGATGTTCGAGCTGCCAGTACCATTCCTTGCCACGGTGATTGGAGAAGGGGGCAGCGGCGGCGCCCTTGGCATAAGCGTCGGAAACAGGATCCTGCTCATGGAGAACTCATATTATTCCGTCATTACGCCCGAGGGATGTGCAGCCATACTTTGGAAGGACAGGGCGTTTTCCGCAAAGGCCGCGGAATCCCTGCGCTTGACGGCGAAGGATCTCATGGAGCTGGGTATTATCGACGAGATTGTGAAGGAGCCCCTCGGCGGAGCCCACAAGGACTATGACTCCGCAGCCGAATCATTGAAGAAGGCTCTGAAGAAAAACCTCGCCGAACTGGAGAAGCTTTCACCGAAGGAGCTCAGGGAGAACCGTTACAACAAATATCGCAAGCTGGGTGTGTTCACTGAATGAATAAAATATCAATCCGCGCAGCCAGGAACAAGGATGTGAGGCCGATCCGCAGGATTCTCGCCCCTTATGCGAAGAAGAAAATCGTGCTTCCGAGGACTGCGGTTGAGATTACAAGGCATGTCCGGAATTTCTGCGTGGCCGAGAAGGACGGGGAAATAATCGGATGCTGCGCCTTCCGCGACTACGGCAACAACCTCTTTGAAATCAGATCCCTCGCCGTCAATGCACGAAACGCCGGCAGCGGCATAGGCTCCAGGCTTGTCGAGTTCCTGATCAGGGAGATTGCCTCCAGGGGAAAGGTGAAGATCTTCGCATTGACGACAAGTCCCGGATTCTTCCAGAGGTTCGGATTCAAGACTGTCGAAAAGGACATGTTTCCGCAGAAGATCTGGCATGACTGCTCGAAATGCCCCAAGCTGAACGACTGCGACGAGGAGGCCCTGCTTCTGGAACCGTGAACAATGCAAAAGAAATCTTCAAAAATAAATCGCCGCTCGGGTTCCAAGGAGGAGATCAAGCGCGCTTTCAAGTCCGGGCAGGGCGGCCGAACTGAGCTTTTCGTGTATGGCACGCTCATGGACGACAAACATGTGAAACTTCTCCTGAAACGCGTCGTTCCTTCAGTTCCGGCAAAACTCCACCATTATATGCGTGTCGCGCCCTCCTGGAGCTTTCCGTTCATAGTGAAGCAGCATGGTGCCGTGACCGAGGGCAGGATATTGAAGGGTTTGACCCCTGAGGAGCTCAAGGTGCTTGATGATTTCGAAGTCGAAGGGCATCTTTTCAAGAGGCAGGGGGCCATCGTGAGGACGGCCAGGGGACGGCAGCGCTGCATGACCTATGTCGGCAACATCAGCGCACTTGAACAATCTTTCGGCAGGGAAGTCAAGTTTGAGGACAGATACAACCGTTTCATAGAGAAGAAGGTGGATGCCATCATTGGCGAGATGGACACAGGCAAATCTGAAATTACACGCCGTGTCATCCATGAGCTGATGGGATCTGCGGTTGACGAGATCATCCAGTCTCACTTCGACGGCAACTACATCTGCAACTATATAATGATACAGGCGCTTGAGGACGCCAAGCCACCGCATCTGGTGGACCTGCTCAAGAAACAGGACCTGCTTCCCTACGCGGGAAATTACATCAGGCTCGCCTGCAAGCACATTGTCTTCAACCAGATAGTCGAGGCGTTGCGCCATGAATACCTTGACGCCGTGCGCATCGCCCAGCCATACTTCAGGCATGGACTGGCGATCCTCCTTGGAATGCTCTACTGCAACAGGCACTCGAAGATGATCAATGACCTTTTCAATGAGAAGTTTCTCGGTGTTGTCGTGGAAGGCCGGAACTACAGGGATTATGCGAAGCTCGCAATTGAGATCGCCGACAGCATTTACAACTCCAAGGAGATGCAGCCGATCATAGAGTATGTCGAGGAAAACTGGTATTCGACGCCTACGCCGCTCGGTGCCGAGCTGGAATTCAGCTGCCTCGGAAAACGCGCCGTCTATGCGCAGCCCGGCGAGGACAAGATGTATGACGGGTTCTACTGGTTCAAGGATTTCGACATGTTCCGCAGGACCTGGCGTCTCGGTGGCCACGTGGATTCGCACCAGCAGATAACTGTCGCACAGGAAAGGCACCGTGGATTTTTCGAATATGCGCTCGGGCGCTATCAGATAGTCGGGGATCTTTCACGTCCGCTTTTCGCATGCCCATGGGGGATGTCCGTCCTTATCAACGAGGCTGTGAAGTTTATCGACATCCCGCCGCACAGCCTGCACATTTCAATGGAGCTAACGCGTGGCAGGAGAAGCAATATCAGCGACAAGGCGCACGATGAGAATGATCTTGTCTGCCTTCTCCTCCTAGGGGGCGATATCAGGCCTGATCCGCAGGGCGTTCCCAGGGAATGGCGCGTCTATGACGGGGAACTCGACACAAACCTGAACAAGTCGCTGAATTTCTCCGACCGCAAATATCATTTTGCAAAAGCGGATCAGGATGAAAGCGAAGCCGCAGATGTAATGGAGTACAAGTATATCAGGCTCAAGCGCGAGAACACCGACTATGAAAGCCTGATAATAGCCCTGAAGGGATATCAGTTTGGTACAAGGACCCGCCCGATCAAGACGCAGACAATGGAGAAGGAGATGCCGGAGCAGACTTTCCTGCGGGAATGGGCCGCCAATCCACAGCCTATCGAAACTTCTGCAATAAATAAATTCATTGAGAAAGTTGAAAATGGCCTTCTTGAGGAGAATAATATCGCCAGGCTCCCTTCGACAAAACAGAACGCCCTTAAAAGGATCGAAGAACGCCTGCTCGAACGCAATGGATTCATTTCGAAATACAAGTAACTTAGGACGCAAAACATGAAATACGACAATCGTCCGATTGGTGTCTTTGATTCAGGGCTTGGCGGGCTTACCGTCATTGCCGCTATGAAGAAATCGCTCCCCAATGAGAATTTCATCTATCTCGGTGATACCGCCCGAGTGCCTTACGGAGACAAATCCCCGGCCAATATAATCCGTTTCGGGATCGAAGACGCATCTTTCCTTGTCACAAAAGGTGTCAAGCTTATTGTTGTCGCATGCAACACTGTGTCGGCAATAGCCATTTCCGAGATCCGCGCGAAGTTCGCAGATGTACCGGTGATCGGCGTCCTCGAGGCCGGTGTTGAGGCATGCCTCAAGGCGAAACCTGGATATGTTGCGGTGATCGGGACCAGGGCGACCGTCAGCAGCGATGCCTACCGCCGCGCTATCCATGCAGTGAATCCCGAAATAAATGTCAAGACCATCGCATGCCCGCTGTTCGTCCCAATCGTGGAGGAGGGGCTGGCGGACAACGAGATAAGCCGGCTGACCGTGGAATTCTATCTCAAACCTCTTAAAAAAGAGACGCCTGACATGCTTCTCCTCGCCTGTACGCATTATCCGCTGCTGAAAAAATCCTTCCACTCGTACCTCTCTAAAAAGGTAAAGATTGTCGACAGCGCCGAAGCCTGTGCGAAATTCGCAGAGGAATATCTGAGGAAGAATTCCCTTTCTGCAAGCAGTACGACTGCCGGAACCGAGAGATTCTACGTTACCGACATGCCGGATTCATTCTTCAAGCAGGCAAAGAAGTTCCTCGGCCGCGACCTCGAACACTTCCAGAAAGTGTCGATCTCGGACAACTGAAGAATTATAAACCACAGAACACACAGATGACACAGAAAAGATTTTAAAATCCTTTTATCTCGACTCATATCCTATATCTTTTGCCAACCTAAGATGTTTCTGTGTGGTCTGTGGTTTATGATGTTTTTATCCTATCCATGCGCCTCTTCCCTGGATGATAGCGGATAGGCGCCTGTCTTCCTCTTGTACCAGGCGCAGAAATGCGAATCGGATGAGAATCCAAGCTTTGCAGAGATCTCCTTTACCGAAAGAGTCGTCCCCTGCAGGAGCGCCCTTGCCGACGACACGAGTCTCCGTTCAAGATATTTTCTCGGAGTGGTGCCAAGTTCTCGCATGAAGAGCCTGTCGATCTGGACCTTTCCGAGCGATACGGTCCGTTCAAGATAATCGTAGGGGATCTCGCCTGTGAATGACATTCCGTCGAGTATCTTCATTATCGACTGCACACGTCCATCTACAGGCGAAGGTGTCGAATATCTGAAACCTTCGGATTCCATTGCACTGGCCCATTCACCGAGCCATTTCCAGAACTTTTCCTTTATTGACGTAAATGTCATGAAATCAATCTCAAGGCTTTCCTGATTCTTCCTTACGGGAATGCTCAGCTGCTTTTCCGCCGTAGCCAGAAGGGATTCGGCGCATTTCTGGAGCCCGGGATATTTCTTCGAGCTGAAGTCGACGAAGCGGTCACAGGCCAGGAAAGGCCTGCCGTCGGGCCATTCCGCCAGGAAATTCATGGAGAGTATCCGGGTGCCTGGCGAGAAAATCTGATCCTTCTTTTTTCCGAGAGGAGGAAATACCCAGGAGCCTTTTCCAAGCTTGCTCATGGAATCTTCGGAGAGGCCGAATTCTATGCCTCCCTCCTTGATGAGCCAGGCCGAGTATCTGGACGCAATCCCTTTCCTGCCTGATCCGACTGCCGGAACAATATTGTCGTAGATCCAGAAGAGCTGGCAGTCCAGCTTGTCCCATTCGTAAAGGCCGAGGTGGTTATTGTTCATTGCCAAAAGTAACTTGGGCATTCCTGCCCGAGCCCTATCTCTTTTAAATCAAAGCCCCGGGCAAGAATGCCCGAGTTGCTCAAATGATAAATATAGACAATTATATGATGAACTGGGAATATCCGTTCAAATTGAAATAAGATATATTCGACTTACTGTAAATGCCAGAATATAAGAAATAATTATTATGGAGGATAGCATGACAAACAAGTATAACATCGCGAAAATGGGGATTCCAGTCATCGGCAGTTGGGACGTGATAGTGGTGGGAGGAGGTCCTGCCGGATGCACTGCGGCGGCTTCGGCGGCCCGGGAAGGGGCGAAGACGTTGCTCATAGAGGCGACTGGATGTCTCGGCGGCATGGGGACTTCCGGGCTGATTCCCGCATGGTGTCCGTTTTCCGACAAGCAGAAGATCGTATACAAGGGCATGGCGGAAAAAGTCTTTTCCGCAGCCAAGGAGGGGATGGCGCATGTGGCGAAGGAAGCAACTGAATGGGTTCCGATCGATGCAGAGCGACTCAAGAGGGTATATGACGACCTGTTGAAGGATTCCGGCGCTGAAGTCCTGTTCAATACATTTTTCTGCGGTGTCGATGCCTCCGACGACGGAGTCGTTTCAGGGATAGTCGTCGCGAACAAGAGCGGTCTGCTGGCCTACAGGGCCAAAGTATATGTCGACTGCTCCGGCGATGCGGATCTCGCGGCCTGGGCGGGCGCGGACTTTGTGAAAGGAAATGATAATGGGGAGATGCAGCCTGTCACACTCTGCTTCGTGCTCAGCAATGTTGATGACTATGCATACAGGCATGGGCCTAATCTCCATGGAGGGAACAAGAACAGTCCGATATATCAGATCGTCGCTTCCGGGAAATATCCGCGCATAAAGGACACCCACCTCTGCCAGAACATTGTCGGACCAGGCACCGTAGGATTCAACGCAGGCCATCTCTGGGATGTTGACAATACGGATCCAAAGACGGTTTCAAAAGCGATGATGGAAGGGCGCAAGCTCGCAATGGAGTTCAGGGATTCTCTTGCGGAGTATCATCCTAAGGCTTTCGCAAACGCCCATCTGGTAGCTACGGCCCCTTTGATCGGAACCAGGGAGACACGACGCATAATCGGAGACTATGTGCTGACCATTGAAGACTATATTGCCAGGAGAAGTTTCCCTGACGAGGTATGCCGCAACAGCTATTTTGTGGATGTGCATACCGCCAAGAAGGAAATCAAGCAAGCAAAGAAGGGTACCGAGTTTTTCGAAAAGCGCTGCAGGCATTATAATCCCGGCGAATCGCATGGGATCCCGTACCGCTGTTTCACCCCGAAGAAGCTCAGGAATGTCCTTGTGGCAGGAAGATCCATATCCACCGACAGGCTTGTCCAGGGCAGCACGAGGGTGATGCCGGTATGCCTGGCGATGGGTGAGGCTGCTGGAATGGCCGCGAGTTTCGCGTCGAAGTCGAAGAGCCACGACGTGCACAAGGTCGACGTGAAGCTTCTCCGGAAACGACTGAAGGAGGAAGGCGGCTATATTGAGTGAGGATAATTTCTTTTTTGGCATCCTGCAAAAAAAGAAATTATTCGGTGGAAAGATAGCAATCTCATGGTACTTTATCCTGCAATCGGTTGCATAAAAATCTTCATGAAGGGAAAACCATATGCCATATCCGAAGGATTTCGTCTGGGGTGTCGCTTCCGCTTCGTTCCAGGTTGAGGGGGCTTCAGAGGAGGATGGGAAAGGCCTGTCGATCTGGGACATGTACTGCAGGACGCCAGGAAATGTCTTCCACGGACACACCGGCGATGTCGCCTGCGACCACTACCATCGACACAGGGAAGATGTAAAGCTGATGAAGGACCTTGGCGTCCAGGGTTACCGTTTCTCCCTGAGCTGGCCGAGGATAATTCCCGACGGCAACGGCAAGGTGAACAAGAAGGGGCTCGATTTCTACGACCGTCTCGTCGATGAACTCCTCAAGGCGGGCATACAGCCGTGGGTGACCCTGTTCCACTGGGACTATCCCTACGAACTTTATATCAAGGGCGGATGGCTCAATCCTGACAGCCCTGACTGGTTCGCCAACTACACGAAGGTCGCTGTTGAAAAGCTTGGTGACAGGGTCGGACATTGGATGACTCTTAATGAACCGCTATGCTTCATTGCCGGCGGACTCCTGCAGGGCTGGCACGCTCCCGGACTGAAGCTGCCTCTGCGCGAATGCGCATTGGCCGCCCACAATGTCCTTCTCTCCCACGGAAAATCAGTCCAGACGATCCGCGCTCTTTCGAAGAAGCCGGTCAAGATAGGTTTTGCCCCGACCGGACAGCGTCCAGTGCCATATACTGATAAACCTGAAGACATCAGGGCTGCCGAGGAGGCTTTGAACAACGCCGCAGCTTCGCCTCTCATGTCAAACTCCTGGTGGATGGATCCGGTTTTTCTCGGAAAATATCCTGAAGACGGACTCGAGAGCGTGGGCAAGTTTGCGCCGAAGGTGAAATCGGGAGACATGAAGCTGATCTCATCGCCTGTAGACTTCTGCGGGATGAACATTTATTCCGGCGAATATGTACGCAGAGGAAAGGACGGGAAGCCTGAATACGTGCTTCCGCCAGCCGGATACAACCGCACATCGCAGGACGACTGGTTCGTGAATCCACCATGTATGTACTGGGTTACCAAATGGTTCTACAAGAGATACAAGAAGCCGATCGTCATCACTGAGAACGGCCACCAGAACCTCGACTTCGTCCACCTCGACGGCAAGGTGCATGACCCGCAGCGCATAGATTATCTGCACAGGTATCTGCTCGAACTGGAGAAGGCAATCGACGAAGGTGTGCCTGTCAATGGATATTTCCAGTGGACCATCATGGACAATTTCGAGTGGGCGATGGGATACAAGGTCAGGGTAGGGCTTGTCTATACAGACTTCCAGACTCTGGATAGGATACCCAAGGATTCATATTATTGGTATAAGAAGCTGATCGCGAGCAACGGGAAGACGCTCCACAAACCGTAAATTCCAAGTTCCAATGATCAAATTCCAAACAAGTTCCAATATTCAAACAAAAAGACAAACTAAGAACAGCCCTTACGGGCTTAACTCCTTTGAAACTTGCCTCTGAAGTAGGTCGGGCTTTCCCTTGTCCCGCCGTAGCATCTTAGCGAAGGCGGAAGCCCGACAAGATGGCGGCCAGGAATGACCGCCCTACTTAACCGGTAAAAGTTTCTTTTGGAGCTTGGATGTTTGGAATCTGGAATTTGGGCTCCGGAGCATTAAAATATTGCGCAGTGAAAAGGCGATTCTAAAAAAAGGATTTCAATAATGGGAAAGAACATAGACAGATATCTTGCGGAGGAGCCCAGGCCCTGGCTGAAGCGTCCTCTTGCGAAGATTCAGCCGGTACTTGCAAAGGAAGGCAACCCCAACATTGATGTTGCGAAACTCGCAAAAAAAATCGAGGGTAGCGGTGTCCTCAACGAGATGATCGCGATCAAGTCCCCTGAACACTGGTCGAATGTCATAAAGGGACTCGGAAAAGACGTCGATGGAATTTTGCCTGTCAGTATTACCGCCTATCCGACCGAAATATGGAACTCACATCCGCAGCCGCTTGTCGAACGTAAGCTGCCTTTCATATTCTGGCCGCTCATCGACTATGACGAACCCGATTTCTGGAGATGGTCCGCGCGTGATTTCCTCCGTGCTCTCGGAATCGATGTGCACATCGCGAAGAATCAGCGGCAGGGAATTGCACTTCTCCGCGCACTGGCAATGAAAAGATTATTGGCCAACTCGAAGATAGTCGTCTTCGGAGAACAGAATTTCCCCTGGAACGCCAATGCCGCCGGACATCTGATCAAGAAGGGACTGGGAACGGAGATAATTGTCAGGCCTATAGAGGACATCCGGAAGCTCTACCGGAAATTTTCAGACAAGGATCTCGAGAAGCTTTGGAATGAACGCAAGGAGCGTTATGAAGGCGCATCAGTGAAGCCTGAAGATTTGAAGCAGGCATTGCGCACATATCTTGGAATTAAAACAATACTTGAGGAGGAAAAGGCGCTAGGGTTTGGAGTCAACTGTTTTGGCGACCTGATAACCAAAGGTGGACGAGATGTGCCGTGCCTTGCCCAGTCGCTTGTCCGCGAGGACGGCTACATCGCATCCTGCGACGGCGATTTCTGCGCCATGATGAGCATGGTGCTTGCAACGTATTTCCTCGACAAGACCTGCATGATGTCCAATATGTATCCAGTATCATATGTCGGGGCGCTCAGAGATCATTTCGGAAATCCGCTTTCCCCAGCTCCTAAATATCCGAAGAAGGACTGGAAGAACATTGCGAGACTCGCACACTGCGGATTCATCGGCGTTGTTTCTCCGGAGATGACTCCGTCAGGCAAGGCGGTGCTCAAGGACTGGGGTGGCACCTACGAGATCAAGCGTGACGGCAGAGGTTGCGGACTCGACAGCGATCTGAAAGGAAATCAGAAGATTACTGTCATAGAACTTAAGTTTGATGGCAAGACACTTCTGATCGCCGATGCGGAAGTCCTGGAGACGACACGCCACAAAGGGATGCCACACTGCGAATCTTCGGCACTCTTGAAATTCAGGGATCTCGAAGGATTCGTCGAGAACATTTCACGCGAACATACCGCGATTGTCTATGGCGACCATGTTGAGGATATGAAGATACTTGGACAGGTTCTCGGTCTGGACTGCAAAGTGTTTTGATAATGTAGCACAGGCCTCTTGCCTGTGACAGGCCAGAGGCCTATTCTACACTCTTAAGAATGTAGAACAGGCGTCCCGCCTGTCCTTAATGAAACAAAAAACAGGCCAGAGGCCTGTTCTACACTCTGATTTACCGGAGCGGAAATCTATTTCAGCTCTGCAATTCCAATTCCGCTTTCCCCGGCAACCGAGTAAAGGAGATAGCGGCTCCCATCCTCCTCGAAGATCGCAGGATCCCGGAGCTGTCGGACTGAACCGATTATTTTGCCGTATTTTGAAGGCTTGACAGGTTTGTCTGTGCCCTCGTACTTCTCTGTTGGCTCAAGCAAGAGCTGTGGTGCGGAGGGCTTCCATTTGAGCCAGTCTTGTTTCAGATTGATCTGCGACATGTATATCCTTTCAGGAGTGTCCTTCTCTCCGACAATCGTATATACCAGGTTCAGTGTATCAGCTTCCACCCAGAGTGCAGTATGGCGCACGCCTGGAAGATAACTGGGGCCTTTCTCAAATCCCGACAGCCCGTCCTTGGACCGGTAGATCGTGCCGTCTATGTTGACATTCTTTGCGAATGCATAGTACCAATCGCCATACTTGAAAACGCGGAAATAGAAGGAACCGAGAACCTCAGGTCGCTCTGTGAAATCCAGTCCGTTCCTGGAAAGCGCCACGAAGGTTTCCTGTAGTCCTTTTCCCTCAGAGCGGTGGAAGTACATCCGGATTTCCTTCTTTTCCATATCCACATGGACGTCAGGTGATGCCACGTGGCTCTTCGTGTCGGTTACTTTCAGGACACCACCTTTGTATATGGTCCAAGGTCCTGCCATCGCATCGGCGTAGGCCAGACGAATATGTTTTCCACCGTGATGTGCAAAGTAAAGATAGTATTTGCCAAGAGGCTTTTCGACCCAGTCCGGAACGCGTATGAGAGATGGGCCATTTATGTTTGCACCATCCTCGCCCTCGAGACCAGGCATGCCGGGACGGATGATCGGGTTCTCCTGGAATCGGACAGCCTTGAAAGATGCTGGCATGATGGAATCTTTGGAATTTGCCTTCATAGTTTCCTTTCCAGTTTCTTCAGGAGCTGCCAGCGCTTGGATACTCCAAGCACACATGAGAACAAAATATACTATGGTTCTTTTGATCTGCATCTTCAACCTCCTAATAATGTAGCACAGGCGCCCTTCGACAGGCTCAGGACAGGTCCCGCCTGTGATTAATGAACAGGCCAGAGGCCCGTCCTACTTTCTTTAGAACGTGGTACAGGCGTCTCGCCTGTAATTATAAAGAAACAAAAACAGGCAAGATGCCTGTTCTACATTCCAAAATGCCCCGTCACTGCCGCCAGAAGGAAATAGTAGTTGTCGGCAAGATAATTGTAGCCGCACGGATTTCCATCCTTCATCCGCCAGTCGATGCTCTTCATGTAGCCGGGCATCAGCCCTGAATGGGTTGGCTCGTTCTCGAATGTGTCCAGCATGGTGAAAAGGATCTTGTCGGCTTCCTTGCGAAGTCCGCAATTGTATAGCGCCTGGATGAAATGATATGCATTCTGTCCGCAGAGCCCGCCATTTTCGTAGCGTGGCCACTTGCCCATGAAATCCCAGTTGATCGTGTCTTCTGCGGCGACAGGTATGCATGGTCCGGGAATTCCATATTTGAAATCACCGAAGCCCATCTCATCAAGTTTCTTCAGGAGAATCCTCATGACCTTGACAGCCTTCTTCTTAGGAACAAGCCCTTCGTTGATCGCCATTGCAGTTGCGAATGTGAACATGTAGTCGTGGACTTTTCCGTCACGGCTTATCCATCCGGCATAGACACCGGTCTTCGGATTGAAGAATTTCCTGTCAAAGTTTTGTTTAAACTTTGACATGAAATTATTGATTTCCTCCAGGGCGTCGGAAATCCTGAGTTCTTTCAAAAGAACAAAAAGCATACGCAATGACCGGTAACATATGAGATTGAAGTAGATGTCCTTGTGTCCGAAGGCGAAGTTGTCCCACCAGTTCCTGTTGCGTCCATGGACGTCATCAAAATAATTCCCGTGGAACGGTACCTCGATTATCCCGTCTCTGTCCTCATCGAGCTTCATTAGGAACCTTGCGGTTTTCACAGCACGGTCTATATATTTATCTGCGAATCTCGCATCCTTGTCATACTGATAGGAATTGCAGAAGGCGATAAGGATACTTGGCGTTGAATCGATGAAGGAGGACATCTTCTGCTTCTTGCCGGGATTATCCTGGTACTCCCAGTTGATCTCGCCTGAGTTTGACTGGCATTTTTCAAAGCTGACCATAATGGCGCGCCTGAGGAAATCTTGGACCATTATGCCGGTTGAAAGGGCAGGCGTGTAGAGGAGAAGGTCGGACTTGAAGTGCATTGCAAGATGCGCAATTCCGCCTAGTGCGATATTGTCACCCATCGTAAGGGATTTCTTCTCCAGCGTGAAGGAGTTCATCCAGCATCGTTTCAATCCGTCCCATTTCGGGCTACTGAAGTCGCAGCCTTTGATCTGCGGATAATTCTCTTTTTCGACGGTGAGTGTCAGTGCGGCCTTCCTGATCTTTGATTTTGCGTGGAGCTTCAGCCTGACAGCTCCATGATGATATGCGAACATCGCATTGTGATAGCCGTTGTTCTTGAAACCGAGACAGAGCCCTGACATTTCTTTAAGTTGGACGAATTCCTCGACGCAGATGACATCCTTGTTGTCGCATTCTATCTTCAGCAGACCGTAATCAGGGAAATGAAGTAGCAAGGGAAGCTGGTAGTTATTCGTGATTTTGCCGTCCTGATCCGGCTTGTTGCCAAGTCCGGAATCCGACAGGATTGCGAAATCCGCAGGTTTGGCCCAGATTGTGGCAGGTGCAACGTCATTGCCGAAGGAGAATTCGAAGAAGTCACCGGATAAATGTTTTTCAGTACAGAGCCTGATACTTATTCTTTTTTCGTTCTTGAGCAAGAACTGAAGGTTTCCGTGTAGGCCTGCTTTGGTACATGTATATTCTACACCTTGCCTGGAGGCTTTGGCAGAAAAACATTTATTAGCAAGCCCTTTCCATATTGTCGGCATGGCTCCAAGTCCAGGCTTGAGGAGGTTGTAGTCCATGTGCCGGCGCGTCCTGCCTCCGGACTCGATCCCCAGATGCGCGATCTTCGGAAACTTTGTCGAAAAGCTCGCTGCATAGAACCTGCTGTTGTAGCAGGCGTAATTGCCAATATCTGAATATCCTATTTTCATGTGAATCCATGTTCTTGTTTTGGAGGTTCAGGAATTACCAGATTTCACCGTTAAGGCAAAGATTAAATTCTGTTTTTGTCTTAAATCTTTTGCCGGTGTCTGCACATATGTAGACGGGTTTTTTGCCAATATACCAACAGCCTTTGCCTTCTACGCCTGCCTGTTTGCAAATGGCGCAAATGCCGGGCCCAAAAAATTTTCTTTTTCCATGTGTCTTATGGCATTTCCAGCAGAAGAGTGAATCGCATGAGGTGCAGATCAATTTAGCCTCTTTGCCACATCTGCAGCATTTTATCTTAGGCTCATCTGGATTTGGCTTTTGAGCTGTATTTGATACTTGAGGATTGTTCTCATTATTCATGAATATTGCTCCCGACATCAAAATTGCAGGCATAAGACTAGATCAATATAAAAGAACGTTATGCTTTTTCAACTGACAACTGACAACTGACGACTATCGACTGACTACAGTTCCCTCACCGCCTCATGCATCGCCTTGATATTCTCAAGAGGCACATCGGGATTGATAGTGTTGGACGTGAACATCACAAGAGATGCTTCGTCCTTGCATATCTCGATTGCGTGCCGGACCTTCTCCTTGATCTGGGCGGGGGTGCAGACTGGAAGTTCGGTTGTCACTGCGAGCGGGCCTAGGATTACTAGCTTCTCGCCGTCGCGTGTCCTTCGTTTTACGATCTCATCAAGCAACATTCCGCATTCAGGCTGGAATCCCTGGAAGCCCTTGATGCCGGAGTCAATAAGGAAATCCATGAGAAGCCTGATGTCGCCGTCTGAATGCCAGATCGGACGGCATCCAGCTTCAAGAAGTGGTTCAAGCCCGTATTTGAGCTGGGGAGCGTAATATTCCTCCATGAAATCGACAGATATCATGGGGCCGCGTTGAGTGCAGATGTCCTCGCCAAGAAAGACTGCGTGCGGGAATATCCCGTCTTTGACCGCCTGTGCGATCAGCCGTGACTGGCAGCGTCCTCTCGCTCCGCCGATCTCCATGAGTTTTCGCGCATGATCAGGATAAAGTCCGATGATGCAGAAGTAATTCTCGTATCCGAAGTCGAAGAACCATGTGATTTTCGCTCCGGCGCTCCACTGAGCAGGCATCCAGAGCATGTCGCCGCATTTCTTCTGCATTGATATCAGTTCATCGCGGAACTTCGCATAGGACTCATTGAAATTGAAGTCCGCCTCGATCTTTTCAGGCGACGGCATCGCATCGATGAATGCAACAGTATCCTCAAGGCTTTTTCCGCTGTCACTGTGTGCGTAGCTGTGCTGGTCGACAATGCGGTAGCTCCCGCGTTCCTTTGGGACGAGGATATTGGCGAGTCCATCAGTGCCGAGGATCTCATATGCCCTTATGCTTACACCCTGAGGATCCTGCCAGTACTGATCCTCGGTGACGCCAGCCAGTTTCATTATGTGCTCCGGACAGGCGATCCATCCACCGAGAATAGGTGTCCTGTCGGGTTTTTCCAGAGTGAACGCCGCTTCCAGTCTTTCCCTGTTATTCATTATGTCCCTTTCACGGATAAGACATTTATTGTATTGTAAGTAGGACGGGTTTTAACCCGTCAACTAAATCCTGACATATTTAAAATGGCAGACAATACAAGATTTGCAAAGTTTTATTTTTTCAAAACCGTGCTATAATACCTACTGGATTGGTAAACATTAATTTTTCATGGGAGGGCTGAAAAATGAAAGCGCATGAAATCCTGAAGGAGAAGGGGAGCAAAGTCCACTGTATTTGCCCGGAGGCGACCATAATGGACGCTGTTTCGCTTCTGTGTGAACACAACATCGGAGCACTTGTTGTCACCGGTGAAAACTCAGCCGTGAAGGGAATCGTCACCGAACGCGATGTGCTTAGAAATGTCGCCGCATGTGCAAACAACAGGATAAAGGTCAAGGATATAATGACGAAGGATGTCATTATAGGAATTCCCGATGATGAGATTGAAGCCCTGATGAAGACAATGACCAGTAAGAAAATACGCCATATTCCAATCATGGACAAGGGCAATCTTGCCGGAGTGATTTCCATAGGCGACATCCTGAAAAGCCTCCACGACGAGAAAAGCACCAAGATCCGTTATCTTGAAAGCTATATTTCTGGCGGATACATGTGATTGCCGGATATGCCTGGCAAATGACAGATGGAACATATGAGGTCGAAACTTACAATAGCAGCACTTGTCGTTTTACTGGTAATATTGCTGCTTTTTCTTTTCCGTCCTGGTGAGCCGCTAAACAGGCCAGTAGAGGAATCCACCAGTGGTGATAAGTCTTTGCGTGTGGCAAATATTTCAAACAAATCAAATTTTCGAATCCAAGCGGATGAGAACGGAGAAGACAAAAGAATCATAGACATGTTTCTAGGTAATCCTGCGGCGGCCTCATGTTCGAGCGAATCCGCTTCGAGGACGAGGACCGCCCAGCTGAACAGGGACGGGCTCGATGGACTTTCGCCGGGCGACGAACTTATGCTGAATCTTTTCGAGGATGCCTCATACGAAGCCATGATCAACGAGAGCTATACCGATGTTAATGGGGCGAAGGTGCTGACAGGAAGCATTGGCGGCGACAGTTCCGGAGGGAGCATGTATATTTCCACCTTCGAAGGGAAAACCGTTGCATTTGTCGAGGTTCCGTCCGATGACAAGATATTTTCAACTGGTACCGGCAATGGAATAGACTACTCTGTTTTCGAGCAGGACAAGAACAAGATGGACATAGTGAAGAACGAGAGTGATGTATTGACGACGAAGAATATCAATCTTCCCAAGGAATTGCAGCCGCCAGACAATGCCGACTTTTTGTTTGCCCCGAATATTTCCACATCATCAGAGGGCCGTTCTGTGGAAAGCATGATAGACGTCATGTTTGTCTATACGCGTTCAGCCAGTCTTTGGGCTGAAAACAATTACCAGGGGCCGATGGAGAATCTCATGGCAATAGCGGTTGCGAGAGCCAATACCGTGCTTGCGAACAGCGGGATCCGGGCGAGGTTCAGGCTTGTCCATTCTCAGGAGATCAGTTACAATGCGGCTGGTGAGAACAAAGGCAGTACGACAACTGATTTGGCGAACATAACCTTCAATGATACGATCATGGAAATGCGCAACAAGTATGGGGCCGATATTGTGACTTTGGTGACGGCATGCGAGGACACTGGCGGAATCGGATGGCTTTTCAACGGAAATTCTGCGTTCGCCTACAATGTGTGCCGTGTAAAGCAGCTTGCGAACTCATACACGTTCTCCCATGAATGCGGCCACACTCTCGGATGCGGGCATTCGAAGCTGCAGGCCGGGCGTGTAGCAGGTTATTTCACTTATTCGGCCGGATGGCAGTGGTCCGGAAAGGATGGAAAGGGATATCATACGGTAATGACTTATGACAGCAGCGCCAATCCGATAGTTGTCCCGTATTATTCCAATCCCTCATTGAAATACAAGGGTATTCCAATGGGAGATGCGAATGATGCGAACAACTCGCTTACGATCTTAATGCTGAAAGACAGGATATCCTCCTTCCGTGAGTCAATTGAAAGTCCGGAATTGCATTGAAGTTCAAGGGAGCCTCATTTTCCTGTACAGGCAGGCAGTATGACAGTGAATATAGTGCCGTTGTCGGCAACAGTGATTTCCACATAAATTCCTGGCGCAAGCGCATGCTGATGATGGCCGTGGAAATGCGAGATGTTAGAGGATTATTCGGGATTCCTCATCCGCGGAGCCATATTATGGTTCTGTCTCAAACGCTCCGATGTTTCCGGCTTTGATGTTCCTGCCTGAAAAATCCTTTCCGCCGTTATCCTTGATCGCCATCCCTGCGCCAATGCATTTTGAATCAGGTCCGACACGGAAGAAAGGCAGTTCTGCGAGTTTCGCAGGATCTGCCGGGAGGAGATTCATATTTTCGGGAACTTTGAGTTTAGGATCGGCGAAAACTCCGACGGTCTTGCCGTTGACAGTCTCCTGTCCGGTCGCCTTTGTCCATTCCTCAAAAGTCTTATACGAGGCTTTGCCGTCGTTGAAGAGCGCTCCTTTGCCTGTTGCCGACCAGTAGAGGTTGTTTTCAAACCGGGAGTTCTTAAGAGGACCTTTCATGATGTCGTCTCCGGAGACGAATATGTTGTTGCGGTAGACGATGCCTTTTATGTCGTGGCAGGCGAATACTGCGTGTTTCGTGTTTACTATTACATTATTATATACGAGCGCATCGGAGATTCCCTTGCCGCCTTCCCAGACTCCGATGCCGCTGCGCATGTTTTTCGATCCGTCGTTGAAGCTGATGTTGTATCGGACAATGTTGTTCTTCCAGGTCGGCGCGTCCGGATACTGGCAGAGGAGATATCCACAGCCGACATTGTTGTAGGAAAGGTTGTACTGGAGAATGGAGTTTGTGCATCCTCCGTCGAGATCAAATCCTCCTCCGTCAGTACCTGGACTCTTGTTGTCGTGCGATATGCAGTTCTGGATGATCAGCTTGTCGCAGTTCCAGCCCCATATTCCGACCGGACCATTGCCTTTCCGCGGCATGTCCCAGCCGTTGTTCGACGCCTCGCAGAATTCTATCAGGCAGCCGACTAGTCCACCGACTACTATTCCGTTTCCACTGTGGTTGTCCTTGTTCTTCGGATCTCCGGCATTGTTGTCGGCGGTGCAATATCCTATATAGACGTTCTTTGAAATATTCTTGTCCCAGCCGCAGACATTTATTCCCGCCGAACCGTTGTCATGCGCATAGACTTTAGTTATCCTGCTGTTCAAGTCTCCGGATGTATTGATCCCTGAAAGCCGGAATCCCGACACGTCGACGGAATCAATTTCAACATTCTCGGTGCACTTGAGATCTATGCCGCTGCCGTCGCTGCCGTTCTTCCTGCCACAACCTACGAGCTTGAGATTTTGTATCGAGATGAATTTGCATTTGTCGAGAGTTATCGCTGTACCGGCTCCGGCGTCTATTGTCGCAGGATTCTTGCCATAAGAGGAGATTTTAACTGGCCTGTCCTTCGTGCCGGCTATCTTTTCACCTAGGGAAATGCTTCCTTTGAAAACCTGTCCGCCGGCGAGGAGTATCTGATCACCCGGTTTTAAAACGGCCTTGTTGAGCCTTTCAATTGACTGCCAGGCCTTTTCTGGGGTGCTGCCGGGATTTCCGTCCTTGCCATTTTCCGCGTCTACATAATAGGTGTCGGCGGCATGTAGGCCGACCCCTGCGAAATTCGCAAGGAACGATATGGATGTGACGAGTGACATGATTTTCATCCTGCGCATGGAACTGTTATCTTGCCTGTCTGTTTAAGGATCTCCTGCAGTTCGAGCGCGTGCTGGTAGCGGGGGTTCCTGGATGTCCTTCTCTGCGACTTGTCCCGGAGCAGGGCGGTCTGGAGCTGTATTGCCATGACAGACGAGAATATCAGACGCTTGGGAAAACAATGAGGACGAAACAGTTCCAAAACGATATGCCTGATGTCCTTCTCGATCCTCGGATAATATTTCCATAACTGGGCATCGTCGGTCTTTTCCATAGCCGCATACACGAATGGGAAAGCCATGGTGGCGACGGAAAGAGAAAGGCTGTTCCTGTAGATCCCGTTGTCGACACGGGCATTCCTGAGTTCCAGCAGCCTAAGCATGTCCTCGCATTCCGGAGTATTCCAGTGCAGGTGCACCTGCGGAAGGAAATATGAGAGGAAGTTATATTCGTATAGGATTTTCAGGATCTTGTCGGAGCATGTCTTCTTGAGGATCTTCTCCAGTTCAAGGCTGAGCCGCGAATGCGAGACGTTTGCGATCAGCGGTATTTTTTCGAGCAGAGCTTTTTCGGTCTCAATGTTGATCCTGAAGCCGTACTGTGCGACAAGCTTCAGCGCGCGGAGGATCCTGACCGGATCTTCTATGAACCTTTCAGAGGGATCTCCGATCATCCTGACGACCCCGCCCTCGAGATCGGCCATACCATGCCCGGAGTGGTCCACGATCTGGTTCTTGACAGGATCATAGAATATGGCGTTTATCGTAAAGTCCCTGCGGAATGCATCCTCATATGCCGTGCCGTAGGAGTTGTCATGGAAGACAAGCTTCTTTCCGGGAGTGATCACCGGTTCCAGCTTGTCAGGTTTCCTGCGGAACGTGCTTATCTCTACGATTTCATGGCCGTGGTAGTAATGCGCAAGGCGGAACCTCTTTCCAATTATCATCACCTTCCTTCTTCCGAAGAGGTGCCTGATCTCTTCCGGAGTCGCTGCAGTCGAGAGATCGTAGTCCTTGGGTTCAAGGCCGAGAAGGAGGTCGCGGACGGCTCCACCGACCAGGTAGGTTTCGAATCCGGCCTTGTGAAGGGCTTCGATGATCCCCACCACATGTTCAGCTATCTTGTATCTTATTGGCATTAAGTATACGGTTCCTGGATTATTGTATCGACATAATCCATTTTAGGCTCCCGCTGAGGATAGTCGGCGTTGAAATGGAGGCCTCGGCTTTCCTTCCTGCTCATGGCCGAATCTATGATGATCTCGGCGACGGTCGCAATATTGCGGAGTTCGACAAGATCGGGCGTGATAAGGAAATCCCAGTAGTACTTCTCGATTTCGCTCCTGATGTTCTTGATCCTGTTCTTCGCCCGTTCCAGACGCTTGTTCGTCCTGAAGATGCCGACATAGTCCCACATGAACCTCCTGATCTCATCCCAGTTGTGGGCGATGACGACGAGTTCGTCCGAATTGGTCGCGTTTCCGCTCCTCCACGTGGGGATCTTGCCGCTGGGGCGTTCGTCGCTGAACTTCTTCATCTTTGATTTGATGTCCTTTGCTGCGAACTTCGCAATCACCAGCGCTTCGAGAAGACTGTTGCTCGCAAGGCGGTTCGCGCCGTGCAGGCCCGTCGATGCGACTTCTCCGACGGCATATAGTCCGGCAAGCCCGGTGAATCCGTTGATATCCGTCTTGACTCCCCCGCAGCAGTAATGGGCCGCAGGCACGACCGGTATCGGATCCTTGGCCATGTTTATTCCGACCTCGAGGCACTTTCCGAATATGTTCGGGAACCTCCGTTTCAGGAATTCCTCCTTCTTGTGCCTGATGTCGAGGAATGCGCAGGGCTGGCCGATCCGCTTCAGTTCGTTGTCTATCGCCCTGGCGACAATGTCGCGCGGAGCAAGGCTCGCCATTTTGTGGTATTGGTCCATGAATTCAACAAGGTTCCCTTTGGCGTCGAGGCGTTTGAGGATGGCGCCTTCGCCGCGTACCGCCTCGCTTATGAGGAAGGATTTCACTTTCGGATGATAAAGGATTGTCGGGTGGAACTGCAGGAATTCCATGTTTGCTATTGGAACATGGGCGCGGGAGCACATTGCAATTCCATCACCGGATGCGATGTCGGGATTGCTCGTGTAAAGATATACCTTGCCTGTTCCGCCCGTGGCGATGGTGATGCTCATGCTCGTGACGGTCTTGACGATGTTGTGCCTTATGTCAAGCACATAAGTGCCGAGTACGCAGTCCTCGCCCATCCAGCCGAGTCTGCCGGACGTGATGAGATCAATTGCTATATGATACTCGAATATCTTGATGTTCGGATTGGCCCTGCATGCCTTTATCAATATCTTCTCGACCTCCTCGCCGGTGATGTCACCGGAATGAAGGACGCGTCTCTGTGTGTGTCCGCCTTCGCGCCCGAGATCGAAGTCGCCTACGTCCTGCTGGTGCCCCATCTCGCCGCGGGTGGTGAAGTGGGCTCCGAGATCGATCAGCTCCTTTATGGCGGCAGGACCGTTCTCAACGATAGTCTTGACAATGTTCTCTTTGCACAGATGGTCGCCGGCGACCATGGTGTCGCGCAGGTGTTCATCGAATGAGTCCTGTTTGGTGTCCATTACGCAGGCGATACCGCCCTGCGCGTATTTTGTGTTCGCCTCGTCGACGCTTCTTTTTGTAATAACGGCTACCGAGCCCAGCTTTGAGAGCTGGAGCGCGGTGAAGAGCCCGGCGAGTCCGCTGCCGACCACTATATGATCGAAATTCAATACTTCCTTGGTGGACATGGTCAATATTCTTTATAGTTGAGCCAATTGCAAAAGTCAGCAATTGGCAGTGTTCAGGTGTCAGTGTTCAGGAAGGAGCAATACTTACAAGACACTTTTATTCCGCTTGTTATGCTCTGTTTTGCTGACACCTGACACCCGACACCTGTATATCAAAACGTTAGTTTTGAAATCATCTCAGTTACCTGAAAACCAATAAAATACGCCCGATGGACCGCTTTTTCCATTGAAATTATCAAAAGCTCAAATAGTTTTAATGCCCTATCATGAACAAGGACATACAAAACATCGACAAGACTGCCGCTGAACTGCGTGAAACCGAACTTGAAAACAAGGCGGGCAGGGTAGGCAACGAGTGGTGGGAGGTCAGCATGAAGAGGACCTGGCTCCGCCTTGTCCTGCTTGCTGGTTCCGCCCTCCTGTATGCCGCAGCATTCCCCCCGCTCAACTGGAGCAGCGTCGGCTGGTTCGGAATAATCCCTCTTTTCTGGCTGGTGAAGGGCAGGACTGTGAGGCAGGCGTGGTTTGACGGTTTTATCTGGGGATACGTCTGGTCGTGCACGGCTTTCTTCTTTCTGCGTGAGATCGAAGTCTTTGTTCCGTTTGCAATCGCTTTCATCTTTGCGCTTTTCCCTGCGTTCTGGGCCGCCTCGGTCCCGCTTCTCAGGAGATTCATATTCGTGCCGGTCGATGTCCAGCTCAAGGGATGCGACGCAGAACGGGACTATTATAACAATGAAAAACACGGTCACTGGAAGAAATGCCTGTTTGTCCTCGTACTCGCCGCCTGGTGGTGCGTCCTGGAATGGACGAGGAACTGGCTATTTTCAGGATTCCCCTGGGACCTCCTGGCAGGTACGCAATGGAAGAACATTGCTCTCCTGCAGATATGCGAGTTCACTGGCGTCTACGGGCTCAGTTTCGTGCTCATCTACTTCAATATCTCCCTTGCGCTTGCGATGGAGATATGGAAGAATATTTTCATGTACAGGAAATTCGAGCGCCCCATCCCCTTCTATGTTGCAATCGCATTGCTTGCAATCACCTTTGTCTCCGGATCGTATTCTGTCCTGAGGACAAGCGGGAACAAGGAAAAGGCCACTCTCGACGCCGTCGTGATCCAGGCAGATATTCCACAGTGCAGGATGGCCAACGACCAGCAGGCGAGGTTTGCCCTGGACGAGTATATGTCCCTCTCTGAAAATGCAGTACTCCTGAAGCCGGATCTTGTGATCTGGCCGGAGACTGCTGTTCCGGTCCCTTATAATCTCGCTGATGATCTGGCCATGGAGTACAGGAGCAGGCTTGGAGGACTTATCATCCGGAACAGGATACCGTTCCTCATAGGCACAATTGATTTCGGCAAATACATTCCACCGATGAGGCCCCAGGACATTCCGATCTACAACAGCGCCATCTTTATTGACAGGGATGCGAACATAGTTGACAGCTACAACAAGATCCATCTTGTGCCATGGGGCGAATACACGCCGTTGGGAGAATATTATCCGTGGATAAAGAAGAAATTCGGAATGGGGAGGAGCCTGACGCCAGGGCGGAGAGCTACGATCTTCAATATAAAGGAAAATGTCCGTGCCGGAATGAATATCTGCTTTGAGGATGTATTCCCGGAGCTTGCTCGGAACTGCGCGCTTGCCGGAGCCAACCTTCTGATAATAATAAGCAATGACGCCTGGTATCCGAAGAGCTCCGAGCCGGAACAGCATCTTGCACATGCCGTGTTCAGGGCCGTCGAGATCCGCCGTCCGATAATCCGTGCCGGCAACAACAGCGGCAGCTGCGTGATCAGCCCTACCGGAGCAATTACCCAGAGCATTTCCTTCTCGTCCGATGATAAAAAAGATGGGAACGTCCTCGATCCGCTCCAGAAGATCAAGGGATTTGCCAATTTCAGAGTGGAAGTCATCGCCGACGCCCCTCTTACCTTCTATACGAAATATGGGAACGTGTTCATCTATTTCTGCATCCTGGTCTGCATAGGCGCAGGCACCGGCCTGCTATGGGCCTGGCGTGAAAAGAAACAGAAACTCCTGGAGGCATTCGAGAAAAAACAATGAAAATAAGAGCTGACATAATTTTGACGGAACAGGGACTTGCAGAAAGCCACGAACAGGCGAAACGCCTGATCCTTGCCGGAAAAGTCAGGGTTGGAACGGACCGGGTGGTGCAGAAGGCATCCGAACTTTTTGACGCAGGAACAGTCCTGACCCTCGAAGAGAAATCCCCGTACGTAAGCCGCGGAGCATACAAGCTTCTTCCAGCGATCGAAAAACATCTTCCGGACATGAAAGGACTGATATGCCTCGACGTCGGCGCTTCAACCGGAGGTTTCACTGACCTGATGATCCAGCGCGGAGCCGACAGGGTCTATGCTGTGGATGTCGGAACAGCCCAGCTCAACCAGAAGCTCAAGGATGATCCGCGTGTGATTTCACGGGAGAATGTTAACGCAAGACATATTGTTGAGACTTTCCTTCCGGTGAAGGTCGATGTCATGACGATGGACATATCGTTTATTTCGGTAAAGAACGTCCTGCCTGCCGCAGACAAGCTTCTGAAGCCCGGCGGCTGGGCCTTCATACTGGTCAAACCGCAGTTTGAGGCGAGGCGCAAGGAGGTTGAGAAGGGCGGAGTCGTCAGGGATGAGAATATCAGGACCCGCTGTGTCGAGGAAATTGCGGATTTCGCAAGGAACGAGCTGTCTTATTCAGTTGTGGAAGTGATGCCGGCTCCTATTCTCGGCCCCAAGGGGAATCAGGAGTTCATGGTGGTGTTTGTGAAGAAATAGGATTATATCCTTGTTGACGATTTTCAATCAGGTTTGCCGCAGTTCATTTTTGTGAATTTGTGCCAGTCGATTGTTCCGTCCTTTAAGCAGTATTCAGCGATGAAATCACGGGTGAACCGGTTAATGGCTTTATTCCATTCGGCAATGAATTCCTGTCTGTGTTTTGCTGGCCGTTCGCGCATTGCATCAATGATTTTCAAATAAAATTCTGAGTCGCCAGTCAGTTCCTCCCAAAAAGATTGACCTGCCAATTCACGGAAAGAAACGGAGCCAGATGGTTTAGTTCTCTTATTGCCGTAACAATAGCCGACAATGGGATCAAACTGTTTTTGTAGTTTTGCCATACGGCTTCTCAAAGCAAGAAAATCTTGATTTTGTCTCCTTCGGCTCTGGGCGTTAAAGACAGATGGGCCGGACTTGACAGCTACTGCTTTATAAGTCTTTTTCGTTTCTATTACAATGTCAACACCTTCGGAAGGCGCTACAGTCCCGTTTGAAACAGCTTTGGCAAGTGGTTCAAAAAAGGCATCTCCGAAAATACCTTCGTCCGATGATGACATATACGCCTTCAAAAGACCTTCGACAATTTCTGTTGCCGAATGCGTGCCTATAGCTCGGAAGAGATATGGATTCTTGCGTTTCAGCGCATCTCTTAGTTTTAGACCGCTGAGCTTTGCAATTCGGCGAACGTAAAAAGCATCAAGCAACTTTGCTACAACTGCTTCGGTGTCCTGTGTTTTCATTCTATCTCCTCTAAGTTTTCGATATGGTTCATCACGGTTTTTCCAATCACATATCCAAGGCCTATGGGAACAGCATTGCCTATCTGGCGATATTTGTCGGATGTGGTTCCGGAAAAAATCCATTCATCTGGGAATTGTTGGATTCGGGCATATTCTTTTACGGAAAGCGGTCGCAACTCGGTAGGATGGCACAGACACGTACTTTTCTGTATCGGGCTTGTTGAAACAGTCGGTGAGGGTTTTTTTAAAGTCAACCTGCGATAGAATCCCACGCGGCCGCCGGTTGATTCGTATGCCCCGCCTAGAGCTTCCCTCTGCATTTCCAACGGTAGGTCGCGCCAGTTCTGGCCTTCTTTCAAAAGAGAAAGGAAACGGATTCGCGAGGGTGAAAATGGCGTAAACTCAGGCTTCTTGTCATGTAAATTATCTATGGCATCACCTAGCGTCCGCCAACGCTGTTGAAAAAGTGTTTCTTCCGGGCCATAGGATCCAACAGGCATTACAAGCTGGTATCCGTCTCTGCTTCCTAGAAAAACGACTCTTTCTCTTTTTTGAGGTGTTCCATAGTCTGCGGCATTTACAAGTTGAGCTGTAACGGTGTAACCCATCTTCTCAAATTGCTGGTTTAACAAAGACATCACGGTTCCTTTTCCGAAACAACTGGTACATTTATTTCTTTCGGCAAGAGGGATGTGTTCCAAGGCGGCGGAAAGAATTCCTCGAACGTTTTCCATTACAAAAAAGGATGGACGTATTTCATCGACTAATTTCAGGAAGTCAAACATCACCTGTCCTCGTGGATCGTTAAACGCTTGCCGTTTACCTGCAGTGCTAAATGACGGGCAAGGTGGGCCGCCGACCATGACGTTGACATCGGAATCTTTCAAGCCAAAAAATGAGAGCAGCTTGCCGCCATTGTTCCAGTCTTTAATATCGCCTTCAATCAACGGAATTTCAGGTCGGTTTATTCTAATGGTTTCGCAAGCCCTTTTATCTATCTCGAGACATCCAGCGCAAGAGAAGCCGGCCGCCTCCATGCCAAGATCAAGCCCCATCGCACCGCTAAACAAAGAAATCATTTGGGGCTTTTTATTTTTTTCAGAAGCTGAGCCGTAACGGCTATTGGACTCTTTTATAGAGATTGTTTCTTTTTGCGATAAATATTTTCTTCCAAGCAGGTAGAACTTATTTTTATGCATGGTGTTTTAACTCGAATAAATGTTTGATTAAGCCTTGGCGGTTCTCGTCCATGGTATTGCTTATAAATGTAATACGGACAATCGTGAATAACAGAGACTATTGAAAAATAGTTCTTTAGTTATAGCGTATCCCCCGTTTATAAGAATGTTGGATTATCAGATTTCTTCAAGTTTAAGGATATACTTATGAGCAAAGTTTCAATAGTCAGGTGCAAGGATTACGACAAGGTCAAGGTCAAGGAAGCTGTCGCGGAGAGCCTGAAGCTGATTGGCGGAATTGACAAGATCGTCAAAAGTGGCGACAAGGTGATGCTCAAGGTTAACATCACCGACATGCTGCCGATCGAAAAGGCTGTCACAACGCATCCTGCAATTGTCAGGGCCGTCCTGAAGATTCTGAAGGACAGCGGGGCCAGGGTGTGTATTGGCGAAAGCTGCGGTTCCGCAAGATGGGAAGCAACTGATGAGATTCGCAGGAAGGCGAAAGCGAAGCTCCGCGGTAAGGATTTCGAGACGGCGAAAGAATTTTTCAAAGCCATGCATTTGTCCGAAAACATAAAGGACATATTGAAGTTCAAGCTGCCCGGCGAGGACAAGCCGATGTTCGACAAGAATGAAATCGATTTCACGAAACATTTCCAGGAGGCCTTCTCAAGCGTCGGGATTAGGGAGGTCGCAGATGAGTTCGGCGTGCCGACGATCTCATTTGATGACGAGGAATGGGTCGAGCAGCCAAATCCGGACGGAGTGTTCCTGAAGAAGATATGGCTCAGCAAGACCACGCTCGAATCAAATGTCATTATCGACATGCCCAAGCTCAAGACACATGAACTTGTGCTCTTTACCGGTGCGGTCAAGAACCTGCTCGGACTTGCGCCCGGATACCACAAGAGCTTCTATCACAGGGCATCCCGGCTGACAGGCAGCATGGGCGACATGCTTGTCGACATATACGGTCTTGTCAAGCCTAAGCTCACGGTGATGGACGGGATAATCGGTATGGAAGGCGATGGACCAATTGAAGGTCCTCCAAGGAATATCGGAGTTGTCGTCTCAGGATTTGACTCCATTTCCGTCGACGCTGTATGCTCCTCCATCATCGGCCTTGATCCGATTGAGGTGCCGACGACCAGGATCGCCACCGGAAGAGGGCTGGGAAAAGGGAATCTGAAGGATATCAAAGTCGTTGGGACACAGATAAGCGAAGTAAGGATTGCAGACTTCAAAATCCCGGACAAGGCGAGGGTTGATAACTTTGAATAAGCAACGAGATGCTAAAGGCACTTAAAGTGAGGCAATTTCAAAATTGCCTCTATTCAGCTGATTGCTTTCGTTGGAGTACAAGCTTCAGCTTGCGTAACCTGTTGTCGAAGATCCCGGCCCCAACGGGTGTCGGGAAATACTAAGACAAACTAAAGTTTGGACTCCAACGGGCATGTTTCAGCGACAACAGTTTAATTGTATTTTTGAAATCAGCTCAAAGTGCTTTGGATTAAAAAAGGAGCGCGGGTTTTCCAACCCGCGAAGAGGCGGACCAGTCTTTGAATTGATTATTGATGAGCGAAGCGAATCTTTGGAGTGCGGCAGCCCTCTGCCGCTATGGATTCCGGATCCAGGGAATATTTAGAAATAAATGCAAAGCGGCACAGGGGTGCCGCAGTCCAAAGTCAGGCCGGAGCGCCTGACATAAATACGAAAAAACAAATCGAAGATTGGGAATATGCTCGTAGTTAATGCCGTGAGGCATGTGCTTGGATTTAAATTATGAAAACCAAAATATCTTCAGGAAAAGTTGAGATCGAATTTGCTGGAAATGACAAGCAGCTTTGGTCATATAAAAAACAGGGATGCAAAATCTCAGTTCCGGCTCCAGTATTCGAAATTGACGGACGCAAGACCGTTCTTTCCGTTGATTCCTTCTGCGAAAGATCAAAAAGCAAAGTTGTGTCCGGAGTTACGGAATATGTCCTGGAAGGCAAGACAAAGTCAAAAACTCATCTGAAACTCCAGCTTGTCCTGCGAATTTCGCAGAAATCTCCGTTCGTCAGATTCCGCTACATCCTCTCCGGCGATGCCAGGCTTACACGAAGTTCAGAACATGATTCGATCACATATCTCACCCTGGACATGAAGGCTGCAAAAGAAGTCCGTGAAGTTCGACTCAGCGATTTTGATGAGCTTGTCCATAGTTATATTCCTTCGGAAGAGAATGTCCCGGCGCAATCTTTCAAAGACAAGATGGCATTGATGGGGCCGATACTGTGCGGAAACGACTCGAAAAAATCATGGCTCTGCGCCTATGAACATGGCTCCCAACCGCCATTCCGGTTCCTAGAATATGTGCTTGGGCCTGACAGGAAAATTGATCTGCGGGCCGTCCGCGGAAACTACTGCGACGGCTATGACCTGAAAAAAGGATATGAGACAGTCTGGTTCGATATTGGCGTCGTTGATGGAAATATTGATGAACTCGCCAAGGCATGGCGTGAATTCGTCCTGCGCTGGATGAGCCCCAATTCAGCGAGCCGCACTCCTTATATATTCTATAACACTTGGAACTTCCAGGAGCGTCATCAGGCCTGGGAAAAGGGCAAGTATCTCGACCACATGAACGAGAAGAGGATGCTTGAGGAGATTGAAGTGGCTCACAAGATGGGCATCGATGTATTTGTCCTCGATACAGGATGGTACCAGAAGACCGGTGACTGGGAAGTCAACATGAAGACTTTTCCGCACGGGCTCGACCGTATCCGCGAAAAACTTTCCAAATATAAAATGAAGCTCGGGCTCTGGTTTTCCCCGACCCATGCCGCAGTCACAAGCAGGCTTGCCAAGAAACATCCTGACTGCCTGATGTCATGGAATGGCAAGAAGAGCACGCCAAATGCCGTATGGGAAACAGAGGAGAGCAGCTCCTATTGCCTTTGCAGTCCGTACTGGGAATCATTTGCCGACGAACTCATCCGTTGTGTGAAGGAACTCGGGGTGACTTATTTCAAGTGGGACGCGATCGGACAGTTCGGCTGCGATGATCCGGGACATCTCCACGGCACTTCGCGAAATTCGCAGGAGGAACGCGCCGACTGCTATGCGTTCGAGCAGGTCAGGTATATGTCGAAAATCATTGACCGTGTCTGCGCGGCGTGCCCCGAGGCAATAGTCGATTTTGATATCACCGAAGGACACCGTTCCGTCGGTCTGGCATTTCTTGCATCCGGAAAATATTTTCTCATCAACAATGGTCCATACTACAGATCATTCGATGATCCGCAGTATGCGCCGGGCGGTGGAATGGGAAGCAACGTCTTTGTATTTCCGGGACCTGCGCGCGCACGCCTCTGCCGTCATCCTCTCGGATATGACAGATGGGTACCGTCGGTGCTTTTCCTGACACATTTCCTTCCTGACGATCCGGAGTCATCACAGCTGATAAACATCGCCTCGATGATTCTCGGTCAGAACGGGATATGGGGCGATCTTCCGAAGATTTCCCCGGATGGAGTGAAACTCTACGGGCGTCTACTTGGATATTACAAGCAGGTCCGTGATGAAGTAACTGAGGCGTTCCCTGTGCGTTCCGGTTTCGTTGGCTGCAATCCGGAGATCCACGAGAAGATCGGGAAGAATGGCAAAGGCGTTGTTTGCGCATTCACCGACAACAAGGGTGCGTATCGCTACATCACTTCCAGGCGCGTCAATAAGAAGATAAAGACCAGCGATGACGTCGTAAAGATCAAAATCCTGAAGGATGGTCGTGCGGAAATAATCTTCAACTTCGAGCGTGGCGGTGCGAAGATCGCATTTTTCGGGACGGAGTAGGTGGAGATAAGCCTTCAAGAAGATGGTGGAGAGGGATTATCTGAAGATGCCTGATTAGATTTTATTCTTGCTATGATTATTTTAATTACTGCAAGCAGTACTATGCTCAAAATAATTTGCCAAAGCAACATAAAAATAAAATTTATGGGTGTTGATAAAGATAATAATACTGGCCATGCCAATGAATAAGCCCCCAATTTATTAACCAAAATTTCAATCTCAGAATAGTGGTCAGCGCTGCTTGTAGTTGTGCATATTCCGGCAAGTAAAAACATAATTAATGTTAGGCCTAAGATTATAACTATTTCTTTTGATTTAACAATAATTATTTTCATGGCTATTATTTGATCTGGTTCCCGCTTTTATGAAAGTTACAACGGTACAAATAGGAAATCAAGAGGATTTTGCTCTTATGTCAGGCGCTTTGGACTGACCGTGGGAGTGCGTGTGACGAAGTCACCGCTTTGTGTCGCAAAATTCATTTTGCGAATCTTTATTACGAGAAATAAATTTCTCTGAACAAGGCGGTAACAAGTTCCCGCACTCCATGTGATTCGTTCTCCGCTGGAGAACTCATCAGAAGACATTCGAAAGATATTGCATGAAGACACGCTATAGCTGTGAACTCCAACGAGAGAGTTCCCCGGAAAACATAGGCCAATCAAATCCAAGAACATGTCTTGCGACATTAACTACAAACATATTCAATAATTGCATTCGTTCGTAGTTAAGCTCGCAAGAGCTGTTCTTGGAATTTACTTTGATTTCTTTCTGTATATCTCCAGCGCTCCGGGGAAGGGGCTGAGGGCGCGTTCGCAGATTCCGAGGGAGTAGGCGATTGCCACACCATAGTTCGTGATGGGGACACCAGCTTCACGGCATTTCAGGATTCTTGAGAGAAGAAGGCGTCTGTTGAAGGTGCAGCTCCCGCAATGGATTATCAGTTTGTATTTTTTTATGTCGTCAGGGAAATCACAACCCTGTGTGTGTTCGAAATTAAGTTTGCCGCCGACGTATTGCGTCAGCCACCTGGGTATTTTTATTCTTCCGATGTCTTCACCGATCGGGTGATGCGTACATGCCTCCGCCATCAGGATTTTGTCGCCGGGCTTAAGTTTTTCAATGGCTAGGGCGCCTTCGACGAAAGTGTCGAGATCCCCTTTGAACCTGGCGAAGAGGATTGAGAAGGAGGTTAAAGGAATATTGTCAGGAGTGTCTGCCGCAACCTTGAGGAAGGCCTGCGAATCCGTAACGACAATGTTCGGCGGACGTTTTAGGCGTTCGAGTGCGTCGCGCAGTTCGCGTTCCTTTACTACCATGCAGTATGAATCATTGTCGAGGATGTCTCGGATCGTCTGTACCTGCGGGAGGATCAGCCTTCCCTTGGGAGCTTCAAGGTCTATTGGAACCACGAGCATTGCCAGGCTTCCCGGAGGAAGGAGATCGCCGACGACTGATTTTTCGGAGATGAACTCTTCGGGGACGTTCTTTATTAGCATGTCCCGGAGCTCGTCGATTCCACTGCCTTCGGTCGCCACAGTTTCAATATAAGATAGTTTTAAGGCATTCAGTCGGCTGATGAGTTTTTGCGTAGGCTTGGAAGTGTCAGACTTGTTGAGGACTGCGATTACCGGAATTCCCTTTTTCCTGAATGCCTTAAAAATATTTTCTTCGAATTTTCCCCATTCACCCGCCTCTACCACGATCATTGCGAGTTCAGTGCGCTCGAAGATCTTTTTCGTCTTGTTCACCCGCATTTTACCGAGAGCACCGCTGTCATCAATGCCGGCCGTGTCGATGAAAAGCACAGGCCCGATCGGAAGGAGTTCCATGGGCTTTTCCACAGGATCGGTGGTGGTTCCGGCGACATCGGAGACAATCGACACCTGCTGTTTTGTAAGGGCGTTGAGAAGCGAGGATTTCCCGACGTTCCTGCGTCCGAAGATCCCGATGTGGAGCCGTAAGCCTTTTGGTGTGGATTGCATATATGTTAGTTTCCGATTATATGATGCGAAGCATCCTTGGAGTGCGGTAGCTTGCTACCGCCTTTTGAAGACAAGCTTGCTTGTCATTATAATTACGCGGAGCGAGCTCCGCTAAACAAGGCTGAAGCAAGCTTCAGCACTCCATATTGGTTTATTTTATCTCCCTTGCCAGTACGATCCTGAAGCCGATGTCGGCCGCCTTGAAATCCACCTTGTCGGCGTATCTTGTCGAGGAACGCAGGAACTTCGTATCAAAGCACCAGCTTCCGCCTCTGAGTATCTTGTGATCGCCCATTGTCGAGACGGGATCGACGGCGGCGTCCTTGTACGTGTCGGTCTTGACGCCTTTTTCTCCGTATTCGCAGGAGTCGAGACACCATTCCCAGACGTTGCCGTGCATGTCATATATGCCCCATGGATTTGGAGATTTAGTTGCAACTGGCTGGGTGCTGTTCTTGCTGTTGCCTCCGTTCCATGAGATGTCATCTGTCTTGCCGGCGAAGTCTCCAGTGGTTCCTGCCCGGCAAGCATATTCCCATTCGGCTTCGGTAGGCAGGCGGTAGATGTATCCCTGGGGCAGTCGCCCTTCCTTCTTCTCCAGTTCATTCAATTTTGTACAGAAAGCAATGGCGTCGTTCCAGGAGATCTGCTCGGCAGGGGCGTTGCTTCCCTCGTAAAGGCTTGGATTTTTTCCGGAAATCTTCTCGTATTGGGACTGGGTAATCTCGGTTTTTCCAATCCAGAATTCCGTGGTTATCTTCACCTTGTGTACCGGCTTCTCGTCATCGGTCCACTGGTCGGAGCCCATGGTGAATTCGCCTGGCTCGACGTTTATCAGCGCAAGGCCGATGGAATTGACTGCTTTGAAACTGTCGCCTGCCGGCTCGGACGACATGCATCCGGCGGCAAGGAACAATGAGGCTAGGACTGGAATAATAATTAAGTTCTTCATTAGACCTCCGTCAGTTTTTGATTAACTCGTAATATAATCTACTACAATATTTCCACAATGGAAAATGCTATTATATATGAAGACATAATAAACTTGACAGGATAACTGGATTTACATGATAAAATGAATTCAATAAATCCGGAAAATCCTGTAATCCTGTCTAAATAATTCTGGCGTTCTATATAGTTTAAGAACCGAGTTTCATCACGGCTTCAGCGGAAGTGAGTTCATTGAACTCCTTGGCGGAAAGTATTTTTTTGTCTACAACTATTTCGCGGATGGATTTTTTTGATTTGCGGAATTCGCAGGTTATCTCCTGGGCCTTCTCATATCCGATCCTGCCGACGAGCGCGGTCAGGGTCGCGGTGGAATTCTCCACAAGCCTGCGGCAGACACCCTCATTCACCTTGAGTCCTTCAATGCAATGAACGCAGAGGATGGAGGATGAATTTATGAGGAGATCGAGGCTTTCCAGATAGGAGTCGGCGAGCAACGGCATGAAGGCGTTCAATTCAAGATGCCCCATCGCACAGGCATGGGCGATGGTTGTGTCGTTTGACATGGCCTTCAGTGCGGCCTGTATGACAGCCTCCGGGATCACGGGATTAATTTTTCCGGGCATTACGGTCGAACCGGGCTGGCATGCCGGCAGTATGAGTTCTCCTATTCCTGCGTCAGGACCTGACGACATGAATCTGAGATCGTTCGAGACTTTTACGAGATTGACGGCGCACGCCTTGAGGATTCCGCTGGCTTCGACAAAAGCGTCGTTGTTCTGAGTGGCATCGACAAGATTCTCGGCGCGAGCAAGTCCGAAGCCAGTGAGGTTTTTAAGATTTTCGAAAACCTTGAAAATATACTGGCGCGGGGCGCTGATCCCTGTGCCGATGGCAGTGCCTCCGAGATTGACGACGCGGAGACGCTCCTCGCATTTGAAGACACGCCAGCGGTCGCGGCCGAACGCTTCGGCGTATGCCGACATTGTGCGGCCCATGGTCGTGAGCACGGCATCCTGATACTCCGTCCTGCCGACTTTTACGACATGTGCGAACTCCTTTTCCTTATTCTGGAATGATTCGAGGAGTGCGACAAGTTTCTTCTCAAGGATTCTCTGCTGGCTTATCGCGGCGACCTTCAAGGCCGTCGGGTAGGTATCGTTTGTCGACTGGTGCAAGTTTATATCGCCAAGTGGATGGATGAGCTTGTAGTCGCCTGGCTTCTTGCCGAGTATGATGAGTGCGCGGTTTGCGAGAACCTCATTTACGTTCATGTTTGTGGAAGTACCGGCTCCGCCCTGGAGCGCATCGACAATGATGTGTCCGGCGAGTTTTCCGGAAGCCATCTCTTCGCACGCTTGACGGATCGCTTCAAACTTCTTGTTCTCGAGCTTCCCGAGTTCGTGGTTTGTCATTGCGCAGGCAAGCTTCACCAGACCGTAGGCATGGATGAGCGCGGGATTGACATGGCGTCCTGACAACGGGAAGTTCTTGACGGCACGGAGAGTCTGGATGCCGTATAGAACATCCGACGGCACCTTCATTTCTCCAAGCAAATCTTTTTCTGTCCTGAGTTTTGACATAATAAATGGCCTAAGAATATTCAAGAATTAATGCTATATTATACATTAAAATAACGAATTTAAAATTTTGGAGCTGGATATGGCTGGATTTGCCCTTAAAAAGGAAGAGCATTATACCTGGGCTGACTATCAGAAGTGGCCTGACGGGGAAAGGTGGGAAATTATAGATGGTGAAGCCTACATGATGTCGCCGGCTCCTTCCACTCGGCACCAAGCCGTTTTAGGGGCTCTTGCAAGGGAATTCTTGAATTATTTTCACAACAAGAAATGCAAGACTCTCCTTTCACCGGTCGACGTGAAGCTATCTGATGAGGACATAGTCCAGCCCGACATAGTGGTTGTCTGCGACAAGCACCAGATCAAGGAAACTCATATTGAAGGGGCGCCAAGCCTTGTTGTTGAAATAGTTTCCCCCTCATCCGCAATAAGTGACAGGACGCGTAAGATGCGTCTGTATGCAGAAGCGGGAATAAAGGAATATTGGATTGTAACTCTTTTCCCTTCCATGGTGGAGATTTTTCTCCTTGACGGGAAAAACTACCGGATGCATAAGGCTTATGACCGCAGTCAAACTCTCGAAAGCGCAACATTCAAGAAACTCAAGATAAGCCTCGGTGAAGTATTCGATTTTCCTCTTTTGCCTGAAGAAAAAAAGATTTATGAAGTGAAGGAGTCTCCGGCGAAGTATGGGGCTTCCAGAAAATAGTTCGTCCTAAGAGGCTGAAAGAAATGGTTGAATTTTCCAAGAAGATATTTTCTACACCAGAACTGTATCCAGCGCCTGGATTCCAGCCGGCAATTAACTCCATGGATATAATTATGTCATCATTTTTCTTTGTTGCAAAGAAAAAAGAATCATGTGTGAAACCGCAGGAAAGGCTTTAATGACGACACCAACACAAGATCAGATCTTCCATCGGACGGAGCTCCTTCTCGGGAAGGATGCGATGCAGCGCATCCGCGGCGCAAAGATAATTATTTTCGGGGTAGGGGGCGTCGGTAGCTGGGCCGCGGAGGCGCTTGTCCGCACCGGCTTCATGCATCTTACTATTGTTGATTCCGACGTCGTCTGCGCGACGAATGTGAACCGCCAGCTCCAGGCAACATTCCATAATGTAGGAAAACCCAAGGTGGATGAACTGAAGACACGCCTTCTTGCGATAAATCCTGAAGCCGACATAAAGGCGTTCAAGGAATTCTATGATGAAGGCACATCAGGAGAGTTCGATGTTAGCAAGTATGACTATGTGCTTGATGCGATTGATTCGCTGAAGAGCAAGATTCTCCTTATCAAAAAATCCCTGGAGGCAGGCGTCAAGCTTTATTCTTCGATGGGTGCCGGAGTTAAACTTGATCCTACGCAGATACGGACGGTTCCCATAAGCAAGACGAAGAATTGTCCGCTGGCCAGGGTGGTCCGTCAACGTCTCCGCAAGGAGAATATCCAGGGCGAGTTCATGTGCGTCTACAGCGAGGAGCTGCCCGTGGAGAACAAGGGCCGGACCTTCTGCGGGAGCAAGGTCTGTGCATGCCCCGACAAGGACGAAGAGAACCTTTGCATGGCGAAGGCAAAGATCAACGGCACTCTAGTCCATATAACCGCACCTTTCGGATTTACACTGGCGGGATTGGTTATCCAGGATATTGCGAGGGGGAATTCTACGTCTGTGTAATCTGTTCGGAGCTGAATGTATTTATGTCGCCACCATGCGGGGGCTTCTTTAATTTTTATATTCATATTTCCCCACGCTGGCGCATGGGGCTATAATATTCCACCCTCTGCGAGGGCTAAGAACTTGAAGTCCGCGCAGTATTTTATTAATTATTAGCCTCCGCAGGATGGCGAAATTATGTAGCCCCATGCGTAAGCGTGGGGATTTTATGAATTTGAAATATAAAATAAGTCCCCGAAGGGCGGCGGCATATTCTTCACTTCCCTATGCAGAACCTGCTGAATATTTCGTCGAGGATGTCCGGGGAGGCGTCTTCGCCGGTTATCTTCCCGAGGGCTGCAATTGTCGCGCGGAGATTTACGGATGCAAGCTCCCAGTCCTGGGACTTTATTTTTTGGGAGGCGCCTGGGATGGCATCGAGCGCTTCCTCAAGAAGGGATGAGTGACGGGTGCTGACGGCTGTTTCAGGTTCGTCAGTATGCGGATAGCCCCAGACGGATTTTTCTAGGATGTCCATGAGCTTTTCAACACCTGTGTTTTTTTCTATTGAGATTTTTGCGGTCTCTATTCCGGCATCAGGAAGACTCCTGGAATTCTTCAGAAGATCGATCTTGTTCCATACGGCAATGACGTTTCCCTTGCCAGCAGCATGCTTCTTCATGGTTTTGATTTCCTCGGCATGATTGGATGACGCATCGAGGAGCCAGAGGATGATCTGCGCCTGCCTGATCGATGCGAGGCTTCTTTCAATGCCCTTGTTCTCGATGATGTTGTCGGCATCTCGGATGCCTGCAGTGTCGATGAGCTTGACCGGTATGTTGCGTATGACGGCATGTTCTTCGACGGTGTCGCGCGTGGTTCCGGGCAGGGCGGTGACTATTGCCCGGTCATAGCCGAGCAGGAGATTAAGAAGGCTTGATTTGCCGACATTGGGTTTTCCGGCGATTACGATCCTGACGCCTTCCCTGAGGACTGCGCCTTCAGTCCTGTATTTCAGGAGATTTTTGATCTTTGATGACGCTTTTTCCAGCGTAGCGATGAGGGATGCAGGCTTCTGCCAGTCCAATTCCTCCTCGACAAAATCCATGCGGGATTCGCATTCGGAAAGGACGGTGACAAGGGAGCTGCGGATTTCGCGGACTGTCTTTCCGAGAATTCCTCCGGTCTGTCGTTCGGCAAGGTTTAGAGCCATGCCGCTCTGGGCGGATATGATGTCGCAGACGCCTTCGGCCTGCGTGAGATCGATTTTGCCGTTCATGAAGGCGCGGAATGTGAATTCGCCGGGGTCTGCCTGGCGTGCGCCCGCCGCCAGTGTGAGTTCCAGTACCTTTCTTGAGACAAGCGTGCCGCCGTGGCATTGTATCTCGACGATGTCCTCGCCGGTGTAGGAATTAGGTGATTGGAAGAATACGGCGACCGCCTGTTCGGAGAATGACGAGTCCGGGGAAATGCATTTCCCCAGGAGGAGCTTTCTTTTCCCTTTTGAGGAGAGCTTAGTCCCGCCATGCCAGATGGAATTGCCGATTTTCAGGGCATCGGCTCCTGAAATCCGGATTATGGCGACAGCTCCGCCGGTTCCCGTTGAGATAGCGGCTATAGTATCGTCGATGTTTTTCATAAGATTACTAAAGCCTAAAATGTTGTATAAGTCTTGAAATTTAGGTGAAATAAGTATAAACTTCTTTTCAGCTGTTTTATTATATATTGATTTCCAGTGTTTTAGTAGAAAACATTCAATAAATTACATATTTTCCGGAGGTTGATGTTTTATGGATAAGAAAACGTTCAAGGACATACCGCAGGACCTGAGAAGCAAATACCAGACCGCTCTTGGAGCCAAGGACATTGAATATGGGATTATGATACTCAAGAGTATCATACAGAAGGAGCCTGCTTTCTGGGAGGCCAGGGAACAGCTCAGGAAGCTTGAAAAGCAGAAGACGTCCAGCCTTGGTTTCTTTGCCGGGCTGATGGCCGGATTCAAGACCTCGGGGCTTGTCACCAGAGGCAAGACGCAGCTTGCCATGAAGAAGCCCCTTGAGGCCATGAGGCATGCGGAAGAAGCCCTCTCAATAAGTCTCAAGTCATTGCAGGCGCTGAATCTTCTGGCTCAGGCAGGAAGAGATCTCAATGCCCCTTTCATAACAATTGAAGCCTTGGAAATAGCCAGGGGATACTTCCCCAAGAATATAACCGTCCTCGACTGGCTCGCAGAAGAGTATGCCGCCAACAAACAAGGCCTTAACTCGCTGAGGGTAAGGCAGGAGATTGTTGCGTTGAAGCCCAATGACCTTGATGCCCAGCAGAAAGTCCGTGCTGCGGCCGCCCTTGCGACAATGGATGAGAACAAATGGGAGGAGAAGTCAACTGGCGATGAAGGATACCGCAAGCTTCTCAAGAGCAAGGATGAAGCTGTCAAGCTTGAACAGGAAGACCGCATAGTGAGGTCTGTCGACGATGTCAAGGATCGTATTGATGATCTTGAAAAGAAGATGGCCGCAGGCAAGGGGACCCTTGATACGAAACGAACACTCGGCGATCTCTACCAGAAGGCGGAGATGCATGACAAGGCGATCCAATATTTCAACCTGGCCATTCAGGAAATGGGCGTCATGGATCCGTTCATCGACAGGGCCATCGAGAAGTCGAATGTCGCAAAATATGAGAAGAGCATCGAGGAATGGAAGCAGTATGGGAATGATCCGGCAAAGAATGTTGAAGCCGAGAACAATATCAAGACGATCACCGGCCAGATGCTCAACTACAAGCTTGAAAGGGCCCTTGAACGCGTAAACAGCTATCCCAATGATCTCCAGCTCAGATATGAGCTTGCCGTGATCTATTTTGATCTTGGCGACAACGAGAACGCCCTGCACCAGTTCCAGCTCGCACAGAAGAATCCGCAGAGAAGGCTTTCATCGATCGTCTATCTTGGACAGTGCTTCCAGAGCATGAAGCAGTACGACATCGCGGTCGAGGAGTTCAACAAGGCTATCGGCGAAATGATCCCGATGGACAGGCAGAAGATGGATGCCCTCTACTTCCTCGCGCTGACCTATGAGGAAATGGGGCTGCCTGACAAGGCCCAGGAAAATTACAAGATGATCTACAGGGCGAATATCAAGTTCAGGGATGTCGCCGACCGCATGAACAGGTTGTCCGGCAAGGCCTGAGCTCATTTATCCGTCCGGCATTTAAATTTCACATGGCTTCTGATAGGTTTTCCATGGATATAAATCCGCTTTTCCAGTCCGCCCAGCGTCTTTTTTCGGGAGTCCGGAAACCTTGCGAGACTGGTCCTTCCTACGATACGACCCTTCCAATGTCGGATGACTCGCATGAATTCGATTCGCCGGATACTCTTCCGCCTGAAGTCCTGAAGAGATATATGATCAGAAGGACACTCGGGAAGGGTGCGTTCGGAATCGTATATCTCGCGGAGGACAGGAAGATCGGACGGCTTGTCGCCGTAAAACAGCTTGTCAGGCACGCCGAACGGAATTCGGAGATATATGAGAGGTTCATGCAGGAGGCGAGGATAGGCGCACAGCTGGATCATCCCAACATCGTGAATGTCCTTGCGCTTGAGGAGGACGATAGATCCGCTTGCATCATAATGGAATATCTCGGCGGGGGAAGTCTGGCGACATATGCGAAGAAGGAAAAGAAGATCGAACCTCAGACGGCAGTAGGGATAATAACCGGGGTGCTGACAGGGCTTGATGCCGCCCATCATATCATGGTCATCCACCGGGACATCAAGCCGCAGAACATTCTTTTCGGTCCGCAGGGCGAACCCAAGCTCTCGGATTTTGGCGTGGCGCACCTGCCCGTCGTCGCCGGCGGGATTCTCGAGGGGCCGGAGCAGATGTCACGTATAATTGGCACGCCTTTGTACATGGCTCCGGAGCAGATCTCGCAGAAATCCTATGACCACAGGGTTGATCTCTATGCCACAGGGGCCGTACTGTATGAGATGCTTACCGGCAAGAAGGTATTCAGGCCACGGGGCGACATAAGCATTGAGACGATGAGAAACCTCATACTTACCATTGAACCTGATCCGATAGATGGGGTGCCTGGAATTCCTCCGGGGCTTGCGGCAATTGCAATGAAGCTGCTTGCCAAGAAGCCGGATGACAGGTTTCCTGATGCGAGGAGCACCATCATTGCCCTGGAGAAAATAGATTTTTCGGAAACCGTAAGGAGCTATGATGCCGGAGCTGAAACAAGAGTGGGCAGTTTCGGCCCCCTGATAAGTTCACCGGCGGCGATGCTTGAGGATGTCATCAGGCTCTTTCTCATCGACGGCAGCATTTCCACGGCGGAACGGAGGGAGCTCGATCGTCGTTCCGAAAGGCTGGGTGTAAGCAAGCTCCATTCGCGGGCCATTGAAAACAAGATAAGGCTGGAGCTCTCCTATCCGACCCTTGAAGCAGTCGATGAATATTCGGAGACCGTAAGGATACTTCTGGTTTCTTCACCGCAGGGCAGGATAAGTCCCGAACAGCGCGGACAGCTCGAAGAGAAGCGCAGGAAACTGAAGATATCTGTCGAGGAGGCATCGGAACTTGAAAAACAGATGGCTGAGAAGATCAGATATGATGCGATCCGGAATTCAAAGAAATAAATTGCATGCTTGCTTCTGATGACCCCGGGAAAGATGATCCCAGGATAGCTGCTCTTATAAAGGATTTGGAAAGCAAGACCCCTGAAAAGCAGGTGGCCGCAGCAGACAGGCTTGGCCGTAGATGTAGTTGGCGCCATTCCAATGCCGTTAACTTAAAATATAACACGTTAATGTCTTGCATGTTATATTCTGATGACGAATCCTGAAGGGATTGAAGTAATATAGCCTGTGGCTTCAGCCACAGGTTTCGTTTTGGAATTCAATCCCTAGGGTTGAAACCATAGGCTTTATTACCTAACGCATTCCATGCGTAAAGAGGAGAAATAATCTAACTTGGCGCAAAAAGCGAATTTGTTTCTTGCGCTCGGAGATCGCAAACTACTTTAAAAACATCTGCAAACATAACCCCCTTGAACTCCAACGCTTTCATATTACATTACCTTAAAGCGGGGTGGTTCACAGGCTAAGCAGACACCGTTACAGGCCATCATTCATGACTTGATGTTTAGCCGCCGACTTGATGCTAATAAACTGTTCGACAGAGATAATATGAAAAAGATGCTTAAGATAGCTATTTATATATTTCTTGGGTTAGCTTTAATCATTGCCATTTTAGTTATTTATTATTTTTCACAGTTCGGTTATCAGGTGAAGTGCGAATATGTCACTTGGGAAGTGATACGGAAAACCAATAAATACATTGAAGATAATCAGGGCAGATGGCCTAAGTCATGGAGTGATATTGGACTCAATGACAAATATTCGAAATATAGTACAATTGATTTTTCACTAGATCCTTTCACTGCCACGGAGGATGAAATATTATCTGCAATAAAAACGAAATCAAAACAGGATCCTTTTTATCACGATCCAAAGAAATTATCAATTCAACTTTACAAGACCATAGCAAGTATTAAAGATAAAAATTCGAACGAGGCAGATAGACCGAACCGGCGAACCACCGGTCCGGTCGGTCATCAATGACATTAAGAATAGAAGAAATTATTGACTGTTCCGGATTCAAATGATGTATTGATGAGCAAAGCGAATCACTTGGAGTGCGGGATTTTATTACCGCTTTGTTCAGAGAAATTCATTTCTCGTTTAAGTTTCGCAAAATGAATTTTGCGACACAAGGCGGTGATGAATCACCGCAGTCCAAGGTCAGGCCGGAGCGCCTGACATGAAGACAAGAAAAAGACAAGAGACAATTTCTTAACCATGCCCCTGCAGCCAATCAGCTACGGCGGATGGATGAGGGCAGTCGATCTGAATAAAAATCCCCCGGAGAAGAATTGCAACTTCTCCGGGGGAGAATGGCAGATGCAATTGTCTATTTCTTCAGGAACAGTTCAACCACTGGCACAATTACATTTGGTTTCATCTGCGGCAGCGTTATGCTCAGGCTGTTTTCCCCGCCGAGTTTGTGGGCCGACTGCCATTCTTCAAGTCCTTTCATGGCGACTTCCGAGCCGTCGTGGAGGAACTGTGCGTATTCGACCTGGCTAGTGAAGGCTTTGCCTTCCATTGTGATGTGCTTATAAGGCCAGACAAGGATGTGCAGGTAAAGTCTCCTTGTTTCCGGATTGTAGGTGAGACTGCATCCCTTCGGGCATTTGAATTCTGCTGGGGCCTGCTGGCATCCGTATATCGAGCGGTCATGTCTCTTCATCCATTCTGCGAATTTCGCAAGGCGCTCCTGCGCCCTGTAGTCGAACTCTCCACGGGCAGTCGGCCCGACATTCAGCAGGAGATTTCCGCTCTTGCTTACGCAGTCGATGAGGGTCGTTATCAGTTCTTCGGGTTCGCGCCAGCTCATCTCGTCGCGGTGATATCCCCATGAACCTGAGAAGGTCTGGCATGCCTCCCAGACCACCGGATTCCCTTCCTTGTCCTTCAATCCTTCAGCAGGCTGGAACTGTTCAGGAGTCTCAAAATCTCCGGAGCCGGGCAGATCAAGCCTGTTGTCGATCATGATGTCAGGCTGGAGTTTTCTCACGAGCTTCAGGAGCTTTTCAGATTCCCAGTCCTTGTGCCCCTTGCCGTCTTCGCCGGGATATGAGAAGTCGAACCACAGGATATCGATCTTTCCGAACTTGGTAAGGAGCTCTGTCACCTGGTTGCGCATGTATTCCGCATATTTGCGGACGTCGCGTTTCTTCTCCTTTTCCCTGAAAGCCTTGTCGTCCCTCTGGGGATGGATCTTGTCGATAGGGAAATCCGGATGATGCCAGTCGAGGAGTGAATAGTAGAAGCCGACCTTGAGCCCTTCGGCCCTGAAGGCGTCGACCATGGCTTTCAGGAGATCCTTCCTGCATGGGGTCTTTGTCGCCTTGTAGTCCGTGTATTTGGAATCCCAGAGGCAGAAGCCCTCATGATGCTTTGTAGTGATCACAAAATATTTCATTCCAGCGGCCTTGGCCATCTTCGCCCATTCCTTCGGATCATAGAGATCCGGATTGAAGCGCTCGAAATATTTCTCATACTGTTCGTTCGTTATGCGTTCCCTGTTCCTCACCCATTCGTGCCTGGCCGGCATCGAGTAGAGTCCCCAGTGGATGAACATCCCGAAGCGGTCATTGGTGAACCATGTGGTCCTGCTTTTAGAAGCTGCTGCGGTTTTTGCTGCCATGACTTATCTCTCCTTCCATGTAGAATAATTTTTGGAACTGCACCTACATTATTGCCCATGGCATCTTCCTTCAATGAACGAAAACACCTAATATATGTATAAAACAAACATTTTAATTTGAACGGCATATGCTAAATTAATGTTCATCATGAATGAATATTTCAATCCGGACATGAAAATTCTGAAGGTTGAGCGCCAGAGGCTTGGCAGATACTGGAACATACCGGATCTCTCGGCCCCTTACTGGAGGCTGTACTGGAACGAGGACAAAGGCGCATCCGTATGGCTCAACAAAAAAGAATACCCGCTGCTTGCAGATGAAATGACATTGATCCCCCCGAACACCCATTTTTCCTCGGTGAACAGGGAGTCGCCGATGCATTTCTACGTGCACTTTACTGCCGGACCTCCGTTTGACGGCATCTCCGCGCAGATCATAAGGATATGCCCGGGAACCGAAATCCTCGGAAAAGTCCGGCAGGTCAGCGGGGTGCTCGATGATGGGAAGGCAGATCCTGTGAAACTATCCATGGAAGTGATGATGCTTATCCTCTACTGCCTGGGATATGTTCCCGACAAATGCATCAGGCAGAGGAAGATCGATCCAAGGATAAGCACCGCCATGAGGATGATTGAAGAAGAGCTGGCGGCACCTCCGTCGAACAGCGCCATTGCAGGAAAGCTCTGCATGAGCACGAACGCCTTCCTCAGGCTTTTCAGGCAGAATGCAGGTGTCAGCCCGCAGCTTTATTCGAGGAACAAGAGGATTGACAAGGCATGTATCCTGCTTCATTATTCCGATCTTGACATAAAACAGATCGCGGCGGAGACGGGATTCTGCGACCGTTTCCATTTCAGCAGGGTCTTCCGGAAGCTAAGGGGATCTGGTCCAGCAGAGTTCAGGAAGATGACGTCATGAAAAGCGGAGTTTGTCGTTTTCTCTAGATAGAGCCTGCTCGAAAAGGGGGTAACGCGGACATTCCTGTCTGCGATTGAAAATGGAATTTGAATTCACAGACAAGAATGTCTGTGCTACTTTTAAATCAAATTACATTTTGAGATTACCTTTTCGAGCAACATTTATAATTCGCTTACGGGAAGCTGGGAGACATGAAACAACGACTGCGTAAAGTCCTGCGATTTTCGCTTGTATTGGGATTGACGTTAATACTGGCCGGTACAGTTTTTATTCGTTGGGGAAATGATATCGCCAGAGTGCTCGAAAACAACAAGCCCAGTCGAAGCATCGGGAGCACTAAAGATGGAAAACTTGTCAACGGAAAGCGGCTCCCTACGTCTGGAATAAACTTCACGGCATATGGTTACTTTCTCATTGCCCTAGGACGCAACTCTCTGAATGATAAAGTCAGAGTGGTAGTGCTTGATGCATATGACATAATGGAACAATCTTACCCATCAGTTCATTTTGTGTATGGAGAATGTAGTTGGCCTTCAGGTGGAAGGATTCGTCCTCACGCAACCCATCGAAATGGTCTCTCAATCGACTTTATGGTTCCTGTAAAGACAGTAAAAGGACCTTCTGTCCTCTCTACGAGCATATTCAATAAATATGGGTATTCTCTTGAGTTTGATGAAAAAGGATATTGCGCCTCACAAAAATGTTATATAGATTTTGAGGCAATGGCAGCGCACCTGATTGCTCTTCATAAAGCGGCGGAAAAACATGGATTGAGGATTTGGAGGGTCATCTTTGCGCCTGAACTCCAGCCATATCTTCTGAAAACAGAAATTGGCTCTGATATTGAAAAAACAGTAAGGTTTTCCAAAGAACGCCCCTGGGTTCGTCATGATGAACATTATCATGTGGATTTCGTGAATCCTGATGAGGAAGAAGCGATTCCTTAATTTTGTGCTGCTTTCAGCTTTTCTATCTCCAGCTGTACTTCGTTCATTGAAGCCGGCCTGCTGCTGGTTTCCTTTGCAAGGCATTTTTCCACGACGAGAGTGTTCCATTCCTTTGGCAGGTCGGGCCTTATTGTGTGAATGGCAGGGGGCTTTTCAAACTTGTGCTTCTTGAAGAGTTCCAATGAGGTTTCCGCCACGAAAGGAGGGGAGCCTGTTATAAGATGATAGAGCGTGGCGCCGTACGAATAGATGTCGGATTGAACAGTGGCGGTTTCCCCCATGAATATTTCAGGTGCGAGATATATCGGCGTTCCGACAATGAAGCCATCCTGTGTCGTGCTGAGGCTGTCGGGCAGCTTCGCGATTCCGAAATCGCTCAGCTTCGCCTCGCTGGTCTTTATGTCGTAAAGTATGTTCTTGAGCTTGACGTCGCGGTGGTAGATTTTATTCTTGTGCAGTTCGGATATTGCCGACGCAATGTCATAGGCTATGTGGATGAAGGCCTTGATCGGTATCTTGCCTCGTGTCACGAGATATTCCTCGAGGTCTACGCCATCGACATATTCCATCACGAGATACGGGCAGTCGTTGTGGTAGCCGCTGTCGATAAACTCCACAATATTGGGATGCTTCATCTTCGACATGATCTCGATTTCATTCTTGAACCTTTCGACGGAGTCCTTCTTTTCGATGGAGCTCTTGGACAGCATTTTCATGGAGTATGTCTTCTTGGTGTCGGCCTTTACGACCTTGTAGACGAGGGAGTTCTTGCCCCATCCGAGGGAGTCGACGATGACGTAGCCGTCTATGTTGTCGCCGATGAACGGGACATTGTGGTTCATATTGAATTTTATCCTGGTCGTCTCGGCCATGCTGGCGTCATATAGCTTTTTCTTTTTCCTGTTCAGCAGCAGCTTGACCCTGGTGGAGAGCTCTGCGGGGCTGAAAGGCTTCTTGAGGAAGTCGTCGGCGCCGCATTCTATCAGCTTGTTCTGTATCTCGTCAATGTCATATCCTGAGATCAGTATCACCGGTATGTCCAGGTTGGAGCTCCTTATCTGCTTGCATATCTCAAAGCCGTTGGTGTCGGGAAGCAGCACGTCGAGCACCGCGAGATCGATATCCGGGGCGATGGCTTCAGTCTCATGAGGGATCAGCCCGAGCGCCTTGAAGGCGGTCTTGCCGTTTGAGGCGGTCTTGATGTCCTTGAAGCCGGCATCGGCGAGTATCCTCACAATGAGCTTGAGCACGAAACTGTCGTCGTCGACGACAAGTATCTTCTTTTCCTCATGCAATTTTATTCTCTGGATTTTCAAGTCCGGCATCCCCTTGTATAAAGTCATAGTTTACACTCTTTTAATATATTTTAATATGGGAATTGCAAAAAATTATTCTTTGTATATCGTAGAGGGCTGAGTTTTCAAAAAAGGTGCCAATTATGACAAACAAGGAATATGATTTTTCAAAGATAGAACCGAAATGGCAGAAGTACTGGGACGAGAACAAGACCTTCAGGGCCGATGATTTCTCCGGCAAGAAGAAGTTCTACTGCCTTGTCGAGTTCCCGTATCCGTCAGGCGACGGCCTCCATGTGGGCCACCCGCGTTCCTATACTGCCTTGGATATCCTCGCCCGTAAGAGGAGGATGCAGGACTGCAATGTGCTTTTCCCGATGGGGTTCGACAGCTTCGGCCTGCCTTCGGAGAATTATGCAATAAAGACGGGAATACATCCCACAATTGTCACACGGAAGAACATAGAGAGATTCACCGCCCAGCTGAAGTCGCTGGGATTCTCCTTCGACTGGGACAGGGTGTTTTCAACGACTGATCCGGACTACTACCGCTGGACACAGTGGATCTTCATAAAATTCTTCGAGAAAGGCCTGGCGTACAAGTCGAAGATGCCCATCAACTGGTGCCTTTCCTGCAAGATCGGCCTTGCCAACGAGGAGGTCGTGGACGGGAAATGCGAACGCTGCGGCGGTGATGTCGAGAAAAGAAGCATCGAACAGTGGATGCTGAAAATAACAGCCTACGCAGACAAGCTCATCAAGGATCTCGATACCGTGGATTTCCTCGAGAAGATCAAGGCGCAGCAGATAAACTGGATCGGCCGTTCTGAAGGAGCCGACGTGGATTTCATGATAGACGGGACGGGCAGGAAGATAACTGTCTACACGACGCGCCCCGACACTCTTTTCGGCGCCACCTACATGGTGCTCTCGCCGGAACACGCACTTGTGCATGAGATAACTTCCGCCCAGCAGAAGGATGCCGTCGACGCATATTGCAGACATGCCGCAAGGATGAGCGATCTCGAAAGGACGGAGGAGAAGGAGAAGACAGGCGTGTTTACAGGAGCGTACGCTGTCAATCCCGTCAACGGGAAGAAAATTCCCGTCTGGATCGCGGACTATGTCCTTATAAGTTATGGAACAGGCGCGATAATGGCGGTGGCTGCGCACGACACCCGTGACTTCGAGTTCGCTGTGAAATTCAGACTTCCGGTCATATGCATTATTTCTCCTGATGTAAAAGAGGCCGAATCGGCAGGAGTCGACATCCAGGACGTGTTGGAAGGGAAGTCCTGCTGGTCCGGCAACGGCAGGATGATCAATTCCTCGAACAGCGACGGACTCGATATAAACGGACTTGAAGTGACTGATTCGAAGCGCAGGACTACTGAATGGCTGGAGAAAAAGGGAATAGGCAAAGGCGCTGTGAACTACAAGCTGAGGGACTGGGTATTCTCGAGACAGCGTTACTGGGGCGAGCCGATACCGATGATACACTGCGACAAATGCGGCTGGGTTCCTGTCCCGGAGGATCAGCTCCCGGTACTGCTTCCGCAGGTCGATAAATACGAGCCTACCGATACCGGCGAATCTCCTCTTGCCGTCATCTCCGACTGGGTCAGGACAACCTGCCCGAAATGCGGCGCTGCGGCGAAGAGGGAGACTGACACCATGCCCAACTGGGCGGGATCTTCCTGGTATTTCCTTAGATATATTGATCCGAAGAACAACAAATGCTTCGCAGACCGGAAGAAGCTTGACTACTGGATGGGTGTTGACTGGTACAATGGTGGAATGGAACACACCACGCTGCACCTTCTCTATTCACGGTTCTGGAACAAATTCCTCTTCGACTGCGGACTTGTCCCTACAAGCGAGCCATATATGAAGAGGACTTCGCATGGAATGGTCCTGGGAGAGGGCGGGGAGAAGATGTCAAAATCCCGCGGCAATGTCATCAATCCGGACGATGTTGTCGGTAAATATGGCGCCGACGTCTTCCGCCTGTATGAGATGTTCATAGGGCCGTTCGACCAGTCGGCCGCATGGGACACGAAAGGTATTTCCGGGATCGACAGGTTCCTGAGGAAATTATGGAGGATGATGGTGGAGTCGGAGATTTCAGATGAGCCGATGAACAGGGAGCAGCTCCGCGTCCTGCACCAGACGATCAAGAAGGTCGGGGAGGACATCGAGACACTTGATCTCAACACCGCCATAAGCCAGATGATGATTTTTACGAATGAATTCTCCAAGTCCGGGAAGCTTCCTAGGGAGGCGGCCGAATCCTTCATCAAGGTGCTGGCGCCTTTCGCCCCTCATATCTGCGAGGAGCTTTGGGAGATTTTTGGGCATGGAAGTTCAATAGCCCATGCCCCTTGGCCGGCATACAAGGATGAGTTCCTCAAGCTTGACGAAATCGAGATACTGGTGCAGATTAAGGGAAGGCCAAAGGCGAGGATGATGATGCCTGCAGGGATAACGCAGGACAAGATGCAGGAGCTCGCTCTCGGAAATGCCGAGGTGGGCAAGGAGCTTTCCGGCAAGAAGATTATCAAGGTCGTCTGCGTTCCGGGACGTCTGGTGAATATAGTTTCAAATCCGTAATACAATTAAATAAGGAAAGAGGTGTCAAATGGGTCAGCAGTTCAACAAAGTGGAAAAACGCAAGCGTCGCAAGGCTTATCTCCTGAGGAAAAAGGCGAGGATCAAGGCCACTATCAAGAAGAAATAGCATTGGGCAAGAAATCCAAAGCTGTTTTCAAGAAATGTTCGGGCTGCGCTTTTAAGTGGGCGGACCGCGCGCATTTCCTTTCCGATCCCGATGTCGACCTTGTAGGATACCAGGTACACTTCGAACATCTTGAACTCGGTCTTTTCCTTTTCAACCACAGGTGCGGAAGCACGATCGCGCTTCAGGCGAAAATTTTTACCGACCTCTATAAGGGACCGGTATTCAAGGAGAGGAAAACCGCTACGAAGGAATGTTCCGGATACTGCCTCCGTCCGGCTGAACTGCGTTCGTGCCCTGTTCAATGCGAGTGTGCTTTTGTCAGGAAAATTTTAAACAGGATAAAATCCTGGAAAAAAGAGGGCGAGCCATCTGGAAAGTTCCAGAAAGGCAGGCCTGCTTGAAATATCATCCGGTGTAAATAGTTCTTTTGTAGCGACCGACTGCAGTGGCCGCAGTTTTATCAATAAGAAACTTTTACCGGTTAAGTAGGGCGGTCATTCCTGGCCGCCATCTTGTCGGGCTTCCGCCTTCGCTAAGATGCTACGGCGGGACAAGGGAAAGCCCGACCTACTTCAGAGGCAAGTTTCAAAGGAGGGAGTCTGGACATTTATTGCCTCCAGATTCTTTTTTATCGGTGTCGTGGCAGGACGCTTATGCCGTATTCAAGATCGATCTTGGGCCGTCCTTTCAATGTTCCCTTCAGTGAAATGACCCATAGGATTTTGTGTCCTTCAGAACTGCTGTCCGTCGTCCGGGCGTTTTCCGGAATCAGGATCTCCTTGCTGCCGGAAGGCATCCGGAGATAATCGTCCGTATCGATCACCTGGAACTTTTCAAGGATGTTCCTTTGGGATTTTACTTCTCCAGGATCCCCGCCACGGCACTCGAGATTGATTGACAGATGTCTGAAGCTTTCTGCCGACCTCTCATTTATTGCCCACTGGATCCTGAGCTTGCCGCCGGGATGAGGAGTTCTCGTGCTGACGCTGATCCTCGGACGCGGATTGAGAAGGGATATGAAGCTCGTGAGCACAAGGAAGAGGAAAAGTAGGCCGAGCAGGACAAATGGGACAAGGAATATCGTCAGGAACCACTCCGGCCTTCCCTTCATCCATCCAATAATGCACTGATAGATGAATATTGAAAGTATTCCGTTCCAGAATCCGGCAAGGAAGATGGAGCCGATAAAAGCCTTGAACGGCCCCGTCACCGGCTTGAGGACAATTTCACCTGACGAGTAATCATCAAGGGACCTGCTGTCATATTCTGCGAATTCCGCAGACGCCTTCCGCCTCTTTTTCAAGGTGTAGTAAACTCCGAGCGCTCCGACTATTATGAAGGCAACAGGAATCAGGGCAAACAGGAATTCCCACGACAAGTTCCTGTTCAGCACCGAATCGGAAGGGTCTTCGGGATTCACATAGCAAGTCGAGATGCTTCCCGCAGGATAGCGGTTGACTATTTCCTTTTTTCCTTCGCGTCCGCTGCTTGAGCTTCCAAGCATGAAATTATATTGGCTTGACCTGTATTCCCTGCCATCGACCTCATATGAATACATGATATCTACGCTATAGGTCGCGCCGTTCCTGCCGCTATGGCTTCCGACTGAGCTTGAAATAATCCTGCATGGAGTCTTGTCCCATTTCTCGGCATCAAGGATCTTCAGCCCGGGAACTATCCCAAGCATGTAGAATACCCCCAGGCCGATAAGAAGAAATGCTGAAAAGACTAAAAGCGCCACTTTATCTGCTGGAGACTTGTCCTTCACCTCAGCATCCTTCTTGAAATATTCTGTGACGCTCCATCCGGTCCATACGGAATATATCCCCCCGGCGCCGATCATCACGAAAATCAGGGGTATGAGCATGAATGGCAGGAGAAGGAACATTGATGAGTCGCTGGTGATGACAGATTCGGAAGGGTTGTATGGATTGACACGGCACCTCGCCTTTGAATCTTTTGGGAACTTGTCCAGCAGCGACTGCGCCTTGTTGTAGTTCTTATCCCCGCTGTAGTTGTATGAGACTTTGCCAGAGTTGAATCCTTTTCCCTTGAAGTCATAGGAATAGTTGATCCTGAAAATATATTTCACCTGGCTTCCCTTGCCGTCCTCTTCGATGCTGCTTGAGACCACCCTGCATTCCGTGTCAGTCCAGAACCGCGTGGACGCCTCCCTGTAGAAGCTATAGGACATGATGATCAGGAAGGCGCTTCCCATCGCAAGGAAAATGAAGAGGAAAAGAGAAAGGCCGATCTTGCTACCGAGCGTAGCTGGTTTGGCGTTGATTCCGTCTTGGTTTACTGAAGGCATTCCGTTTAAATTCGTCCTTTCTAATATTTGCGTTCGTTTTGACTCATTAAATCCGAAACACGAATCCCGAAATTCGAAACAATCTCTAAGAAATATCTTAAATTAAAACAATGGAGGCAATTTCAAAATGCCTCTTTTGAGCAGATTGCTTTTGTTGGAGTATCACGTGACCACGTTGACACGTGGAACGTGACTCACGTGGCAAGCTTCCCGCGTCCGCCGTAGCTTCTTTGCGAAGGCGGAAGCCTGCGTAACTTATTAAATACAAAGACAAGCTAAAGTTTGTACTCCAACGGGATTCTTCACGCAACAGCTGTTTCTTGTATTTTTGAAATCAGCTCAATGGAAAAAAATATTGATTTTAAAATTTGATTCGGATTTCGAATTTGGTAGCGGTGAAAGCCGCTCCATGCTATTTCAGTTCGATCAGGAGGCTCCGGGTCCCGGGATGAGAGATCTTCTCGTTGATCTTCATGAGATAGTCATACTGGCTTCTCGAATAGATGGAAGGCCTGACATCTATCTTCTGCAGTATGACGCATGCGCTCCTGCCGTCAACAGGTTTTTCCATTGAGCTTATGTCTATGACGCTCCCGTTCAGTCCCGGGAAGTCGATTATGTCACTTGCCGGCCTGATGCTCATGCCGTTGAAGCTTCCGGGCATCCTTATGACGAACTCCTTGGTGATGTCAATTTTATGCGGTGCAAAAAGCGGATTCTCCCGTTTCTTGGAAATTGTCTGGATTACTCCGCCCAGTGCCTCCGGAAGATTCAAGTAGAGCAGCTTGCCGTCGCGGACGGCGTATTTGTCCACGGCCACCGAGAATTCCTCGATGCCGGGATATCTGCTGAAATTCGAAGTGAGTTCGCCATCCGGTTTAGCCGACTGCGACACCGCAGATACTAATTCCTGGTAATAGCGGTCCTTCAGCTCCGGCGTCATTTCCTCGAACTTCATTTTGTGGGCCGTGAATTCATTGCCGTAATACTTCAATGTCTTCCTGATCTTCGCCTGGCCGTTGTCGGAAAGCGATATGTCATAGGATACCTCCGTCATCGTCTTCTTCGAAGGGATGATTCTCATCTCTTCACCGGTGCTTGCGAGAAGCGCAAGCTTGTTCTCATGCGTCGTCGTGCCGATCTCGGCATAATGGCTTGTGTCGTTCAGATATATGTATTCCTTTCCAATCTTCACGCGGACAAGCACTGAATTGAAGATGCCGTATTTCGGGAATATGGTGATTTCATCCGTGACTGCGCCTATGCATGGGAGACCGGACGCAAGGACGAATTCCGGTTCGTATCCTGCGGCCTTGAGCATCGCGTAGATTACTATTGCAACATCCGCACCGTTTCCGTAACCGTCGGAAAGAGTCTTGTCGGCGAAGCTTATGTTTGAAAGTGGCAGTTCAGTGAAGGACGGTCCTGCATATTTTATGTTCTTGGATACATGATCCCTGACGGCTTTTATTCTTTCAATGTCCTCTTTCATGCCAGCAGTTATCTTGACGGCTGTTTCGCCCGTCTTTACCTGTCCTTCCGCAGCCTTTACAAGGATTCCGCAGATTTCCGCGGCATATTCCTTCCAGGACGTCCTTGCCGTGATGCCGACGTACGGTGTGAAGCACCATGTCGGCGGAAGGTTGTCCTCGCGTCTTATCGGCTGCTGGTTGATCGCCTTGAATAATCTGACTGCCGGATCCTTGGAATCGGCGGAGAATTTTCCGAAGTCACCTGAGAATGTCAATTTCACGTTCCCGGGATTCCTTATCGCAACAGTCGCTTCAAGCAACGGTTCGAAAGTCTGGAAATATTCCATCGTGGAGAAGAAAGGCCTGTCCTTGTGCTCTGAAACGATCTTGTATTCGATGATGCTGCCGATGTCGACTCCCGGAAGGTTTGCCACCAGTGTCTTTCCAGAAGGATAGCGCGGCGCTGATCCGCACCACGGCTGATCCATTATGTTGATCTCCTTCCCGCTGATCTTCTTCGAGGTGCCGTCCTTGGCCGTGACAGTTGCATATTCCAGCTTCAGATTGTCCCATGCGGGGTTGTAGTTGAACTTGAGCTCCGAATTCGACTTCTTCCCGGCGTAGGTCAGTATCTTCTGCTTGATCGTCCGTGACGTCCTCCAGCTGTGCTCATCAATGATTTCATATTCGACGTTGTCGCTCAAAATAGCAAGGTTCACATCCGGGCCGAATGATTCAGAGGCGGCCGATGCGGGATTCCCGGATTTGAAAAGCGCTTTCTTCCTGCAGTCGTATTCGATGCTCTTCAGGATGTTCTTGAGCTCGAGATATTCGGCAGGAGTGAATTCCACCGCCTTTATCAGGAAACTGTTCTTTCCGGCCAGCTGCCCATCCTTGAATTCCACATTCTGGTTCCAGCCCAGGGTGGGGCTGTCTATCCTGGTGTATTCCGGTATTGAATCCTTCTTCCAGCCTACATTGTTGAACTTAAGGGAGAAACTCTCTTCCGTGCCGCATGCGATCTCAGATTCGAGGGCGTATTTGCGCTTTTCCAGTCCTGCCCTTCCAATGACCATGTTCACGATTCCGATGCTTCTTCCAAACCAGGGCAGGGGAGGGATGATCCTGCCACCGCCTTCTACGAGGCAGTTTTCAGCTATGTACTTGACGGATGCCTTGAGCGGAACCGATGTGTCCTGTATGTTTGCGGGAGTGATCTTCAGATCCAGGAGTTTCGCGCCGGGTACGGCGAACTTTACCAGCGATTCGAAATATCTCTTCACCTCGTCGGGTTTCTTTCTAGCGAACGAACCACGGTATGCACTGTCGTTTATCCCCTCGAAATCAAAACTCGTCTCCGCGATCACTGTCCCTGAATCGTCCATTCCGCCTTCAGTCCTGATGCGCATGAGATTCTTCTCCGCCGGGATGATCTGCGAAGTCCGCAGGGTTTCGCCTTCAGGCTTGGCGACGAGGAAGCTCCTGTTGCAGAGATATGCCGGACACATTTCCTTTGTGCTTTCGTCGGTGGGGTCCATCAGCGTGTATGTGCCGTCATCATTCTCAACTGCGGTGATCGCGTGGTTGAAATACGGGGTCGGCACCTCACCGTCCTTCTTCGCAGCTACCAATATCAGCACCGGATATGCCTTGAAACCTGCAAGCTTCAACATCGCCGCGAGCAGGGCCGCCTTGTCGCGGCAGACTCCATATTTGTTCTCGAAAGTAGTTTTCACATCATGCGGTTCATATCCGGGCGCCTCGGTTTCAGTCGTTATCCCCATGTAGCGTATGTTCTGCGAAACAAACTTGAATATGCTCTCCATCTTCGCCTGGCGGTCGCTGCTGCCGCCTGTAAGCTCATCGACCTTCGCCTTCATTTCCGGAGTCGTAGCCTCGAGGTGGGGGCGGCATAGTTCGGCATACCATTTTGAAAGACTCTTCCAATCGCTGATCGTGCTGAGGAGAAGCCTCTGTACCACGGAATGGAGGTCGGGCATGTCAGGTTCCGGGAACATCCTCGGCACATCCTTGATCTCCCATTTGTAGTTGATGCCTCCCTCCTTTTCGCTCTGCTGGAATTTTACAGTGCCTTTTATCTCGTCGCGGAGGATGATGTGCTTAAGTGGAAGTTCCTTCGGCCCGTTGATTTCAACAATGAGCCGTTTTATCGGGCTCTCTCCTTCTATAGGATATTCAGCGCTCCAGGTGTTGGGGACCCTGGTCTTGAAATTGTTGTTGTACGAGACGCACCTGACTATGTCCCCGATCTCAAGCCCCGGCACGTTGATGGTGAGGATCTTGTTGTTTGGATCATAGATATTGGAACCCATCTGGCCGCTGCTTACCATCACCCGGCTCTGCTTTGATACATCCACCGGAACAACGGTGCCGTCCTTCTTTATTATTTCCAGCAGCTTCACCTCCATCGTCTCATAGGCCTGGTTGAAGTGGAGCGACATCGTCAAATTCTCGCGCTTCCCTTTTTCCGTCAGGACTTTCACGAACTCGTCATCCCATATCGAATAAGTGCCGTCGGCCTTGTATCTGATGATCATATGGTCGTCGAGAAGGACTTCATCCGCGTCAGGATAGATTTCAACAGTGGCGAGTCCTGTGGTCTTTACGACCGCCGTCCTGTCAAGAATCCCCTTCGAATAGTCAGCGTCCTGGGACAGGGCGCTGACTGCAAGGACAAGCAGCAAGGAAACGATGCAGGAGAATTTTTTCATAAGTATTCCTTATAATATTGTCATTTGTTTCGAGTTTCGACCGTGTCCCGCGTAGCCACTTGGGCGAAGTGGGATATTCGTGTTTCGAGTTTTTAGGCTGCCCGGCAGCCTCATCATTCCCGGCACTGGCCGTTTCCATAGATTATATATTTGTAGGATGTCAGTTCGGCGAGGCCCATCGGACCACGCGCATGCAGCTTGTCGGTGCTGATCCCGATCTCGGCGCCCATGCCGAATTCACCGCCGTCGGTGAAACGCGTGGAGGCGTTCACATAAACCGCCGCCGAATCCACTTCGCTCAGGAAACGTTTCGCCGAAATCTGGTTTTTTGTCACAATCGCATCGCTGTGCTTCGAACCGTATAGGTTGATGTGCTCTATCGCAGCATCCAGGCTAGGGACGATCATTATGGAAATTATCAGATCGAGATATTCTGTCGACCAGTCCTCCTCTGATGCCGGTTTCGCTTCTGGAACAAGCTTGCGGAATTGGCTGTCTCCTCGCATTTCCACTTTGCGTTTCTCCAGTACGTCGGCGATCTTCGGTGCGAACTTCGCAGCAATGTCCTTGTGGATGAGGAGTGTTTCAGCGGCGTTGCAGGTGCCCGGCCTCTGGCATTTTGCGTTCTCGACGATCTTCAGCGCCATATTGATGTCGGCTTCGGAATCCACATAGACATGGCATATTCCCTTGTAATGCTTTATCACGGGAATCGTGGAATTCTCAACGACCGCCCTTATGAGGCTTTCGCCTCCGCGCGGAATCACAAGATCAATGTATTTGTCCATCTTGAGCATCAGATCGACAGCAATCCTGTCCGTCCACGGAATAAGCTGTACCGCGCCCTCGGGAAGGCCTGAGGCGAGGGCGGCCCTGTTCATGCAATGTGCCAATGCAATGTTTGAATTGATCGCTTCCTTGCCGCCACGCAGGATCACGGCGTTCCCGGCCTTGAGACAAAGTCCGGCCGCATCGACTGTTACATTGGGACGTGATTCGTATACGATGGCGATCACGCCGATCGGCACTGAGACCTTATGGATGTCGAGTTCGTTCGGACGTATCCACTCGCCCAGCCGCCTGCCGACAGGATCCTCCAGGTCAGCGACATCACGCAGGCCTTTTGCCATAGATATTATAACCTTGTCGGTGAGAGCGAGCCTGTCGAGCATCGCGGACGAAAGCCCTGATTTCTTTCCAGCCTCCAGATCCTTTTCATTTTCCTTCTTCAGGTTTGCGCTCTCGGCTTCAAGCGCATCGGCCATTGACCGAAGACAGTCGTTCTTTTCCTCGGTCGACATTATCGCAAGCCTGTGCGCGGCGATCCTCGCCTTCTCACCCATCTCAAGAAGTGTATTCCTTATCTCGTCTTCAGTGAAATTCCTGTTCATATCATATACCCGTTTCCATGTTTCGTGGTAAATATCTTTTATCAGCACAGCACCATATTGTTCCTGTGCACGATCTCCTCGTCGCCGTCATATCCGAGAATGGAACTTATCTCGGCGCTCTTCCTGCCTTTTATCTTCTCAATTTCCTTGTCGCTGTAGTTCGACAGTCCCTTGGCGATGTTTGTTCCAGACTTGTCGCAGATCGTGATCGAGTCTCCGCGCTTGAAGCCGCCTTCGGTCCCAGTTATTCCCGAAGGAAGCAGGCTCCTGCCTTTCTGTGACAACGCCTTCGCAGCTCCGTCGTCGACAATGATTTTACCTGACACCTTTGAAAAGAATGTCAGCCAGCGTTTTTTTGAATCCATCTGTTTTTCAGTGACAGGCATGAACAACGTCCCCACATCCGCGGCACTGATTATTTTTACGAGCACTTCAGGATCCTTGCCGTCGGCTATCCAGAGATATTCTCCGGCCCTGGTCACTGTCTCCGCAGCGCGGAGCTTCGATGCCATGCCGCCTACCGACAACGCGCTGTTATCGGTCCCTGTCGCCATCTTCTTGATCTCATCCGAAAGATTTGCGATCACTGAAATCCGCTTGTCGAGCTTTCCATCCTTGACCGAGTGAAGTCCATCGACCATTGTAAGCAGGACTGTCAGTTCTGATCTTGTCATCGTGGCGATCAGAGATGCAAGCATGTCATTGTCGCCGAACTTCAGTTCATCAACCGATACCGAATCATTCTCGTTTATAATAGGAAGGATATTTTCGTTCCAGAGCGAATAGATGCAGTTGAGGACGTTGAGGTGGCGTTCGCGGTCCTGGATGTCTCCGGCCGTGAGCAGAAGCTGCGCGGCATGGAATCCGAACTTCCTGCATTCCGCCTCATACAATGACATCAGCTTGCTCTGCCCGACGGCAGCAAGTGCCTGGACTTCGGAAAGCTTCTTGGGTCTTACGGTCTTGCCGAGGGTCTTCATGCCCAGGCCTACAGCTCCGGAGGAGACCAGAAGCACATTGTATTTCTTTTCACGCAGTTTCGCTATTTGCGAGACAAGGGTGGCGATCCTCGAGCTGTCAGTGAGGAGCCGTGTGCCGACCTTCACGACAATGCTCGATGCCCTCTTAACCGCCTTCTGTCTTGATGATATGTTCATTTCCGCCCTATATATATTGTATATGGTTACACAAAACATAAAGATACATGTCATTGAATATGAATTCAAAAGAAAATGACGCTTCCATCCGGGTTTGTTTATTTCCAGGGGAATGGTATGATTCCGAAAAGTAGGGACGGGCTTAAGCCTGTCCCATTCTTGAAAACATATATGGTACATGCTAAAGCACGTACCTACTTAAGTACCATGGACTCAATCGAAAAATTAAAGGTTCTCTCGGAGGATTCGCAGTACGATCTCGCATGCGCCTGCGGAACCAACGACAACGACCGCCGCCACCGCGGTACCGATGGTAAGTGGCTCTATCCGGTCGTCCTGCCGAACGGCGGATATTCCGTCCTCCTGAAGACCCTCCTTTCCAATGCCTGTTCCAACGACTGCAAATATTGTCCCTTGCGGAACGACTCGAATGTCCGGAGATGTACGCTCCATCCCGATGAGATCGCCAAGGTCTTCATGGAATATCTGCGCAGGAAGGAAGTCTTCGGGCTTTTTCTCAGTTCCGGGGTGATCGACAATCCTGATCTGACCATGCAGAAGATGAACGATACCATCCGGCTCATCCGCAGGAAATACGGATTCAGGGGATATATACATCTTAAGATAATTCCCGGTGCGTCCGATGCCGCAGTCGAAGAGGCGGTTTCTCTTGCCAGCGCCATCTCGTTGAACATCGAGACACCCGGCGAAAAGCATTTCAAGCTCCTGTCCGACAGGAAAAATTATCTTCACGACATCATCCGTCCGATAAAGCTGATGAGCAAGCTGACCTCCAGAGGGCAGCGTTTTTCACGTGTGAAATGCACGACCCAGTTCATTGTCGGCGCCTCCGACGAGAAGGACACGGAGATCGTCGACTACATGAACGGCCTTTACAAGAAGCTTGATTTCAACAGGATTTATTTCTCCGCGTACCAGCAGGGACTCGGCAAGCCTGACATTCCCGGAGAACAGAAGCATCTCTTCAACAGCGAGGAGGTGTTCATGCGCGAACACCGTCTGTACCAGGTCGATTTCCTCCTGCGGAAATATGGTTTCGAGAAGAATGACATCATCTACGATTCCTCCGGCAACCTGAGCCTTGACAAGGATCCGAAGGAGCTCTGGGCCGAATCGCATCCCGAATATTTCCCTGTCAAAATAAATACTGCCGACCGTGAATCGCTTCTGCGTATTCCGGGCATTGGCTTGGAACGCGTCAATAATATTCTGACGATGCGTAAGGGATCCAAGATCAAGGATTTTGCTTCCCTGAAGATTAAAGGCAAGACTCTCGCCAAGGCAAAGAAATACGTGGAGTTTGATTGAGGCCAACCACAAAGGCACGGAGTTATAAATACCATGTGTTGAGTTCAGGTGCCTTTTTGATTTTTAGTTTGTAGTTAAGCCATTATTGGCTGTGATTTTTGAATCATAAGAACACGCAAGAATGCGTTAACTACAAACAAAGCATCTCCACATCTCAGGCACAATATAGACGGCGACATTGAAGAAACCGATTCCAGATGTTATTGTAGTAACATGATCAAGAAGCTGTTCATATTATCCGCTATTATCATCGCCTGCGCAGGCTGCCAGAGTCTTTATCCTGTAGCGGTTGAAGGCCCCCCGGAATATCGCCAAGTCCCATTTGGTTTTGCCGGACCGCTTTCCAACAATGGAAGCAAGATTTCCTTTATTGCCGATTTCAAGGGTGAAAGCAATATCTCCAATTCTTACATGAATAAGGTAATAGACAAAGAGAGATACGGATTCCTGGATTTTGAAGAAAGTGCGTACGAACCGGTTTTTAAGGAAGTATCAAAAGCAAGATCCCTGTTGCGCAGTATTGTTTTCAAGGATGTTGATCTTGAAGGTGTTACACCCGAAGAAGCTGCAAGATGGATAGATGAGAGGGTTAAGAGAGTATCTCCGGATTGTGCCTTTGAAACTGAGCTTTTTACAAAAGCCATGGAAATACTTCCCACGCTGAAAAAAGACAAGGGAGTCCTCCGGGTTACGATTAAGTGCAAGAATATTTCGGCAATGGATCTGATAGATAAGATAGGCAAGCTTACCGAGGAAGAATATGGATTTACAAAGAACGAATCTGTTGTTAATACCGTTAGGTTTATTTTTGGTTTAGCCGATGATTGGCGGGGAGAAAACCGTTATTCTATAAATCCAAAGGCATTCAGGCAGCTCTTCGGGGATGATAATTCACCTGAAAATGTAAAGAGGAAATTTGCAGGGGCTGGCGTGGATTTGTCAGATAATGAATCTAAAGTCATTGTCTGGTCGTGGTCATGTCTTGTTATAGCAAAGGAAGGCCTGCTGAAACAAGTTGACAAAGTGCTGGGGGTAAATTATTTCTTTAAGATGGATTTATGGTCCGATGAAATTTTTGATACGGAATATCCGTTTGACAGCATGAACATAATGGACACGGGCGAGGCAAGCAAGGAGATGCGGGAAAAGCTTGATAAGATAGAATTTGGCGAGATTGAATTCGATGACGTAAAAGTATCAGATCTTTTGGATTACATGGCGAAAATGTCTCGCAGTCTTGATCCTGAAGGCAAGGGGGTGGAGATAGAACTTAGGCTTTCCAAGGAGGATGCTGAAGGGGAAGGGAACTTCAAATCTACTTTGTCGCCCAGCATCGATTCCATTAACCTTCGAGGTGCGCTTCGATATGTATGTGAGAAAGCAAAGTTGAAATGCAAGGTGGGAAAGGACAAGATCATCGTCGCCAGCCGTTATCTACCTCTTTATCCTATTGAGACAAAATATTATCCGGTAGTTAAATATTTCGATGATGAGCCTGTCTCGGAGGATGATGTGAAAAACTATTTGAGCGCCACAAGGATACCTTTTTGTGATGGAACCAGTGTTGAGTATATCAAGGAAAAGAAACTGTTCAAAGCTACTTTAACGACGGATGCTTTTGAAAAGTTGCCATATGTCCTTTTCGCTGTGTGGGGGTATACTCACGCATTCATCTATGAGAAGGATAGCCAAATTAAAGAGAAAATTTCCACCTTGAAGCCAGGTGTTCCTGTAATGGTCAAAGGAGTTCCCTTCTTCATGGATTGCAAGCTTGATGGATTGGATTTCAAGCAGCCCTGTTTTCTGATCAAGGATATCGAGGCCATCAAGAATCCTGTCCTGCCGAAACTGCGGAAGTACGAGCCAGCAAACCCGTAGTGGTGCTCTTGTGAGTAGGTACGTGCTTTAGCATGTACCAATCTTAATATCCAAGAATGGGACAGGCTAAAGCCCGTCCCTACTTTTTAGAACATGACAACTGCCCATTCAATCCACATGATATTCCTCGATCGTCTTCGCGTTCTCGATCAGCTTTTTCAGGTTGGGGAAGTAGTAGAGCATGAGGATGGCTGAGATGCCGACGTATGGAAAGATCAGCGCCGGTCTTCTTGTTATGATCGCGAGGACCATTCCGAAGAGCGCGCAGGAATTCATGAATCCGTAGAGGAACAGTGAAAGCTTGAATGCCGATCTGGAGTAGACGTAGAAGTTCCTTTCGTCCTCGGGAAGAGTGTTGAGTTTATCCTTGTCCAAGCCCGCAGCGCCCTGGCTGATGATCATTCTCATCCATGCAGGCATCTTGCCGTCTGCGAACTTCGCAACCGCCTTCTCCGACAGGAAAAGGGCGTGGAATATGATTCCGAAAAGCAGGATTATTATTGCAAGTGCCGTGAATATGAATGTTAACATTGTGGAAGCTTCTGGATTCGGCGCATATCCCGGATTCCGGACGGCCAGATATGCAATGAGTACGTATATCCCCATGGATCCAAGCTCACCAAGCCATGCCAGCTTCATGAACAGGTCAGGCGGCCTTATGTATTCAATGAATTTTTCAGATAGCAGCGACATGTGGAAAAATAGCATTTTTTATGAAAAAGTAAATTCGGATTTGCGGATTTTATTGTCCTTCAGGGAACGCAGACGATGGCAGCATTTGACGCATAAGCCTATGTCGCCGCCCTGCGGGGACTTTGGATGTTTATATCCCCACACATCCCCCATGGCTGGCGCCATGGGCTACAATATGCCGCCCTCTGCGAGGGCTGAAAACAGAAACAGATTCCATATGCCAAAAATCTTCATTCCCGGCTTTGTGTCTTCTTGTCTTTGTGGTAAATTCCTCTCTTTGTTTTTCACGTCCGCATGAGCGGACTGTTATAAAAATTTACTGAAAGGAAATTTTTATGCTTGACGCACTTAAGAAGAACCCGAAGTTCAAGGGCCGTAGAGGCCCGTTGGTGCTTATGATCCTCGACGGAGTCGGCTACGGAAAATACAAGGAAGGCGATGCCGTCCTTGCGGCAAATACGCCTGTCCTCAACAAGCTAACGACGGAATGTCCGCACACAAAGCTCAAGGCGCACGGCAAGGCAGTCGGTCTTCCGAGTGACGCCGACATGGGCAACAGCGAAGTCGGACACAACGCGATCGGCTGCGGACGCGTCTTCGAACAGGGCGCGATGCTGGTCAACCAATCTATTTCAACAGGCAACATGTTCCGCGGCGCCGTCTGGAAGGAGCTCATCGCAAACTGCCAGAAGAACAAGTCGGCCCTTCATTTCATCGGACTTTTCTCGGACGGAAACGTCCACAGCCATCTCGACCATCTCAAGGCGATGATCGAACAGGCGAAGAAGGAAGGCGTCAGGAAGATCAGGATACATCCGTTGCTCGATGGACGTGATGTTCCCGAGACTTCTGCTCTCGACTACATCGAACCTTTCGAGGAATATCTCAAGAAGCTCAATGCCGATGGCAGCGACATCCGCATTGCGTCCGGCGGTGGCAGGATGGTGATCACTATGGACCGCTACCAGGCGAACTGGGACATGGTCCGCAAGGGCTGGGACACGCATGTCCAAGGCAAGGGAAGATATTTCAAGACTGCAAAGGAAGCGATTGAAACGATCCGCAAGGAGACCAAGTCGATCGACCAGGATCTCCAGCCGTTCGTGATCTCTGATGATGGAAAGACTCCTGTCGGACCGGTGAAGGACGGCGACTCCGTCGTGTTCTTCAATTTCCGCGGTGATAGGGCGATCGAGATAACAGGAGCGTTCGAGGAGGAGATTTTCGACAAGTTTGACCGTTCACCCCGTCCGAAAGTCGTCTATGCCGGGATGATGCAGTATGACGGTGATCTCAAGGTTCCGAAAAAATTCCTTGTTGATCCTCCTGCAATCGACAAGACCATGGGCGAATATATCTGTGCTACGGGACTCAGTCAGATGGCGATAAGCGAGACGCAGAAATATGGACATGTCACTTACTTCTTCAACGGAAACCGTTCCGGATATTTCGACAAGAAGCTTGAGACATACATTGAGATTCCGTCGGACATAGTGCCCTTTGAACAGCGTCCGTGGATGAAGTGCGCGGAGATAACCGACAAGGTATGTGAAGCTGTACTCAGTGGAAAATACAACATGATCCGTCTCAACTATCCGAACGGCGACATGGTCGGGCATACCGGAATTTATGACGCTGTGCTTGTTGCGATGGGCGGGCTCGACATTTGTATTGCAAGAGTCATGGAGGCCGTCAAGAAGTCCGGCGGGATCCTTCTGATAAGCGCGGATCACGGGAACGCCGACGACATGTATGAGCATGACGAGAAGACCGGCAAGGTGAAGGTCGACAAGGAAGGACAGCCGCGCCGCAAGACCAGCCATTCGCTGAATCCCGTGCCATGCATCATCTACGATCCCGAGTCCAAAGGCGAATACGATACGGTTCTTAATGAGGGCCTTGGAATAAGCTCGCTTGCGGCGACATCGATAGAACTTCTCGGATACCAGGCACCTGGAGGATACGACGGATCGGTCGTCAAATTTAAGTGATTAGTGCCTTGAAACATGTTGTTTATGGCTTATATTGGACAGTTTTTGTAAATATTAAATTAATTCAAAAGAAGTGAAATAAGGAAAGGGGTTTTGCATCAATGAACAAAAAGCTGCTTGCTCTTATGGGTGGTGTATTTTTTGCTGTATGTCTTGTGATTTTCGCTGATGACGGTAAGGAAGCTGATGTAGCTGTAAAGGCTGAAGCCGCTCCCGCTGCCGCCGTGCCTGCAGTTGCCGAGGAAAAGAAGGCTGAAGCAGCCCCTGTGGCCGAAGCAGCACCAGCCGCGGCACCTGTAGCCGAAGCCGCACCCGCCGCAGCGCCCGTCGCCGAAGCTGCCCCAGTCGCTGCTCCAGTAGCTGAAGCTGCCCCAGTCGCTGCCCCAGTAGCTGAAGCTGCCCCAGTCGCTGCCCCAGTAGCCGAAGCCGCACCTGTGGCCGCACCAGTAGCCGAAGCCGCACCAGCCGCAGCCCCAGTCGCCGAAGCTGCACCTGTGGCCGCACCAGTAGCCGAAGCCGCACCAGCCGCAGCCCCTGTAGCTGAAGCCGCACCTGTTGCTGCACCAGTAGCTGAAGCCGCCCCCGTCGCAGCCCCAGTTGCCGAAGCCCCAAAGGTTGAAGAGGCGAAACCTGAAGCCGCAGCTCCCGCACCGGTAGCAGCTCCTGTAGCTGAAGCCCCCAAGGCGGCTGAAGCAAAACAGGGCTTTTCGATTGACGGAGTCAAGATCATGAAAACAATTGTCATGTATATCCCCAACAGGATTGCCGATATCCTCGATATCGCAACATTTGATGCGGGCGTCGGTCCGACATTTGGAGCGGAAGTAAGAGTTACACGCTGGTTCCAGCTTGGTGGAATGGCCGGAGACAGGTATTTCATCGGGAAGAACTATGCAAGGCAGGTCGGCGGAGGATATGAAGGAGGCTGGAACTATGAAATATTCTGCTGCTCGTCCGAGAAACGCTATGTCGACGACACTTTTGGAACCACCAAGGAATATCTTACGAAGGAGAAGCCTTTGGGCTTCACCTCGCTCAAGGACAACATAACGACTTTCACATATGAAAAGAACATCAGGGATTTCTGGGAGATTGGTGCTAGGGCCGGATGGCTCGTTTCCTGCGGAGCAGCCGTGCATCCAGTTGAAATCGCTGACGTGATAGCCGGATTCTTCTTCCTGGATATCATGGGAGATGACTACGGAATGGATGCCCCCGCACCCGCAAAGGACGCGAAAAAATAATTCCGGAATATGATTGACTTGAAAAACGCGCTTTAAACAGCGCGTTTTTTTTTGCCTTGCCGATGTTGAAAATTCCGTTCAAGAATATATCTGTGTTAAACAAGCATATTTATTTTTAAATCCATATCATGTGAAAGGGAGAGAATCATGCCTGAGACAATCCTGGAGAAAATCCGCAGCAAGGCTAAATCGCTGAACCGCAAGATCTGCCTGACCGAGTCCGACGACGTACGCAACCTCAAGGCCGCAGAGAAGCTTGCCGCCACCGGCTATGCGAGCCCCGTCCTTGTCGGCGACGGCGCAGCGATCGAGAAGCTCGCGAAGGAGAATTCTGTCAGCATGAAAGGCGTGGAAATTGTCGACATCAGGAGCTGTCCGAAATTCGACCATTATGCAAAAACCGTATATGAACTGAGGAAGAGCAAGGGACTCACCGAGGATCAGGCAAAGGAGTGGATCAAGGACACGTGCGTCTTTTCAGCGGCCATGGTGTGCGCCGGCGATGCCCACGGATATGTTTCCGGCGGTGGAAATCCCAAGGGGTACAATCACAATACAGGACAGAAGACCAAGCCGTCGCTCCAGCTTTTCAAGACAGCGCCCGGAATCAAGACCGCTTCTGCATATTTCATCATGCAGCTGCCTGATCCCAAATGGGGTTTCAACGGTGCGCTCTTCTATGCCGACTGCGGAATGAACATCAACCCCAATGCCGACCAGCTCGCTGAAATCGCAGTCTGTACCGCGAGGACCTACAAGACACTTACAGGTGGCGATGAGCCGCGCGTCGGTATGATCAGCTGCTCTACAAAGGGATCTGCAAAGGATCCAACCATAGACAAGGTCATCGAGGCGACCGCGAAGGCGAAGCTGCTTGATCCGGCGCTCAAGATCGACGGGGAGTTCCAGTTTGATGCCGCGGTCATTCCGGCGATAGGCAAGGCCAAGGCTCCCAATTCTGAAATTGCCGGAAGGTGCAATGTCCTCATATTTCCGGATCTCAACTGTGGAAACACGATGTACAAGGCGACGGAGAGGCTTGCAGGCGCCGCGGCCATCGGGCCTCTTGTCCAGGGACTGCGCCGTCCTTTCAATGATGTGTCGCGCGGATGTTCCGCAGATGACATAGTGGACTGCTCTGCAGTCGCAGCGATAACGGAATGGACCGAATGATTTTCCGCGTCGCGGAAAATAATAAGTTACAAGCTCCAGGCACCAAGTTCCAAACAAGTTCCAGTTTGGAACATGAAGAGGATTTGAAATTTTTAAGTTTTGATTTTAATTTGTCTGGAGTTTGGATTTTGGAGCTTGGAATTTTAACCTATGAGGTTTGATATGGAATTCTATGATGTTGTTAAAAAGAGGAAAAGCATAAGGGCATACAAGAGCGATCCTGTCGACAAGGATGCGCTCAGGAGGATCGGGGAGGCTGTCAATCTCGCGCCTTCCGCCTGCAACATACAGCCATGGTGCTTCAGGATCATCTTGAACAGCGAGATCCGCAGCAGCATCGGAACATGCTATAAGAACGAATGGATCAAGCAGGCTCCCGTCATCGTCGTCGCATTGGGCAACAGGGATGTCGCATGGAAACGGCTCGAGGGAGGAAGCATCATCGACATTGACATCGGGATCGCGATGGAGCATCTCGTCCTCGCCGCTGCAGCCGAAGGACTCGGGACATGCTGGATATGTGCATATGATGTGAAGCGGATGAATGCGGTCCTCGGAATCCTCCCCCCATGGGATGTCCTTGCAATTTCCCCGCTCGGGAAACCGGCGGAGGATCCAGAAGCCCGCAAAAGGAAACCTGTCACGGAAGTTTTCAGGATCATTGAATGAACATCTCTCAGCCGCTGCTTCTCGAAGGACCGGAATGGGCCTGCCTTTTTTCACCGGGCGAACGTGAAAGACTTTCTTTCAAATGCGCCGGGACCGATCTGCTTTCCATTTCAGGTATGGCCTTCGGGAAGTTCGACGAGTCCTCGGCGTACTGCGGAAAATTAAAGAAGCATGAAGCTATAGACGGCCTCAACTGCAGCCTGGAGGCTGTCAATGTCCTGCCATACGGCTCTGAACCTACGGTAACCAGGAAATGCGATATCGCCGGCAACCATGCGGTCGTCACGACTGATTTCGAGCTGAGATCAAAGATGGAGGCGGACGCTTTTGAAGTTGACAATCTCCTTGTGAAGGGAACTTGGACGAGGGTTGGCGTCGTCAGGATTTCAAATCCTGTTCCTGCGCTTTCCGATATACAGTGGCATGAATTGGATGAAGACAGGCCCTTCCATCTTGAACTGAAGCAGATTCCTCTTCTCATGCTTTTTGAACGGCAGGACAAGTTCATGCTTGAAATCGGAAACGGCGACGATCTATGGCGCTGGCTGAACACTTCCTTGTTTCCTCAATCGACCCAGTCGGTCGTCATTGAAAAGGCGCAGGGCGGAATATCTCTCAGGAGGAAGGTCGCTGTATGGGAGGTGGACGCCGTCATATTTTCCCGTAGTTACAGGTTCAACTGGTATTTCGCCTGGGAGCTGCCGGGCAGGAAATATCTCGGATGCGGGGATGAGCCCGGCGGACACGGTAAAGGATCTGAGGGGATGGAATATTTCAAATTTCCAGAGGGCGAGGTTCCGCAGCAGCTTGCAGCATGCCATGGGAACCGGAACCTTGGAGTTTCGTGTTTCCATTCTCCTGCGGTCTCAGGGATATTCAGGGACATCATAAGGGCGTCTGCAGGAAAGTCCCAAGGCAAAAGTATCGTCCTTGGAAATCTTTCAGTGCCGCTCTGCGACTCCGCCGCACATCTTGAAAGGCCGCAGAGACAGCTGCTCCTGCACTGGAACATGACAAGGCTTTTCGACTACTGGCTCTGGGCGAACAAGCACTTGAAAAATTCCGGTTCAACCTTTTATGCCGTTCCCGCGAAGAATGACAGGATATTCTCCGTCCTGCCGTCGATAAGAGGACTTTCACAGGTCAGGGATTGATATCTTCCGTAATAATTAAACAAGGAATATGCCTCACGGCATTACTATTGCTTCGGCGGATATTCAGCTTGCATTTTAGTCGCTCTCTTCAATGTCGCCGCCCTGCGGGGGCTTTTTTCTTTTTTACCTTATTGACTTCCCAGGGCTTTCGCCCTATCTA
>MHBH01000006.1 GCA_001804805.1 Lentisphaerae bacterium GWF2_49_21
TGAGATTACTCCTCTGCTGGAAAGTCCGTTCCGACCCATGATTTCCAGCGTGCGCGCCGACTCGGATGAATCCGGTAGCATTTTTGAGATATTGTTGCTGTACTGTCCGTGATAGATCCCGTATGCGCTCAGCAGGAACAGGATTGCGACTATGGCATACAATATCAGACGATGCCTGGATGAGGCGATCAACAAGCGGAGGATGAACCTGTTTAGTTTGGCTTTACGTTCCATTTTTCCGGGGGTATTGGCTGGTTGATCTTGATGTTTTTAAATATAATATCCGTCGTGTCACCATTGATTTCAGTGAAGATGACCCGCGAGACGCTGGAACTGTCATCGGCAAAGTGGAACTTGATTGATTTTATATATTCGGCAATGCGGTTGTCAGGACGCGGGGTCATGAGCATTTCATTTTTCCCGGCAATCTCCGAGGTGAATCCTGAGGACATGTTCTTGAAGTTCCCGGAAAACCAGTCCTTCAGGTTTTGAGACAGGACCTTGAGCCATGGGTAGCGGTCGACGGAAAGGGTGACCTGCTGGTTTGAATCAATATCCCATTGCGTCAGCGACTGGTCGGTGATTACGCAGGAATATCGGATCGGTAAGGCGATATGCCAGGCCAGGCGCCCATTCTTCTTCTCCATGTACAGTTCGCCGGTAATGACAACACTGTGGCGCAGCAGGGCGATCTGCTTGGTCTGGGTGAATTCAGCCTGCAATGTGTCTATGTTTTGAAGCTCAGTTCGTTTGTCAATGGGAGAGACATTTTCTTTTTCAGTGCTGGTGGCAGGAGTGGAGGCCAGCAAGAACCAGCAGAAAACAGCTGTTAATTTTCGAAAACGCATGTGTTCAATTCTCCTTCGCAAATTAGTCGGCCATCTACTGAAATGCTGACCTCAATGGTGTTCAATGGGCCGAATTCGGCAATGAATTTTATGGAAATGGTCATCAGGTCACCGGGACGTGCATCGCTTAGAAAACGGAAAGATTTGGCCCCGACAAGCATGCCGGGCAAAACGCGTCCATCATTTAAAAAACTGTTGATGGCCGCAGCCGACTGTGACGCCACTTCGATAAGGGCAGGAGGTGACAATATGTCGTTCCTGTCAAGAAAAATATTGCCGGGCGTAACGAGAGATTCGCATTCTGCAGTATTGTCGCCTACTTTGGTTATTCTAGTGACCATGCTTATGGGAGGCTGATGTGGAATAAACGGTGCGGCATCAACTGGCAATGCTTTGATTTGATCGAGCTTGTCCGCATTGAACCAGCAGGTCGGGTCGGCGGCAAGAAAATCACCTGTCAACTGGTAGGCGGCGCCGCGGCAGCCGTAGCAATGTTCGGCCTTGCTGCAGTCCGCACAAGGTTTTTTTATGTACTTCCGGAAGTTTTTGAGTCGGGAGATAATACTGCTTTCAGACAGTATGTCCTTAAGCCTCTGTGAACGTATGTTGCCGATGACGACAGTCAATCCGACGCATGGCATGACGTCGCCGGTGCTGTTGACAAGGCATGAATAGCTGTGGCGGAAGCACTTGCGCCCAACGAGCGGCGGCTGGGGATCCCATCGGTATCCGAAATCGGCGTCGATGGCGGCTATTTCTGAGAAGACTCGCTGAAGCTGTTGTCCATCGACCATGAGATGACGGTTGTTTAACACGCGCCCCTGAGGGGTGATTATTTCAAAATAAGGAGTAATGTGTTCTTCACGGAGCCAGCGCCAGAGCGAGGCTATGCCTCCGATGTTGCGGCTGCTGATGATCGAACTGGCCGCAAGCATGCCATCACCATTTTTGCCATAACCTGCATTCTTCAGTATTGCAATTGCCCGTAAAGCTGTATTCATGGAATCTGTTTCACCGGTCAGTTCATCATGGATGTCCGGATTAAGCGAATTGAGTTTTATGGACATGCGGACTCCTGCATGTAAAAGACGTGCGGCATTTTCCGGATTGATCAGGGAACCGTTGGTAAAGACCTCTGATATCATGCCAAGGGAATTGATATGGTCTATCATCTCAAACAGCTGCGGGTACAGAAGGGGTTCACCACCGAGGATTACGATTTTCTTAGCACCAAGCTCAGATGCCTGGGACAAAACGGAACGTATCTCGTCCGGAGTCAGTTCATCCTGCGGCCTGGTTGTGCCCGGCAAATAGCAGTATGGGCAAGTGTAATTGCAGGTACGGCTAAACTCGATTTCCATGGAGAGCAGGCGGCCTTCAGCTACGGCCGAACTTATTTCAGCATCAGTAAAGTCAGAATTTGAAGTTTTACTCATTTGTTCGTCTGTTCGATATTCTATTGTTCAGAGTTGCGACTCATAACCATCAAATCCAGACGTAGCCGGTTAAGCTTTGCGCAAGTCAAAAAAACGTACCGGTTTGCGTGAAGTGGAAAAAACATTTTTCCTGACAGCATCCACGGGCAGTTCCCTGATTGGTACGGAAAGACGGCTTTTTGCCTGAATTCTTTTTGCTACTTGGTCGAGTCGGATTCCCCTGTCTTTAAGTGCGACGAATATTTCAACCTTGTCCGACAGCCCGTCTCCAGATGCCTCCAGGTAATATTCGGCAATCTCAGGAGAAGAATCAAGTACTGTAAAAAAAGCGGTGGGGAAAATCGTTGTCCCCTTGATCTTGAGCATCTGCGCCTTGCGGCCGATAATTGGTCCAATGCGCGGGGAAAACCGGCCACATCTGCAAGGTTTGTCGATCATAAAGCCAATGTCTCCGGTGCGAAACCGGATCAGCGGCATGCCGGTAACCTGCAACGGGGTGACAGTGACTTCGCCAATGGCCCCTGCCGGCAGGGGATTGCCGGATTCGTCCAGTATTTCCAGGATAGCCAGATCTGGCGGCAAGTGTCCGCCGCATTGGGAGGAACACTCAGTGAAGCTGGTGACGATTTCTGAAGATGCATAGGTGGAGAATATCTGCGCTGACCAGGCCTGCAACAGTTGTTTTCCGAGGGCGGACGTTTCTAAGTTTTCATCACGCAGCGGTTCCCCGATGCAAATCAGGCGCTTGACACATCTGGAATCGATTTTATTTTCTTTCAGGAAAATTCCGAGATGGCGCATAAAGGAGGGGACTCCGACAATGCTGGTGGGCTTCAGCCGCGCTATAATGTCGGCATGGCTCTCAAGGGAGTTGATTCCATTGCGGATGGCGGTAGCCCCGAGTCTGCGCACTCCCATAAAATAGGCTAATCCTGCAATAAAACAGCGGTCAATTGTACAGGTGAGGAGAACGCGGTCGCCACGGCCAATGCCGGCACTGGCAAAACCGATGGCATCATTATAGGCCAGCCTGTCAAGGTCGCTTTCGGTGTAGGTTATGCGGCAGGCGGCGCCGGTTGTACCGGAAGAAAAGGAAATATCCCTGATTTCATCTTCTGGAACAGCGACGAACAAATCATTCTTTTCCGAGAGGATTGATTTGTCGGTCGTGGGTATTTTTATCAGATTGCCGATTTGAAAATCTGAAAAGTCAAAATCTTCCAGCAAATTACGGTAATAGGGGGAATGTTTTCTGCAGAGCTTCAGATGTTTACGTAAAAGCCGGGTTTGAAGCTGATGGATGCCCTTGGCGCCAAGAAAGGCGCAATCTTGATTTGTTTCAAACCCTGATACATTCCTGTTCACTGCATTGCATCCATTTTGGAGGTTTCGTCCACTATTATGTCGCGGACTTGTGTTTTTAGAGCAAACGGCGTCAATCCAGCAATTGTTTCAGGCTTGAGGGAAGTAAGCTTGCGGACTCTGATATGACCACAGGAGAGCTTGAATTTACGTGAGGGAATATTCTGATTGCCTGTAATACAAACTGGCGTGACGGTAGCCTTAAGTTCATGCGCCACCCTGAAAATGCTGCCGTGAAATTGGTTCATGGAGCAGTTTCCTGAACGCGTGCCTTCAGGAAACGTGACAACGGAAACTCCTTTCTGCAGAATGTATTCGATATGGGTGCGAAGACCATCGTAAGGTGTCTGGGTGATGTCGATATACTCGGCGTGCCGGGCAAAAAAACCGAAGAACGGGAGGCGCATAGGCCAGCCGTTCACCATTTGAATCATTTCCCCGCCAAGCAATGCCACCAGGAAAGGGTCGGAGGAAGAGCGGTGATTGACAATAATTATGCCAGGACCTTTTTCGTCCGGAGCCGTGTCTTCGTACGTGAGACGGATAAAAGGAAACACAGCAAGACGAATTATGCATTTGCCGTACCAAAGGATGAAGAACCTCAGCCAGTGCGCAATTTTTTGGTGGTTGAATCGCAGGATTACGACAATTGTCAGGAATGGCAACATGGAGAACAGACAATACAATACTGAAAAGATCAGTATATTTATATAAATAATAAAGGAAACAAGCATAGTTTGATAATCAAGTTTTAGGTTTGTTGCGTTTAGCTTCAAGACGGACAAAAAACTCATAAACATCGCCGAGTGTGACGACTTTACGAATTTCCTCATTTTCACGCAAGGATATCCCAAAACGACGTTGTAATCCTACCATCAGGTCGACAATGTCCAGGCTGTCCAGTCCGAGATCATTGAAAATCTGCTTGTCCGGCGTAAGCTTGTCCTCCGATATCTCAAACTGCTCGATGAAGGTTGAGTTTATCGCGGCTATAATTTCTTCCCTAGTCATGAATCCATCATTATGATTAAAATATTGATTAAAAAACGTATTCAAACTCTGCGACATATTAAGGTTGCATTGATGCCACCAAAAGCAAAACAGTTTTTCACAAAAATACTGATTTTTTGCTCTCTGACGGAGCGGACATGGTCCAGCCCGGCGCAGTCGTCGGCGATATGTTCGAGATTGAGGGTTGGCAGGAGGCGATCCCTCCGCATCATCTCCAGTGAGGCGATTAGTTCGATTGCTCCGGATGCCCCAAGAGTATGGCCGAGATGTCCCTTGAGACTGCTGACAGGGGTTCCAGATCCGAAGAATTCCCGAATTGCCATCGCCTCCTCGGCATCGCCGTGCAACGTGGCTGTTGCATGGGCGCTGATATAGTCGGTCTGAGCGGGGGAAACGGCGGCGTCACGGAAAGCCAGATCCATGCAGCGGACGATGCTGCGGTGATCCGATTGGCTGACATGAGAGCCGCAACCGCAGGTGGCATATCCGATTATTTCACCGTAGATATTGGCGCCGCGTTTGACAGCATGTTCATATTCCTCAAGAACTACAAGTCCAGCGCCTTCGCCGCAGACCAAGCCAACGCGATCGGCGGCAAAAGGACGGGAACTGTATTCTGGCGGGCCGGAAAAACCCCTGGCCGCTGCGAACATCAGCTCAAATGAAGCTGTCACTTCCGGTGTAACTTCTTCAGCTCCGCCGCAGATAGCGGCATCCTGGGCGCCGGATTGAATTAAATCACGTCCGAGCCCGATCGCCTGGAGGCCCGAGGCGCATGCGGCGGCAGGGGCAAGGACGCACCCAGTGAGCCCCAGAAAGTTAGCCGTGTTGAACGCGGCCGAATGGGAGGCGCACTTGAAAAATTGCAGGGCAGGCATGTTCTCGCTGTCGTTTAAAATGACGATGCGTGATGCTTCCATGATGCTTTCGCCGCTGCCCATGGTGGAGCCAATGACACAGGCACAGCGTCCTGAAGCTGTAAATTCACGGGTCAGACCGGATGCATGTAGGGCCTTTTCAGCTGCAAGCGCCGAGTAGATGCTCATGCGGCCCATGGACCGGCGGAATGTGCGGGGTATTGTTTTTTCGAGCCCTTCAGGCAGGACGACAGGTGCCGCAATGCGGTTGATCTTCAGCTTGTCGCTCCAGCCATCCATCAGACGCACCGCGGAATTGCCTGCTTCAAGCCGGTCATAAAAAACGCCGACATCCAGGCCAAGGGAAGAAGTCAGGCCGGATCCGGTTATTACAACTCTGCGTTTTTCCATAAGTTCCCCCTTAAGATTTTCCCAGGCGTTTTTCTAAAAGCTGCCAGTAGGATTCCTCTCCGACGAGCCGCCGGAAAATAACGAATGAGGATACCATTGCGCCAAGCATGCCCGGCAATATGGCATTTTGTCCCACTACGTAAAAATTCTTTACAGGCAGACGGCCAAATAAATTGTGCTGTCCTATCTTCTGTCTTATACCGTAGGCCGAGCCGGGTGTTGACAGATAATCACGGTAAGTAAGCATGGAAGCAGAATCCATGACCTTCAGTTTTCCTCGGAATTCAGGATAGGCCTGCAATACTTTTGTCAAAATCATTTCAATCCGCCCTGCCTTGTATTCGGCGTATTCATTGCCACGACAACCCGTAGATGTCTTATCCCAACGGACTGTCTCATCCGGGAATACGCTTTGAAAGGCGTTTAAAGTCTGGCATGGACGGCCATCGTCCGTAGTTTCATGCGTCACCACAATGCCCGTACCGCTTTCCTTGCCATCGTTGGGCTTCAATATCTTATTCAAATCGCAAACCGACAGCAAGGATGTAAGCTCCTGCCGCAATCCTGGCAGGGCGGGGGTGATTTCTGCGCATAATGAGAAGAAGCCGCAACCTTCATCGAACTGTTCGATGCGGGACCTGAAATATCGGGAAGCCATTGAAGGGGGGAGTATTTTCAGGATTTCTCTTGGATGGACCGACATGATGCAGGAGCCGAAGGATATCTCCGAACCATCGGTAAGCCGGACATGATGGCAGACCCTGTCTTCTACATCAATACATTCGGCTATTGTGACGCCAGTCCTGACATTGATCCCCAGGAGTCCGGCTTCTCTCTGGAAGCCGCTGATGAAGGAGCCACCACCGCCGTGGATCCGGGAAATGTGGTCCATGAGCCCGAAGCTGACACGGCAATGCGTCGTGAGGGGAACCTCGCAAGGAGGCGTTCCGTGGCACATGGCTACAGCTCCGAGAATGGTGCGAAGTTCCTGTGAAACATTTTCCTTGTTGAAGAAGTCGTCCAGTGTAACGAAATCTTCATCCATGAGATAGAACGAGTTAAGCAAGTCCTTCTCCCGTAGCTTGAAGATGGGGGTGTTGTCAAATATCAGCCTCTCAACGGCATAATATTTTCTAATTGCATTCGCCTCTTTTGGGTAGAGCGAACATAGGTGATCACAGACATCTTTAATACCTGTCGTTGGAACACTCACTTTGTTGAGCCGATCCGCAAGGAATATATGGGTCCGGAACTCCTCTTCACGGATGTCGTCAAGCAATCCCAGGACTGCAAGCATTTCCGGAAGTCCACGGTTGAATCCGCCGGTGAAATGGAAACCGGTGTCAAAAGGTATGCCGTTGCGGGAGAAACGCTGCATGCAGCCTCCGACATCGGGACTTTTTTCAAGGAGGGTGACGCTGCGTCCGACCGCAGCCAGCAGCAGGGCCATCGTCATGCCGCTTATACCGCCGCCGACAATTAGAAATTCGGAGTCAAAGTTGTTTTTAGTTAATTCCATATAACCGACAAGTTTCTAACAATATTAAAAACAGAAAAATCCAAGAACAAGAGTTCACCACTAATTCACACTAATTTTACACTAACGAATATCTGCTGCGAATTTGCGCTTGC
>MHBH01000007.1 GCA_001804805.1 Lentisphaerae bacterium GWF2_49_21
TCTCACCGGGTGGAACATGACCTGTGATGCCGTCCACATCACTGCTCCGAGGAGCGATGGTCTACAGTTAGTCAATGCCATCCGTAATATCCTGAAGACATCCGGAATTACACCGTCTGAAATCGGGGGCATTATTGGTCACGGCACAGGAACAGTTTTCAACGACTCCATGGAAATAAACGCATTGAACGCAGTTTTCAATGAAAATGCCAGGCCCCTGTTTTCCACAAAGGGGGGAGTCGGACACACCCTTGGAGCGGCAGGCATCATCCAGGCCGCAGCAGCTGTCAAGGCAATACAGGAGATGCTGCTGCCACCGCAGACCGGGCTGCGTGAACCGATGCCTGGAGCTGAACACATGGTTTCCGACCAGGCACAAAAACTGGCCACTCCTAAAATTCTATCCCTCAATACTGGATTCGGTGGCATCAATGCTGTTTTACTGATTGAGGAGTGCTCATGAAAAATATAAGCCGTCAAACCTCATTTAAACTTTCGTTGCACGGAATGGCCCTGGTCAATTCCAGTCATGCCCTAATGATGAACAGGGGCCTTTCATTTGAATCGAAAGACGGAGTCGCCGGAATTTATCAGGAGATAATCAGTTCCAAATCAATTCCCCTGATGCGTCTTGACAACTTCCGCCGTGCCGGTGAAAAAGCCCGCCTTGCCATGATTGGTTCAATGCTTGCACTTGCCGATGCCGGATTAAGCACTGGCGGCAATGCTGCAATCATAGGCTGGGGCGGAGAAGAGAGCATGGCTGAAAACCGTGCATATTTCACCGATTATGCCGTGAACGGCAGATTCCTTGGCCGCAGCCAGCTCTTCGTAGGGACTCTTCCCAGCACTCCTCTGTGTGAGGCCGCTATCTGCCTCAATATCCATGGACCTGTATACTATTTCCAGTCAGATGGCGGTCTTGACGCCGTTTTAACCGAAGCCGAATCACTTTTATCGTCCAAGTCAGGCGGGCAGGCATTGCTTCTGGGAGCCGGCTGTGGAGAATTGCTGGCTCTGCTTCTTGAACAGTCCGGAAAGGCACATGACTATTCCCATTCACTGGGAATAGACGACATGTCCGGCATATATCATAGTTTGAAAAAGGAAGCAGGGAATTGCTCGAAAAGGGGGTAACACAGACATTCCTGTCTGTGATTGGTTTTAAGGAACGCCACCAACTTGGTGGCACACAGGGCAGTGAAGCAAGCGGAAAAGAAAAGTATGCCGGCAGGTTGCCAGCGATCCGATATGATGAATACCATAAATACATGAAAACATTGGAAAAGTTATTATGAAAATCCTACTTATATATCCGTGCTGGCCGAAATTGAAGAACCAACCTGTTTTCAATCTTCCTCCGATGGGACCTGTTTCTTTCGCCGCCACGCTGCCACCTGATGTTGAAATCAGCTTTTATGACGAAAACGTGGAACCGGTCAACCTCGAGGAGGCATCTGATCTCGTTGCGATTTCATGTATGCTCACCTGCCAGATTCCCCGTGGCTACGAGCTGGCGGATTTGCTACGGAAACGCGGCAGGACAGTCATTTTCGGAGGCATTGCCGTAATGTTGCATGCCGAAGAGACGGCGTTGCACGCCGACAGCGTCTTTCTTGGTGAAGCCGAAGGCCGCATGGGAACAGTGCTTGATGATTTCAAGAATGGATGTCTGAAGAAAACATACAACTTCCTGGATGATTTCCCTGACATGTCACTGATCGGCCCTGCCCGGCGCGACATTCTAAAGCATTCCCTGTATAATTACCGCGGTGTCCAGATGGTTGACCTCGTTCACGCTTCGCGCGGGTGCCGTTTCAATTGCTTTCCATGCTGCACTCCGTATCTTGGGGGCCGCAAATTCCGTCCGCGTCCGCTGGTCAAGGTGGCCGAGGAAATTGCGGGTATTGACAACAACCGTCTCTTCCTGGTGGACAACTCGCTGGCGCAGGACGATCAATGGGAGAAGGATCTCTTCAAAACGCTTGCGCCGCTGAAGAAAAAATGGATATCGCATCCTATCAAGAACGATGATGAAATCTTGAAATTGGCGGCTGAGGCCGGCTGCTGGTATGTTTATCAGGCGATCTTTGACACTTCGGACTACATACGTGAAAGAATCAAGAAATACAAGTCATATGGAATTGGAGTTGAAGGGACGATAATTCTCGGAACCGACGACCAGGATGAGGATTCGATTCGGCGCCTGATTGATTTTCTGCTGGAAATAGAACTTGATCTGGCTGAATTTACCGTATTAACTCCATTCCCTCACACACCTATCCGGGAAAAGCTGGATAAGGAAGGACGCATATTCCACAATGACTGGGTTCGCTATACTGCAGGAGAAGTCATATTCCGTCCGGCCCTTATGAGTCCGGATAAATTGAATGAAATGTATGAATACGCCTGGGCGGAATTCTACCGCGACATGAGCAAGGAAATGAAAATGGCGAAACTGTTCCTTGATGTCATAAAAAAAGAAAAAGCCGACGGTTCATACCGGAATCCGGTCTCCGGCAAACAGCGCCAGGGACAATGAAATTAGAATAATCAGGGAATCCACTATGCGAATATTGCTCTTGTCCACAAATACTTTTTCCGAACCTTATGCTGTCTACCCTCTGGGGATGAGCGTAATAGCCGGGGCTTTGACTGCTGCCGGACATGAGGTCAGGCAGTTCGACCCAATGGTATGCGGCAAGGATAAATTCAATAACCAATTAGCCGAACTGGTGCAGGACTTCCGTCCCGGCATAATAGGCGTCAGCATCCGCAACCTGGACAACATGGACAGCTCGGACGAATCTGAACCGCTAATACATGACAGTATTGAAACAGTTCGGAAGCTGAGGAAACTATCCTCGGCCCCGATCGTCCTCGGTGGCAGCGGATTTTCACTGCAGCCAGAAACTATCCTGAGATTGACAGGAGCAGATTACGGTATCGTTGGAGAAGGAGAAGACAGCGTGGTGTCTCTGGTTTTCCGACTGTCCAGAGGCGAAAACATTACAGAAAAACTGCATTATGCCTGCACCAAGGAACAATTCGGGGCAAGCTATCAGGATGATATTCTGTCCTTTTACAACAACGAGACCAACATCATCCCGCTGCAGACCAAGCGGGGGTGCTCATTCAAATGCATTTACTGTACCTACCCAAAGCTGGAGGGAAATCGTGTCAGGATGCGCGACCCGGAACAGGTCATCTCGGAAATCATCAGGATACATCGGCAGTTTCCTAACTCAATGCTGTACTTCGTCGATGCCGTCTTCAATGATCCGGGCAAGAAATACCTTGAATTACTGGAGTTGATGCTCCACCGCAACCTTGTTGTGCCATGGACCGCATTTATCTCTCCGGAACAACTGCGGGAAGAAGAAATAAGACTGATGGCGTCCGCAGGCATGACTGCGGCAGATCTGGGGCTTGATGCAACCACCGATGCCACTCTTGCAGGAATCGGGAAGAATTTCACCTTCAGGGATATTCCGCAAATATGCCGTACGATGCAGAAACTCAATGTCGAGGTGACTGCCAGCGTGATGTTCGGGGGGCCCGGAGAAACCGAACAAACTGTAATGGACGGAATCGCGAATTTACGTTCATTGGAACCAGCCTATTCGATAATCTTCTCCGGCATAAGGATATTGCCGGGTACGCCGTTGCTCGACTTGGCCAGGAAGCAAGGGATGGTTCCACCGGACTGGGACGAGATCAGCAAGATTTACTACTTCGCCCCAGGCTTGTCTCCAGCCTGGCTTGATCATACGCTCAAATCCGGTTTTGCCGGAAGCCGGCATTGCATCTACCCGCCCGGATCGCGCAATGATCAATTGAAGAAAATTCTTCGGCTAGGTTATGTCAAAGTGAAAAAACTGCAGCTGAAGAAGGGATCATCATGACGACAACGGCATCCTATCGTTTCGACCTTGAAAAAGCCTGGTGCGTGATCCCTGCCTACAACAACGCAGGAACCGTACTTGATGTTGTGTCCCGCTGTCTAAGGCAGATGGATAACGTGCTCATCGTCGACGATGGCAGCACTGACATGAATTTGAGCGAGGCCTGCGCCAAGCTGCCGGTAACGGTTGTCCGCCATACGCAGAACCGCGGAAAAGGAGTGGCAATCCTTACAGCACTTGAATTCATCAAGGACAAGGCTGCCGACTATATGATCACAATTGATGCCGATGGACAGCATTATCCGGAAGACATCCCTCTGTTCTTTCCTATACTGGAGGCCAATGACTATTCCCTAGTGGTCGGATGCAGGGATTTTTCCGGAAAGAATGTTCCGAGGTCAAGCCGCTTTGGCCGAAGCTTCGCCAATTTCTGGATGAAACTTGAAACCGGGTTTGATTGTGGCGACTGCCAAAGCGGATTTCGCGCATATCCTGTTAAATATATTGCACAGCTAAAATTCCTGTGCAGCAGATATAATTTTGAAACCGAAGTACTTGTCAAGTGCGCCTGGGCGGGGCTTGAACTTCATTCGTTGCAGGTTCGCTCGTGGTATCCGGAACCCGGCAAAAGAATATCGCACTTCCGGCCGTGGGGGGATAATTTCCGGATTTCCTGCATTCACGCCCATCTTCTGGCGCGACGGTTGCTGCCGATACCAGTCAGGCGATTGCGCCCGAAGCCATCACTTTCGATTTTCCCATTGTCTCTTTTTTTTTCATCTCTTCTGCGCGAAAACACTACTCCCGGCGGACTTGCCGCTGGCGCGGCTGTTGGCACCATAATCGGCATTATTCCGATACCAGGGTTTCAATCAATAGCAATAGTCTATGTCTCATCACGGCTTCATCTAAACATAGTCCTGCCCCTGGTAATTCAGAATCTTTTCATACCTCCATTTGCTCCGTTCCTATGCATTGAACTGGGATATTGGGTGCTTAACGGAACATGGCTGACTGAATTCACCTTCACAACGCTCTGCACACAAATGTACTACCGTATAGCCGAATGGTGGATTGGCAGTTTATTGCTGGCTCCCGTCTTTGCGGCCTTGACGGCAGGTGCCACTTACCTTGTCGCGGCATTTATTCAACGCAAAAGGAGTCGGCAGCAATGAATGATAAAAAGGTCATGCAGGGGCTGAGCGCCACAAGGGGCAGCTCGTTTGGAATTGGTTTTTTCCGGTTGCTGCTGAAATTCGGCGGGATAAACCGCGCCTGTGAATTTGTCTGGTTCATAGCATTGTTCTATGTACTGTTTGACCACAAGGCGAGACGCTCAACAATGCCCTACCTGCGGCACCGTTTTCCTAAAGCAGGATCATTCCGCCTATGGTGCTACGCCTATCGTCTAATGGTCAGCCAGGGACAATCCCTGCTTGAGGCCGCAGTAGTCGATTCAGGGACTGAATATTCTATCAATTCAGAAAATGACACCGAACTCCGGGACCTGATATTAAAATCCAAAGATGGAATCATCCTGCTGATCTCCCATTTCGGCCCTTGGCAGGCCTCAATGTCAACAGTCTTGAACTATGGGCGCAATGTAACCATTGTGGTGCAACGTGATCAGAACGTCAACGTTGACAAGATGATGGCCGTCAAAAACAGCGGCCTGAAAATCAACACCGCCTTCACTGATGATTTAACCGGGGGGGTTCTCGACGCCATGTCCGCCATTGAGCGTGGCGACATAGTCTGCATCATGGGCGACCGCTGCCGTGAAAAAGATGCTCTCCTGATTGACTTCCTCGGGGAACCGGCCAGATTCCCTTTCGCTGCATTTTATCTTGCGGCAAAATACACCTGCCCTGTCGTGCCGATGTTCGTGTTCCGCGAAAAGCGCCATGATACTTTGCTGTTTCATTTTGGAAAGGCACTCTATCCGGAATGCCACGCACATGGGCATCATCGCCGCGAAAGCCTGCGCCCATACGTTGCAGCTTATGTCACCGAACTTGAAACAGCTTCAAGCAGGTTTCCGTTCCAATGCTACATTTTTGAGGACGTATGGGAAACACGGTAGCCCCTATTTCTTTTGCAGCGCGGTTCTAAATTCCTGATTTTTCAATAGGCCGTTGACTGCATTTATATATGCATCGCTCAGTGTTTCATAGTAATTTTCAAGCTTATATGAGTGTCCAAAACGTTTTGCACTGCCGCTCATCATCCCTTGCCAGACGACATTGCCAGCAGCATTTTCAGCAGTGATCTTAATTCCCACGCTTGCATTATACATATTATCTTCTATTACATAGAATTCCAAAACCTCACCTTTGAAAGTCATGCTTGCATTTTCTTCCACAACATTGAATCCCCGCTGCTTGATGACAGCCATGAACCTGCTCCTGCACCAATCGGAGACATTATCGCACGTTGTGACTAACTTGTCCTTTTTGTCTTCAATATTTTTGGCAATCTCTCTTTTATTCTCCCGTGAGTCGATGAAGGGCATGATCTTGTATTTATGAGCGAATATGGCGGCTGGCAAAGATGTGTCAGCATCATTGATGTCCTTTGTCGGTTTCCAGACCAACGGAACGCCTGAAAGCATCTTCGGGGTGGAGCATCCGCAAAGCATCGCCATAACCGAAAGGCAACCCAAAACATAAAATCCAAATCTGCACTTCATAAATCGTCCTCCTGTTTAAAATTTAAGACCCTGTGAACAAGCAATGTGCTTTTACCTTTATACCAATGTAAAACGTAGTCCCTATTTTCAATCTGGCAATCACAGGAGCTGGGATTGAGGAAATAAACACCATTCTATCAATGCAATCGGAATACGATAATTGCACTGAGAGGGGAAAACGACTTATTTCACCTGTCATACTTGATGTATACTCCACCTGCGGCTATCTTTTCAGCAACATGAAAACTGAAATTACTATCAGTTCACCCCTAATGGGTTGTAGCGTTTACAGGCGATGGATTAACACCGTTTTATTCTTGCTTGCGCTTCTCCAGAGTTCATGCGCGGAGCTGTCAGTCAGGGAAGTCTCGGATCCCGCTGAAGCCATCTCCAGGCTTAAATCCGGCGGAACTCTGAAAAATGAAATCGACACACTTGTCAACCCGCTTATCTGTTCCGGGGAAAATGTCAGCGCCGTAGTTGGAGTTGTAATGCCGGATTCGAGGACCTACGTCTACGGATACGGTAAAACCGAACTTGATACGGGTTCAACACCTGATGGCAGGACTATTTATTCAATTGGCTCTGTTTCCAAGGGGTTCGTAAGCCTCCTCCTGTTCCGGATGATGGAAGAAGGGGTTATTGGCAAAAACGAAACGATCGGTGATATTCTCGGGCCTGACTTCAAGCCGGAAGACGAAAATGTCGCCAGTATTACCCTCATCCAACTGGCAACGCATTCCTCGGGCCTGCCGAGACATCCGCAGACGATCAAACTGCTCTGCTCTTTTTCCAGCTTTTTATTTACAGGTAATAATTTTTATGAATATATCGACAGCACCGAAGGAATAAAATATCTTAACGGGGTTCATCTGGACAAGGAGCAGATCGGCAAGTACATCTACTCCAATGTTGGTGTCGGGCTGCTCGGTTATCTGCTTGCTAAAAAAGCGGATAAATCATTGACGGAGCTACTGCAGGAGAAAATTTTCAGGCCGCTTAAGATGAAGGACACTGCTATCACCCTGAATGATGAACAGAAAAACAGGCTCGCCGTAGCATATTCCGGAGACCAACCCCTGTTCCGTTTACGAAACACCCCTCTTGAACCCTGGAAATTCACGTATTTCATGGAAGGAACAGGAGCTGTATATTCGACTGCCGATGATCTTCTCCTCTTTATCAAGGCGCAGCTTGGATTCCAGACTGCTTCACCGCTTGGCTCCATTATTCCGAAAACTCAACAGAAGCAGGTTGATGCTGAAAAATTAAACGTAGCGTCCGGCTGGTTTGTCGAAAAACCATTCCAGGATTCCCATGAAATATATTACCAGTACGGACTCACTTCAGGATTCAACTGCTATCTCGGATTTGACAGGGAACAAAAGATTGGAGTTGTAGTTTTAAGGAACAATTTCAACTGGAGGGACAAGATCGGACATAATCTAATCCTCCGCATTGCCGGAAGCATCCAGAATTAGTGCCCTTATTCCCAGACACACCGGATTATTTGCGATTCAGAATTTAGGACAAGTCTGTTTTTTTAATTTGGTTTTGTCTACGGCGGGGATATATTAAAAGTGTTGCCAGACATTTAAGGATTTCAGAGATGGACGGGGTTGTTGTATCATGGATAATTCAGTTATTGCCTTCAGGACAGAATTTAAAAACAATCTGATTGAATGGCTTCAGATGAAGAACAAAACATCGGAAGATATCGATGACAACGAACCCCTGTTTGGCAATGGATTAGGGCTTGATTCCCTTGACGCCGTCGAAATTGTCATCATGCTTCAACGCAAGTATAATATCCCGCAGAAGGACATCGAGTCGCGCAAAGAGATTTTTGCGACTTTAGCCACGTTGAGCGACTACGTTCAGGAAAAATCCGGACGGTGAAATATGGCTCAATCATCTCCTGTCATCACCGGTATCGGATGTATTTCCTGCGTCGGCGATGGCTACAATGACACTTCCGCCTCCCTCTTCCAGCAGCCTGTTCTCCCGGCACCATCAATTTACACTGGCAGCACGCTTAATTTTCCGGTTTTTGAATTAACTGGCTTCAAATCGGAGAATGATCAGCCGGGGGGGCGTACCCTGGCCCTGCTGCGGCATACGTTGAAACAGGCACTCCGGCAGGCAGATCTGTCACCGCACGAACTTGCATCACTCCGTGTCGGAGTCTGCATTGGAACCACCATCGCATGCCAGTTGAACAATATTCCGTTTTATGCCGAACTCCGGGCCTCAGGCACCGCTCCGGCAAAACCATTGATCAATTTCATCAACGGTTCTCCTGCGGAGTGGATCCGGCGTGAATATTCGCTCAACGGTCCGGCATTAGCCGTTTCAAATGCCTGTTCGTCAGGAACCGATGCCATTGGCATGGCGTCCCTGTGGATACGTTCTGGACTCTGCGACATTGCGATTGCTGGAGGAGCCGATGAACTCAACAAAGTACCCATGGCAGGTTTTCATGCCCTGGGTGTCTGCTCCAAGTCACCGTGCAGACCTTTCGATCGCAGTCGCAACGGCTTGAATCTGGGAGAGGGAAGCGGTGTTGTCATCATAGAATCAGCTGAGTCTGCAAGAAGACGCGGCATCAGCCCGCTTTTCTCTGTTGCAGGATATGGAACAGCCGCCGATGGCTTCCACATTACAAAACCCCGCCCTGACGGTTCAGGACTTGCGCAGGCCATCAATTGCGCCATGCAAACTGCTGGCATACAATCTTCTGACATTGCATTTGTCAATGCACATGGCACTGGAACAGGCGGTAACGACAGCTTGGAAGCATCTGTTCTGATACGTATCTTCGGGACAAATGTCAAATATATGTCAACGAAACGCATGACGGGCCATACTCTCGGAGCTGCCGGAGCGCTTGAATTCATCTTCACCGGTATAATGCTGTCAGAAGGCAAGACTGGACATTCTCACGGATTCGAAAATCTGCCGGATGACATTGCTGTGGCACCACTCACTTCACCGATCCCAATCAACGGTAAATTCGCACTGTCCACTTCTTTGGCTTTCGGTGGCTGCAACAGCGCTTTAATTGTTGAAAGGCTGGGGTGAAATTATGTTTATCTCGGGAATTGGCGCCATAAGTGCAAGCGGAATCGGCACGGAAAATCTGGAAACACCTGGACAAAACAGCGAAATCCAGGATAGAAGCATCAGTAAGGATGCGTTGCTTTCAGTCAAGAACAAATATGATCTCCGACGAGCCGACCGATACACCGCTATTGTCATGGCTTCCGCAGTTCAAGCATGCGCCGATGCAGGCTTCGCTGATTGCGCCATGGCAGACACTGGAATCATCATTGCCAGCTCATTCGGACCGCACCGGACAACTTTTGCATTCCTTAATGATATCCTTGATTACCCGGAAGACCAGGTGCTTCCCACCACTTTTTCACACTCTGTCCACAACGCCGCAGCCTCTTATGTGGCTTCATCCCTGCAAATAAGAGGCCCGACAATATCCCTGACCGGGTTCGAAGACCTCTGGTTCGATGCCCTGGAATTATCTGACGTATTCCTGAATTCCGGCTGCTGTCAAAGAATTGTACTGGTCGGAGTCGAGGAATTGGCGCTTCTCACCCAGAGCCTCCCCAGCATTTTGCCTGACAGTTTCCACTGCAGGCTTCTGGAGGGTTCCGTGGCGCTGCTGCTTTCATCCACCCCTGAAGGCAAAAATTACACATCCATCACTTGCAGCCGCCGGTCCTCCTGCGGGGAAAAACCGGACCGGCATTCTTCTTGTGCAACAGCAAACGATTTTCTCGGTGGCGCTTTCCAGACCGCGCTCAAGGCTCTTGCTTCGAGCAACCAGCCGGGAACAACTATTTCCATCGGTTCAATTAGCGGTTTAATAACATTCTATAAAACAATATAATGACGAGGTTAATTCTATGGAAAATCTTACTGCGGATCAAGTCAAGGCATGGCTGCTTGAGGAAATCTCCGCCATTACTGGCACAGATGCAAAACTCATCGACCCTTCTCTTTCTCTTTCACAGAACGGCATTTCTTCCATGGGATTTGTGGAACTGCTTATAGGAATTAGCCGGGAATTCAAGATTGAACTTCTCAATTCGGAAATCTCTCCCTCCGATGTCGCCTCCGTTAATGCATTTGCAGCCAAAATTGCCAGAACAGGTAGCTAAAGCGGGCTTTGCCCGCAACCCAAACTCGAAATCCGAATATCGAAATCCGAAACAAATACGCTTAAAAACATAGAACTGTGAAATAAAGGCACCTTAATGCTGGTCTCAAGAAGAAAACATTATTTAAACGGAATTGACTGGGTTGCCGCTGCGCTCAACTACCAGTGCCGCCTTACACCGGCTCGTGGGAATAATTTCCTGATCGTTCTTGAGCTCGGAACGCCCTTCTCTTCCGCCAAAACCAAACGTCTGCAGGACGCTTGCAATGACTTGCCTCCCCTCCTTAACGGACGCATCAGACGAGCCTGGCATCTTGCTCCATACTGGCAATCTGGCCCAGGTCCCGAAGTTCTGTTTTCAGAATGCCCGGCAGAAGACAATTCAGGCGTCGTCCCCATCCTCCAGGAATTTGCCAACGAACCACTGCCAAACAGCACAGGCATTGAGATAAAACTGATTTCCTGCAAAGGATCAGGATATCTCATCTTCAAATTCAGCCATCTCCTTTTTGATGGTCGAGGTGCCGAACTGTTCCTGAGAGCCATTGACGAAGGACATTCCGATCTCATGGCAATGCATCCTGGATTGCCGCATCCTGAACTTAATAACTGGACAAAACAGTTCCAGGCAGGGAAAATTGTCCACCGCAAAAGGCTGGCAATTCTGGAGAAATATAAGATCGCAGCACTCCCGTCCGGGCACTTGACTGCCATGCCTGCAAGATTTCGAATAATACAACTTGACTCCGCCTCCAGCGCTGATATTCAGAAGAAATCTGAACGCGAAGCCGGTCCATTCATGTTTGGCATTTACCTGGCATCTATCGTCTGCCTATGTTTTGATCATTTCTTGAATTTACGCAGCAGCAAAGGAGATATGCTGCTGCCGATGTCGGTTGATTTACGGGGATTTGGCGTTCCCTCCAATACTGTTTTTTTCAATCAATGGAGTTTTTCACCGCTGATCGCCGAACGCGATGAACATAGGGAGCTTGCTGACTGGATAGTCAAATTGAAAATGCAAATGATGTCAAATGCCGCTGAAAAAATCCCCCAATCACTTCGAACTGCATCCTTGCTGTCCCGTATCCTCCCCTTGCCAATCATGTCACTCTTTGCAAAAAACATCTTCGGCCAGACCGCCGGAAGCATCATGTTCTCATTTGTATCAGGAAGCTCCCTCCCACCGGCTTTTATCGGAACTCCATTGCTCAACATGTACCACCTGCCACTCATGCCGCCGCATCCTGGCATCGGAGTCTTCTTCAACAGTTTCGAAAATCGTATCAATGCTGTAATTTCCTACCGGAAAGGGATACTTTCAGAGGATGAAATTGACGAATTCACCCATTCCATTGAAAAATGCATGCGACAATAATTGACTGGAAACATGAATATTTATAGGACAATAACGAGTGAAGTCGGATCTTATGATGGCATCGCCATCATTGAGGATGACAGGACCATAAGCTATCAGACATTTTTTGCAGATATTGAAAAAACTGCTGCTATACTGATATCCTCTGGAATCGCTCGCGACACCAGGGTTGCCATCAAAGGAGACAACTCCTATGAATATGTGACAGTCTGCGTGGCGCTTATCTCCATCGATGCGGTAATTGTCCCGATATCAATCCACGCCACTGCGGCGGAGTCGGATAATATTATCGAACGTATCGCTGTAAATTTCCTTCTCTCCGATCAGCCGGCTGCAAGCGGACTCCCGCTGTTTGAAGGAAATATTCACCCATACAAAATTATTCCGATCAACACCGAAATATGCCCTGTTTCATTGCCAGATAACCGCCACCCGGCCTTCATCCGCTTTTCCTCCGGGACAACTGGGACCAGCAAAGGAGTATTACTCTCCCATCATGCCATTCTCGAGCGGACTGCAGCCTGCACCGGATTGGGGATTACCCGCGGCGAACATATCCTCTGGGTATTGGACATGGCATTTCATTTTATCGTTACGATCCTGCTTTTTATCCGCAAATCCGCGACCATTGTCATATGTGGACGCCCCGTAGAAACCAAGATGATTTCAATCTTGCGGAAACTCCCCATCCGTCTCGTGTATGCAACCCCCTACCATTACCGTTTGATGTTCAGTTCATCTGAACTCAAAAAGGAGGACATGTCGGGAATTCGCCTGTTGATTTCAACTGCAATGAAACTCACAGCAGCCGATGCAAATGACTTCAAGAATAAATTCGATGTCAATTTGGCGCAGGCCTATGGAATTATTGAAATTGGTTTACCCTGCCTGAACAACTCAGGCACAACTGAAAAGATTGACTCGGCTGGTCAGGTTCAACCTGGATACAGTGTGAGGATTAATAACCACGGCCCGGACGGCATCGGCGAAATCTTTATTCGAGGTTCCGGTATGTTCGATGCCTATTTTTCCCCGTTCCTTCTGCGGAATCAAGCATGTCCCGATGGATGGTTCAATACCGGTGACCTTGGCTATGTCGACAAAGACCGTTATCTCTTCATTGTCGGACGCTCAAAAAATGTGATAAATTTTCTGGGCATGAAAATATTCCCAGATGAGGTTGAAGCCATCCTCTGTTCTCATCCGCTGATCGCCGAAGCCCGGGTCTATGGCAGGCAAAATCCTCTTTTCGGTGAAATTCCAATTGCTGAAATAGTTCTTAAAAATCCAGAACAACCCTCCGATCTGGCACGGCAATTGCGTCGCTACTGCTTTTCCCGTTTATCCGAATACAAAGTTCCAAAAGAATTCGCTGTCGTAACCTCTATTCCAAAAACTCTAAGCGGTAAAATAGCCAGGAACAAGAGAACAATATGAAACGCTACCGAATTAAAGAGTTTCATGAATCTCGACATTGCCCCCAATACTGGCGCGACGGCATGACCAATTTTCTTACCTTTTTTGCTATTTACACAGACGTTTATCGACAGGCTGTTCCGTCAGTCGCTGACCTTCTCCGTCAAAGCAGAGAGGATACCATCGTTGACCTCTGCAGTGGCAACGGCTTCTACATGTTGCGATTTTTAAAATCATTGAAAGAACTTGCTCCAGGCCGGGATGTCCGGGTCCTTCTGACCGATCGTTACCCCAGCAGGAGTTCAGCCTGGGAAATCGCGAAACTTAAAAATGGAAATGTCGGATATCTCCCTGAACCGATTGACGCCATCGACGCCTTGCGCAGACTTCCAGGAATTCATGTCATGTTTTCGGCCATGCACCATTTTGATGAAGAAGAGCTAAGGACATTGCTGCTAATCGCAGCAGCCAATGGACGCCCGGTTGCCTTTTTCGATTATTCCAGACGCAACCTGCCTGCGGACATACTGCCTCTCCTGCTGGTACCACTTCTAATTTTCCTGACTGCTCCGCTGATTCGCCCATTTTCGTGGCGCCAGCTCTTTTTCATCTATGTCATACCCGCAATTCCATTCCTTGTAATGGTAGACGGTTTTATCTCCCGGCTTCGGAGCTACAATTGCCTGGAACTAAGTGAAATAATTAAAACTTGCAATAGCGTTCAAGATTATCATTGGGAATCCGGTAAATTCAATTCCTTAATGGGTCTTTGCTCTGTTCGTTATATTATCGGGTCACCAAAAAAACAAGAATAGAAAAAGCAGTTCAAAGTTCCTTTCCCTTCAGATGCCGATTCGTACACCACTGCAGGCTATTCAGCGTAGCCTTTTTCAAAATAATCGCGATTCGTGAATTGCGAATCGGAATCCTGAAAACATCCCATTCCTATCAGCCCTCAGAGGCCAAAACCTGATACAGAGACACCCTGCCAAAACCATGCTTACGCACCCAGTCTCATTTCCTGAAACGAGGTCTGCCCCAGCTTGGATCAATGCGGGGATGCTTGGAATAGATGGCTGATCTTTGTTTGCTTATCAAAGTCGTTTTTTGGCAAACGCCCTGCCTGATTGCGTTTTCAGATAGCGTTCGAAATCAAGCGCCTGCTGCCGAGACGAAGTTAGGAGCGATATAGCCCGTCTCCGCCTGCACGTTCCTCTCGGCTTCGATGCGGCAGCCTTCGTTATACGCTCCGCTCCTAACGAAGACTGGTAGCGGGGGTTGGAATCGAACCAACTGCCTCCAGGTTATGAGCCTGACGAGCTACCAATGCTCTACCCCGCAATATCGGTAAGACAACGGATATTATACCCCATTACGCCTGAAACGTCAAGCGCAATGGGGCATATTGAGTGATTTTAATGCCTGTAATGGATTAAATCTTTGGAAACTTCACCCATTTTTCAGTGCTTTTGCTGCTCTTGACGACCGTCTCTATGAACGCCATCCCCCTCGCACCATCGGAGACTTTCGGGAAGTCGTTCTCGATGTCAGTCGGCTTCTGCTTGTTCATGATCTTGATTATGGTGTCGGCAAAGTTGCAGTAGTTGTTTGCAAACGCCTCGAGGAACGCTTCCGGATGCCCGGAGGGAATCCTGGATGCACGAGCAGCCGCAGGACTCTTCTCGGCGACATATGGATTGCCGCGCTTCCAGATCTGCGTCGGGCCACTGATAGGTTTCACATACAGGTAGTTCGGATGCTCCTGGTGCCATTCAAGGCTCATCTTGCTGCCATAAACCCATATCGCAAGGTTGTTCTCTTCGCCGATGGATATCTGGCTGCAGTGCAGCACTCCTTTCGCGCCGTTGCTGAACCTTAACAGACAATTGCCGTCATCATCAAGAAGCCTGCCTTTTACAAATGTCGTAAGGTCTGCGCAGATCTCGGAAATCTTGAGTCCGGAAATGTATTCGGCAAGATTCTCACAATGTGTTCCGATATCGCCGATGCAGCCTGCGGCACCGCTCTGCTTGGGATCAGTACGCCAGGCGGCCTGCTGCTGTCCGTCGCGCTCTATTGGTTTGATAAGCCATCCCTGCGGATACTGCACGACGATCTTGAAAATCTCCCCAATGTCGCCCTGCTTCACAAGATCCCTGGCGAGCTTCACCATCGGATAGCCGGTGTAGTTGTGCATGAGACCGAAGACTTTTCCTGATTTATCGACTATCTTCTGGAGCTCCTTCGCCTCGTCGAGGGTCATGGTCATGGGCTTCTCGCACATCACATTGAAACCCGCCTCGAGAAGATCCTTGGCTATGGGGAAATGCCAGTTATTCGGGGTGGTGACCGAAACAAAATCCACCTTCTTGTCACCGAGTTTGAGCTCCTTCTCGATCATTTCCTTGTATGTATTGTAGGTTCTTGAAGGATCAACGCAGAGTTCCTCCCCCATCTGCCTGCTTTTTTCCGGATTGATGTCAAATGCACCGGCTACAAGTTCGATCTTGCCGTCCATTCTTGCGGCCTTGCGGTGGACTTCGCCGATGAAAGCTCCTGGACCTCCGCCAACCATCCCCATTCTCAGTTTCCTGTTCATAGAACCTCCGATTAAAATATTTCCGATTGTCAATTGCCAATTTCCAATTTGAACAAACGTGGAAAATTTAATACTGAATTCCTATTTTGAAAGAGATGAAATTCAATAATGTGAATTGAAATTCTTAAATCGGCAATCGTAAATCAGCACTCGAAAATGCAGTTACGCTCTCATCGCCTTTGGAGAGAACTGGAACATGAGCTGTCCGCTCAGCCTGCCATTTATGTTCTGGACGATTATACCGAAGATGGAACCGGGATCGACAGGCAGGTTGAACTGGTTTGCAGGTTCGAGAAGCTCCTTCAAGGTCATCCCTATGTCAGGCTGGTGTCCGACCGCAACGACCCATTCATCGCTACCCGCGTCAGAATTCGATATTACCGCCCGCATAAGCTCCTCGACGCCGGAACCAGGCATTATCGAGGCGGCTGTAATGACCGGAGGATGGTTTGACAGGTGTTCGGAAAGGATGTCTGCTGTCTGCTTAGTTCGCTTGAACGGGCTGGAAAGGATTACTTTCGGATCCAGACCGAGCGAGTTCACAAAGATCGCGGACGAGATGACGTCGCCAAAACCGGAATCAGTCAGCGCCCTTTCGGAATCGCGCTGTCCGGCCTCCAGCGGAACGCACTCGGCGGATCTCATGAGAATCAGCAGCATGATCAGTTCAATCCTTCTTGTTCAAAAAGTTTTTTGCGTTAGGGACAGTATCGCCCGGACTTACTTTATACCATGATTGCAGAATTTTCCCGTCCTCATCGATTAAAAATGACGAACGAATTATTCCAGTGAATTTCTTGCCCAGGAACGATTTCTCGCCCCAGGTTCCATAAGATTCGGCAACCTTGTGTTCCGTGTCGCATAGCAGGGGGAATCCGAGATTGAACAAACTGTCAAATCTTTTCTGCCCGGACGGCTTGTCGGGGCTTATGCCGACGACATCCACTCCCAGGGATTTGAAATCATCTTTCGCCCGGCTTACGGAGCATGATTGCAATGTGCAGCCGGGAGTGCTCGCCTTCGGATAGAAATAGATCAGGAGCTTCCTGCCATTGAAATCAGACAGCTTCACCGTTTTGCCATCCTGATCTGAAAGCTCGAAATCAGGTGCCTTGTCGCCAGGTTTCAGATTTGAAACTGCCATTTTCCTTCCCCATTATAAAATTGTCGGACTAAAGTCCAACGTACTTACATTGCTCCAAATTCTTGTCAACCAGGTCTTATCTCTCCGTTTCGCCCGCTCACCGGTTCTCCGATTCTTTCTTATTTCTTTTCTGCGGGCATGTCAGTCCTGAAGGGAACAGCCGGGAGGCCTTCCTTGTTATAAAGATTACAGCCTTCGGGATTGGTGGCCCAGGCATAGCGGACAGATACAGGCTTCTTGACATCATCGTTCCAGACGATGACGAAATCACCTTCTATCTGGGCCTTCGCCCATACGAATTTTTTATCTTCACCGGCTATTGCGAAGGTTTTCAATTCACCGCCCTTCGCCTCAAGCCCGCCGCCGACACTGCTGAATTTAATCCTGACCTTGCCACCTTCAACCTTCATCGAGTCATATACCGGTCCTGATGAGACGAAATCCTTTTCTCCATAGGCGACTTTCCTTGCGGCTAACGCAAGCCGCGCCCCGACATCCTGCTTGTTTTTCGGATGGATGTTCTTTGCCTCACCAATGTCGATGATGACCGCAAGACCTGTATTCGGCACATTTTTAGCAGTAAGATACTGGGCCTCCCTCAATTCCGCCCAGCCTGATTCAGAAGGAGCCGGGCTTGCATCCTGATAATTTGCAAGCTGGACTATGAGGAACGGGAAGTCGCCCTGCCCCCATACCGTCCGCCAGTCCTTTATCATCGCCGGAAGAAGCGTCCTGTACTGGGGAGCCCTGCCCGCATTGGATTCGCCCTGATACCATATCGCACCTTTTATCGCAAAGGGAAGAAGGGGATTTATCATACCGTTATAGAGTCTGGCGGGTGCATTCTGGTTATCAGGTCCCATGGGGGGCTGTGGTTTCTTCGGAACTTTCTTTCCGTTTCCGAGATCATCGCCTTCCTTTTTGCCGGCATAGGTCTTTTCCCATTCCGCCCGGACCTTGTCGTATTTCTCCTTGTTTTCCGGTAAGGATTTGATCTGGTCGTTGAATTTCTGGATCAGCGGGGCGAGTTCAGGAGTCGACTCGAGAGTTCCCCAAGTGGTCCAGGCTTCTGCTACAGTGCCGCCCCAGGAGGAATTGATCAGGCCCATCGGGACATTGAGCTTCTTGTGGAGCTCCCTGCCGAAAAAATACCCGGCTGCGGAAAATCCCGGAACTGACTTCGGAGAACATGTTTCCCAGTTCCCCTTGAGTTCCAGGGATGGCTCGGTGCTTGTCTTTCTTGGCACCGTGAACAGGCGGATGTTCGGGTAATTGGCTTCTGCAATCTCCTTCTGTGCATCCATTGACTTGTCGACAGTCCATTGCATGTTCGACTGTCCAGAACATATCCAGACATCGCCTATCAGAACATTTTCAATTTTCAATTTTTGATTGCCGTTTGAAGATGAAATCTCCATGATCTGCGGATCTGCTGAAGCTTTCAAGGCATCAAGCTTCACGGACCATTTGCCGTCATTGCCGACCACAGCCTCCTTCTGTTGTCCTGCAAACGCCACTGCCACCTTATCCCCGGCGTCGGCTGTTCCGCATACCGGGACCGGGATGTCACGCTGGAGGATCATATTGTTGGTGAAAAGAGGATGGAGCTTGAGGGAGGCGGGGGTGTCGGCGGAAAACAGAGTACTTGAAACTGCAAAAAAGGCGAGCAGGATCCATAGCTTCAATCTCATTTTCATATAACACTCCGTATGGTTGATGGATTTGAGAATTTCAGATCTGTAAAATATTCCTTTTAAAATTGAATTCCACGTGATAATGTTATAATATTAATTAAAATAATATCTATGGATGAATGCAATGGACTGGGAAAAAACAAAGCTCATGCTTCGGAACAGGCATCTTCTTGCCGTCATAATATCAGTGGTCCTCATCATCAACCTGGGGATCGGATACAACGTCTATTCTGAAACCAAGGAATCTCCTGACGACAGCTATTCGACGATCTACAAGTTCATGTATGTCCTGCAGAAGGTCAGGAAGGAATACGTCGATTCCGACAAGGTCACATACAAGTCCCTGATCAAAGGCGCCCTGAAGGGAATGCTCCGGGAGCTTGATCCTTTCTGCTCATACATGGAGCCTGAAGGCTTCAAGGAGCTGGTTGAGGATACGGAAGGCAGGGAGTTCGGAGGCATAGGCATAGTCGTCACCTTCAGGAACCACGTCCTCGAAGTGATCGCCCCCATGGAGGACACTCCTGGATTCAAGGCCGGAATAAAGCCCGGAGATCTCATCCTGTCGATCGACGGACAGCCAACTGTCAACATGACCCTCGACGACTGCGTGAAACTTCTCAAGGGTGAACCAGGAACATCCGTCACAATGACAATCTACCGTGAATCCGAGGACGTCAAGAAGGACGTCACAATCGAACGCGCGAACATCGAGATATCAACTGTCAAGGGGACCAAGATCATAGAAGACGGAATCGGCTACCTGAGGATAACCCAGTTCAACATGCCGACGGCTGAAAAACTCGACGATGCCCTGAAAAAACTCAAGGATCTGAACATGAAGGCGCTTGTCCTCGACCTGAGGGGGAATCCCGGAGGACTACTGACCTCGGCGGTTGATGTGTGCAGCCGTTTCATCGACAACAAGGAGCTGGTCGTCTCCACGGAAGGGCGTCTCTCCGCACAGAACAAGGAGTATCGCTCGCAGAGATGCGACAAGTATCTCAATATCAAGATCGGTATCCTTGTTGACGGCAACAGCGCCAGCGCCTCCGAAATCGTCGCGGGCTGCCTGCAGGATCATAAGAAAGCCATTTTGATAGGAGACAAGACTTTCGGAAAAGGTTCCGTACAGACCATATACGCCCTCCCGGAAAACGGCGGGGCGATAAGACTGACAACCGCCAAATATTACACCCCAAGCAGGCGCGTCATACATGAGAACGGAATTGAACCGGATATAAAAATCCCGGTGTCAATGAAGACCATGGACAAGATCTACACCCAGCGCCTGACCTATTCAGGAGTCGTCAAGCCTGAAGGGGCTAACACGGTAAAAGATGTCCAGCTGGAACGTGCGATCGAAGTCTTGAAAGGCATCTGTCTCTTCAGCAAGGCGAACGGGGAATAATTTTTCCGGAAGGAAAAATTATAACTTTGTATTTTCAGCATATCATCCTATATTTCCCGCTTTCAAACCCAACCAATATAGGAGTTTTACATGGCTCGTATTGCTTTTATCGGTGCCGGAAGTTTCGGATTCACCAGGACTCTCGTAAAGGACATCCTCACCTTTCCTATTCTAAAGGATTCAACAATCGTCCTCATGGACATCCATAAGGAGAGGCTCACCTACATAACGAAGGCCGTCAACAAGATCGTCGCCGCAGGCAACTACCCGGCAAAAGTGGAAGCGACCATGGACAGGGCAACTGCACTGAAGGGCGCAGACGCCGTAATCTGCACGATCCTCAGCGGCGAAGTCGATGTCTGGCGCTACGACATCGAGATTCCGAAGAAGTACGGGGTCGACACCAATATCGGCGACACCCGCGGCCCATCCGGCATTTTCAGGGCCCTAAGGACCCTTCCGGTCATGCTCAGCATCTGCAAGGACATCGAAAGATACTGCCCTAACGCAATATTCCTCAACTATACGAACCCGATGGCGATGCTCTGCCATGGAATGCAGAAGACCTCCAAAGTGACCGTCTCCGGACTCTGCCACAGCGTCCAGGGCACGGCGGGAATGATTGCAAAGTGGGTCGGCGTACCCTCCGAGGAACTTGACTATGTCTGCGCCGGGATCAACCATCAGGCGTGGTATCTCAAATTAAAACACAAACACAAGGATCTCTATCCCAAGCTCAACAAGGTCGTCAGGGCGGACAAGAAGATCTACAACGAGGAACAGGTCAGGAACGAGATGTTCATCCACCTCGGATATTATGTCACGGAATCAAGCGGACACAATTCCGAATACAATGCCTGGTTCCGCAAGCGCCCCGACCTGATCAAGAAGTACTGCACCTCCGGCACAGGCTGGAATCCGGGTGAATACGGCTACATCCTCAAGGGATATTCCGAACGCAACAAGAACAGGAAATGGCAGAAGGACATCGAAGCCTGGCTCAAGAAACCGGATATCGACATCAAGCGCGGACATGAATATGCCGCCTTCATCATCAACGCCTGGATGGGCGGGGATCTCTTCAAGTTCAACGGCAACGTGCCGAACAAGGGACTGATAACAAACCTCCCGTATGACGCCTGCGTCGAAGTTCCAGTTGTAGCTGGCAGAAACAAGCTTGATTCAGTACATGTCGGTGCGCTTCCTCCGCAGCTCGCGGCGCTCAACAACATCAGCGTGGCGATAGAGAACATGACGGTCGACGCCTCCCTGACAGGCAATGCTGAAATGGTGTATCATGCGATCGCATATGATCCGCTCACTTCGGCAGTTCTCTCTCTCTCGGAAATCCGCAAGATGGTCCAGGAGATGCTATACAAGAACAAGGCTTATCTGCCTCAGTTCAGGAATCTGAAGATTTCCTGAAGTCAGACAGGCTTTTAGCCTGTTATTTTATTGAAGAAAAACACGGCAGCCCTGAAAAGCTGCCGTGTTTTTTGATAGAGTAGAAGAACATCCCTCACGGGATTAATCCTCCTACGCTAAGAAGCTACGAAGGACATGCTACTAACTTGTTCCCGAATCCTTGAAATATGTTTGTAGTTAAGCCATTATTGGCTGTTTTTATAAAGCAAAGAGACACGCAAGAATGCGTTAACTACAAACGAATACCTACCTATGGAAAGCGAATTAGGTTTTTACTTTGGAGAATTAACTTCCTTTGCCGCCTTAGCAGCCTTATCCAGCCAGTCCTTCCCTTTGAATCCCTGGACGCCACCATCACTATAGAGAGCATTTCCAAAGTCTTTATGATTATCTGGCTTGTCCCACATCAGCAGCTGAATTGGCGACTCCTCGGTCAATCCACCCTTATAGCAATAGTCCGTAACTTCCTCGGTCACCTGGCTTCCGTCCGGAATATGACGCTTTTCCACGCTGGGGCAGGCAAACATACGAATGTTCTCGAGATAACCACCGCTCCTTAACATCTCCAATCCCTTTGCATTGTCATAGGGAGGTAAGTTCCCCTTGTATTCCATGCTATACATCCTGATGGCAAATCCAATGCCCCTGAGATTGCTGAGACAGCTTTCTCGCCTTGCTTCTCCTCGTGCCTTAAATAAAGCAATTAATAATGCTAACGCAGATATGACAATAAGAATCCCTGTAAATAATACTATTGCCCATTTTCTTTTTGTCATCTTCATTGGATTCTATTTCATCATTCAATGTTCAAAGTTGGATGTTCGATGTTCCGGTCTTATTTATCCATCAGCGCGCCCGGCCAGACATAGTAGAAGCCCGTCTTCATGTTACCGAGCGTGCTCAGGACACCAAGATTGACGAGTGAGGCATTCCCGCCCGCGCTGGTCTTTGATGTATTGTAGATATTGTCATTAGGATAGTTCTTCCTCCTATATGCAATGACTTTTGAATTTTCATCCAGCCCTGATTCGCTGATGCAGAGATTGATGGCCGCGTCCGGATAGCATATTCCGTCGATCAAGCCCACATTAAGAGCATCTTCGGCAAGGAAAACCCTGGCTGTTTTTATTTTATTGAGGTTTTCCGGACTGATCTTCCTGTGCTTCTGGACAAGTGAATAGAAGTGGTTGTTGAGGCCGTTGATGATCGTCTGGAAGATCTCCTCCTCCTCCTTTGTATCCTTCCTGAAAGGAGAGCCCATGTCTTTGTTCTCGCCGGATTTGCTGACATTCATGGATACTCCTATCTTCTCGCACAATCCGTCGAGTTTCGGCCTGATGAAAACAACTCCTATCGAGCCCGTAACCGCGGTCGGCTGTGCAGTTATCTTGTCGGCGGGAAGAGAAACCATATAGCCGCCGGAAGCCGCGATGTCCATCATGTGGACATACACCTTGCATCCGGTCTTCTGCTTGTAGTTCATTATCTCGTGGTAGATGATGTCGGAGGCCGTCGCGGTTCCTCCGGGTGAGTTGACCTTCAGGAAAACAGCCTTTATCCTGCTGTCCTCGGCGGCCAGCTTCAGCTGGGCGACGGTATCCTCGACCATGCTCGATGTATCCCTTACAAAGTCAAAGCCCTCCTGATTAGAAATAAAGCCGTCAATATTCACCAGAAGGATCTTGGAGCTTGACGTGCCGGGCTGGACCGTCCGTTCCTCGAGAGGGTCGGTCTTGTCCACAAGGAAATCCAGCTTCACTGTTGCGCATCCGGATAAGAAAAGGAGGCCAATCGTGCAAACAACTCCAAACTTAATAAGATTTTTCATAAACTGCTCCTGCTGTTTTGAAAAATCTTATCATGCCAAACTTTTTTTTCAAATTCATGTTGTTCCTATCTTTCCAGCAGGGTTGATTCGTGCTATACTACCCCTCTTTCAAAAGACACAGGATAATTTAAATATCATAACGGAGGAATAAATGATTGTCTCAACGGCACAATTGTTCAAGGTGGCCTACGGGAAGTTCGCCATCGGCGCCTACAACATCAACAATCTGGAACAGACCATGGGGCTTTTCAAGGGAAACCTTGATTCACAGGCGCCGTTCATCATCCAGATCTCGAAGGGCGCTCGCGACTACACCAACAAGCTCATGCTCGAAGGCATCATCCGCTCCGCGGAAAAAGTATTCCCAGACGCCGTCTTCGCTGTACATCTCGACCACGGCGATGAAGCCACATGCGTCGACTGCATCAACAGCGGATTCTACAGCTCAGTCATGATCGACGCCAGCCATGAGCCCCTGAAGGAAAATGCCGCCGCCACACGCAGAGTCGTCGATCTGGCGCACAAAAAAGGAATTTCTGTGGAAGCGGAACTAGGTCAGCTCGGCGGTGTTGAAGAACATGTCCAGGTGGACGAAGCAAACGCCAAGCTCACAAATCCCGCGGAAGCCCAGGAGTTCGTCAAGCTTTCCGGCTGCGACAGCCTCGCATGCGCGATCGGCACAAGCCATGGCGCCTTCAAGTTCACAGGATCCCAGGGACTTCATTTCGACGTCCTTGAAAGAATCCAGAAGCTCCTCCCCAACTTCCCTCTCGTAATGCACGGTTCCAGCTCGGTTCCGCAGGAGGAAGTCGCGAGGATCAACAAGGCCGGCGGTGATCTCAAGGGCGCAAAGGGCGTCGACGAGAACCAGTTCGAAAAAGCCTCCAAGCTCGGTGTCACCAAGATCAACATCGACACCGACGGACGTCTCGTATGGACACGCGTCCACCGCGAATACTTCCGCGACAACCCTGAAAAGTTCGACCTCCGTCCTCCGGGCAAGATCTTCATGGCCGAATACGCCAAGTTCATCGCCCACAAGAACGTCAAACTCGGTTCGGCAGGAACTCTTCCTGAAGTGAAGAAAGTCCTGGGAATCAAGTAAGAAGCTTTGAAATGAAAAGCCCGGCCGCGAAATCCGCAGCCGGGCTTTTTTATTTGGAGAATCATTACTTTAATTATCCTGCAACGTATCATGCTTGTAGTTAACGCATTATTGCGTGTTCTTATCTCTTGAAAACCACAGCCAATAATGGCTTAACTACGAACCCAAATTCACCAATCCCAGCCTTTCCCATAATCATTCAAAGGATAGCTGTTCCATATTTCAACAAGCTTATTCCTGCCTAAAGATTCAAGATGGTCGTGAATGCTTGAGCATGCCCATTGATCCGCCTTTTTCACATAGCCATGTTTTACCGGATTTGAATTAATATAATTTACGGTTGCCCAGAAATGTGATTCGTTCCTTATGGCCCTGTCAGAAAACCTGTGCCATACTTTTCTTCCTGGAATTGAATCTTCCCTATTCCACTGGATAGAGGTCCCCCTATGTAACTTTGACAATGAATTTGAAAATTCCCCCATCTCAGTTTTTACCAGAAGATGATAGTGATTGCTTAAAACACAGCAGCAATAAACTTCAGAATTAGTACTCTTGCATAATGCTAAAATCTTTTTCTGGAACTCTTTCCTTCTCGATTCTCTCTCCAATACATGTTTATGCTCATAATTAGCTGCTGTTACAAGATATGTCTTCGCAGTTCCATCAATGAGATGAAAAGGCTGATGAAGTGGAAGTTCGTTGATTCTTCTAGTTTTAACAACGTCTTCCCTCTGTTGCTCCGTCATCTTGCGATAATTGTACATACCCCCTCTTCCTATCACGTCTTTTGTGCTGGTAGTTAAGCCATTATTGGCTGTTCTTAATTTAATTCACACGCAAGAATGCGTTAACTACAAGCTTAAAAAACTCTTTTTGGGATAACAGCATCTTACGAAATGATCTTCTCTATTTCGTCCTTGAATTTCGCAGCAAGATCTTCGGCGGTCTTCTCAGTCTTCGCCTCGGCGGTTATCCTTATCACAGGCTCGGTGTTTGAAGGCCTGACAAGCACCCAGCGGTCCTCCCAGTCGATGCGGATCCCGTCGCTCGTGTTCGGCTTCTGTCCGGCATATTTTTCGCGGAGTTCGCGGATGACCTTCTGTGATGCGCGCGAACCGGAACATGAAACTTTGCTGTTTACGGTTGAATATTTCGGCATGGATTTCACGATCGCGTCGATGCTTTCATTTCGTGACGCCATCATTTCAAGGATCAGCGCCATGCCTGTGAAACTGTCACGGCATGGATGCACGGCAGGCCATATTACACCGCCGCTCCCGCCCTCACCTCCGACAATCGCCTTCTTAACCATCATCTCGGAAGTGACATTTATTTCACCGATCTTCGAGTATGAAATCTCGGAGCCTGAAGTTTTAACGATGTCTTCTACCGCCTTTGTAGTCGCAAGGTTGACAACCACATTTCCATGCTTCTTGGTTTTTTCCAAAACATGTGAAATCGCCAGGACAAGAGTAAGCTGTTCTCCAAGCGCCTCACCCTTGCTGCTGAGGAGGACAAGCCTGTCGGCATCGGGATCCTGGGCAAAGCCGATGTCGAATTTCCCTTCCCTGACGAGTTTGCTGAGTGCACCGAGATTTTTAGCCGCAGGTTCAGGTGTCCTTTCAAATCCCTTGTCTATGTCCGTGAAAATAGCGGTGACTTCGCATCCGAGTTCCTCGAGGAAAGTCTTCGCATAAGGAGCTCCTGCACCATTGCAGCAGTCGATAGCGACCTTGAATTTAGACTTGCGGATGAGCTCCGAATCTATCTGGCTGAAGATCTTGTCCTTGTGTATCCCGAATGGATTTTCAGCTATATGGACATTCCTGTATTCGCTTTCGGCGACATAGTTCGTATAAGGCTGGTTGTAGATGTCGAGAAGCTCATCGGCCTCGTTGTCGTTGAGGAATATTCCGGAGGAGTTGACAAACTTGAGTGCGTTCCATTCCTCGGGATTATGGCTTGCGCTGATGATGATTCCACCGTTAGCCCTGAGCTTGACGACAGCCATCTGGAGCGTTGGCGTTGGCACAACTCCGAGAATATGCGGCTGGCAGCCCACGGAGAGAAGTCCGGAAATGACCGCGTTTTCGAACATTGTCCCGGTCGGCCTCGTGTCACGCGCAACAAGCACTCGCCCTGCCCCGACATATTCGCCGAATGAAGCTGCGAAATACGCAACCAGCGAAGGCGTGAGGGATTCCCCGACGACTCCACGTACGCCGCTCACGCTGATCTTAAGGCTTGTCGACATCTTCATATAAAATTTTCTCCGAAATTTTATCCTACCAATCTCTCCAAAAGGCTTCTCACCTGCAACGCCTTTTCCTCGGCTTCTTCTTTCGTGCGCCACTCCACAATCATCCTGATTATCGGTTCAGTCATGGCAGAACGCAGATGAACCCAGCCGTCATGCCAGTCGAAACGGAATCCATCATGCTCTGTAAGCTTTGCACCGGGAAACTGGCTTTTAAGATTCCTCAGGAGCGTATAAGCATGTGAAGAATGACAGTTCACTTTCCTTTTAATTATATGGTATCTTGGAATTGAGGCCGCAAGTTCGGATGAGCGCGCATTCCGAACCGCCATCGACTCGAGGATGATCCCCATCGTAAGATAGCTGTCGAATGCCGGGACAGAATCCTTCAGCGCCACACTGCCGCTGCCGTCGCCTGCGAGTTTCGCATCAAGTTCGATCATATCGTCGATTATAGGGGCCTGCCCGACTTTCGTCTTTTCAACCTTTCCATTGCACTTGGCTACAACGTCATCGAGAGTCCGCGTCGTGCACCAGTTGGTTACAACAATGCATGGTTCCTTACTCTTGAGAAGAATATGCGACGCCACCAGGGGGAAAGTATATTCTTCTGAGAGAGTTTCTCCAGTATCCGTAGTTATGGCGGTCCTGCTCATATCGCTGTTGAATACGAATCCGATATCGGCCTTCAGATGGCTCATGAATGATTTCACCTGGAAACTGCTCCTCGGTCGCGGTTCCGGATCATGAGGGAGGATTCCTGTAGGAGTGTCGTTGAGAGGGATCAGTTCGATGCCGAGGCGTTCGGCGAAACCTTTTGCGAGACAGGACCCGGAACCTCCGCAGAAATCGGCAATGACCTTGAATTTACGTGCTGAAATCAGATTCGTATCTATAAGTCCGCAGATCTTGTCAAGATATTTATCGTAAGCTTTTTCAGGCAGCGGCTCGAGCTTTCCTATCTTGTTCCAGACGCAGTTCCTGAAATGACCGTTATGATAGACGTCAAGGAGCTCCTGCATCCTCCTGTTGTTCAGATAGGCGCCGTTTTCGCCGATCGGGACGATCGCATTCCATTCGGCGGGATGGTGACCTGCCCCGATCAGGAGTCCTCCATCGGCTTTGAGATGAGTAACAAGAAACTGGAGGAACGGGGCAGAACAGAGTCCGGCATCGATGATCTTGCACCCGCAGCTCTGGAGGGCAGAAGTTACGGCGATATGAAGCATCGGCGATGAACTGCGGCTGTCACGGCCGATGACGACCTTTCCGCCTTCGACATATGTGCCGAACGCAGACGCGAAGTTGATGACGAGTGTCGGCGTCAGCGCCGACCCGATCTCGCCCCTCATCCCAGCAGAACCTAATCTCAGCGACTGCATGATGCTCCAATTATATAAGAGGACTTAATTTGTTGACAGGATAACCTGTACCTTCAAGTAGGATACCGGCGCTCCATACTCTTGAAATTTACCCTCGAATCTCAGTTTTACAAAATAGATTACCTGTTAAGTCCGTTCGGTATCCTGAGGTTGCAATATACCGATTCCAATATAATTAATATCATGAAGAATATTAATTATCCCATAGAGGAAGAACTGCTTAACTGGTATTCTCTGACTCCGGGTGAAAGATGGAATGAGAGCCGGAAACTGTGGGATTTCTACATTTCAATGGGAGGTTCCCTTGATCCCGAATCCGATACACAAAGTCCTTTCCACGCTGCGTTCCAGAAAGGTAAAACATGCTCTTTACGGTTCGCTCAAGCACCTTGAGGAAGCCTTATTTCTTGAAACCGGAGTTTATTCTCTTTTAAAAAATGATTCCAGCAATATATTTACTGTAAACAATAGGAATGTATGGACAGGTTCAAAGTAATATTGATTGAATCGGAGGAGGGCTTTTCAGCAAGCTGTCCGTCACTCCGTGGCTGCCATTCGCAAGGAAAGACCAAGGAAGAAGCTCTCGAAAACATAAGAGATGCAATACATGAGTGGCTCGAATCTGAGAAGGACGAGGCCAAAATGTTCCACGTATATGAAGAGGAAGTACTGGTCTGACCATGCCAAAGATCCCCGGTGTAAGTTCAAATGCTGCAGTCCGCGCGCTCCAAAAACTGGGCTTCACGATATTACGCCAAGGCAAGCACATTGTCATGTCCAACGGCCAGGTGAGGCTCACAATTCCGAGGCATAATCCGATAAACGCCTTCACCATGGGAGGAATCGCCTCCGATGCCGGGCTTACTCCTGAAGAATTCAAGAAACTGCTATAGTTTTCCCGGCGAGATCAAGAACCTTAAGGGACAGGAGAAGCTCAGGCGAAAAGTGATTTAAGACAACGGGTTGGATGAGCTCTAACTCATTCTTTAATTTCAGAGAAGACTCCTACCGCAGATTTGGCGGATATTTTCTGGTTCTTGGAATATGCAACTCCCGCGCTTTCCCTGATTTTTCCTGGGTTGTCTCCATTAATCCAGTTTTCAACAATGGCATCAACGATGAACGAGCCTGGATACATGAACTGTGTTGTCATCAGGAGAGGATGCCCTCCGAGCTTCTCCAGTCTCGTCTTAAAATACGCTTCACTCTTGCAGCACAGGACAATGCAATCAGGAATTTTTGCCTGTCTGCCAGACTTCTCCGGCAAAGGAAGGTTGAAATCCATCAGACCATTATGTCCGATATAAACCACAAGGTCATATGTGCCACTTTGAACCGCCAGCTCAAAATCCTGGATGCATTTTCTTATCGCTGTGCCCCTGTAGGCCTGCGCGAAAAGGACAACATTGGAGTTTTCCAAACGGTAAGTCCTAGTCCTAAGGACATCTCCCTTTGCCACCTCCTGCTTTTCCAGCAGCTTCCATCTTTTGCTCTTGTCGAAAAAGCCTTTCAGCCCATCGGCAGTACCCCAGTAAAGATTCTTTTCCGGATCATCCCCGTTGCCAATCGCTTCAGGCACCGGGACAATCCCCTGGTTCTTGTTGTCAGCCAAGGACACAAAGACTCCAATGAACTTGTCCTTGGATGCGGACGGTACCGCCTGTTCCTCCTTGCCTGTCGATACATTTGCGAGGCAAAAGATGAAAAGGATAATGGAAAGATTTATTTTCATCATAAATCAATCCCCATAATGAGTTTTTGCGCGATGGATGAATACAACCTTGTTTTTCTCGTCAACCGTATAGACTATCCTGTCCTTGAAGGTCAGCCTGAAAGAATAGAATCCGTCCAGGTCTCCGACCAGCTTTTTCCCACAGTGCGGATTCTGAGCGATGGTGTTGATGCAGATTTCCCTGAGCTTGTTCTTGAGCTTCGGAGTGAGCTTGTCAATATCTTTTACTGCAGTCCGTGTAAAGCGAATTTCGTAGCTGCTCACTTTTTTGCTCCAAGGACTTGATCAATTGAAAAGGTTTCACCCTTTTTCATTTCCTGGACAGACTTCTTTATGCTTTCCCGGAAGCCTGGGATGGAAAGAAGTTCCATGGATTCAATAAGAGATTCGTAATCATCCTCAGACATGAGCACGGCCGTGCCGGTGCGGTGCTGGATGCGATATGTCTTATGGCCTTTAGCCGCCCCTTTTACGAGGTCGAAAAAGCCTTTCCTTGCGATTGTCGCAGATAATGTTGTCATGATACCTGCTCCTATATGTACGTTTTAACGTACACTAATACGGAGAAAGACAAATGCAAGCTAATGCACAGCCAAAAATGGCTTAACTACGAACAATAGAAATACAAAGAGTTGCCGGCGAGACGCCGGCGCTCCGGTCATAATTTTCCTTCTGCGAAGGATAATTATTTCAAATCTTCGCCTACTGCCTTGAGCATCATCTGGGCGACCATCTTATTGCCTGCGGCGTTAAGGTGGACTTTATCGGCTGTGAGGATTCCTTTTTCCTTGTCTTCGGGATTGTTATCCTTCAGATAGTCCTGGAACGCCTTGCGAAGATCGCAGAGCTGGGTCTTGGTGTCGGCGGCGACCTTGCGGCTGATCTCGCTGTATTCGTCTAGCATGGCGTCGAGTTTGTTTGCGCCGGCCTTCTTCTCGCCGATGACTGTCGGTGTGCAGAGTATGACTCTAGCACCGGCAGCGTTTATTTTCGTAATCAGCTCTTTAAGGCCTGCCTCGTATTTCTCCTTTGAGGTGCCATTGCCTTTTTCACTGTGCCAGACGTCGTTGATGCCGATGTATATGTAAACGATCGTGGGTTTCTTGGAGATGACGTCCTTGTCCACGCGCGCCTGCAGGTTCGGGACCTTGTGTCCGCTTATTCCGGCATTGACAGTCGTAATATTGAAATCAGCATGTGCGGCCTGGGCTGCTTTGGTATAGAGGGTAATATATCCGTTTGCTCCGCTTCCGCCCTGTGTTATCGAATCGCCGAAGAAAACAATGTTGTCGCCTTTGACCAGCGGTTTGACGGTGTCATCGGCGGAAAAGCACATGGCTCCTGCGGCAAGCACAGAACACGCAATCATTAATTTCGACATCCGGGATAAATTCATTTGGTCCTCCTAAAATGAGCAGGTTAATATTTTCAGAAACCCTGCAAGATAGCATTCGTATTTAAAAAGTAAATGGGATTTCCCTTCCGGGAAATTTCATTTACACTCTTGATACTGTAATATTAAATTGTAGATTCAATCTTTTCATGAATACATAAAATGGGGTGGGAAATGCTTGCAAGGACTTTTTCGGCAGCGATAAACGGCGTTGACGCATATACGGTAGAAGTGGAAGTGAACGCCACAGGACAGGGCGAGAACACGACCGTATCTGTTGTCGGACTTCCAGATGCGGCAATCAAGGAAAGCCGGGACCGCGTCAGGTCCGCACTGCTGAGCTGCGGATACACGCATCCGTTCGGGAACACGGTTGTCGGGCTGGCCCCGGCGGACATCCGGAAGGAGGGAGCCGCATTTGATCTTCCCATAGCGTTAAGCATGATTGCGACTACTGGAAAACTCGACCGGGAAAAACTTTCAAGGACCATGATCGTCGGCGAGCTGGCCTTAAATGGAAGCGTTAGGCCGGTGAAGGGATTGCTGCCCATAGCCGTCCATGCCAGGAACCTCAAGGATATCGATTCACTGCTGGTTCCGGTACAGAATGCGGCGGAAGCCGCGGTAGCGTCCGGAAAGATTCCGGTATATCCGGTGGAAAACCTCATAGATGCAGTGAACTTCTTCTCGGGTTCGGATTCCAGGGAACCGTACAGGGAGACTATCGACGATGCTGTAGCAGTTTCAAAGAACAGGCCCGACCCTGACTTCAACGAGGTCAAGGGCCAGGGCTATGCAAAACGGGCCATCGAGATCGCAGCGGCTGGCGGCCATAATATTTTGATGATCGGCCCTCCCGGGACTGGAAAATCGATGCTGGCTAAAAGAGTTGCGACTATACTTATTTGATTTTCCAAGTTTGCCCTCGTTTATCAATTGTTGCAGTATTTCTTCATTATACCTTAAATGGAACTGCGGAGATATGCGAACCTTATTGCCCCAAGTCTCATAGGCTATAGTTATCTTCCCATTGATCATGCTTTCTGCATATCGCTTCTTGTCTTCCGGGGGGAGATCCCGCAGGTCATGAAACATCCTTTTTAAAGTCTCGTCCTTCTTACGGACAAAGTCATGTATTAGGTGATCGTTGTTCTTGGCGGTCTCAAGAAGCTCAATCTTTTCTTCCTTGTCCTTGATTTCCGATTCAATACCGAGCATGTCATTCTTGATGGCTGACAATCTGTGCTTGAGCTCATTTTTGTCAAATCCATCATCTTCAAATATCGAGTACAGCTTTGCGCTGGCCTTTTCTTTCCTTTTCAGGTCGTCCTTTAGGCGTTTAAGATGCTCCTTTATTGAAGAAATTTCCTTATCATACTTGTTGGTGTCTAACAAGCTCCCCATACTTTTATTCCTGTTATATGGCAACATCAGGGGCTGAATTATTCTAAACCATACCTTGTCTTCCAAGTCCTCAGCCTTGCAAAAAGGCAATGGACATTTTTTCTTTTTGTTGGACAGAATTAATACCTGTGGTGCGGCAGCTGACCAGTAACAGGAATAATACCGTGGGAATGTTTTATCCTTTCGATATTTACCATGATGCGGCTTAACGACTCCTCCACATTCATCACAGACAAGTAGGTCTCTCAACCAATATAGGCTTGATGCTTCTGAACGTTTGCTTTTCACCCTATTGAAAGTTGTCTTTTCCTGTATTTTGTCCCATTGGCCTTTAGATATTATTGCAGGGATAGGGAATATAATGTTAGAGGATTCGGGCTTGAGTATTTTTGTCCGGTGATGTCTTCCAGTTATTGGATCAATCTTATATTCATGTCTGTTCAATACATAGTGGCCATAATAGGCTGGATTCTTGAAGGCATAGGAAACCGTAATGGATGAAAAAGGCCTTTTCTTGCAAAGGACTCCATCTTCCTTTAGCTTAACAGCAATTGACCTGAGGGACATTCCCAGATTGAGATACATGTTTACCATCCGCTTGTAAATTTCCGCCTGCTTGGGGTTAATTTCTAATTTACTGGTCTCCTTGTTCCATTTGTATCCATAAGGCGGATGCCCTATGAAAGTTCTGTGATCGCCCCATTTGGACATTTTATTCTCAGCCATCTGCTCGCGTATTGCTTCACGCTCCCATTCGGCAATAAGAGCCATCAAGCCCATCATCAATTTCCCTGTATTAGTGGTGGGGTCTATGCCTTCATGTATGCTGAATAGCCTTATTCCATATTCTTTTAATAGTTCTTGATATGTCAGATAGTCCCTGGCGTTTCTGGCAAACCGTGAAAGTCTTGTGAAGATTATGCCTTCAAAATGCTTTTTCTTGCCGTCATTTATCATTTCAAGAAAGCCATGCCTATGTTCGACCTTGGAACCGCTCTTGCCTTCATCGGCATATATCTTGACAAGCTCCCAGCCCTTTTGCTTGACATACCTGCAAATTTCATCCTTCTGGGTAGTCAGGCTTTCGCCCTCTCTTACCTGTTCTTGAGTTGATACACGTATGTAGCCAGCCACTTTCATAATCACCTCTGCTTTAAAATATACTTTGTTTGCCGGTCAAGACCATAGGCTTTTTATATTTTCCTGAATATCCTCCTTTGTGACGTCGGCATATATGGTCGTGGTCTGGATTGAGGAATGCCCCAGTTGCTTCTGCAATCCCCTTAGATCGCGGTTTTTATGATAGTATTGGACTGCATAGCTGTGCCTAAGGGCATGGACGGACTTTCCATTTTTATATAGTCCAAGCACCTTTAAATACTTCTTGACCACCTGCTGGACAGCCTGACTTGTCCAATTTCCCCGCTGTCCCATGAACAAGTGATCATCCTTGTCTGTCCCTTCTCCTTGCCCTTGCTTCCACTTCAAAAAGGATCTGAGGTGCGTCTTGAGATGTTCAGGAATTTGAACCGCTCTTGATTTGGAGCCTTTGCCGTCACGGACAAAAAGCTCTGATTCGCCGTAGCCCGTCATAATGTCGCCGCACCTTATATTTGCGGTCTCCGACACGCGCAGGCCTGTTGATGTGAGAAGGTCTATTGCCATCCATTCCCTGACACCTGTCACCTTGCCTCTTTCCAAGGCGGTCTCCGCACGCTCCCTTACTGAACGCCGGAGCAATTTGATCTGGAGATCGCTGTAATACTTGATGTCTGGCATTGGCTTTGGCTTGCGCCTGCTGACATGCTTTTCCATTTTCAACTCGGGGAACTCGATGATTCTGGCCGCGGTTTCCATAATACATATTCCTTTCATAAGTTGCATACCCATAGTAACTTATGACTAATATATTATGGGAAATGGAGGGATAAAAGCCGTGGATATGATTTTCTATTGAGTTTTTTAGGGGACTTCAAGCACCCTTTTGAATATGACAGAAAATCAAAAAAGGCTTAAACTCAATAGAATTCAATGATTATATATTGAGAATGGAGGTGTGAGGAGAATGTGGGATTGCTGGACACCATTAAAAACTTATTGGTAATATATTAATAAGCCTTCCTTATAATTCGGACGGGGGGCACCTTCAAGGGGTGTTTGAATGGTTTGATTTGGGGAAGCGGTAAGGGAGGATGTGAAAATCGCCCTTTTTTTCTCGCACTTCGCCACCCGTCAGGGAGTGTTAACTAAGCATACCTTATAATTATACATATATATATATCTATAAATACCTATCTATCCCTTATACCATATTAACTAATAAGTTTTTAAATTCTTCATGTGGATTCTTTGACTTCGCAGTCAAAACCACCAGTATGATGTTTATAGGTGCTTTCCATGACCTGCTTAAGCTCGGTAGAATATTTTGCCTGAACAATAAAACTGTCATGGACGGGAAGGATCGGAATACCCTTGTCGATGAAATGTGAAACTATATCCAGAGCTATCTTCGCATCCTTATTCATAAGCTTGAGGCCAGCTCTACTAAAGAAGTATTCTTTTATCCGCTCGTGCTTCTGCTTGAATTTATCAATGATCTTTCTGACAGTAAGTCTATTGGAATCCAATATCAGCTTCATTCCATAATCATCCATAAGCATTTTATTGCCCGCCCTTATGGCCTGTGTTTCAGTTGCACTGTTTATCATTCGTAGCAGTATTAGTTTTAAGATGCCCCGAAGCTCATAGTTGTCTGAAATAAGGGTATATGGATCTTTGGGGAATTGTATACTTTTGTCAGCATACATCAGCATTAAATGATATCCGCTGAAGTCCATTTCAATTCCTTTCTGACTGCCAATAAATATTTCCTTTCTTTCCTTCCTTTTTATTTGTTGCTGTCCGTGTCTTGTATATAGCCGACCTCCCAATTCAAAGCTTGAATTATTGTATACAGCATGAAGACTGGGATATAGCTTTCTCCTATATCCATCCGTATCTGTGTACCAGATACTATAACTTGCATTAAGGGTGTTTGCCTTTTTTAAGCGTTCCCTGACTCCATTTGTCAATTCGGTATCGTCGTATTGCTTGTATTTTTTATTTTCATCTCGCAGAACAACCAGTTCCACAGGTTCATACTTGTAGAGATCATCTCCTATGCTTATACCCGTGGATTTTGCCATATTAAGAAGTTTGTCTGTAGGCCATATTCTGCTCAGCCAAGCTTTTCCATTTTGGAAATGTTTACCTTTTTCCTTTTCAATTAATCCTTCATTTTCAAGTTCGTCGAGTATTGCTTTTAAGGTTGTGTATCCTATGAAATTATATCTATTAACCGGATATTTGTTGGGGCTCTTGTTCAGGGCAACAGTATTTTTGCCTTGGCTCAAGGCAAAGAGGAGATTGGCAATCAATATTCTGACAAGCTTAATTTTGCTGTCTTCCTTGTAGACCTTGTTTATATTTAGGCCATTATATACGCGGCGGCATAGACGATCTATTTCTTTACGTTCCTTTATTTCATTTGCAAAATCTATGCCAGCGTCAAATATAATATTATTGCCCAGACGTTTTGCCTTCTTTTTACTTTTATATTCATCTGTTGCTGCCCTTCGTGCGAGATATGCCCTCATGGCATTTTTTATATAGCTCACACTGCGGTTGTCTTCTATCAGGGGTGAATGGATGGAGTTCATCTTTAAAGATATATCGACTGCTTTTGGATATTTTGTTCTCACGCTCGCTACTCTTTTTGGAATGGCCGAATGTATCTTGAAGAATACTTTTATTATTACAACTCACAATTATATTACTCATGTTCTTTTAAATCAAATAATTACGTGGCTTTTGACAGGCGTTTCAATTAGAAAACTGGTAATTTTCGAGAATAGGAAATGATGTCAGAGGGCACGCCCTCCCTTGGGCGTGTTCCTTCTGCATTCCTATTCAGGCATACCAGTGCCTCTAATTGAGTGTGGTTGGGATGCGCCCTCTTTTTTGGAAATATTCCATCCAAGATGCCTGTCATAGGCTGATAGACTAACCAAAGAAAAGAGGGGGTAGTTATGAATAAGTCAAAGCAAAATGTTGAAGTCATATGTGACAAATGCAAAAATACGCTCGTGGTGGATGACGAATCTTGGTTCGGGCAGGATGCATATTGTCCTAATTGCAACAATGAGGTATATATCCCGTTTCCTGAGCCTGATGAGCTTAAAACATCGATTCAGGCGAAGCAGGACGCTTCATATGCTTCGGACACCAAGAGATGTCCTTATTGCAAGGAGGATATAAAGAAGGACGCAATAAAGTGCAAACATTGCGGAGAAATGCTTGATGGAAAACCTAAAGAAAAAATTGCAATCCCGCAACAAGTAGCCCCGCAACAAGTAGTCCATGGGAACGTTATTATAAAATTTAGACCTTTTCCCCTCCTTATTGCATGGGTGGGGGCAATAATGCTATGCACTACTGGCTTTGACATGCGTCAGCATATCTCTCCTGCAATAGCGGACATATTAGGATTCTTGGCGAAGACATTAGATCTTCCAATAACAATATTTGGAACACCAGCAGGGCCAATATACGCATTTATATTTTTACTTATCTGTTCACCAGTGTTTCGTTATTCCGCCTGTTCTGTTTGCGGAGAGAAAGTCGAAATGGTAAATATCGAAAAGAATATTCACGTTTGCCCGTCCTGCAATGCGGTACTGTCATAAAGGAATATAAAGGGTGAAGCGACATGGGGACTTTTATAACAGTTTCAATTATGCTTATAGGATTGATGATACTGATAGGGTTGCTTAGGAAAAAACCAAACATAGAAGGAGTTGTTGACTACAGAGCTGAAGGGAGCATCAATGATAGAAATAGAGTTTTAGACGTTCATTTTCATTATCAATCAGAGATTGAGATTTATTATAAAGACAGGGATTCTTCACAAGGCAGTCTCGAAAAAGCTATTACTGCTTGCGAGCAACAGATCGCTATATCAAGAGAGGTGGCATCGGCTTGGAAAAAGGAATATAAAGATTCCCTGCCAAGGCATAAAGGGTTTGAGCAATTGGCAATAATCAGAGAAAAGCAAAATAATTATGAGGAAGCCATTCGAGTTTGCGAGCAAGCTATGAAGCAAGGCTGGGATGGTGACTGGAAGAAAAGGATTCAACGTTGCAGGAAGCGTATGGCAAAGAGCCTAACGAAATGTTCCAGCTGATCAGCTTCATTGTCTTTTATGGACTAAAGAGGCTTGCTATTGATAAAGGTAAGAATAGGAGGAAAATATGAAAAAGTTCAATTGTGATATCCAAGGGCATCTTGTGGTCTTATCTCATGCCATAATACTCGCTAGAATGTTATCAAAAACAGATTCCGAAAGGGAACATCTGTTCGACTTGATGGATGCTGTCCATAATACGCCCAGTTATATATCAAATCCTGAATCTTGGGGTGCCGATTACATATCTGCATACTATGCCCCGTATGATAAAAAGTGGGGCAGGAAATATGGCTCTCTTGTCAATATGCATTTGAAGTCTTCTGGTTTGCATGAGGACTGAATCTCTTTTTATGGATCATAGAGCCTTCCCTTTTTATGAGCCAGCATATGATATGCTTTTTATGGGCTAATGCCGTTGACTGCTATTACACGAGAATTCTTTTTATGGACAAAAGTTCAAGCCATCAAAAACTCTATTTGTACACCGTTTCCTTTGATTTTATGGGGCTTTAGGGTATTGGATATACATCAGCTTAAAAACCATGGTACTCTTGTTGTAAATGGTGATTTCCCATATCCCCTTATTTTTATGGGATAACTTCCAATATCAGCAGTTATACAGGAGTTCCTTTTTATGGACTAGGGCTCCTAGCTGCTAAAAACGTGTTTTGAGGCGGATTCTTCAGCGTTTTCATGGTTTTATGGGAAAGGGCATGGGGCTTAATGAAAAATTGCAGTATTCCGCTTGTAAATGATAGGAATTGATAGGATTAAGGCTGTCCCATAGCCATAAATTGTCTTTGAAGTAGTTTATTATTAACTAATAAGTTTCTTGTCATCAGCTTAAATTCTTATTAGTAATATTATAATAAAGCCTTACCCTTATTTTCCCCGCGCTTTAACTTGTATCACTTTCCGCTTTTAGTCAGGCCTTGAAAAGGGGCTTCATGATATTACCCTTATAGCTGACAATGATCAGTTCCTGTCCGCAATATGTATTCGCTTGGAGCCATAAACTCCAATAACTCGCGTCTCGCCAACTTGCGTCTCAATGTTCTCATGCTGATGCCCATGAATAAACAGCCGGGGCTTTGCGCGATGAATGTAATCAACAAAGGCTTGGAAACCAATATGAATTTCGTCGTCCTTGTCGTGAATCCCCTTTGGTGAATTGTGTGCGACGAAAACATCAACAGCCGGAAAAGATCTAAGCATGTGCCTAACCTCGGACTGTTCGTAAAGAAAGTGGCCTCGTGGTTTATATTTCCAAGAGCCGTTGAATCCACCGAAGAGCAGTCCTGTAAAACGCTCGACTTTGAAATGTAGATCTGTGATGGGAGAGGGAAATGCTCCTGCGCTGTCATGGTTGCCTTTGACGGCGAAAATACGCGAGGAGTGAGATTCCTTTGCTACCCTAAGGATCACATCGTCGGATAGGTCTCCACATGAAATTACAGCGTCAGTTAATTCGCTATCAGGTTGCTGGAAAAAGAAATTGTCATCGGCAATAACCAGAAGGTTCATAAATTACCAACTTCCCATATTTTCAATATAACCATAACCGCACATACACTATGAAATATAAAATAGGAAAACCTAAAATCAAATATTTAGCCTCAAAAGCTAAGGGTATGCCTCTTCTCAACCAGACCTTGAAAAGGTGCTCCGCGATATTATTCTTGTAGCTGGATCAAATATAATTCAGGACGCTATGATTAGGATTATTTCAGTTCTTCTTTTTATATTCTCAATATCTGGCTGGGCGCAGATCGAACTTCCCAAGTATGAAGCGAATGACCAGATTGTACGCCATTCTGCATATACCCTCAAATACAATGAAAAATATGAAGAGGCGGACTGGGTTGCCTACAAGCTCACCAAGTCAATGCTCATCACCAATACACCGGCAAAGAGGAAGAATGATTTCAAGCCTGATCCATTAGTCCTCACGAAAAGTGCTGACACCCACGACTATGCCAGCAGTGGCTATGACAGAGGGCATCTTTGCCCTTCTGCTGATTTCAAGGCAGATCAGAAGTTGATGGATGAGACTTTCTTTATGTCCAATATGACACCCATGGAACATGATTTTAATTCTGGCAACTGGGAGGACTTGGAAGACCATGAACGGAGATGGGCTATTGATAATGGGGAAATATATATTGTCACTGGGCCAATCCTAAAGGACGAACCGCAAGAGTACATTGGCAAGAAAAACAGGGTTGCTGTTGCCAAGCGATTTTTTAAGGTCATCTTGGACTATAGGGAGCCAGAGCTCAAGATGATTGCCTTTGTTGTGCCACATAAGGGAGGGCTGGATGATATAAGCATATATGCCATGACTGTTCGGGAAGCTGAAAAGATTACTGGCTTTGATTTCTTTTCGACTTTGCCCAAGGACATACAGGATAAGCTTGAAACGGAATTGGACTTTCAGAAATGGGGATTGCATACACCTTCAACCAGATATAATCAAAAAGCTGAAACAGTATCAAATACGCCAGAGGCAAGACCACTGTCCCCACGTCCTCAAGGGGCTTCAAATGTGAATGAAGACCAGATTGTTTTATATGTCTTGGCAGGTCTCGGAATAGTATTGGTTGTCCTTGGAATCGTGATTTTTATTGGATTGAGGATGAACAAAAGAAAATAAGGACGATATTAATTAGACATAAGGGAATTGAAAAATAAGTAACAGGAAATGCTTTTACTATATCATGCTTGAAGTCGGACTGTTATTAAGTAAATTGTTTATGTTCTGAATGTTTTCACAGCAATATTTGGATGAAGGGTTAAAAATAATTGAAATTATAATTCAGGGGATATTATGAAGAATGAAAGAGTAACAGAGAATATTGTTAGAGATATTATAAGATCACTAAAATATAATAAAAATGAAATCTTAATAGAAGAGCAAAAGAGTCAAATTGAAGAAGTAAAAAGAGGTTCGTTTTCATTTTGAGTGGGTAAACACACAAAATATAAAATAATTGAATGTCCAATATCCAACACGGAATGTCCAATGTCCAAGGAAAT
>MHBH01000008.1 GCA_001804805.1 Lentisphaerae bacterium GWF2_49_21
CACTATGAAGTCTGGAACGAACCTGATCTGCTGAGCTTCTGGAAATGCCAGCCGAAAGCGGCTGATTATGTAGACCTGGTGCGGCTTACCGCCGGTCCCTTGCGTGAGGAGCAGCCTGACGCCAAGCTCATAGGCGGCGCCATTGCCTGGGGCATGACCGCATGGAGCCTCAAGTATCTTGAAGATTGCATGAAGGCCGGACTTCATGAATTGATTGACATTATCACATACCATGGCTACAAATCAATCCCCGAGAGGCACAGCACGCAGGAAATTGCCGCCTTCCGCCATCTTCTGGAGAAGTACAAACCTTCGCTTGAGTATTGGCAGGGAGAAGCAGGCGTGCAGTCTTTTGTTCCTGAGAAGGCGCGCGGTGTCGGTGCGTTGTCAACAATGAAATTCAGCGAGGATATCCAGGCCCGCATGCTTTTGCGCCGGACTTTGCTCGAGCTGCACAACGGCTGTTCCATGAGCAGCTATTTCCACATGGCGGACTTCGCGCATTACGCGGCTTTCAAGGAGACCTTCCACTATGGACTTGTCCGCCTGAAGGATGGATCTCCCAAACCTTCATATTACGCCCTGCAGACATTATGCACCTTGCTCTGCGATCCCATGGAACCGGCAAACGGCAGGACGGCGGCGCACATGAGCGTGCTTGATGATACTGCCGATCCACGCGCCACCAAGGCCACTACCTGGCATGCGAATTTTGTCAGAGGGAACGTTCCAGTCCATGCCTGGTGGATTCCCGAGTCCCTGGAAAACGATCCTGTGGTAAGGCAGGCTGAAATGATGTTCTGGATAGATAATGATCTTTGTCTGGAAAATCCCGTCCTGATTGAGCCGGTTTCGCAGGAGGTCTATGCCGTGAAATATGATTTTGACAGGCGCACATGCGGTGAAACATGGATGGATCCGGATCCGGATGCGGAAGGGATCAGGCATTTCAAACCGCTTCCGGTCAGCACCGATCCGCTGATAATCACAGACCGTTCAATCGTTGAAATAAGATAGGAGAAATAGATATGAAGATCACTGGAATTAAAACTTTTATTTGTGATGTCTACCGAACAAACTGGGTGCTGGTGAAGGTGCTGACCGACGAAGGGATTTACGGAATCGGCGAAGCGACGCTTGAACACCGCGAACTTGCCGTAGAAGCTGCGGTCCGGGAGCTTGAAAGATACATCATCGGCAAAGATCCCCACAACATCGAAGGTTTCTGGTCGGAGAACCATCGGGACGCATATTGGCGCGGTGGACCTGTCCTCACCACGGCCTTGTCCGGAATTGAAATGGCTTTGTGGGACATCAAGGGAAAGGCATTGGGTGTTCCTGTCTATCAGCTCCTTGGCGGGAAGATGCGCGATGAGGTGCCATGCTATGCAAATGCCTGGTTTGCCGGATCTCGCACGCCTGCGGATTTCGCAGCAAAGGCGAAAGAGACGGTGAAACTTGGGTTCAAGGCTCTCAAATGGGATCCTTTCGGTTCCGCCTACCTGAACCTGACTTCTGAAGAATTCGACACTGCCATGACGTGTGTCGCGGCTGTCCGCGAAGCGGTCGGTCCTGGCATCCAGCTCCTGATTGAAGGGCATGGCAGATTCAATGTTCCGACAGCCGTTCGTGTGGGGCTGGCTCTTGAGAAATTCGACATTACCTGGTTTGAAGAACCATTGCCGCCATGCGATCTCGATGGACTGGCAGATGTCAAGAGTAGGATAAACATTCCCATTGCGGCAGGAGAGCGCCTGTATACGCGCTGGGATTTCAAGGAACTCCTTTCAAAGAGGGCGGCTGACTATCTCCAGCCGGATCTTTCACATTGCGGTGGAATACTTGAAGTAAGGAAGATTGCGGCCATGGCGGAATGTTATTTCCTGCCGTTCTGTCCGCACAATCCGATCGGTGCCGTCACAAACGCCGCAACCCTGCAGATTGCCGCGTGCACTCCGAATTTCCACATGCTGGAGACGATGTCCAATGATGTGCCATACAGGCATCTGCTTACAACGGAGAAGATAGGTTTTTCGAATGGCATGATGCGCATACCGGATCTGCCAGGGCTGGGCATTGACATAAATGAGGAAGAGATTTTAAAACATCCGTATAAGCCTCACAATCTGCGTCATTTCAACGGTGATCTGACCATGATCCGTCCGAATGACAGCCAGGGCTGGTATGGGAAAAAATAAATAAAGGAATAATTACATGTGTTACAAAGACAAGGTTGTTCTAGTTACCGGAGCGGTTCGCAATACTGGATTGGCGATAGCCGAAGCTTTTGCCAGGGAAGGCGCAGTAGTTGCGTTGAACGGACGCAAGGAAGAGGATGTATCACGGGAGGCCAAGAGGCTTAGGGATGCCTACGGTGTCACAGTAGTTGAAGTCCCGGCCGATATTTCCGTTCCGGAACAGGTTGATGCGATGTTCGCAAAGATCAAGAAGGAATGCGGACGCATAGACGTGCTCGTGAACAATGCCATAATACAAGGTGTCGGATATTCGCTTGTGGACACTCCACTAAGCATGGTCGAGGAAGTTTTCCGGACCAATGTGTTCGGGACGTATCAGTGCTCACAGTGCGCCGCCAGGATGATGCTTAAACAAGGAACTGGAGCAATTGTCAATATCGGCTCGAATACGGCAGAGCGTGCGATCCTAAAACGTACCGCATATGTCGCCAGCAAGGGGGCTATCAATTCCCTTACACGGGCTATGGCGCTGGAACTCGGTCCGAAAGGTGTCAGGGTGAACTGCGTTGTTGCCGGATACATAAATACCGACCGTTGGGCAAAGCTAACGACCGAGGCTGAAAGGCGACGTGCCAACATTCCACTTGGGAAGGAAGCATCTGGAAGCGATATTGCCGATGCAGTTCTTTTCCTTGCCTCTGAAAAAGCGGCCAGGATCAATGGTGTAGGTCTATTGGTCGATGGTGGAATTTCAGTCCAGCTGGTTCCTCCTGACTGCGACTGCTGAACGACAAATATATTACCTGTATTTTGTTTGAAGAGCCTTTTACCGGGGAAAACTATCCATGCCCCTTTTTATTCTCAAACGAGGATCAAATTGGAGGGGGGCGAATAATCCATTGCAAACCAATCAATTACAAATCCTTGCCAAACGCACAATATTGTTTATCCCGTTTTCAACCGTTTTTGTGTCAAAGATTTGGCAAGAGATGGATAAGGCCAATTATACAGGCAACAATTTATAAGTGTACAATATTCAATAACAACTTGAAATATGTACAGGAAAATTTCCCCTGCCGTGAAATCCGGAGCGGTCATTTATGCCGGGAAAATCACACCTGATTTTCATGGGACCAGGATTCTCAATTTCTCCGACACCTACAAGCTTCTTAATGATTGATCGGCAAGGTTGAGCGTTGAACGTATAATCAGGAAATTGTGAAATATCCAAGTGCAACTTCAATAATTCACAAGAAGCTGGTTTGAAAAGTACTCAAATTGCATAGGTGAATTTGTGTCAAAGATTGGTCATAGTATGAACGCAGCATAGATTCTTATTACGGGATACCTTGCCTGATTATAGGGATTTTTCCATAGAATGAAATAAAAAATGAAATATAAATAAATAAAAGTCTTGACAAGAAAAGTAATGCTCTATATAATAAGGGTGTAAATGCTTGCGATATATTAGATGAAATATAGATACGATAATTCCTTGGGAGGATGAACGGTGTCCATTTATTCAGTGGCTAAGAAGGCCGGTGTGTCTCCGGCGGCGGTATCGAGATACATAAACAAGTCCGGCAGTGTTGCTCCGGGCAAGGCCGAGCTCATATGTGCCGCCATGAAAGAGCTCGAATACGTGCCTTCGCTGGTGCGTCCGGGACCGAGGCTGAAGAACCGGCCGGGGGTGCGCACTGGACAGATAGCTCTCCTGTTCCTCGGCAGGCTGAAGCCCCTTGAGATGTACAGGATGCCTGTGTTCCCGATACTTTTCAGCGGAGTGCATGAGGCGGTGGAGAACGCCGGATTGAACCTTGTAGTAACCCACTGGCCAGACGACGCGCAATGTCCGTCAATCATAAGGAAAGGATGTTTTGACGGAGTTCTGATCATGGGGGCCATGTCCAGGCCTGAGAGGCTTTTTTCGATGCTGAAGATTCCGGCTGTCTGGTTTTTCAGGAGCCATTCGGATCCGGAAGGCCGGTTGGACCATGTGTTCTACGACAACTCTCGGATTGGGGAGATTGCGGCCAGGTATCTGGTCGGAAAAGGCTGCAGGCGGCCCTGTTTTATAAATCCATATCCCGTACATGAGGCGGTAAAACCCAGGAAAAAGGATTTCATCAGGACCGCCAGGGAGCTGGGTGCCGATGTGAAAATATTTGAATCCGCAGAAGACATGTTTGGTTCAGCCGTTGAGGAAGCCGAGATAATGACAAGGAAAGCTGTGGGTGGCAAAGACAGGTGCGACGGGATTTTCGCCCCGATGGATAACGTCCTCCTGTCGGCCTACAACTGCCTGAAGTTCATGGGAAAGACTCCCGACAAGGGCGTAAGGCTCATAGGCTGCAACAACGATCCCCAGTTCATGGGGCAGATGTATCCTCGTCCTGCGACTATTGACATAAAGCTTGATGCGGTGGGCAAAAAGGCGGTTGAGCAGCTTCTGCTCAGGATGAGGAGTCCTGATGACAGGGACCGTGTTGAAATACTTGTGAAACCGGAGCTTGTTCCGGCGGCGGAGGACGCATGAGGAAAATGAATATAGCATGGGGGGGGCTGCGCTATTCCCTGATCGGGTCTGTGGCAATATGCCTTATTTTACTGCTCTGTGCCATAATGTTCTCAAGCCGTTTTGAAACAAAGGCCATCGTCCCGGATGAAAAGGAGATGGCTGAACTGCAGGAACTGAGGAAGCAGGATGTAGACCTGGAGAATCCAATGAGGATTCAGGTGGAAGTGGACTATTCGGCAGGTAAGGGCGGAGACTGGTATCCTAAGGAGGAGGCTCCAGTGCTGGAAAAACTCGTTGAAGGCGGGACGCTGCCGCCCGTGTGGGACCGAGTGGGAGAGGAACCTCTTGTCCTCCGTGGCGTTGAAGGCGAAGGCAGGTACGGCGGTTCGATGTACAAGCTGAAGGATCTTGGCGGCGTCCGCATGATTCCCATATCATTGTTGCGATGGAGCCCGCAGGGATATCCGATAGTTCCGAATGTGGCGAAATCATATTCCGTCAGCGAAGACCAGAAGATTTTCACATTCAAGCTCCGGAAGGGCATGAGATGGAGCGACGGCCAGGCGTTCACTTCCGCAGATATCCTCTACTGGTGGGAGGATGAACAGATGGATCCCGTGACCAATCCCGGGGGCCCTCATGCCCATTTCCTCCATAGAGGCAGAGCGATGAAGGTGGAGGTGCCAGACGAGGCCACTGTAATATTCTCATTTTCTGAACCCTACTCACTTTTTCTTGAACGACTGGCATGCCACCCATGGTTATGCGATTCCCCGAAGAATTTCCTTGAGAAGTTTCATCCTGTAAAAGGTGACAAGAAGCTGATCCATGAGGTCATGTCAAAGCATAACCTTATCAACGAAAGGGCTGTCTACAGCTTTGTCAAGAGCCGTGTGGAAAGACCCTCCCTTGCTCCTTGGATTATCCGTACCGAGAGCGTCACGCCACCGATCACTTATGTGCGAAATCCCTATTACTGGGCGGTGGACGAGCACGGCAGGCAGCTTCCATATACGGACAGGATTGTCCTGAACGACAAGTCAATGGACATGCTGACAATTGCCGTGGCGCAGGGCGAGGCTACGATGCAGGAGCGCTATGTGCGCAACCAGGACTACACCATGCTCATGCGCCAGAGGAAACAGTATGGATACCAGCTTTACCACTGGCTGAACGGAGACGGCGCCAACTGGGGGATGGCCATCAACATCAACCGGCGTTTCATGCCCGGCGACAATGACGGAGAGCAGAAGGCGAAGCTCCTATGCGACAAACGTTTCCGGCAGGCGCTTTCCCTCTCAGTCGACAGGAAAACCATAGTTGATGCAATTCTTGCCGGTGCCGGAGAACCAAGCCAGATCAGGCTTCCTGAGCAGTCACCGTATTACTATAAGGATTTTACCGACAACTTTGCGCGATTTGATCCTCGGGAGGCGAACAAGCTTCTTGACGCATGCGGATTTACGGGAAGGGATGCGGACGGATACCGCTGTTTCCCGGGCGGTCCACCTCTCCTCTTCGATATCAACTACTGCAGTTTTACAGGTGAGGGACCTGGCGAGTTCATCGTAAACGACTGGCGGAAGGTGGGCGTCAATGCGAGGTTGAGGGCGCAGGACCGTTCAATATTCTATGTTGAAAAGGCGGCAGGCCTACACGACTTCACTGTCTGGGGTGCGTACGGGACATTCCTGCCAATCATTGATCCGCGATATTATTTTCCGTTTTCCGGTGAATCAAATTTTGCCATCAAGAATGCATTGTGGTATTCGAGCGGCGGTATGTTTGCCGGAGACAAGTCAAAAGTTCAAGGACTCAAACCTCCTGAGGGAAGCCCGTTGCTGGAGGCAATGAATGCGTATGAGGACATGAAGCTTACGTCATCCCTGGAGGAAAGGCGTCGGTTGTTCCGGCGCATTCTGGATCTTGCCTCGGAAAACGTCTATCTGCTCAACCTGCATGCACCGCTGTCCCAGCTTGCAGCGGTGAAGGACGGCTACAGGAACGTCCCAATGAAAGGCATTTATTCCTGGGACTTCCTCAGCCCTTCGAACCTCGGTCCTGAAACATGGTACTGGGAAAATCCCAGGATAACTGACAAGGAGACGTCGGACATAGTTTCCGAGCTTGGCAGGATAACGCCTCTGCGGCCGCTCACCGGCAACGGGGAAAATGCGAAGAGCGTTCCAGGTTCAGTACCGGGACATGATTCGCGTGCTCTTGTCGGCAGTCTTATAAAATGGGGCATTCTCACTGCGTTGATACTTCTGACAGCCTTGCTGATACTCCGTTCTCCCTACGTCGGGCACAGGCTGCTGATCATGGTTCCGACGCTGTTCATAATCGCCGTGATATCATTCGTGGTCATAGAGATTCCTCCGGGCGATGCCATCAACAGCAAGATCATGCAGATGCAGGAGCAGGGAGGAACTGTGGACGAGAAGGAAATCAGCGATCTCAAGGTCATGTTCCGTACCGAGGAACCGGCCTGGAAGCGGTTTACCTGGTGGATGGGGTTTGACTGGTTCGTATCTTTTGACCGCAAGGATCAGGGTCTGCTGCAGGGCAACATGGGTCGTTCGATGCTGGATTTGAATCCTGTGAACGAGAAGGTCGGAGACAGGCTCCTCTTCACAT
>MHBH01000009.1 GCA_001804805.1 Lentisphaerae bacterium GWF2_49_21
AAAAACAGAAAAATCCAAGAACAAGAGTTCACCACTAATTCACACTAATTTTACACTAACGAATATCTGCTGCGAATTTGCGCTTGCAGCAAGAGCAAATTCGCAGCAATTTTGTATTTTAATTCTTGTTAGTGCCTTGTTAGTGCCGATTAGTGGTTGAGAAATATTATGTGGAAATTGAGTATTGGATATTGGGTGTTCATTAAACTCCTTGGCATTAAATAACAAGACCGCCGTTTATTGCGATGACCTGGCCATGTATGTATGTGCTGTCGGAACCGCAGAGGAAACTTACCACGCCTGCAACTTCTTCAGGCGAACCGGCTCTTTTCAGCGGAATCATGGGGAGAATCTTATCTATTGGAAGATCGGCGGTCATGTCTGTCTCAATGAATCCCGGCGCAACGGCATTGACCAATATGCCTTTTTTACCGACTTCCTTGGCCAGCGCCTTGACCACGCCTATTAGAGCCGCCTTGGAAGCGGAATAATTGACTTGTCCAGGCTGTCCAACCTGGCCTGATGCGCTGGCAATGACGATGATGCGTCCGCTCTTACGTGCAATCATTTGGAAAAGCAATGGATGAATGGTGTTGTAAAATCCGTCAAGATTGGTGTGGACGACATCGTCCCATTCTCCCGGAGTCATGAAAACCATGAGGTTGTCCCGGGAAATTCCGGCGTTGTACACGAAAATATCGGGGGCGCTTTCACCAAAGAAACCTGTCAATGCGTCAGCTGCCGCTTTACGGTCCTGAATGTCAAAAACCAGTCCGTTGAATTTCCGCCCCAGGTTTCCTACTTCGCTTTTCAGCGGGTCCAAAGCTGCGATATCCTTGCGGCATGTGGCGACGATATCATAGCCGTCAGTGGCAAGACGAAGCGCAATCTTGCGCCCGATGCCACGGCTCCCTCCGATGACCAATGCCGTTTTCATAAGGATATGATTCGCCCCCTCTTAGAATTTCAGAATGGAAAGCAGAGGGACAATCTACTCCCCCCGAATGATTTATCAAGCGTGTTTTCTGGTCAAAACGAGCTGAACAGGATGTCCGGGCGGAGGAATTCGTAGCCTTTGGCGCTTGCATGCTGGATGATATCCTCAACCACGCCAGGAGTATTGGGACAGCGGTCATGAAGCAATATCACGACGCCGGGTTTCAACAGGCGTTTTACACGTTCCACCACTTTTCCTGAATTGTTTGAAGACGTATCATATGAACGCAGGCTCCAACCCATCACTTTATACCCAGCTTTTTTCACGGCTTTTGCCACCATAGGATTGCCAACCCCGTAGGGTGGACGGAACCATTGCACTTGTCCCCCGGTTACATTGCTTATGGTTTCCGCGTTTTTCTTTAGGTCAAGGAGCATTTTAGCCGAAGAAAAAAAGGGGAACCACAGGGTGTGCGTAAAAGAATGGTTGCCTATAAGGTGACCTTCATGGGCAGTCCTGGCCAATATTTCTTCATTCCCTGAAATGTTGCGGCCGATCACAAAGAAGGCAGCCTGTACGTTATGTTTTTTCAGCACATCCAAAATTGCGGGAGTCTGTGGACAAGGCCCATCATCAAATGTCAAAGACACTACTTTCTTGTCAGTTTTTACTTCACGGCAGGTCTCGAGATAGTTGATGGGGAATTTGATTTTCATACTGGTGGAAAGTTAGCTAGAAGTTGAATATAAATCAAGTATTTCAAGTTAAAAACACCGGCTTTACAGATCCAAGTCCAACTTTGTCCAATTTTTGACAAGAAAACGGTTGAAGACGGGATAAATGGTAAAAGCTTGCTTTATTTTCCGGGCTCTTTACGCATGAAATTTACTTCTATGTCGTATCAGGTTTCGCTAATATGAATTTATTTCCCCCTGATGCAATATAGGTTCTTATAGCCTCTGATGAAGAGCTCCTTGCCGGCCACTGCCGGTGATGCGATAATCCCGTCATCAAGCTTGTTGCTGGAGAGAACTTCGAATTTCGGACCAAGCTTCAGGACAACAGTCAGGCCATCCTTTCCCGGCACATAGAGATTTCCTCCTGCGGCAACAGGAGATGCAAATACGTTCTTGATGTTTTCGAGCTTGCTGGCATACTGCACCTTGCCTGTCGCGGCATCGGCGCAGGTCAGGAAACCGTCATTCGTCTTAATATAGTAAAGCAGTCCGCCACTCAGCACAGGAGAAGGAACATACGGGGTTTCCTTCTTGCACTCCCATGCAACTGCCTCAGCCTTGCCTGTGAGATCGCCTGAAGCGGCCGCAAGCTTGATCGCCAGCAGTGCATTTCCGCGGAATCCGCTCATGCAGAACACCAGGTTGCCATCCGTCAGGGGACAGGGTATCACGTTGGCGGTCATACCACCGATTTCCCAGAGGACTGAGCCGTCAGCCGGATTATAGCTGCGGATGCGCTTGGTGGCTGAAACGACGATCTGCTTCTTGTCGCCCTGCTGGATCACGAGAGGTGTGGCCCAGGATGTGGCTTCGTCACGTTTGACGCGCCATTTCTCCTCGCCGGACTTCCGGTCCAGTGCAACAATGAATGATGCTCCTTCGAAATCCTGGTTTATGATCAGCAGGTCCCCGCAAAAAACCGGAGACACGCCTTCGCCGAAATTCGCCCTGGTCTTGAAGGCGCCGAGATTCTTGCTCCACTTGATTTCGCCGTCGAGGGTCATGACATAAAGTCCGTATGATCCGAAATAGGCATATAGGAGTTCACCATCAGTTATCGGAGATCCGGAAGCCCAACTGCCGTCGGCATGTGTTCCTGCCAGCGGAGCTTGTTCGCAAACCGTCTTCTGCCATAGCACACTGCCATCGCTGCGTTTCAGGGCCATGACCATGAACTGGAGCACCTTGTCCGGAACATGGGCTCCTTTGCGGGCGAATTCAGGTATGTCGTTCACTGCAGCCTTGACCTTTTCAGGATCCACCGCGGTGGCGGTCGGTAAAGCCGTCGTAATGAAGATGCGGTCTTTCCAGATGATCGGCGACGAGCGGCCGCTTCCGGGGATGGCAGTTTTCCAGGCAATATTGCTTTCTTCCGACCAGGAAACCGGCGGGTTCGCATCCGGAGAGGCCTCACCGGTTGCGGTCGGACCACGCCACTGCGGCCAGTCGGACACAGGCGCATCGGCGGCGCCAGCTGTCATTGCAAGGATGCAGGCAATAGAGAATATCGCAAGACATTTTTTGGAATTCATAATTAATACCCTTCTAATTTACATAGTTCTTGATTATCCATGATGATCGGACCAGTGTTTCACCGGTTCGATCTATCTGTCTCGGTATGTTTTGTTCGATATATAAATTCATAGACCCCCATGCCAAGTCTTAAACAATCCTCACAATCCTTTGGCTTGTCTCCGGAATAGATTGACTGCACAATCAATGTACGTTCAGGAATTGTTTCAAAGCAAATTTCTATTCCGTGTCCTTTCCAAGCTTCACCAATCTGATGTACTTCGCAGATTCTACGACCTATAAAACAGTCATAAACCGGATAAGAGACGATCATGTATCCATTTTGGTTTGTGATTTCAGGCAATACCTCTAACAAATAGATTCCAAGATACTCTCCGCCAATTTCTCCTTGTATTGCAAAAACACCCTTGTCGGTTTGCAGGTAAACAACATTAAATTCTGGATCCACTATGTTTACACGAATCTCCTTGACCACAGCGCCAATCATTTTTTTGATAAGCGCCATTGACTCTTTGATATAAATATTATAATCGGTTTCCATAATTCTTCTCACGTAACATATGGATGTCTTATCCGCAGCAGTCGTTTTTGCTTGAGCAACATGAATTGGATTTGGAATTTTTCTTAAGCTCATTAAATTCCTGCAGGCGGATTTTCCGCAACAGCTTAAGATCGTCACGGGATATGACAATATTCATCCCGGATTTAGGTTTTGTAGAACATGCAAATTTCTGCTTGCCGTTGATTTCCACGACACAGCTCCTGCAACAACCATCCGCCTTTCCGCTTTTATTGCAGGGATTTAGGATTTTGATCCTGGCCCTGTCAGCCAAATCGACAATATTCATGTCACTTGAAAGCACCTTGATATATTTCCCGTCGATCATGACCTGCATGTTGATTCCTTTTCCTGAGGATAAAAGCGTCCAATGAATTATTATTTCAAATATTTATGAAGCTAATTGCAGTTTTATTTATGTCAAGTCTTGTTAAATATGATCTGCTTATAGTGGATGCACGTGAAAAGCAGCCGGGATTCGAGCAAGTCTCTGTTTTCCACATTATTATTCAGGCAAGGATAATTTTCCAATCAGGGGCGGCTTGGACAATCGATTAAAAACTGATAGTAAATAAAACCCGCTAATTCTTTCATTGGAGAATTATTTTCCGTTGAGAAAGTGATATATTTAGATGATATACAAGGAATTCCGGAAATAAAGGAAAACATACAATGAATTGCATGCTGTGGAAGATGGGAATTATATTCAAAGCCGCTGGAGGAGCAAGAATGAAAAGAAACGTGATGGGGCTGGTGTTGACAGTTCTGGCTCTGGCGGTTTGCTCTGCAATGGGCGAAGATGCTGTGAAGGTTGCTGACTGGCCAGGTTTCCGTGGAGCTGGTGCTCTGGCGGTTGCTGCAGATGCGAATACTGCCGTCGCATGGGATGTAAAAAGCGGAAAGGGCATACTCTGGAAGGCGGATCTTGCGCTTCCCGGTTCTGGCTCGGTGATTGTCTCAGGAACAAATGTGATCGCCTCAGGAGCCACCGGAACTGAGGGAGGAATCTTCTGCTTCGACATCAAGACCGGAAAACCTCTCTGGAAGGGAAGCATCCCGCTGAAAGGCAAACCTGAGGTCTTCGAAGAGGAAACGACTACATTTGCGCCGGCCACGCCTGTGACCGACGGCAAGCGCGTGTTCGCCGTCTTCGCAACCGGCGCCATCTCCGCATTCAACATGGATGGCACGGCTGCCTGGACCGCGGATCTGGGAGTCCCGGAAATTACCTACGGATACGTTTCTTCCCCGGTGATCTACAAGAATACTTTGATTGTGCAGCACGACCAGAGCGACGAGAAGGCGGCCCTTGTCGCTTTCGATACGCAGACCGGAAAGGAAGCCTGGCGCATGAAGCGTTCCATGGGCGCTTCCTGGTGTTCTCCAATCGTGATAGAAACTTCCAAAGGTCCTCAGATCATCCTCGTGTCATGCGGCGGAGTGTCCTCCTATGATCCGAAGGATGGACGCGAGATCTGGATCGTGAAGAGAGAGAGCTCCGACATCGTATCTTCCCCCGCCTTTGTAAATGGACTGGTCATTGCGACGCTGGGCACTAAAGGAACGTTGGCAATCCGTCCTGATGGTGCAGGCGATGTTACAAAGACGCATGTTGCTTGGAAAAACGACGATGCCGGCGCCGAGGTCGCTTCACCGGTCGTCAGCGGCGACTGCGTGTTTGTGGTTTCAACTTCAGCACTCTGCCTCAACTTGGCCGACGGCAAGAAAATTGGGGAAAAGGAACTTGAAGGACAGTTCTATTCCTCGCCCGTCGTTGCAGGAGGGAAGCTTTATCTTATCAACCGTGAAGGAGAGGTGACGATCCTAAAGGCCGACAAGACACTGGAAGCCGTTGGCAAGGCCTCCTTCGGTGAACATTTAGATGCCACGCCAGCAGTATCCGGTGGTTTCCTGTTCGTGAGAACCCTGAAGAAGCTGTTGTGCATTGGTCCGGCATCGCCGTCCAAACCGTGAAGTTTTAATATTCAGTAGCCTATGGAGGCAGTAAAAATGAGCAAGGCGAAAATTCTTAAAGACATGATTTCTTCAGGCAGGACATTGGTAATGCCCGACGCTTATGATCCGCTTTCGGCAATGATCATCGAGCAGATGGGTTTTTCCGCAGTGCAATGTTCCGGCTACAGCATTGCGATTGCAGAGGGGCTGGCAGAGCCCGATCTGGATTTTGAAAGGAACTTGGCCGTTACAGCAGAGATAGTCAAAGCTGTAAGCGTCCCAGTCATGGCCGATGGAGAAGACGGGTTCGATGATATTGTCCTGACGATAAAGGCCTACATGAAAGCTGGAGTAGCTGGAATTAACATCGAGGATCAGGTGATTGCCGCATCTTCCGGTTCCGCCATCAAGAAGGTGATTGATAGAGAGGCGGCTGTAGCAAAAATCAGGGAAGCCAGAAAAACCGCGGTGTCGGAAGGAACTCCGGATTTGCTGATCAATGCAAGGACTGATGCGTTGCTTGCCGCCGAATCGAGATCGGCGGGACTGAAGGAATCCATCGTGCGCTGCAATATGTTTTTAGCAGCTGGAGCCGATCTGGCATTTGTCACCAATGTCGCTTCCATTGAAGAAGTGAAAACACTGGTCAAGGATGTGTCCGGACCTGTCAGCATTGCAGCCGGCCTGCCATATAACATTAATAATTTTTCCATAAAGGAACTGCAGGATTGCGGCGTAGCCAGGGTGAGTCTTCCCAGCATTGCAATACAGACGTCAATCGCAGCCCTCGCAAGGACATTGAAGATGATCAAGGAGACCGGGGAATTTACCGAACTTGGCAACAATGGACTCTTATGTCGCAAGGAAGATCTTGCCACGTTGGCAAATAAGAAATCCCAGCACTAAAAAGGTTGAACCAGTGGTGGAAGAAAACAAATCAAATTTCAAAATAATCTTTCTCCCGGCGGCAGTTACAATCGCACTGATCTGCATGGGGACTTACTGGCAGCTTGGAATCAAATATCCAATGCTTTCCCCCAGGCTTTCAGGAGAGGACGGAGCTCCGAAAAAGATAGACGTCAAGAAAACAGAGCCACAGCCCTTTGCGAAACCTGACAACACCAAGGAAAATGTGAAGGAAGCTGTCACCGAAACAAATCAGGATATGCCTGCGCCTTTTAAGAAATCAGATGTCATCCGCACAATGCCCGATGGAGCGAAGATTGAACAGGGCAAAGGAAAGCCGGGACAGACGAAGGAATCATGGCCTTGTTTCCGTGGCGCCGGAAGAGATGCGACAAGTAGCAGTTCCGTGGAACTCTCCCGTGTCTGGTCTGCGGACGGACCTCCTGTCGTCTGGGAGCTGGAGCTTGGTCAGGGATATGCAGGAGCGGCAGTCCGTGATGGGCGGGTCTACATATTTGATTATGACGAGAAGGGTAAGCGCGACGCAATCAGATGCATTTCATCCGACAATGCCGAGGAGATTTGGAGATATTCATATCCGGTGGAAATCAAGCGCAACCATGGGATCAGCCGTTCTGTTGTCGCACTGGATGGGCCTCTCCTCATCGCGATCAGTCCGAAATGCCAGGTGACATGCCTCAATGCGGAGACAGGCGCTTTCCAGTGGCGCATGGATCTTGTGGAGCAGTTCGGTACTACTGTGCCAAACTGGTATGCCGGACAATGCCCTCTGGTTGAGAATGGGAGATTGATCCTGGCTCCAGGAGGCCCAGATGTGCTGTTGATGGCAGTTGACTGCGCTTCCGGAAATATTATTTGGAAGACCCCGAATCCGCATGGTTCAAAGATGAGCCATTCAAGTGTCGTGCCGATGACATACAAGGGCAAACAGACATATGTCTATTCCGGATCCAAGGGAGTTGTCGGGGTATCGGCCACCGATGGCAGCATCATCTGGGAGACGGACCAGTTCAAATGGCATACAATAGCGCCTTCGCCGATTTCCGTCTCCGAGGACCGTGTGCTTTTCACAGCGGGCTATGGCAGCGACTCAAAGCTCGCGAAACTTGTGGAATCCGAAGGCAAGGTCAAGGTGGAAATAATAAAGACCATGAAGCCGAAGGAATTCGGCGTCGAACAGCATTCCCCCATCCTGTACAAGGGCAATATCTATGCGGTGCTTCCAAAGCCGCGACAGGAACTTGTATGCATGGATACCGATCTCAAGGAGATTTGGGCGAGTGGCTCACAGAACAAGTTCGGTATCGGTCCCTGGATGATCGCCGGCGGAATGATCTTCGTGATGGACGACGAGGGAACGCTGACCGCAGTTGAAGCGACAACCAAGGGCTTCAACCAGATTGCCAGGGCAAAGGTCCTCCCCGGTCCTGATTCATGGGGGCCGCTGGTCCTTGTGGACGGCAAGCTGTTTGTCAGGGATCTCAATATGATGAAATGTCTGGACGTCTCAAAAAAGAAGTGAGGAATTCCAATGAATCAGGGAAAAGACACATCTGACAAATCCGGGGAACCTGAAATCCCGCAGGTACAGCCTTCTCCGGAAAATGCCCCTGTATCTGGTTTCAGCCTGGTCTTGACCTTGCTTGCGCTCTTCCTGCTCGGAATCGTATTTTATTTCCTGATGAGGGGGGAGCCGAACGAAACTTCTATAGATAAAACATACAATCTTGACGATCTCCAGAAAACAGCTCCGAATACCATCCTGTTCAATGAACTCAAGCCGATCCCTTCAGGATTCAAGGAGCCGACATGCATTGCGACAGGATCTGACAACAGGATATACGCCGGTGGCGACAGGCAGATCCGTATCTTCGACAGTGATGGCAAAAAGACCGGAGAGATTGAACTGCAGAACCAGCCGACCTGCATTGCCGTATCTGGAAACAATGATATCTTTGTCGGTTTTCCATTGCAGGTTTCCGTTTTCAATCCGGCAGGAAAGGAAACGGTGTCATGGAAGTTTGAGACCGGCAGCGCCATTACAGGAATTGCCGTGTCCGGAAAAAATGTATTCATTGCCGATGCCGGGAAAAAGATGGTGCACGTAAAGGATTTGGACAGCCCGGAAAAGGAGGAGTTCAGGATAGGTGTTGCAAACAAGGAAACCGGAGATGACGGGATAGTCATCTACTCGGCATATATGGATGTCGCGACTGACGGCAATGATCTCCTGATGGTCGTCGATCCCGGCAGGCACCGCCTCAAGCTGTATTCATATTCCGGGGGGCTGGTATCCACATGGAAGAGCAATCCCGACATCGACATGAAAGGATTCTCGGGATGCTGCAATCCTTCCCATATCGCCATATGTCCGCCGGGAAAAGTCGTCACCAGCGAGAAATCAATTCCAAGGATAAAATTATATTCAGCAACCGGGGATTTCGTCGGTGTCGTCGCCCCTCCGGAATCATTTAAGCCGGGACAGATGCCGTGCGATATCTCTGTTGATAAAAAAGGCATAGTATACGCGATCGATCCGGCAACAGGCAATATTCGAATCTTCAAAGAAAAATAGAGGGTGCAAAAATTTGTTTGATGATGATAAAATATCCAAAGTTCCAGGTGTTTTTGAAATTCATCCTTTGCGAATTGCAAAATTCGCACATGGAGTGCGGCAATTCATTGCCGCCTTTAACGACGGAATTTATTCCGTCCAGGAGCTCAAGAACTCCGCGAAATAAATTTCGCGGAACAAGGCGGTAACAAGTTCCCGCACTCCAAGGTCAGGCCGACGAGCCCGCCTAAAAGTAAAATACGAGGAATAGGAGTTTCAAAATGAAAGACGGATTTTCGCGGCGTGAGTTTTTAAGGCTCCTTGCCAGGGGAGGACTGCTTGCATTCCTGGGCTATTGCATTATCAGGTCCGTGCGCAAACCTGATCCGGGCAACGTAAATGCCCAGTGCCCGTATCCGGAAAAAAGGGATTGCTCCGGCTGCATGCTTGCAGGAAAATGCCAGAGCGCCTCCAAGGACACCGGAAATAATTCATAGGACACGAATATGGATAATCAAATTACTGAAAATGCTGACACGCCCATCACGAGGCGTGAGGCCCTGCGCAAGGCCGTTGCCGGAATTATCTTCCTGGCAATCGGAGCTGCGGGCTTCACGGTTTTCGGAAGAACAAGGAAAAAACGTACCGTCTGGCAGATCGATCACACGAAATGCATCCAGTGCGGACGGTGCGCCACCCAGTGCGTCGTCACGCCTTCCGCCGTGAAATGCTTCCATGCATTCAATGTCTGCGGCTACTGCGATCTCTGTTTCGGATACTTCAGGCCGGGCACGATGGAGTTCGACACTACTGCGGAAAAAGAGTTGTGCCCCACCCATGCCCTGAAGAGGAAATTCATCGAGGAGCCATATTACGAATACACCGTGGATAAGGACAAATGCATAGGCTGCTCGAAGTGCGTGAAGGGATGCCAGACATTCGGCAACGGCAGCTTCTATCTCCAGGTGGATCATGAGCACTGCGTAAACTGCAACGAGTGCTCCATCGCCAAGGCATGTCCTTCAAACGCCTTCGTAAGACTGCCATCGGACAATCCCTATATGCTGAAGGGCCAAACCAAGGAAGTACCCAGGAGGACCTGAATGAGGAATATTTCAAAAATACTTTTCCTTTCAGCGGTGATCATGCTGGGATTTTCCTCATTCGTGACGGCTGTGGACCGTTTTCCGCGTCCGGATTTCACGGAGACGAAGCACCAGCATCCCGTTGTCCAGCATGTCCAGCCGCGCCCCGCCGTTTTGGAATATGTCGATACTGCGGTACTGCTGGCCTGCCTGATACTGGCCGTGCTGGCCCTGAGGTCGAGGTCCCGCAGAAATATGTCGCTCCTGGCTCTTTTCTCGGTGATCTATTTTGGATTCTACAAGCAAGGCTGCGTCTGTTCCGTCGGAAGCCTGCAGAATATGACACAGGCGATTTTCCAGAGCGATTTCTTCATTCCACTGGTTGTCGTGCTGTTCTTCGTGCTCCCTCTCATCTTCGCCCTGTTCTTCGGCAGAGTCTTCTGCGCAGCAGTCTGCCCTCTCGGTTCACTGCAGGAAACATTGCTCATCAAGCCGGTCAAGGTACCTGTATGGCTTGAGAAGTTATTGAGATTTATACCTTACTTATATCTGTCTTTTGCAATACTCCTTGCTGCTACTGGAACCGCATACATCATCTGCCAGTTCGATCCGTTCGTCTCGCTGTACCGGATGAACGGCAGTTTCAACATGCTGGTCCTGACAGGTTCGATCATCGGTATTTCATTGTTCGTCGGAAGGCCGTATTGCCGGTTCATCTGCCCTTACAGCGTGCTCCTGAACCTCTGCTCGAAATTCTCCAGCTGGCATACGGCGATAACGCCCGACAAATGCGTCAGGTGCGGTCTCTGCAAGGACGCCTGCCCATATGGCGCCATTCGCTTTCCGGAACCGGAAGCTTCAGATGTCGAAAACAAAAAACAGAAGCGCCTGCTGAAAATACTCCTTTTGATCTGGCCTTTCCTGATCATTGTCGGAGCCGGTGCAGGCCTGTTTTCCGCTGAAGCATTGAGCCACCTGAACAAGACTGTTGAAAGAGCGGAATCTCTCTCTTCCGGCCAAAAGACCCCTTGGCAGTTGGATCTTGTGACCGCGTTCAGGCAGACTGGGGCGGCTGACAAGGATCTTTATGCGCAAGCCACCAGGATCCTGCACCAGTTTGAGATAGGCTCGACAGTGATTGGCGGCGGTCTGGGATTCCTTCTGGGGCTATATATTCTCCGCATGAATATCAGAAGGAGACAGGACGATTACCTTCCCGACCGTGGGCTCTGTTTTTCATGTGGCAGATGCCATGCATATTGCCCGAGGGAACAGCTACGCCTGAAGAAACTGAAGGAGGAAAATAATGCCGGATAAGGTGACATCTGCCTCTTACAGGATCGCCCTGGCCGCCGGACTCTTCTCGCTGGCCGTCCTATTCCTGCTCCTGTTGAATTTCCAGGAGATGAGTTGGAACGATCCCCTGTCATCTGCGAATGCCGCAAAAATCAACGGGCTGACGGCGAAGCACCGCCTTGAACCCGACAATGAATCCATCAAGAAGGAAATACAGGTTCTCGACCAGCAGACCAGGCAGTACTATTTCAACAGTGTGCGGAAGGCCCGTACAGGATCCTATCTCCTTGTCGCTGGACTCGTCATATTTATCATCTCACTGAAAATACACCTTGGAAATTCCTCAGCGCGTTCCAGGAAATCAGACAAGTAAAGGGCTTCCATGAAAATCATCTACTGCGATTGTGCATACAGCGACATTGTCGATGAAAAGAAGAAAAGAGAGATCCGCTCCGCCATGCTATCATCCGGAAAGGACGTCCTCCTGGTTCCAGACCTGTGCAGAATTGCGGCCAAGGACAAAGCCCTGCTTAAGAAGGTTTCATCATCTGGTGAACTGGCTGTGGTCGCATGCTTTCCACGGGCGGTAAAGGCATTGTTCGCCTATGCCGGGATTGACAAGAAGGTGAAACTGCATGTTTTCAACATGAGGACTTCCAGCTCTGCCGAAATACTCAGTAAACTTAAAGTCCATGGCTCAAGAAGTCAGAATGAAACTGTGAAAGAATGCAAACCAGATAAAAAATCCTGGATACCGTGGTTTCCTGCGATCGAATATGGACGCTGTGTCAACTGCAAGCAATGCCTGAGCTTCTGTCTTTTCGGTGTCTATAAGCTTTCCAAGGACGGAAAAGTCATTGTCGCAAAGCCTGAAAATTGCAAGACCAACTGCCCGGCCTGCGCGAAGGTCTGCCCGAAATCCGCAATCATATTCCCGAAATACACCGAAGCTCCGGTCAATGGCGGTGAAGTTGACGAAAACGCACCTGCAGGGAAGAACATGAGGATCGATTATGAAAAACTTCTGGCGGACGACACATATGCGTTCCTGCACCAGCGCAGGCTGAATGCGATGAAAGCGGCACAGAATGGAACCGGCGCACAACCGGCCGGAAAAACAAGGCTCCTAAAAAAAGCAAAATGATATTCCAACTCACAAAACGGATGCTGATGGAAACCGACAAGAGGCTTCTGTTCAAGTTCGCCTACAACTTCGGCTGGAAGGGCATCGGGGCCGTGCGTGCCTTCGACAGGCGCGTCAGGAAAGGCGAGCAGTTCCCCGCCTTCCTGTTCCTGTCCATCACCAACAATTGCAATCTCAAATGCCAGGGATGCTGGGTCACTCCTTCCGTTCCCGCCCTTGAACTTGCTACCGCAGACATTGAAAATGTGATCGACACCTGCAAACGGCACGGCTCATACTTCTTCGGAATCATGGGCGGCGAACCGTTGCTCTACAAAGGACTCTTCGATTTGATCGGCAAACATCCCGACTGCTATTTCCTGATATTCACCAACGGTACGCTCCTCACCGACGAGGTCGCCCGCGAAATGCGCAGGCTGGGAAATGTGACTCCGCTTGTCAGCGTAGAGGGCACGGCCGACGTCAGCGATGTCAGGCGCGGAGGCAGCGATGTCTATTCGCACGCCATGCACGCCCTGGAAAACTGCAGCAGGAACAGGCTGATCACCGGAGTCGCCACGAGCGTCTGCAAAAGCAATTTCAAGGATCTGGCGTCAGAGAAATTCGTCAATGAACTCATCGCAAAGAAGGTCCATTACCTCTGGTATTACATTTATCGGCCGGTGGGGAGGATTCCGCATCCTGAACTGACACTCGACCGCAATGAGATATTGGAGCTGCGGAAATTCATTGTCAATACCAGGACAACGGCGCCTATCGCCATTGTCGATTCGTACTGGGACCATCTTGGCAGGGCCCTATGTCCTGCAGCCACCGGGATCGGCTACCATGTCAATCCTGCCGGATATCTTGAATTCTGTCCTCCGATACAATATGCTAAGGAAAATATCAGGGATGGAAACCTCTCCGAGCTTGTCAAGAAGTCGGAGTTCCTGGCGGGATTCCGGAAAATGGCAAGCAGTTCTTCGCGCGGTTGTATACTACTGGAAAATCCCGTGCTGATGGCTAAATTCATAGTTGATCAGAAGGCGATAAATACGAGCGGGCGATGCGCAGGCATCGAGGAGCTGGAGGCGATGAAGTGCTGTGCAAGCCACCATCAGCCTGGCGAGGAGATACCTGAAAAACATTGGGCATACAGGATGGCGAAAAAATACTGGTTCTTCGGTTTTGGAGCATATGGATGATGAAAAAAAGAAATTCAAAATCAAGCGTTGAAGCCGTCAATGAAGTTCCGCAATCGGGGACTGAACGGAAATTATTCTTCAGGCGCGTCAATGAATACGTCGGAACGCATGTCCTTGTGCCGCCTGTCACGGTAGATGAAATTAAAAGGCATGCAGGGGTATTGCGCGAGGACTGCCATATCGAAAGGCGGTATTCGGATTTCATTTCCGTGCTGCTGGGGAACACCCTCTGGAGGCAGACGGTCAGCACTGTTCCGTTCAACAGGCGGATCTTCATGATCCCTCATTGCCTGCGCGATAAAAAGACATGTCCCGCCGAGATGGATGAGTTCGGGCTTCTCTGCCGTGAATGCGGCAAATGTCCGATTGGCACCTTGAAGAAGGAGGCGGAATCCCTTGGTTATCTTGTCCTGATTGCTGAAGGGACCACTCTGGTCACGAGCCTGATCGAGCAGGGGAAGATAGATGCCGTGATCGGGATTGGATGCCTTTCAGCGCTTGAGAAGACATTCCCGCATGTCACTTCCAATGCCGTTCCCGGCCTGGCGATACCTCTTCTGCGCAATGGCTGCATAAATACAAAGGTCGATGTCGAGTGGGCAATGGACATGCTCCGCCTGAAATCCAAGAACAGAAATGTCAGCCATGTTGATTATCATGCCCTCCAGAAGGAAGTTTCCTCCTGGTTCTCCATTGGACATCTGCAAGGTTTTTTAAAGCCGGGAGGAAGCACGGTCGAAAAGATAGCTGTTGATTATCTCGCGAAGGCTGGAAAGAGATGGAGGCCATTTATCTTAGCCGCTTCCTACAAGGCCCTTTCTCCATCCTCGGATTCAATCCCGGATGCAGTAAGAAAACTCGCCATATCAATAGAATGCTTCCATAAGGCTTCACTTCTCCACGATGATATTGAAGATGACGATGAGTTCAGGGACGGCGAGAGGACTTTGCACACGGAATATGGCGTGCCTGTCGCCCTTAACATTGGGGATTTCCTGCTTGGCGAAGGATATCGCCTGATCGCCGAATGCAATTTGCCGCTGGCGCAGAAGGAACTCCTGTTGAAAGTGGTTTCGCAGGGGCACAGGAACCTTTGCATAGGGCAGGGGAAGGAGCTTTCGTGGAGGCTGTCACCGGGCCTGCCCCCGGTGCGTGAGGTAATTGATATCTCATGCCTGAAGACTGCACCAGCTTTTGAAGTTGCTTTTCTGCTTGGGGCGATAACAGCAGGGGCCGATGGGAAGACCTGCAGTTCCCTGAAGGATTTCAGCAGGCATTTGGGCATTGCCTACCAGATCAGCGATGATATGAAGGATGCCTTGAGAAGGCCCGGGAAGCATCCTGAGCTGTCGATCAATCTTGCTGTTGCCAATGAGCTGGCGCGCGGAGCCGGTAAAAAACTGATAGCCGGTGGATGGAGGAACGGTTTCAATAAGAGCAGGGAGGCGGCCTTAAGAAAAACTCTCGCTTCTCCGAAGGTCGGGGAGAAGGTCGGCAAAATATTGGATCATCATAGGAAGATGGCCATTACCTCCGCCAACGGAGTTGATAGCATCGCCTTGAAGACTTTCTTATACAGGATCATCGGGAGAATTGTCAAGGCGGATGAAAACAAGCGATCAAATTAGCATGGATGTGTTCACCATCGCCTCATCTGCTAAAAAGCACTTGGATGATGACGCCATCAGCAAAACTGCCGCTTTTATAATGTCAAGGATGAATGAGGATGGCGGATTCCGGGGCAGGTCGTCTTCAAGCGATCTCTATTATACTTTTTTCGCCCTAGCGACCCTTGCGAGCCTTGGAGCTTCAAAACATATTTCTCCAGTAAATTCATATTTAAAAAAGATTGACACCCATCGGTTTGGTTTTATCGACCTGTACTGCCTGGCATGCACCAAGCCTCTGCTGACTTACCTCAAGCTGCCTGATAAACTCAAAGCTCTTGCCCTGTTGACGGCCCGGAAGAACAGTATGTTTACAGGCAGGGCAGCGAAGGAACTCGTCGGACGGCTTGAGGATTACAGGTCAATGGACGGCGGTTATAATCAAAATACCAAAAACTCAAAGCATGGAACTGTCTATGCATCATTCCTGGCGTGTCAGGCATATGACAACCTAGGTCTGGAAATACCGGACAAGAAAGGAATTCTTAACAGTCTGGAAGCTTTGAAGGCTTCCGACAACGGTTATGCAAACCAGCCGGGAATGGCCCATGGGACAACCACCGCCACTGCGGCATCAGGAATCATGATGATGCGCCTTGGCGGAAAATTTCCACAGACTGTTGAAAAATGGCTGGCCGGGCAGCTTCTTCCCTGCGGAGGATTCAGGGCAAGCCCGCAGACACCGATTGCAGACATGCTGTCGACTTCAACCGCCGTACTCGCCCTGAGGCACGTTGGACATAAGTTCGAATCCAGACAAAGCATCATTGATTTTGTTGAAAGCCACTGGGATGATTCCGGCGGGTTCTTCGGATCGATGCTTGATCCTGTTTGCGACTGTGAATATACATTTTATGCACTGTTGACCCTTGGATGTCTGTTGGAAAATAGTTTTTCAGGGAACTGAAAAACTATTACACAAAGGAAAAATTTCATGTCGGGAAATAATAACATTGACAAAATGCTAAAGAGTAGCTTGTCCCATCTCGAGCAGAAGCTGATAGGGGAAATGCAGTCCGGATTCTGCTGGCGCGGGAAACTTTCCTCCAGCGCTCTCTCGACCGCCGTTGCGATGTTCGCACTTTCAAAAGTTGATTCCAGGAAATACTCAGGAAAAATTAATAAGGCCGCAAGCTGGCTGCTTGAAAATGTAAATCAGGATGGCGGCTGGGGAGATACCCCGGAAAGTCCGAGCAATATAAGCACCACTCTTTTGGCATGGTCCGCTCTTTCATTGGTGGAAAAAGAGGAGCCTTATGCAAAGCTCATTGAAAGGGTGGAACAATATATCAAAAAGACAACAGGCTCGCTGGAGCCTGCGGATATTTCCAGGACTGTACTCGGACATTACGGGAAGGATCGCACATTTTCAGTTCCGATATTGACCATGTGCACACTAGCTGGCAGGCTCGGAGATGATGGCAGTGAATGGAATTATGTCATCCAGCTCCCATTTGAAATGTCGGTACTGCCAAGGAGTTTTTTCCGGTTGATCGGCCTGCCTGTCGTCAGTTATGCGCTGCCCGCGTTGATTGCCATGGGAATGCTCAGGCATAGGAAGGCAAAGGGCAATCCCCTCATGAGGATAATAAGGAATATGGTGGCTGGCAGATCTCTTGAAGTATTGAAAAGTACTCTTCCTTCCTCAGGAGGTTTTCTGGAAGCCGTTCCGCTGACAGGATTTGTTACAATGTCCCTCGTTGCCGCAGGATGCAAAGATGAAAGCATAATAGGCGCATGTTCCGGATTTCTGGAAAAATCGTTCCGTGAAGACGGGAGCTGCCCAATAGATACGGACCTGGCGACATGGCTGACTTCGCTGTCGGTAAAAGCCCTCGGAATAGAATCATTGGGTGCGGAAAAGTCGGAGGCTATAACAAAATGGCTGATGGCTCAGCAATACAGAACTGTTCATCCTTACACAGGAGCGGCTCCGGGCGGCTGGGCCTGGACAGATCTTCCGGGAGGAGTACCAGATGCCGACGATACCTCTGGCGCATTGATTGCCTTGAAGCTCCTGAATCCTTCATGCGACCGGCAATCCATTTCCGCAGGAATAGGATGGATTCTTGATCTGCAGAACAGTGACGGAGGGATTCCCACCTTCTGCAAAGGCTGGGGTAAACTGCCATTTGACAGGAGCTGTCCTGAAATCACAGCGCATGCCCTGGAAGCGTTTTCCAGATGGAGAAAAGAAGTGGATGATTCCCTTGGGAGAAGGATGGATGCCTCCATGGTCCGGGGCCTCGAATACCTGCGAAGTTCGCAGAAAGCCGATGGCTCATGGAAGCCATTGTGGTTTGGAAACCAGTTCGCGACCAACCGCGAAAATCCCACATATGGAACAAGCCGGGTGCTGATGGGGCTGAATGTCCTGCAGGATCCTGAATATAAAACGAAAACTGAATTCATGATCAAAAATGCCGTTGCCTGGCTCTTGAATGCCCAGAACCAGGATCATGGCTGGGGCGGAGACAAAGGACTGCAAAGTTCGATTGAGGAAACTGCCCTTGCCGTCAACGCGCTGGGCGGACTGCAGGAAAGAACACCGGAAATAGATGAGGCTGTCATGAAAGGGGCTGCAAGACTGCTTGAATTCACGGACAATTCCGACATGCCTCCGGCATCCCCGATTGGACTTTATTTTTCCATGCTATGGTATTCGGAACGGCTTTATCCTTTGATTTTCACAGTCTCAGCCCTTAAAGTAATAAAGGGAACCTCTAAATGATTCATAAACGGAAAATCTTCCTGATGGTGACGATGCTCGCGGTGATGATTGCTGCGATATTCGCATTTTCCCAGACCCCCAATCCCTTTCCGGCTGCAACCTCGAAAAAGACTCCGTCAAACATGGACTGGCCGGTGTTCCGTGGCAACCAAAATCTTACAGCCGCCGTTGATGGTACTCTCGCAGACGACCTTGAACTCGCCTGGACATTCACGGCCGGCGGGGCAATAGGTTCAGCTCCGATAATCAGCAAGGGAATAATATTCGCAACTTCCGCCGATGGAAAAATCTATGCACTGTCCGCCGAAAAGGGAAACAAGCTCTGGGAATTTGATTCTGGTGCCCCGTTCGAAGCCTCAGCTCTATTTTTCAAAAACACAGTATATGCCGGAAACCAGAAGGGAATCCTATATGCCGTTGACGCCGATACCGGTAAGGAAAAATGGAAGTTCACCGCCGAGGACAAGATCGCCGGCTCTGCGAACTTCGCAGAAGTTTCCGAAAAACTGTCACTGGTCTTCATAGGCGGCTACGACAACATCATGCGAGCGCTTGACGCCGATACCGGGAAGGAAGTATGGCAGTATGCCACCCAGAACTATATCAACGGCTCTCCTGCCGTCAGCAAGGACATGCTGGCGTTCGGAGGATGCGATGCAAACCTGAGGATCCTGAAAATCGCCGACGGCAAGGAGATTGCGAACGTCCCGATGGGTTCATATATTCCAAACTCCCCATGTGTTTACGAGGACTTCATTTATCTCGGACATTACGGGGGGAACCTGTTCTGCGTCTCCATCCAGCAGAACAAGATCATCTGGCAGTTCCCGAAGGATTCGTCAGCCGGTTCTTTTATGGGCTCTCCAGCCGTCAGCAAGGACAAGGTCGTGATAGGAAGCCAGGACAGCAAGATATATGCAGTAAAACGCGCATCAGGCGAACTTGCCTGGACTTTCAATACGAAGGGTGAAGTGAAAAGCTCCCCGGTCATCATCGGCAGCAAGGTCGTTGCCGGCTCTTCAGACGGCCGCCTTTACATTTTGAATATTGAGGATGGCTCCAAGCTCTGGTCATACGATATGGGCGCGGAGGTCACTGGTTTCGCCGTTACAGGCGCAATGATCATAGCTGCTTCAGATACAAGAGTGTATGCTTTCAGGAAACGGGGCAACTGACAATGAGGATACTCCACATAGTCGCTGGAAGCGGCGGTTTCTACTGCGAGAACTGCATCCGCGACCAAGTACTCGCCAGAAAGCTCAAGGAGCTCGGACATGACATTGTCCTCATGCCCCTTTACCTGCCGTTCCCGGAGGAGAAGAACCTGAACGTGGAAAGCACACCTGTCTTCTATGGTGCGATCAACCTTTACCTCAGGGAAAATTACCCTTGGTACCGGAAGATGCCGGACTGGATCCAGAAGCTCATGAATTCTCCTGTGCTTTTAAAGCTTGTTGCGAGAAATGCCGGAATCATGCGTGCGACAGGACTCGAGGAAATGACCATCTCCATGCTGCAGGGTGAGAATGGCGGTCAGGCGCAGTCGCTTGAGAGGATGATCGAATGGCTAAAGAATGAACACAAGCCAGAGGTGATCCATCTGTCGAATGCGCTGCTTATAGGGATTGCAAAACGGCTTAGGGAGCAGTTCGATTGCCCGATTGTGTGTTCGCTCCAGGACGAGGACCAGTGGGTCGACGCCATGCATGAGGCTGGAAGGAAGAAGATTTGGGAAATCATTTCCGACATGGCAAAAAATGTCGACGCTTTCATATCGGTAAGCGACTTCTACGGCATGAAGATGAAGGAGCGGCTGAAGCTCCCTGACGCCAAGCTCCATACCTGCCACATAGGAATAGACACCGGCAGGTATAAGCCCGCATCTCCCGAGCCGGGACAGCCGACTATAGGTTATCTCTCCAGACTCTCGGAATCCTGCGGGGTTGGAATTCTCATAAATGCCTTCATTATCCTCAGGCAGAAAGACAAGTTTAAAAATTTGAGGCTGAAGCTTGCAGGTGGATTTACCGGGGACGACGCAAAATTCCTAGAGGGATTGAAATTACAGCTTGCTCAAAAAGGCCTTTCCGATCATTGCGATTTTGTTACAGGATACGATGAGGAGAGCAGACTTGCGTTCCTGAGGAAACTGACATTGCTTTCTGTTCCTTCGGTACAGCCCGAGGCGTTCGGGCTTTTCCAGATCGAGGCGATGGCGAGCAGAGTGCCTGTAGTCCAGCCAGACACCGGAGGATTCCGCGAGGTTGTGAATCTGTCGCAGGGCGGTGTCCTTTATTCTCCCAATACACCTGAAGCCCTCGCAACCGCAATCGAGAACCTGCTGGACAATCCCGCAAGGCTGCAGAAGCTTGGTGAAAATGGCCGGAAGGGAACGGAAAAGTATTTTTCCGCCGAAAAGATGGCGGAAAGGATTTTGGAAATTTATAGGAAGTTGATTGTATAGGAAATTATATATAACTTCACAGCCGAGACGCCTGTACCACATTGAAGAAAAAGAGAGTGGTACAGCCGTCTCGGCTGTAATTAAAGTTTATTTGGAAATTGGTGAACACGCCTAATGGATTATAATTTTGGGAGCAATAATATGAATGAGCCAATTATATCGCTGGAGAAAGTGAGCAAGACTTATCCTGTTCCTGACGACAAGGACGGGCTGAAGGTGCTCAAAGGAATAAGTCTCTCGGTTGAGAAGTCGCAGACCGTCGCTGTCACCGGACCTTCAGGTTCCGGGAAGACCACTCTGCTAAACATGATGAGCGGGCTGGATCTTCCGACCGAAGGCAAAATTACTATTGCAGGACAGGAGCTGACCTGCATGTTCCCCGATGATCTTCCGTTGTTCAGGAACCGGAACCTGGGATTCGTATTCCAGTCGCATTGCCTGCTCCCCCAGTGCACCGTAATTGAAAATGTCCTTCTGCCAAGCATCGTCGAGGAGAGGGAAGGCCGGGATGCGGTGCTTGACAGGGCTCGCAAACTTCTGGAGCGTGTCGGGCTGGAGCGCAAGATAAACACTTTTCCCGGAAAACTTTCAGGAGGTGAATGTCAGCGGGTGGCGGTTGTCAGGGCATTGATCAACCAGCCCAAGATCATCATGGCGGATGAGCCGACCGGATCCCTTGACAATGCGACTGCAATCCTTCTGGCGAAGCTTCTGATTGAACTGAATGAAGAACTTGGCACGACCTTGGTTGTCGTAACCCATTCCGATCTTGTAGCAGACCTGATGAAGCTGAAGTTCAAACTGGCGGACGGGAAGCTTAATATATAGGATCTTGAAAAGATAGAGTTTCGAGAGATAACGGAGGGCGGACTTTCCAGTCCGCCATTTCGCGGGTTGGAAAACCCGCGCTCCTTTTTTTAATCAGATACATAAAGGTGGCTCGTTGAACTATCTCAAACTGGCATGCCGCAACATGGCATATTACTGGAAACCGCTTCTGGCGGTTTTCACTGGCACCATGCTATGTACCGCCGTGCTGTGCGGAGCCCTGATGCTGGGAGACTCCCTGCGTTCCAGCCTGCAATACATAAACAGCAATCGCCTGGGTGATGTTGAGTATGCCCTTGCTTCCAAGGGCGTTTTTTTCAAAGCCGACATTGACGAAAGAATCAGACAGGAAACAGGTCTTGCAATCACCTCGGTACTCGGGACAAACGGCATAGCCGTAATAAATGGCGGAAAACTCCGGCTGAACAATATAAAAATATTGGGTGTGAGCAACGAGTTCTGGGTTTTCAGAACAAATGAAAAACCACCTATCAGCATACCAAACGGTTCTGTAGCCATCAACCAGCAGTTCGCAAAAAGATCTGGTTTGAAAAAAGGGGATGAATTCATAATCCGTGTTGAAAAGAAATCTTTTATCCCTGCAGATACATCGCTGGCACAGGAAAACGGAACCTCTGCGGCAGCATTGCGTGTCCGCGTCCATGAGATAGTTCCGGACTCCCAGCTCGGTAATTTCAGTCTTGACGCAAGCCAGATACCGCCTATGAATGTCTTTGTTCCTAGGAGTGAGCTCTCCGCGAAGATCGGCATGCCGAACAGGGCCAATATCCTTTTGGCCGCCGGGACAATACCCAAACCTAGACTATATGATATCAATCAGATATTAAAGAGAGCATTGACACTGGACGATATGGGGCTTGAGCTCAAGGATCTTTCCGAATTCAAAGCCATCGAGCTTAAAAGCAGGGAGATTTTCCTAAGTATCGAATTGAGCGGAAAGGCCCTTGCAACCGGCAAGAACGCGATGCCCGTATTCTCCTATTTCGTAAACGAGTTCAGCTGCGGGGAACGCCAGACGCCATATTCCTTTATTGCAGGGCTGGACAAGGCCGCGCTTCCGGTCCAGCTCCTCGATGACGAGATCGTTATCAATAAATGGATGGCCGACGACCTGAATGCCGAGGTGGGGCAAGTTGTTAAATTAAGGTATTATATGATTGGCCCGATGAGGACTCTCTCCGAAGAGACTGTTTCCTTGAAGATCAGGAGAATTGTTCCGATTGAAGGGTTTGCCGGCGACATGGATCTCATGATGGATTTCCCGGGTATGTCGAAGAAGGAATCATGCAATGACTGGGATCCCGGCATCCCAATAGATCTGAAGAAAATACGCAGCAAGGACGAGGAGTACTGGAAGAAATACAAGGGGACGCCGAAGGCATTTGTCAGCTTTGCCACTGCGCAAAGGCTATGGTCAAATAAATATGGAAATCTTACCGCAGTCAGATATCCGATGGCGGAAAACAGCACGGAGGAAATCTCCATGGCGATCCTCAAATCGATAGAACCGAGAGATGTCGGACTCCAGTTTGAGAATGTCAGACATGATGTACTTGCCGCCGCCAGAGGTTCGGTGGACTTCGGTCAGCTCTTCCTGGGACTGAGCTTCTTCATAATAATATCCTCGCTCCTCCTGCTGTCGGTGTTCTTCTCCTTGTACGTGGAACAGCGCAGGCCGGACATGGCGGTGCTTCTCTCCCTCGGATTCAAGCCGTCGCTGATCAAACGACTTTTCCTTTTTGAAGGCGTCATGATCGCTCTTGCCGGATGTCTCGCTGGTATATTCGTTGGAATCATCTATCTCGATTCCGTCTTATTCCTGCTTGGGACATTATGGCAAGGCGCGATCGGAAATACTGTTTTGAAAATTCATATCAGCGCTTCCACTATTGCCATTGGGTTTACGATCTCCCTGCTGCTTGCTGTCGCCACCATGTGGTTCACCATGAGACGGCATCTGAAACTGACAGCGGCAACTCTCCTGTCCGGGAGCGATGGGCTTGCAGAAATTCTGCGGGGCAACAGCCGATTGGCCAATGCCGTTTTCTGTATTTCACTTGCAGGTGCCATCATCATGCTCATGTCCGCCCTGGAGGTAAAAGGCAAAGGAGTCGCGGACATGTTCTTCGGCACAGGATTTTTTATTTTGATAGCAAGCCTGAGCTTATTCAATATTATCCTGGGACTCGCAAGCCGCAGGATGAGCAACAGGTTTGACGTCCCGAGTATGATTGTTCAGAACATGATGAGAAGGCGCGGCCGGAACCTAACCGTAACGGCTTTGATGGCTGTTGGAATTTTCCTGGTTTACTCAGTTGGTGTTAACCGACATAGCCCATTGACGGACCAGAACAATCCGAAGTCAGGGACAGGAGGCTTCCAACTCTACTGCGAGTCGACATTGCCCCTCGTATATGACCTGAACACACAAAAGGGAAAAGACGCCTATGGTCTTGAGAACAAGATTTTCCAAGATGCGAAGTTCGTCCAGCTGCGGATGAAACCCGGAGACGATGCCAGTTGTCTCAACCTGAACCGTGTCCGCAATCCTGCGCTTCTCGGAGTTGATCTGAAGGCATTCAGCGGACGTAAAGCGTTCAGCTTCGTCAAAACTGCAGACAATATATCCGCTGATGATGCCTGGGCTGCCCTCGACAAGATCAGTCAGAATGCGATCCCAGGAATAGCTGATCAATCAACGATAATGTGGAGCCTCGGAAAATCGGTGGGCGACACTTTGGACTACTTTGACGAGAGGGGAAACCAATTCAAGGTCAGGCTGATCGCCGGACTCGACAACTCCATTTTCCAGGGAAGGATTTTAATCTCTGCAAAGAATCTGGAAACGCTTTATCCCTCCATTGGCGGAACAAGGATCCTGCTTGTGAATGCGTCAGTGGCGTCGGTCAAGGAAATGCAAATGCAGCTCACGGAGAAGTTCGAGGACCTGGGACTTGATGTCATGCCCGCTTCGGCAAGGCTTGCCGAATTCAACAAGGTCGAAAACACATATCTTGACATATTCCTCATGCTTGGGGCGCTGGGCTTTGCCATCGGCACCGTCGGTCTCGGAGCAATGACCATGAAGAACATCCTCGAACGGAAGACCGAGTTTGCAGTGATGGAGGCCGTAGGTTTTTCAAGGAGAAGGATCATGCGTATTTTACTCTTGGAACATTCCGCACTGGTCGGCGCCGGTCTCCTCTGCGGTCTTGTCAGCGCCCTTGTAGCCGTCACGCCCTCCTTGCTTGAGCAGGGAGCAGGAATACCTTGGACTGCACTGTCCATCATATCGGCTGTGATCGTGGCAAATATAATATTCTGGATAATTCTGAGCCTGAAGCTGGCCATGCCGTCAAACCTGCTGGATTCCCTGAAAGACAAATGACCCTACGCTATCTTGATTTATGCATAAACGCCTGTTATCTTTAGAGCTTGATTATAATTATAGAATTTTAATATTCCAGGAGGATCCAAATGCGTGCAGGAATGAAGTTCGCAATCGGCATCGCCGGCTTACTGCTGGCCTTTTCACAGGTTCAGGCACAGAACGAATGGCCGCAATGGCGCGGGGCGGAAAGGAATGACCTGTCCAAGGAAAAGGGACTGCTGAAAGAATGGAAGGCCGGCGGACCTGAGCTCAAATGGAAGGCAACTGATCTGGGCAACGGATTTTCCGGAATCTCGCTCGTAAAAGGCACGATCTACACAATGGGCGACGTCGAAGGCGCATGCCAGCTGATGGCCTTCGCCGAAGATACGGGCAAGAAACTCTGGTCACTGAAAGTCGGCGAAGTCGGCGGTGGCGGAGGATATCCCGGCCCTCGCTGTACACCAGCTGTTGAAGGCGGACTCGTTATCGCGCTCGGCCAGTTTGGAGATCTCGTCTGCGCGGATGCCGCAACGGGCAAGGAAGTCTGGCGCAAGAACCTGGCAAAGGATTTCGGCGGCAAGGTTCCCAAGTGGGGATATGCCGAGTCACCGCTGGTTGATGACGGGAAAGTTTATTGCACGCCCGGCGGCAAGGAAGGATCAATAATCGCCCTCAACATAAAGACCGGTGCCACTGCCTGGCGCAGCAAGGAATATACCGATGAGCCCCACTATACATCGCTGATACTGGAAACCATTGCCGGACAGAAACAGCTCATACATCTTTCACCAGCCAACGTCGTCGGGGTGGACATAAAGGACGGCAAACTGCTCTGGAAGGCTGCCCGCGAAGGCAAGACTGCTGTCGTGCCAACTCCCGTCTATGCCGACAACCAGGTATTTGTGACCTCTGGCTACGGTGTAGGCTGCAACGCATTCAAGATCTCAAAGGATGCGAGCGGATTCAAAGCCGAACAGATCTATTCCAACAAGGACATGGTTGACCATCATGGTGGAGTAATCCTCCTTGACGGCTATGTCTATGGGCATTCTGATTCAAAGGGATGGGTCTGCATGGAACTCAAGACCGGACAGCTCGCTTGGTCGAACAAGGGCGTCGGCAAGGGGTCCATAGGATATGCCGACGGCAACTTCTATATCCGCGGCGAGGGCGGCAAGGGCGGCAAAGGCCCGATCGCCCTTATCGAGGCGAATCCGAAAGCCTATACTGAGAAGGGAAGCTTTGACCAGCCTGACCGCAGCGACAAGAACAGCTGGCCGCATCCTGTCATCGTCAATGGCAAGCTTTACCTTCGTGACCAGGGCGTACTGCTCTGTTACGATGTCAAAGGCAAGTAAAATAAAGAATCTCCTGACGGCCATCCTATCCCGCCGCATCCGGCTTCGCAAGACTACGCCGTGACAAGAGCAACGGGGTATTACGGACGCCCTCTTTCGCCTCGGTGCGGGCCGGAGATTCTTTATAACAAAAGAAAATCAAAGCTGACCCAAGGGTCGGGGAATTTGACCCAACTAAGATAAAAATGTGGAATCAACAGTACGGATTAAGTAAACGACATAGTTTACTGAATACGTACCTTTTAAAGCCAGGTCGAAGTTGGCCTGTTTTACAATTTCGATTTTATCGAAACTGTCTTCCTGTCTATTACCTTCAGGGGATGGAACTTCCTGCCGGTTCCACTTTTGCCGCCGACAAGATTTTCAAAGACCATGTCTGCGACATCGTCAATAGGATATTCGACAGTGGACAGTTCCGGGAACAGTGATATGAAAGTAGGGCTGTTGTCGACTCCGAGCACTGAAATGTCAGATGGGACCTTGTATCCGTTCCTTTCAAGAATCCTTATCGTTGTCAGTGCGAGCCAGTCGTTATGGCAGAAGACAGCGGTAGGCTTGAAGCTTCCTATGCTTTTAATCAGCGATTCCTCCGTGACGGGGAACAGCGATTCAAATGGAAGATTTTTTGACTTCATGAACTTTTCATAGCCTTTTCTCCTGTCTGAAATCGCCATCGCCTTCCGGACATATGTCAGGAAAAGAATCCGCCTGTGTCCTTTTTCCCATAGGAATTCAGTGCCAGTGAAACCAGTCTTGATCTCATCCGGGAAGATATTGACTATTTTTTTGCCGGAACACGGAGCTACGATTGAAAGCACTTTGAGGGAGCTTGTGATTTCATCCGGGATTTCCAATCCATCCTCAGGAGGGACGAGTATTGCACCGAGATATCGCCTCGATGCGAAATCCCTCAATGCGGAAATCGTCTCCTCCGGAGTTGACACGGGCATGATGACAAGAGTCAATCCTTTCTTCCTGAGCAACTGCCTTATCTTCTCAAAGATATCCATGAAGAATATGCTGTTGAAGGAGGAAATGACGCCTCCGACAATCGAGCTTTTTCCTGTCATGAGCTCGCGCGCCGACGGATTCGGGCTGAATCCGTATTTCTTTGCGGCGGCAATGATCCTCCTGCGGGTCTCCTCGTTTATCCCCTTTCGGGCATGAAGGGCCCTGTCGACAGTCCCCTGCGACACGCCGCATATCCTTGCAAGCTTCAATGACGATATCATGGATGCCTTATTTATTGTATTCGATCCTGCGGATCTCGATTTTGCCTTTTGCGAACTTCGCAAACGGTTTTCCATTTTTGACTCCGACTGTTCCAAATCCTCCCTTGGCGCAGAAGAATGTCTTGAAATCACCCTTGATCTTCGGGGAGATGTAAAGGACCTTTTCAACCGCATCATATCTGACGCCGGTTATGCCCTGTATCAAGCCGTAGGAAGACATCGCCCTTGCATAGAAATGCCCGCATTCATATTCATTGAAGGGATTGCGGACCCTGCCGTCATATCTTCTCCGTGCAGCTCTTACGATTTCAAGCCCCTTCTGGATCTCTCCTGCGTGCAGGAGGTGGGAAGCCACCTGATATTCATAACCTGTCCAGACTTCATTGCTGTAAGGGAAGGGGAGGGTGAGCGCATCGCCTTTTGGCCAGGTGCAGAGAAGAAGTCCGCCATCGTTTCCAAGGGCGTAGCCGGGCCTCTGTGGATTTGCGTGATCCTTCAAATTCTTCCTGTAATTATATTTATAGATGGATGCCAGATTCTTCTTTACTTTTTTGTCATCGAGGATTTCACCGAGTCCGCACATCTCCGCCAGCCATGCGCCAAGGACTCCGTCCGACAGGCAGCCTTTTCCATATTGGTATTTTGGTCCTTCCTTTTTCAATAAGGCTGTCGCCTCTTTCGAGTAATTCATCCTGATTCCGACCTTGCATTCCTTTGTAGGATCCTTCACCTTCAAGCCCTTCCACTGGACCTTCTGATAGAAATATTCGCCGTTGAACAGATCTTTTTCCAGATAGCTGCGTCCCTTCGTGTAAAGTTTCGAATAGAAGGAGACATCCTCTTTCATGAACTCACCCATCCTGATGGCAGCCTTGAGAGCGCCAAGATAGAAGCTTGAGCACATTCCGTCCGGCCCCCAGAATTCAATGTCATAGGTGTTGTGATGGGGTTCTACAAGGACTCCCCTGTGATCAGGATCCCATTTTTCAATGCAGAAATCAAGGCTGTTCCTAACTTCCGGCCAGATGCCTTTGAGCCAGGATGAATCGCCGCTTATCCTCCATTCCCGGTAAATCTTCATGATGCCGCCGAGCTGCCCATCGGAAGCGGCATGGAAATTATGGTCGGAAGTCCTTATCGGCAGCGACGAACGGAAATTCTGATGGCCTTTTTCATCCTGTGAAAACTTGAATTCAGTGTTCCTGAGGGATTGTTCGAGCGAAGGGAAGAGATGGGGAATTGCCTGCGCGTAATTCCAGACATGGGTGCAGGAGCCATAACAGCATCCGCTGTTGTCATTACAGCCTTCCCATCCCCACAGGCTTCCGTTTTTCTGGCGGAGTACCGTCGGAGATTTCATTATTGCGAGATTCGCAGCAATGGCGTCCAGGATTTCCGGAGGGAGGGTTGAATCGTAGAAGCTCCCAGCGAAGACCATTGATGATTTTTTCAGCTCCGCATATGAGTTGTGCCAATAGGCGGAAAGTCCGCCGACATTCTTGAACCTGCCGGAATACCATGGCTGATAGAATTTGTCAGGACTGCTTTCGCAATTGCAGTTTCCGCTGCATGAGGGACTGTCTTTTCCTACGGCGACATTCGAATATGGGACAAACCATGAGAGCTTCAATTTTACAGTTATGGATTTCCCCGGAGCCAGGCTGAACGGGACGTATAGGCTTCCACCCGGAGAAGGATCTCCTGATGTCAGGGCTTTCTTCTCAAGGCAGCTTCCGCTTTCGATGTTTTTCCATGTAAGGGTCATTGGATCAAACCAGCCGCCTCTGAACATTGCGCAATCGACTTTTGCGCCTCTTGCATCCGTCTCGGCGCAGAACGCGCCCTTTGTCCAGAATTTGTCGGGCATTGATTCCTGGTTGAGGATGAATCCCTGCGGACTTCGCAGGACTGCATCCTTGCTGGGCATGTCTTTTGCAGGATTCACACGGAGGAAATTAAACGCATGGAATGACCAGACAGCTTCGATTTTCCTTGTCGACTTGTTTGTCATGGTATACTCAAGACCTGCGACCGGCAGGCTTGAATTGTCGGCGTCGCCCGGAATGAACGGGCTCCATCCGGTGATTTCTGCCGAGACCGGGAAATTCTTTTCCTGCAGCTTTACGGTTCCAAAGGGGAATTTCGTGTGGAATTCGGCGTAGGAAAACCTTGGAAGGCCGAAATTTCTTCCACCAAGGCCTTTTCCGCCTTCAGGTCTTCCGAATATCTTCCAGTTCGGTACAGGCCCTTCAAGGACTTTCGCCTTATTGCCGTTCTTATCCTTGACGCAGACTGCCGCGAACATGCTTGAATCCGTCAAGATGTCCGGCTGGTGCTTGATTGAAATGTCGGAAAACGCCCCGTTCCCGTCCAGGCATATCATGCCGGCGCCGATGCCTCCCATCGGGAATGCGAGATAGCTCAGGTTCTCCCCCTGGTACACTCCGTCGAGACAGTTCTTTTTCATCTATGGGATCTCCTTTTATGGTGAATTACGTGTAACTACACGTTAAAATAGGACGGAGAGGAATTATTTCAAGCGCCATGCAGGCTTTTATTGACTTATTTTCACTGCCGTCCCATGGATGATTGGATGACTGGATTGCTGGATTCTTGGGTATTAAAGAAGCTGATTTCAAAAATACGAAAAACATTTGTTGCGGGAATAACGCTTGTTGGAGTTCATCACGTGACTCACGTGGCAGCTTCCTGCGTCCGCCGTAGCTTCTTAGCGAAGGCGGAAGCGTGTCTTGGTATTTCCCGACACCCATGGGGACGGGATCTTCGACAACAGGTTACACACGCTAAAGCAGCGCACTCCAACTTTTGAAATTGCCTCAAAGACATAAGGCCAAAGCATCCTGGACAAAGTTGAAAATCCCGGCCCGACGGCGTCGGGAACTGTTCCCGGCACTGGGAAATGAAGACCTCGAAGTTTCAGCCGGCTGATGGACTGGGGCTAACGATTGGAATGAAAAACCGAGTGAATACAAAGTTCCATCAATCCTACTTGTTGGTGTCTCTATTTCGTACTGAGTCAAGAAGTCGTTTTTTGACTCCCGGAGAACTCCAGTGATTGGAACCAGTGCCAGTAAACTGAATAATTTCATCAGGTTCTAATGCGTATTGAGTATCATCGATTATCACGGCGATGTTCGGCTCTAATGGAACAGATGGTGTCTCTAAGCGAGAAGGATTATCTATGACTTTTTTGATCCACAGAGTATCCCTCTCGGAGAGTGAGATGGTCCGTTCCTTTTGTGGTATTCCGATATCCAAAACGATTGCAGCATTTGATTTGGAGAGTTTTGGTCTTTGGGCATCATTTTCTGGGTTATCAGTTCCTGGCGTAGGACCACATCCTGTGAGGATAGCAAGCGATGCAATTGTAAAAATATATTTCATAATCATGTTTTAGTCCAACCCTCCGGCAACCGGCGAAGCCTGGTTGCCAGAGGGGGCGCACTAGCTGGACTCTCTATTTCTTTTTCTGTATTGATTTAGACCATGAATTCTTTGATACTTTTATAATTTCTCCGGAATTTGAGAGTTCTACGATAACTGTTTCTGTTTTAGTGTCTGTTTTAATATATTCCTGATCGCTCTTATCCTCTGTCTTTGCAGTGCTTGGACGCATGTATGTAATATCGATAGTTTCCTCGTTTTTATCAGTCTTGGAGTAATGAAAATCATGAAAAACCAAATCATCTGTTTTGATATTGGGATATTTTTCTAAAATCGCCTTGATAGCCAAGGTATTCAAACGAGGAAAATCAGTTTTAATCAGAGCATTGTCCGACTCAGCAGAAACATTAATGCAATAGAGAATTAAAGATAAAACAAGAATTGAGAATTTCATATGCTTTTCCTTTTGTTCAACTGTTGTTATACGCAATTGCGCTTTTTTGTAAAATAGCACTTTTTTCAGTGCAATACAATATGCATATGGCGGTTGGAATCTGCCAAAACTGATTGAAAGCGGGCTGTCGTTATGTCGCCTGAAATACAAGCTGATTATCGAAGCAATAATTATATGATATTTGTTCGTAGTTAAGCCATTATTGGCTGTTATTAATAATCGAAGAAACACGCAAAAATGCGTTGACTACAAACAGAATGCCTTATCAAAAAAGAAGCTAATATGAATTACAGCCGAGACGGCTGTACCACATTCTCAGACGTGAATATTCGCTGAAGGATGTCCTTCAGAGAATATTTACAATTCCTCACATGAATTCAGGCTTCCTGTTGTTGATGTAGATCAGCTCGATCGTGCCGATCCTGATGATGTCGCCTTCACAGAGGATGCGTTTCTTCATTTTTTTGCCGTTGACGAAGACTCCGTTCTTCGAGTTGTCATCGATGATGCTCCAGCCGTTGTTGTCCTTGCTGATATGGCAGTGGTTGCGCGAGACCTTCGAGCTCTGTATGACAATATCAGAGGATTCGGCGCGGCCCACGTTGATAAGATCAGAATCAAGCTGGAACCAGGTGTTCGGCTTTCCCTTGGCTACTATGAGGAGGAATTCATCCCCGGCCGGCGGCGGTTCGAAGGATTCAAGCATCTTGTCGATATGCTTCAGCCTGTTCTTGACCTCGTCAAGACCTATCTCCTTCATTTCTGAAGTCACAAGGAGGATCGTCCTGAACTCATCCGACTTCATATTTGGTATGTTGGTCATAATGCCGTCCTGTCAGCTCTTTTCAAGATTGTGTATCATTTTCTTCGCGGTGTCGACAATTATCTTCATCACCCTGAACTTGTTCTGGGCAAGAAGATTCGGTGAAACCTTCAACTGTTCGGCGACCTCCTCCACGGATTTCTCCTTCAGATAGACCTCCTCGAAACATTTGAAGACCCTGGAGTTGACCCTTTTCTTGGCCTCCTGCAGGGATTCCCTGAGGATCATGGTCTTCCATTCGTTGTCCCAGATATTCTCCCTTTCAGTGATTATCCTGGCATGGTCCTCCGACGTGGCCTTGCTGAAAAGCTCGGAATTCCTGAGCCTCGAGATCTTCCCGGCCCTCCTGAACGCATCGATGACCTTGGACTCCGTGATCTTGAAAAGAAGGGACTTGAACCTGCCTTTCTTCCTGTCATACTGGAAATTCTTCAGATACCTCATCAGGACCATCGTGGTTTCCTGGAGGACGTCCTCCGCCAGCTCCTTCGGACATCCACGCTTCCTCGCGAAATTTATTATCACGGGCGCGTAGAGCTCGTAGAACACGGCCCAGGCCTTCTCATCGTCCTGCTTCAAGGCCATGATCAGAGTTTCTCTTGTCTTGACTATGTCGTATCCTGACATCTGGAACCCATCGTTATTTTCGGGAATCCGGCGTTTTATTCCTGGAACCAGCCTGAAAAGATTTCCAATTGGCGCCTAATATAGTTTTCCCGAATGCAATCTTCCAGTCTCTCCACATATTTAGTTGTAGAGCGTTGACGTCAGGTAATGTATCAGTCTTTATTGATATTGCTCGTTATATAGACAATACGCAGTTATGCGGAGAAAATTATAGGCAGGCAGGGAATTATCCTTTTCTATATTCGACAGGGCTTTTTCCGGCGATCCTGCTGAATACCTTTGAAAAGTAGAATATGTCGGTGAATCCGGCCTTGGCAGCTATTTCAGCGCAGGAAAGAGGCGTGGTGCGCAGGAGGTTCTTGGCGGCGCTTATCCTGTATTCGTTCATGTAGCTGACAGGCGCGAGACCGAACTTCTTCTTGAACTCCCTCTGGAAATGCCCTTTCGAGATGCAGGCTTCGGACGCGAGCTTTTCAATGCGTATCCTGCCGGTGCAATGGGAATGCATGTAGTCCCTGGCCCTTCCAAGCCTTGATGAGATTGAATCCTCGATGGGCGTATCAAGACCGGCATAGGTCATTATCAGGAAATGGAAAAGCTCGGATAGGTTCCTGTGGAACTGTATGAACCTGAACCTGGAATTGTCCTCCTTCAGTTCGGCGATCCTGGCAAGAATATTGCCGAGGGACTTGTGCTGATCCTTGTCAAGCAGGAGCACGTTTTGCCACTTCGTGATCTCCATTCCCGAATAGGCCTCAAGCAGCTCCTTGAAGGAAATATCAAGCCCATTTCCCTTTCCACAGACATACGAGAAGGAAAATTCCGAATATGAGACTTTTCCCTTGTCAATAGGCTGGAACATGTGTCCTTCGCCCGGAGAGCTCAGGACAAGGAGTCCGGGTTCCGCATCCAGGATCTTTCCGCCTATGGAGAAATTTCCATGGCCTTCGCCATAAAGCACGACGTGAAATACATTGTGCCTGTGTTCATGGGACCTTGCTGCTGATTTCTTTATATGCAGCGAGTCGATGCTCACGTGCAGGGGAAGCATGTCGTAGCTTGCGACACCGCAGCTTATCTGCATGAACTGCGGTTTCCTTGAAGGCAGATCGTTTTCAGTGAATACCAGCAAAGGGCACCTCTAAAAATTCATAACATCACAAAATTACAAATAAATGTGTTAAAAATCCATTTATATTACTTCTTATGATGTTATTTTACAAATAATAAAATAGAATAATGGGAACGCCAGACCCCGTGCTGGCGAAGATGCCGGTACAGGGCCCGGCGTTCCAAAATCATTAAGATAAGGAGAAATTCACATGTCAAACGCGAATATCGAAGGTTTCCCGCAGGAAGATGTCTCTAAGGCCGAATGGCTCGTCAAGGAGGCGCATAAGAACGGCGGTCTTGCGCCAGTAGATATTGAAAAGTTCTGGATTGACCAGGACGCGGCCGCAAAAGATCCTTTTTCAAAAAATATCAAACAGGCCCCATTGGGAGTCTTCCATAGCAATGAAGTTGTCTTCGACGAACTCGGTATTCCCGAAGATATGTGGCGTCTGGAAAAAGATGAAGCCTGGAAACTGTCGTTGAACAAGGCGTATAATGATAAGGCTGAAAAAATAGTTGGACGCCGCCTGCTGAACGAAAAACCTTCTGCTCCAGTTTCCGACCGCTATCCTGAGACCAAGAAGCTGCATGATGTCTTCGAAGCCAAGAACGTTTGGCACGAAGGTTCCTGGTGGCTCCAGCAGTCCGCAAACACCGAGGACGAATTAAAAGCTCTTCTTGACCGCGTTGAAAATCGCGACATCCGCAAGTTCATCCTGCCGGAAGGGTGGAACGAGGCCAAGGCGAAACTCCTGCCGCGCGGAATCAAGCCCGGTCTCTACCGTGGGCAGCGCGGACCCTGCACTTTTGCGACAAGCGTCTATGGCGCCGAGAACATGATCTTCCTCGTTCTGGACAATCCGGATCTAGCCAGACGCTTCAGTAATGCGATCCTGAAGACAATGCTTGAGATTGCCAGAGTTCTTGACGAAGAGGCGGGCTACACGCCGGAAACTGCTCCTCACGGTTTTGGTTTCGCCGATGACAACTGCTGTCTCTTCAATCCCGAGATGTACGAGCTCTTCGGATATCCGATATTGAAAGGGATATTTGAACGCTACAGCCCGAATCCCGGAGACAACCGGTACCAGCATTCCGATTCTTCAATGGCGCATCTTCTTCCATTCTTCACAAAACTAAACATGACTGGTGTAAATTTCGGGCCGACCCTGACAGTCAGCGAGATCCGCAGCCATTGTCCGAAAGCGGTGATCCACGGACAGCTTGCTCCGTTCACATTCAGCCGGAACGAGGAAGTCAGGATGATCTGCGAATTCCTGCGTGATTTCAGACAGGCGAAGGAGAAGAGGGGGCTGTTGTTCACCACTGCCGGCTCGATAAACAACGGTTCGCGTCTGACCGGCATGCGCCTGCTGATGGCGGCCGCGCAGCTCTGGGGAAGGTATTAGAAGTAGGTACGGCCTTCAGGCTGTACCATTCTTTATTTGCCAGTAGGTACGGCCTTTAGGCTGTACCATTCTTTGCTTGAAAATTTAATAACACTTAAAAACTGGTACAGGCTTCCGCCTTCGCTGAGAAGCTACGGTGGACACAGAAAGCCCGTACCTACTTCAAATCCAAAAAACGAATTCAGAATAAATTTCAAGATGGAGAGTTCATAAACATCTCCGCAGCCGCAAGGAGTATTTTTTAAACAAGGAGATTATACAATGTCGGAACTTGAAGGTTTTCCGCAGGATCATATTAAGAAGTCTGAATGGCTCGTCAAGGAGGCGCATAAGAACGGTGGACTGGCGCCTGTGGATCTGGAAAAGTTCTGGGTGGATCAGGACGCGGCTGCAAAAGATCCGTTCTCGAAAAATATAAAGCAGCTTCCTTTGGGAGTCTTCCACAGCAACGAAATTGTCTTCGACGAACTTGGTATCCCTGAGGAGATGTGGCGCCTGGAAACAGACGAAGCTTGGAAGCTTTCTGTAAACAAGGCATATAACGACAAGGCCGAGAAAATAATTGGACGCCGCATCTTGAACGAGAAACCGCCAGTACCGGCGCCCGACCGCTATCCTGAAGTCAAGCTGTTGCATGATGTCTTCGAAGCGAAGAACGTCTGGCATGAGGGTTCCTGGTGGCTCCAGCAGTCCGCAAATACCGAGGACGAGTTAAAGGCGCTTCTCGACCGTGTAGAAAGCCGCGAGATCCGCAAATTCATCCTTCCGGAAGGATGGAACGAAGCGAAGGCGAAGCTGCTGCCGTGCGGAATAAAGACCGGGCTCTACCGCTGGCAGCGCGGACCCTGCACATTTGCGACAAGCGTCTATGGCTCCGAGAACATGCTCTTCCTAGTTCTGGACAACCCGGATCTTGCTGTCAGGTTCCGGAACGCAATAATCAAGGCGATGCTTGGCATAGCACGGATTCTTGACGAGGAGGCGGGCTACACTCCGGAAACGGCTCCCCATGGTTTTGGATTCGCCGACGACAACTGCTGTCTCTTCAATCCGGAAATGTACGAGCTCTTCGGATATCCGATTCTCAAGACCCTCTTCGAACGGTACAGTCCGAATCCCGGAGATAGACGGTACCAGCATTCCGATTCAGCCATGTCGCACCTCCTTCCATTCTTTACGAAGTTGAACATGACAGGCGTAAATTTCGGACCGAGTCTGACTGTCAGCGAGATCCGCAGACATTGTCCGAACGCCGTCATTGAAGGACAGCTTGCGCCGTTCACATTCAGCCGGAACGAGGAAGTAAGGCTGGTCTGCGAATTGCTACGCGATTTTGAACAGGCGAAGGAGAAGAGGGGCCTTGTGTTCGCCACGTCTGGGGTGATAAACAATGGTTCGCGCCTGACCGGCATGCGCCTGCTGATGGCGGCCGCCCAGCTCTGGGGAAGGTATTAAAAGTAGGTACGGCCTTTAGGCTGTACCATTCTTTGCTTGAAAATTTAATAACACTTCAAAGGCTGGTACAGGCTGAAGCCCGTACCTACTTATTTTGGTTTTCTCCACGGCCAGTCTTCAGGCTTTGATACAAGGCGGGCTTTAACAGGATTATTCATAATGTATCTTTTGACAGATTCTACTTTTAGCGGGCTTCGGCACCAGTGGTCGAAATTTTCCGCTGCCCAGAACTTTCCCTCTTTTCCAAGTATCCTGTTCGCCTGAAAAGCAGTGGAACCTTTAATTTCACCGAGGACTTTGCCCAGTGATACAAGGGCATTGTCCGAATCACAGCATAGGCAATGCACATGATTCGGCATGATGACGATAAAAGGAAACCGCCACCGATATTTTGTTTCCATCTCGTCGAATTTTGACAATACAAGTCTGGCAATGTCGGGATTGGAAAGAAATGCCCTGTTATTGTCGGCCGTGTCAAGGATTGACTCGATCTTAAGGAATTCCAACCGTTGATTTTGAATTATTTCTTCCTGGGGAGCATCTTTCAATTTATCTCTCTTCTCGCGGAGAGTGGCAATGACATGTGCTGGAATAGTTCCATGGAGGCGGAAAGTTACAAAATATTCGTGGTTCAAAACGCTCCAATGAGGGAGTTTCCTCCGATGAAAGGCAGTTGTTATAGGTTTTTCCATGAGTTCTAAGTAGGTACGGCCTTTAGGCTGTACCATTCCTTGCTTAAAAATTTAATAACACTTTAAAACTGGTACAGGCTGAAGCCCGTACCTACTTCAAATCCAAATGCTGGTACAGGCTAAAGCCCGTACCTACTTCAAATCCAAAGGCTGGTACAGGCTAAAGCCCGTACCTACTTTATATTCAAATACTGCTGGTTCAATTCCCTTAACTGGTCGGCCCAGAATGAATCAGTGCCCCAGTTCGGGAAATTGGCCGGGAAGCACGGATCTTCACGCTGACGGCTTATCCAGTCCAGGAAATAAAGCATTCGCATTGCGCGGAGAGGTTCGATGAGCTCAATGCTGTCCTCCTCAAAATCTCGGAATTCCCTGTATCCTTTGATCATAAGGTCGAGTTCGCGTCCTGATTCAAGCATGTGCCCGGGAAGAAGCATCCAGAGGTCATGCACGGGAGGTCCCATCACCATGTCGTCGAAGTCGATCAGAAGAAGCCCTTCGTCGGGCCTGTGCAAGATATTTTTCGCATGGCAGTCGCCGTGGATCCTGATGTATTCGGTGTCATCGAACATCGGCAGGATCAGATCCAGAAGCTGGGAGCAGACGTCTTCAAAAGGTTTCTGGTATCTCGGCGGAATCTGTCCACCATCGACAAGCTGCGAAATATCCGACTTGGTAGTTTCCCTTGGATGAAGCTTAAGGCGGTGTTTTGCCGGCTTGCGGCTTCCGACGACATGTGCGCGGGCGACGACCCGTCCAAGACGCTTCCAGTCGTCGTCGCTTGTCTGTTCCCATATCCGACCGAGTCGTTTCGGATATACGGCGAAGAAAATGCCGTCGGTTTCACCGACAGTTGTCTTGTTCTTGAGAATGAACGGTGCGACGACCGGGATCTCGTCATGCGCGCATTCCATCACGAAATCATGTTCGTCCTGTATTGCCTTCTTGGACCAGCGGCCGGGCCGGTAGAACTTTACGATGATGCGTTCGCGGTCGTCGGCCATCAGCTCATATACCCGGTTGATGTAGCTGTTCATGGGATGGGTGTAGCCGAGCAGGTGACGACCAAGCGCCTTCTCGACCTCCGGGACGATGACGTCCGGAGTCAGTGCGGTGAAATTCCCGCAGGCCTGGGGTGCGGCCTGAACTTGGCTGTTGCCGTCTTTTTTCGTCTTTGCTGTCTTGACTGTTTTTTTATTCATAAGTATGGGAAATAAAAATAACTGGATTCCATTACAAAACAATGCACTCAGGTGTACATTATGCGCTTATTTTGTTTTATAAAGGAGGGTGGGCATTCCTGTCCGCCGTAGCGTAGCTCTTCAGTGCGAAGACTGATTTGCCAATACGCGGGTTGGAAAACCCGCGCTCCGTTGGAAAACAAAATCTTGAAATTAATATGCGTTTGGCAATTTAAAAGAAGGATTATATGCCGATGAAGAACTCAATCAAAGTCATACTCACTTCAGAGAAGACTGCCGACAGGCTGTCAGAGAAGAAGAGCGTGCAGTTCAAGAAAGATGTCAACGGTGTTGAACCCCAGGTGATCAACATTTTCCCGGAAGTCGCCTACCAGAAGATCGAGGGATTCGGCGGAGCCCTGACTGAATCTGCGGCAGTCTCCTTGGACAAGGCAGGTCCGGCAATCAGGGAGAAGGTGCTCAAGGCATATTTCGACACCGACAAGGGATTGAACTACAGCCTCTGCCGCGCACATATCAACAGCTGCGACTTCTCGACCGGGAACTACCATTACACCGCGAAGAACGACCGCCAGCTGAAGACTTTCAACATCGAACGCGACCAGCAGCTCATCATTCCGATGATCAAGGATGCCCAGAAGATCAGAGGTTCAAAGCTCAGCATCCTGTCTTCTCCGTGGAGTCCGCCGGACTGGATGAAGACCACCGGCAAGATGAATCTCGGTGGAAAGCTCAGGCCCGACTGCCGCAAGATATGGGCCGATTACTATTCCAAGTACATTGAAGCCTACGCCAAGGAAGGCATCAAGATCTGCTATCTCACCGTCCAGAACGAGCCTAAGGCGAAACAGACCTGGGACTCATGTATCTATACCGCCGAAGAGGAAAGGGATTTCGTGAAGAACTATCTCGGTCCTTCGCTCAAGAAGCATGGACACGGCAACGTCAGGCTCCTAGTGTGGGACCATAACAAGGAACGCGTCTTCGACCGTACTAAGATAATCCTATCTGACCGCAATGCCGCAAAATATATCTGGGGCACGGGATTCCACTGGTATTCAGGAGATCATTTCGAAGGGCTCGACATACTGCATGACATGTTCCCGTCGAAGGGATTGATCTTCACCGAAGGTTGCGTTTCCGGACCCAAAGACTGCGGCTGGCGCAAAGGCGAAAAATATGCCCACGACATCATCGGCGACTTGAACAACTGGACGCAGGGATGGATCGATTGGAACATAACTCTTGATGAGTTGGGCGGACCCAACCACGTCGGCAACTTCTGCGATGCGCCGATAATCGTCGACACGAAAAAGAAGAAGATGACATACAAGTCGTCATTCTATTACATCGGGCACATCAGCAAGTATATCAAGCCCGGTGCGCGAAGGATCGGGTTCAGCAAGTATTCGCCGTATCTCGACGTCACGGCAGCGAAAAATCCGAATGGCGAGATCGTCACGGTCGTGATGAACAGCTCGGGCGAGAAGATTGACTTCGTCCTGAGATGCGGAGAAAATATTGCGAACTTCGCAATCGCCCCGCATTCGATCATGACGCTGGTGTTCTAGTAGGTACGGCCTTTAGGCTGTACCATTCTTAGTTCTTAAAATTCTAAAATGCTGGTACAGGCTAAAGCCCGTACCTACTTCAAATCCAAAACTGGTACAGGCTAAAGCCCGTACCTACTTCAAATCCAAAACTGGTACAGGCTAAAGCCCGTACCTACTTCAAATCCAAAACTGGTACAGGCTAAAGCCCGTACCTACTATAGGATGCAGACTGCGACTCGAACAGAAATTTCTGCGATGGAATCATTTGACACCGGATTTACTCCCAGGAAGTTTCCTGTTCGTCTGCCAATCGATGATCTGGCCGTCAGCCGACAGGCGTTCGCGCAGCGCGTCGTATGGAAGATCCTGCAATGAGATTTTGCCGTCGATCGCGAGGCTCGCGGCAGTGGCGGCGGATTGGCCTAGCACCATGAAGACCGGTTCCATCCGCATGGACCCATATGCCGCATGCGTGGCGGAGGAGCAGACCGGCACCAGCAGGTTCTCGCATTCACCGCGCCTGGGTATGATGGCACGGTAGCTGATCCCGAACGGCGCGGGCACCTTGACGAACATGCCGCCCTCGCTTGTCACGAAGCCTTCAGGCGATACAAAGAGTTTTATCGCATGGGAGTCCATGTGATATGAGCCAAGCCCCACCGGATCCGTCGCGACATCCTTGCCTAGTGCGGTGTTTTCAGTGACAACGTAATCGCCGACCATGCGGCGGGCTTCGCGGACGTAGAGCTGAAACGGCCAGTTTCCGGTGTCGGTGAACTCGTCCTTTGCCAGCCCCCAAGGGGCATAGCGAAGGCGGACTTTCTCGGGAATGCGCGGATGGTTCTGCAGGGTCCAGATGAGACCTCGCTGCCAGTGCTCATGATCTTTTGCAATGCGCTCGCGGGTGGCGTAATCGGCCTCCGGGTAGTCCCAGTTCATGCCGACAAAATCCGTGGAAACATAGCCGTTGTTATTGCTGTCGGTCTTTCCATTAGGCAACATGTCAAACTTGAAGAAGTTATCTGTCGCCACTCCTGCTTCGATGAACCGGAAGAGGATTTCGTATTGCTTTTCGTCGTAATCTGCCGGCTTCTTCACAGGTATCCGGTTTTCAGGAAATTTTGTAAGGCACATCCGGTAATTGTAAGCCTGAACTCCCCGATCGCCTTCGCCCACCTTCCCACCCCAGGCGGGATGGATGCGGGGCAGGAGTCCGCTCTTGGTATCTCCCTTGATTTGATACGGATCAATCCCCTCGGGGAAGCGGCCGGGGAGCGGCATGGGCCTGATCCCGTTGATCGTTTCGTTGTATCGGCTGTTGGGTTCGCGCCCGACGAAATACGTGACACCGGATGCGGCCATCAGATCGCCTTCGTAAGTTGCGTCGATGAACATCCTGGCTTTGAAAACGCGGCCGGATTCCATGGCGATGCTGACTATTTTACGCCCCTCTTTTTCCACGCCGCTCTTGCGATTCAGCTTTTCATTGCGAAAGACCTTCACCTTTGCTTCAGTTGCCATCCGGTCGAACAGCCGTTCTGCAACGGAAGGCTCGAGAATCCACATTGTCTGATCGTCGGGGGACAGCGGGGAATGCTGTCCACTCATTTTGTGCTTTTTCTCAAGCTTCCATGCGGCATCATCCTGGTAGTATTCCCAGACCCTGTGGAAATACTCACGGGCCAGTCCGCCAATCGTCCGCGGATTTCCAACATCGACCCAGCCGAGTCCGCCGCTGGTCAATCCCCCGAGGTGTTTGTTGGGCTCAATCAGGGCCACGGTTTTTCCCATACGCGCCGCCTGGACAGCGGCAATGACTCCGGCGCTATTGCCACCGTAGACGACGATGTCATACGTTTCGGCTTTGTCCTGTGCCGACATAGCAGTCGACGAACCTGTTCCAATGAGGGCACACGCCAGCAAGAAAACACAATAATGTCTTTCCATAAATTCCTTCCGTTATCAAAATAATGGCATTCAATAGGTTATGCACGCCGTGAACTCCAACTTTAGAAATCAGCTCAAAAGAGGCAAATTGCCTCATATACAAATAGTCTCATAATAGAATTTACTTAAAAGGGAGGGCGGACTTTCCAGTCCGCCAAATCGCGGGTTGGAAAACCCGCGCTCCTTTGAAATGTAAATACAATTATGCAACTACTAGTAAGTCATCGCTCCACGGAGAAAAGCAAAGAGTTGCTGGCTGCATGGGTTCCAATATATTTTAGATCCGCAAACGGAATCCATTCCGCATGGCCGTCGCAAAAGACATGATTGCTCCCGTCAACCCTTATGGCTTTAACTACAACAAAAGACGGGTTGTTCGCAGGATATGGAACAAACTCGCCTTTTCCAGTCACATGGTTCATACGGAAAATACCGTCCCCTGCCCATTGATAGACTTCGTCGCTCATTAGAACATCGTTCGGACTGTTCTTTGCCACGTTGAAGTCAGTATAGAAAGTCCCCAGGTAGTTCTTCCCGGGATAGTAATGATAATTGGCCCGTGGATCAGCGTCAGTGTTTGCCGGGTTGTCGACAGAAGCCGCGTCCAAGGCAGGACATTTCCAGACATTGAAATTCTGCAAGTAATCGGACATCCTTGTAAGAAGCGAGTCAGAGGAATGCCTGAAGACATCCGGCATGTCGGTATTCCATGAAATCTTTGGCAGAAGCTGAGTGTTGTCACTCTCATACGCGAAGAGTGACAGGTAGCATTGCTTGAAATTGCTCACGCACACAATCCGCTTTGAATAGGATTTGGCTGTAGCAAGGGCCGGCAGCAGCAATGACGCCAAGATTGCGATAATTGCAATGACCACGAGCAACTCGATAAGAGTAAAGAGAGTTGCTCTCGTCTTCGCTTGAAACGCCTGGCGTTTCTCAGCTTCGCCGGGCGCAGCCACCAGAAGCTCGATCAAGGTGAAACATCTTGTCCGAACATGCATACGTCCCCTAAAAGGGAGAGAGCATGCTCTGTCAGACAATGAAAAGACATTGCTCATAATCGTAACTCCCCCTTATGCAATTATTCTAACATAAAACAAAACCATAAGCAATACTCCCGATTTACATATATTATTCAAAAAGTTGTGATATTTTATCATTATTCGGAAATAGAGGCTGATAACCGAGGAGGATGCGGATGCAAAAGCAGACGATGAAATACCGTGACTGGCTGAACCTTAGTTCCCATCTGCTCTGGTGCTATGAACATCGGATGATAAGCCCTCCCAGGGAGATGAAAAGGGGGAAGTACAATTTTACAAACAACGGCGCCTGGCTGGTGCACAGGGGATGGGCGCAGGTCAAGCATGACGGCAAGATCTTCAGGGCGTTGCCTGGGCAATGGCTGATCGTCAAGCCTGTTAGCAGGTCTCATCTTTTCGCCGCGGATACTGTCATGTTGTCCGTGGCCTTTGACGCGCACTGGCCGGACGGAAGCAAATGGATTGAAGACGGCCTCAGCCTGGTCATCAACGCCGAAGATCATCCTTTGCTTGAGAAACGCGCGAGGCCGATGGCTAGGATCATGAAGAACATCGGCATAGCTCCGGGAATATGGAACATGCGGGATTACAGGGTGGACTCATCTGATTTTTTCGCATTGGAAAGGCACTTGAACAACTGGTTTGCGGAACTGTTGAAGGCATTGAGCGACCATGGCGTCCATCCCTCCGGAAATTTTGGGATTGACGAACGGGTTGCAAGAGCCGTCGCAATAATGAACAATTCGGTTGTGGAGGAGAACTTTGACATGCACAAGCTGTCTGCCCAGATCGGGATCAGCCTGGTCCATCTGGTCAGGCTTTTCCAGAAGGAGATGAACCGCAGTCCCAAAGCCTATTTTGAAGATCTGCGCCTCAGATATGCCATGGACCGCCTGAATTCGAAAGGTGAAAGAATCAACGAAGTCGCCAATGCCCTGGGATTTGCTTATTTATCAAACTTTTCCAACTGGTTCAGGAAGCATACAGGGATGTCGCCAAGAAATTATATTGACAGTATTTAGGCATTGCAAATCAGGGCGGGGGTTGAAGTAGGTACGGCCTTTAGGCTGTACCATTCTTAGTTCTAAAAATACCAAAATGCTGGTACAGGCTAAAGCCCGTACCTACTTGGAAATCTTATCCTTAAGCATCTGGTACCCGTAATGGGCGATCAGGTAGTCGAGGAGAACGATTGCCATGTAGTTCTCGGCGACCGGCCAGATGCGTCCGGCGATCGTGGGATCGCGGCGCGTTATTGCGGCAAGTGCCTTGTTCTCCATAGTGTATTTGTCGATCGTGACCTGTTTCTTGTCGATAGTAGGTGTGGGCTTGACTGCGACTCTCGCAACGATTGGCTGTCCGGTGGCGAGTCCGCCAGTGATTCCGCCGGCGTTGTTGCTCATGAACTTGACCTTGCCCTTTTCAGCGCGCATCGCGTCGTTCGACTGGATGCCGGTCATGTCCTTTACTGCGAATCCAGCTCCGACCTCGACGCCCTTGACGGCGCCGATTCCGAGCATCCTGCCGAGTTCAGCATCAAGTTTCTTGAAGACGGGTTCACCGAGTCCGCAGGGAACTCCGAGCGCGACGACTTCCACTACTCCACCGGACGAATCTCCGGTCGCGGAGATCTTGTTGCAGGCCGCGAGCATTTCTTCGGCGGCATCTACGTCCGGACAGTTCACGACGTGGTGGACGCCATATTTCTTCCTGATGGCCTTGGAATCCATCTTCGGGGTCTTTGCGCGGATCGCGTCTATTTCCTTTTCAATTTCTGCGAATATCGCAGCTTTCTGGAGGAAGCGCATGTCCATGGTGATGCGTTTCTTCACATAGATTTCCTGATAGAACGGATCGAGGTCGCGGCGCATCTTCTTGAAGGCGTCCGTGCCCTTGAGGACTTTTGCATAATCCATCTCATTGCACCGGACTCCCGCCATTTCGCGGATATATGAGAATACTTCGATGCCACAGGCTTTGAGGACTTTCTTGGCGACATAACCGGCTGCGACGATCGTAGCGGTATAACGCCCGCTGAAAATTCCGGCGCCGATCGCGTCATCATCCGGACCATATTTAATGAAGGAGGCATATGATGCATGTCCCGGGCGAGGGGTTCTGTTGGTGCTCTGGTACTGCCAGACATGGATGTCATGGCGGTCGAGGTTCGGGATGAGGATTGTGATCGGTGTTCCGTTCGTGAGGTTCTTGTTTCCGGCCTTTTCGATGGTGTCCCATGAGTTAAGTCCTGTGTATATTATAGGAAGGTCAGGTTCCTTTCTAGGGGATGAAAGCTCGTCGGCTCCGGGTTTGCGGAGGAGAAGATCGCCGTAGATCTCCTGTTCAGTGAGGAGCATGCCCGGGGGAACGCCCTGTATTAAGGAAGTAAGTCCTTCCTGATATGACCCGCCAGCCACGCTGACCTGGAAAAAATTACCTAAATGACAACCCATCATAAATAAATTTCTCCGAAATTTATAAGTTGAAAATCCAATTGATTAAGGCGGTTACAGATAATATAAATCCCTGAAAAGTCAAACAGTGCTTCGTTTTTGCAGAGGCAAGTCTTTTCTTGATCCGTTTCATCGCCTCGATGCCTGAAACAAGGCTGAATCTTCGCTTCAGCTTGCATAACCTGTTGAATGCTAAGACAAACTAAAGTTTGTACTCCAACGGGTATGTTTCAGCAACAATTGTATTTTTGTTTTTGCAATCAGCCTTTAGTTCAAGCGGAGAATATTATATAAGACAATTTAAAAACAGCAATGTTCCATCATTATGAAAAAAGATAATTTGCAGGATTTAAATTTTAAAGGAGGGCGGGTTTTCATACCCGCCAAAAGAAAATATCGCGGGTTGGACCACAGCCATCCGGCGTGGCAGGAAACCCGCGCTCCTTTGTTTATAAATCAGTTCAATGGAATCATGCAATTCCTTAAGGGATAAAATTCATCCTGCAAGCTCTGGCAAAGTAACATAGTCCGGTTTACATTATCAGCCCTGAAAAACTAGGAAGGGGAACACATGTCAAAAAACAATTTCGTGATTGGTCTCGATTATGGGACGGATTCGGTAAGATGTCTTATCGTTGATGCTTCTAACGGCAGGGAGATTTCGAGCGCTGTCCACTACTACAGCCGCTGGCAGGACGGGAAGTTCTGTCTGCCGGTCGAAAACCAGTTCCGCCAGCATCCCCTCGACTATCTCGAGGGGCTTGAGATCACCGTGAAGAAGTCCGTAAAGGCCGCGGGTGCGAATGTCGCAAAGAACATCAAGGGAATCTCGATCGACACCACAGGTTCGACCCCGATAGCGGTTGACAGGAACGGCGTGGCGCTTTCGCTGCAGGACGAGTTCAAGAACAACCCCAATGCGATGTTCATCCTGTGGAAGGACCATACCGGAATTAAGGAAGCCGAGGAGATAAACACTCTCGCCCATAGCGGGAAGTTCGAGGATTTCACGAAATATTGCGGCGGAATATATTCCTCCGAATGGTTCTGGGCGAAAGTCCTGCACGCCCTCAGGGCCGACAAGAAGGTCCGCGCCGCGGCGTTTTCCTGGGTTGAACACTGCGACTGGCTGCCTGCCGTCCTTACAGGCGACACGAATCCACTCACTCTCAAGCGCGGCAGATGCTCTTCCGGACACAAGGCGATGTGGCATGAATCATTTGGCGGATTGCCTTCTGAAGAATTCCTGACAAAGCTTGATCCGCTTCTCAAAGGCCTGCGTGGCCGTCTCTATAAGGATACATATACCTCCGACTGTGCCGCAGGGACTCTTTCCCCGGTTTGGGCGAAAAAGCTCGGTCTGGGCGAAAATGTCGTGGTCGGCATCGGGGCTTTCGATGCGCACATGGGCGCTGTCGGCGGACAGATCAAACCCTACATAATGAGCAAAGTAATGGGAACTTCAACATGCGACATGCTGATCGCTCCAATGAACAAGGTCGGCAAGAAACTCATCCGCGGGATCTGCGGACAGGTTGACGGCTCGATCGTTCCGGGAATGCTCGGTATGGAAGCAGGGCAGTCCGCGTTCGGTGACATCTACGCCTGGTACAGGAATGTCCTCATGTGGCCGCTTCAGAATGCGCTTGCCTCAGAAATAAAATCCGAGAGCGCGAGGAAGAAGATAATTGATGCAGTTCATCACAGCGTCATTCCGGCACTTTCCAAGTCCGCGGCGAAAATTCCGATCGGCGAATCAGGAATTGTCGCACTCGACTGGATGAACGGCAGGCGCACACCTGATGCGAACCAGGCGCTCAAGGGCGCCATCGGCGGACTTAATCTTGGAAGCGATGCACCTAGGATTTTCCGCGCTCTCGTCGAAGCCACGGCATTCGGATCAAAGAAGATAGTCGACCGTTTCGTGGATGAAGGCGTCGAGATCAAGGGAGTCATTGCACTTGGCGGAGTTGCGAAGAAATCTCCGTTCATCATGCAGACGGTTACGGATGTGCTTGGCATGAAGATCAAGGTGGCGCGTTCCGAACAGGCATGCGCGCTTGGAGCTGCGATGTTCGCAGCAGTTGTTGCAGGCATATATAGAAATGTGGAGGCGGCGCAGGACGCCATGGGTAGCGGATTCGAGGCCGAATACACGCCGGACAAGACGAATTCCGCGAAATACGCAAAGCTCTATGCGAAATATTCGTCCCTCGGCGGATTTGTGGAGGAGGAGACGAAAAAGTAGGACAGGCTTTCCAGCCTGTCCTTAAAGATAGCGGGCTAGAAAGCCCGCCATACTTAAGGAAATACAATATGTCAAAATACAAGGCTCTGAAGGAACAGGCGTGGGAATGCAACATGGAAATCCCGAAGCTCGGGCTTGCCATCTACACGTTCGGGAATGTCAGCGCGGTCGACCGTTCAAAAGGCGTGTTCGCGATAAAACCAAGCGGCGTGCCTTATGACAGGCTGAAGCCCCGCGAAATGGTTGTCGTGGATCTCGAGGGCAAGGTTGTCGAAGGATCGCTGAGACCTTCCTCCGATACGAACACGCATGCCGTCCTATACAGGAGTTTCTCCGACATCGGTGGGATTGTCCACACGCATTCGACATATGCCGTGGCCTGGGCGCAGGCGATCAGGCCGATTCCGATCTTCGGCACGACACACGCCGACCATCTTGTCGAAGCTGTGCCATGCACTGAAGTCATGGACGATGAAATGATAAAGGGTGATTACGAGGAGCAGACTGGACAGCAGATCCTTGACGCCTTCAAAAAACGCAGCTACAAGGAAGTCGAGATGGTGCTTGTTGCCTGCCATGGTCCGTTCACCTGGGGCGCTACCCCGGGGAAGGCGGTCTACAACAGCGCAGTCCTCGAGGAACTTGCGAAGATGGCGTATCTGACACTGACAATAAATCCCAAGGCTCCTGAACTTAAGAAAACGCTCATCGACAAACATTACCAGAGGAAGCACGGGAAGAATTCGTATTACGGGCAGAAATGAATTGTAACTCGGAAATGGGATTTAAGAGTGTAGGACAGGCGTCTCGCCTGTAGGAAATTTAAATAAGAACAGGCGAGACGCCTATTCTACATTATTTAAGAGATAATTTTTAATTTAGAAGGGACATAAGATGAACAACGTACCGGAAGTGAAACTCGGAATCGTGGCCGTCAGCAGGGACTGTTTCCCGATTGAACTTTCAAAGAAGCGCAAGAGTGAAGTCCTCAAGGCGTGCGCCGCGAAGGATATCAAGATCAAGAACATTCCTACCGTCATTGAAAAAGAGACGGATGTCCTCAAGGCCTATGAGGAAATAACCAATCTCAAAGTAAACGCCCTGATAGTCTATCTCGGAAACTTCGGTCCGGAAGGCCCGGAGACGCTTATCGCCCAGAAGTTCAACGGACCTGTGATGTTCGTGGCCGCCGCCGAGGAGACAGGCGAAAATCTGATCAACGGCCGCGGCGATGCCTATTGCGGGATGCTCAACGCCTCCTACAATCTCGCTCTCCGCAAGATCAAGGCCTACATTCCGGAATATCCTGTCGGAACCCCTGATGATGTCGCCGGAATGATAAAGGAATTCATCCCTGTTGCGAGAATACTTGTCGCCATCAGGAAGCTGAAGATCTTCGCTTTCGGTCCACGTCCCCAGGACTTCCTTGCATGCAACGCGCCGATCAAACCGCTCTACGACATCGGTGTCGAGGTCATGGAGAACAGCGAGCTAGATCTTTACGACGTGTTCCGTTCCGCCGAGGGCAATCCGAAGATCAGGAAGGTCGCTGCGGAAATGGCGCAGGAGCTGGGCAAGAACAATGCGTATCCTGATCTTCTTGCGAAACTCGCACAGTTCGAAGTCGGGCTCACGAAGTTCATGGCTGACAACCTTGGCGCGTCCCAGTACGGGATATTCGCCAACAAGTGCTGGCCGTCATTCGAGAAATATTTCGGATTCGTCCCCTGCTACGTCAATTCGAGGATGGCGGCAAAGGGGATTCCGGTGTCATGCGAAGTGGACATCTACGGCGCGTTGAGCGAATACATCGCGACCTGTGCGACGGAACATCCGGCTACTCTTCTCGACATCAACAACACCGTCCCGCGCGACATGTATGAGAAGGCAGGAAAGAAGGCGGCAGGCTACCAGCTCAACGATCTCTTCATGGGATTCCACTGTGGAAACACGTGCTCGGAATGTCTGGCGGGATGCAGCCTCAAATATCAGCTCATCATGCACAGGCTCATGGAGCCTGGCAAGGCCCCGGATATCACACGAGGCACGCTTGAAGGAAGGATCAGGCCGGGGGATATCACCCTCTTCAGGCTGCAGTCCACCGCCGACGCCGTTCTGAAATCGTATATCGCCGATGGAGAGGTTCTCGACGTGGATCCGAAATCTTTCGGAGGCATCGGAATTTTCGCGGTGAAGGAGATGGGCAGGTTCTACCGCCATGTCCTCATCGAACAGAGGTTCCCGCACCATGGTGCGATAGCGTTCAAGCATTCGGGGAAAGCCCTTTATGATGCGATGAAGACGATAGGCGTCTGCAACTGCAATATCTATTACAATCATCCGAAGGGCGTCCGCTACTGCGGCGAGAATCCATTCGCATGATAAAATTTTCCAGACGGAAAATTTTATAGAGGATAATTTTAGGAATGTGGTACAGGCGTTTCGCCTGTATACGTAAATTTTAATCACAGGCGAGACGCCTGTACTACATTCTTTTAGGAAAGACTGGAATGAAAAACATCAGGTTGCCGTTTATAAATACTTCAGGGCATCTCTTTGTTTTCATCCTTTTTGCATTCGTATACATCTGCTCCTTCTCGATGAGGACTTTCGTCTTCAACCGCGAGGAGGCGAGGATAGCGGATTGCTACAAGGACTACGAAGGCAAACTGCCCAATCCTTCAACGGGCCCGTTCATTCCATTTTTCGTTGAAAGCTCGGTCATGTATGCGTATTCCGCAGATGTCGCGTATGGAAAGGGGATTCCGTCGTATGACCGTCTTCTGCCGACCAACAGGAACATACGGGTGGTGGAGCAGGATACGATCGGGCTGGAATATTTCCTGGGATATGGCTACAAGCTGAAGAACAAGCTGTTTCCATCATCGGGATTGAAACCCGAGGTGCAGGTTTATGAGGACAATCCGTATTTCACTAACTGGGCGAGGTTCCAGATCCGGCTCTGGGCGAGTTCTATTGCGGCGCTGACCTTCCTTTTCCTGATCGTGGTCAGATGTCCATGGCCACTGGCTTTGGCAGGCGGGCTTCTCCATGTTGTTTCCCCGGCGGCGATAGCGAGATACACCGGACAGGATATTGTCAGGGGTGAATTCTGCCTGCCGATCATAGTTGCAGTGCTTGTCATCGCATTCTGGTATCTTGGCCGGCCATCGAAATGGAAGCTTGTCCTGCTCGGGGTGACCGCCTTTGTCGCGATATCGACCTGGGACATGTGCCAGATATTCTTTGGTGTATGGGGCATTTCGGAGATATTCCGGATGATAATCGGGGGGAAGCCCAGCACGAGGAGGAGGAACATATGGATCGTGATTTTAATCGCGGTCCTCGCGGCTTCGGTCCTCATCCCGTACCACAGGGTGCACAGTCTTTTCCTTTCTCCACTGGTGCTTGTCATAATTCCTGCGGTCATAATTTCGTCGTTGCATATCTTTAGGCGGTCCTATCTGAAAAGGGCCATGGCGCTCGGAATCACTTTGGTGCTTGCAATATCGGTGTGGTGGGGGATAAGCAGGATAAGCAGTTTTTCCGACAGCTACGGCCATTTCGGGAATCTGCTTCTCGCGAAGATCAAGAACTTGAACGTCAAGCCGCAGGATCCCCTGCTTTTGAATTTTGACGCCCGGATACTGTGGACGCCGGCGATGCATTCGGCCAACATGGAAATCCTGAGGCAGCATTTCCCCTTTGCCATCTACAGCGTCCCTCTTATCCTCATCCTCTCGCTTTTCTTTGCATCCCAGAGGAGGCGTATTTATTCCAGGGAGATGGCGAGGCTCTATTTTCCGCTGTTCATGACAATATTCTATTTCATCGCATTCATATTCGTAGTCCGATACTATGACTTCACAATAATATTCCTGTGCATGCTCATGCCGCTGCTTTTCCAGGGCTGGCTGAAGAATATAAGGAATCACAGGTTCCAGTTTGTTTTCATCTGGGGCGGACTTTTTGCACTGCTTGTCCTTGCGCTCATTGTACTGCTCCCCAAACACCCTATCGTGATATCAAGCAATGTAAGTGTAGTTATTTCAGTCCTTGTCCTGGTGTTTGTCATCGGCGGATCTTTACTTGTCCTTGTATTGAGGAAAGCAATCCCGGATGTCCGGATTGCATGTGAAAGAACTGCGGTCATGGCTTTCCTGGGGCTAATTGTGTTCACGGAATTTGCACAGACCTGCCGCATGGGGAGGAACTATGCACGTGAGTATCTTCCGGAAACAGCCGGCCTTATAGAATGGATGAGGGCGGAAGGCGTTGACAACGAGGTGTTCCTTGCGGACTTCACAATTTCTCCACTTCTGAAGGCCTACTGTCATACCGCAATAATACTCCAGCCGAAATTCGAACTCGGTGAGACCAGGAAGAACGTGGAAATCTACCTGGACAAGATCTTCCACAGCGACGAATGGAATTTCAACCAGTTCTGTACCGACAAGGGGGCGAGATATTATGTGTTCGACAGGGGGCACCAGGGAGACATGATGATTTATTCTTCCAGATACTGTGCTGCCGCCATAAGATTGAAAAAGGATTCCCCAGTCTGCCTGATGTATATGCCACAGGAACGGGAAAAGCTGAAGATGTTCTACGAGGTCGAACCTCCGCCGGAGCTTAAATTCATAAGCAACAAATATATAGTCTTCAAGGTAATATCCGGAGAAGACCGAAAGAACGCCCAGCAGTGGGCCCAGGACGCCAGGAAGGCCCTTGACACCGGTAATATTGCGCTCGCAAGCAGGCTTATAAAAGCGGCAGTATACGCCGATCCTGTCGCGCCAAACGTCCGCATCCTATATGTCCATGTCTTCGGGAAAGTTCCGGAAATAAGGCTGAGAGGATTCTAGAAGATTGGATGAATGGATTGATGGATGAGTGGATGGTTGGGGGAATTGCTCGTAACTTGAAACTCGATACTTGATTGGATTTTTAAGAAAGTGATACAGGCGTCTCGCCTGTATTCCTCTTTAATCAATTACAGGCGGGACGCCTGTACCACTTTGTAGATTTGAAACTTGAAATTGGAAACTGGAAACTGGAAACTCGTAATTGGTCCTTGAAACATATGTTTTTATACCAATCAATTCTGAATGAGAACATAAACTGATTGTTCGAGAAAAATAATAATGAAAACAAAGCTAATGTTATTTTGCATACTCTGCCTGGTTGGCTGTTCGTATCACCACCCCAGAGTAATTGTTACAACAGGAGAAGATGCAAATTTGTTCCTTGGTGTTTTTAGTGGCAATATAAAGGAAATATCATCAGCAGTTCAAGCCGGAGCAAACATCAATGCCCGTCATTATGGGCTAATGGCTGCAGCGCGACTTGATGGAGCCACGCCGCTTTATGCGGCTGTATTCGATAATAAACCGGAAATTGTAGATTGGCTATTATCGCACGGAGCTGATCCCTCAATCCCCAATCTTACCGGAGAAACTCCTCTGCAATTGGCAAAAGATCAAAAACTAAAAAGGATAGTGGAAATATTAACGAAAGAAAATTCGAACGAATTGGTTCTGCCAACCTCGGCTTCGCCGGATGGCAAACTTCAAGATATTGATATTCCATTGGACAAGGCACCGGTTCTAAAGGAGCTGAAATCCGGAGAGAAAATCGATCTTGGTTTATGGGACGATGTTTTTGCCGGCGAGGAGTTCAACTTCATGGTTCTGAGGCGCGGTTCGGAGATCCATTATTTGAAGCCAGGTTCAGATTTGTCGGTTCCTATGGCGAACATTGAAAGAATGAAAAACTCCAAAATAGTAACCGGTATTTGTCTTGATGACATGGTCTGGTTGTTCTGCAATTCGGAAAAAGAGGGGCCTTTTGCCGTTGAAGTCAACAGCAAGACCTGCATTGAATTCCACAAGTTATATTTCTGGGATATCTTTTCCGATGTCCCATACATTCAATCCTGGGTTTTCACGCCCCATGTAAAAAGTGTACTTTTGGATTTCTGCGGTGCGTCATGCATATGGGTGGATCTCGAGAAGAAAACATCCATCGAACTGCCGTCCGGCTGGCAGCTACGCAGTTTCAACGCAACAATGGACATGGCGGTATTCAGCAGAAAAGAAGGATTGATCCGGACGGAATGGACGTCGGTCGGCCTTGACATGAAAACAGGTGAAACAATAAGTAAGCTGCCGGAACCATATAAGGAACCCTGGGTGGAGTATAGTTGGGAAACCAAGGACAGGCAGGCATATCCTCTATATACTTTGCCTGTGAGGGGAGGTCGAATTGATTTATCCGGATTTTCGTTCAACGGGACCCCCTATCTCCAAAAAATATCCCATGACATTGTTGATGTCCCATATCCTCCTGTTTTTAAAGCAAGAGACGGGTGGATATCCTCCTATTATTATCATGGCGATACTCAGTTTCTGAGAAATTACCCGCTGTTTTTCTCTCAGGTTAAAGCCGATGCCATACCCCGTCTTCTAAGTTATGATGTTGCTTATAATGCCGTTTTAGGTGCTGGGAAGTGCGTGTTCAGCAAATTCAACAGAGATGCAATGAACATATCTTATTCCATGGAGGATCACATTGACAACGTTTTTGTATATGATGCGGCCACCGGGAAGAAATGGGATGTGCTTGAGGGGATTGATGGACTTCCACCAATTGATCCGAAACTGAAGGGGAAGGGAAATATACAGGACATAAAATCTGTACGTTTTGTAAATGCCTTTGGACAGGGCGATAATGGGATGTTACTCCTTCTTTTCTATCATGGCCGATGTGACGCAAGAGCGGTTGCTCTATATAGCGAATTAGTGATTCCGCATACTGAATGGCGGAAAACAATCCTCCTTACGTCAGAAGGACGGCGCTATCAGGGTGATTTGCGTAATGAGATTAAACAGTGGGACTTTGCCTGGTTGCACAGGTCCGGTATGCTTATACTGGGAATTCATGAATGGAGTGATGACGGTAATAGAAAAACGCATCTTTATAGATTGCCACTCAAGCTTGATTGATTCTATTACGGTTTCTTGGTGAAACTTAACTTCGCACTTCGATTGTTCGTTATTCGTAATTCAATTCAGTTGCCGGCGAGATGTCCGCCTTCGCAAAGAAGCTTCGGCGCGACAGGCCGGCGCTCCTGTAAAAGCTTCAATTCTTCCACGAGCAGATGTCGTCTCCTCCGCCTTCTTCGTCCTTCTTGTTCGGCCCGGAGGAATATACAAAGACAGTGCCGGTTTCTTCCTTATTCCCAATCTTGACCTTGTTGTCGTAGTTCAAGTCAAGATAGATATTGAATCTCTGTCCCCAGTAATCTACATATCCGGTTTTCGTGTAATTTTTAGGAGCATCAAGAAATTTAATGTTTCTTGGGTTTCCTACGGCTGCATTGTAATTGGCAGGACCGGGGATGCATGTCAGGATTTCAAGCAGCTTGTCATATCCCATGATGTTCTTCTCGCTGCATTTCAGATCAGTCTCTCCTCCCCATGGCAGCAGGCCGTAAGTTGATTCATAGTTCTTAATAGCAGCGACTAGACGGTAGATAAGGTGTGTTACAGGTTGTCGTATTCTGGGATGGTCTCTTTTAGCTTTTCCAAGGAAAAGAAAAGTTGCAATGAGAAGGACGGCTAATAAGGGGTAAACAATTACAATCCGTATCATTGAATATTTATTTTTATTCTCTTCTTCCATGAATTCCCATTTCTTTACTTCGATGTTGGAAGTTCGAAGTTGAATGTTCGATGTTCATGTCTTGTCCTGAAATAAGTTGACACTTGCCAAAAGGAAAGGCAAGTAGTATGAAAGAGGTTTTCAGGTATA
>MHBH01000010.1 GCA_001804805.1 Lentisphaerae bacterium GWF2_49_21
ACATTAACATCGCGTACCTATGGCACGCGAACACAACCACGGCAATAAACAGGGGCTGAAGCCCCTGCCTATTTCCATTTCGTCCCTCCGGGACTCAAGCCTGCAGAGATATTTCTTATATGCAAATATGCGTATAGTAGACAGGGCTTTCGCCCTTGGCTACAAGATGCCGCCCTCTGCGAGGGCTGAAGACAGAATCTGATTGGAGCCTCCGCAGGATGGCGATATATTGTCTTGTCGCGCCATAGCTTCCCAGCGACGGCGGAAGCCCATAGGCGTCAGCCATGGGACATGTGCGGAATAAAAGTATCCAGAGTCCCCGCAGGGCGGCGATATAAAAACTACCCTTGCGGGCCCGTGTGTTTTTGCTTTGGAGGATAACGCTCTCAGTGCCTCCAAGAAATTGCAGGCTGATTAAGTTCCGTATTTATAGTGACGTAAATGTAACATGAGGTATTTATAAAATACATAAATGTAATAACAGTGTTATTTTTGAATCTGACATGCTATTTATATCTCGCTAATTACAATAATGTTATGAATATACATTGGTTCATGGCATGCTCCTTGCTAAACGAGTTCCAACAAAATCAAATTTAGCGGAGGGTTGGATGATCAAGTTATTTCTTACGGCATTCCTGTTGTCGGCAGGCATGCTTTGCTTTGGCGCCGATGACACAGTCACAAATAAGCTGAACTCCTTTGAGAGTTCCGGAAACATGCTGTTCCTTTTCATTGGAGCGGTGATGGTCTTCAGCATGCACGCCGGATTCGCCTTCCTCGAGCTTGGAACGGTGAGGAAGAAGAACCAGGTCAACGCCCTGAACAAGATCATCGTCGACTGGGCTGTCAGCACGCTGGTCTATTTCCTGATAGGCTATCCGATAGCGCGCGGCATAAGCTTCATGACGAGTGCGGAGATCCTCAACCAGGGGAACGGGGTCGAACTCCTTAAATTCTTCTTCTACCTGACCTTCGCTGCGTGCATACCCGCAATCATCAGCGGCGGAATCGCCGAACGTGCGAAATTCTGGCCGGTCGTCATTGTCAACGCATTCCTCGTGGCAGTCGCATATCCGCTTTTCGAAGGTATCATGTGGGGGCATTTCGGATATGACGCCATGAACGCCCCGATCGGCGTCCAGGCATTCTTCGTAAAATATCTCGGAGGCGAATTCATTGATTTCGCAGGCTCCGTCGTCGTGCATTCGATGGGCGGGTGGATCGCCCTGCCGGCTATCATCCTCCTTGGAGCCAGATCAAAAAGATATGCGAATGGAGCTCCTATGATTTCCAACATACCTCTTCTCGGACTCGGAAGCTGGATACTTGCGATCGGATGGTTCGGATTCAATGTCGGAAGCGCGGTAGCCCTCAACGGAGCCTCCGGACTTGTGGCAGTCAACAGCCTCATGGCTATGGTAGGCGGAATCATGGCAAGTGTCCTGATTTCGAAGAATGACGCGGGCTTCACCCACAACGGAGCGCTTGCTGGCCTCATAGCGATATGTTCCGGAAGCGCGATAGTGCATCCTCTCGCCGCATTCGTGATCGGGGCCGCAGGCGGACTCATTTTCTACTTCATGTACCAGATCGAGACGGAAAGGTTCAAGTTCGACGACGTCCTTGGCGTCTGGCCGCTTCATGGAATAGTCGGCAGCTGGGGCGGAATTGCTACGGGGATTTTCGGACATAAAGATCTGTTTGGCGCAAGAGTTGACGTAAGCATCTTCGCACAACTCGCCGGTACTTTCATGGCGATTGCATTCGCTCTTGCGGTAGGTTTCCTTGCATTCGGATTCATGAAGATACTTACAGGGATAAGGTTGTCGGCGCATGACGAGTTCATCGGCTCCGACAGGTCCATCCACAACATCGAGGCCTATCCGGAGGAGGCTCTTTAATTAAAAAAAGCGAATGTCCAATATTCAACAAGGAATGTCCAATGACGAAGTGAATTCCGGGGAAAGTATATTTTGCTTTTAGTTGGACATTGGAAATTCCGTGTTGGATATTGGTTATTCAGAGTTGGAATTTGAAATGTATTTTATATCAGGAAAATCCTGCTTGCCACGGCGTAGACTTGGCGAAGACGGGTTATCCTGTCAAAAATTAGGAGAAAATATCATGAAACTAATCGAAGCGATAATCCAGCCGGAGGCCCTGGAAAGGGTCAAAAATTGCCTTTTCGAAGCGGACGTCCACAAGATGACGGTCCACAGGGTGAGGGGATGCGGACAGCAGAGGGGCTATTCCGAATCCTACAGGGGCAAGATCTACAAGGTCAACCTCCTCGAGAAGGTCAAGCTCGAGATCGCCGTGAACGACAAGTTTGTCGAACCGACCATCAACGCCATCATCAAGGGCGCCCGCAGCGGAAACATAGGCGACGGCAAGATCTTTGTGACCGACCTCGAGCGCTGTATCAGGATAAGGACCGGCGAAGAAGGCGGAGAGGCGATTGGATAATTCCGAAAATTCTTAACATCGAACATTCAACTTCGAACTTTGAACATCGAATGAAAGAATGTAGCACAGGCATCTTGCCTGTGTCATGGAGCGCTGGCCTCCGGCCGGCAATTAGGAATGTATTACAGGCCTCCGGCCTGTAATTTTCTTTCCCAACAGGCGAGACGCCTGTTCTACACTCTCACACAGGCAAGGCCAGCCCGACAAGATGGCGGCCAGGAATGACCGCCCTACTTAACCGGTAAAAGTTTCTTATTGATAAAACAGCGGCCACCGCAGTCGGTCGCTACGGACAGGAATCACATCACCTTTGGAGGATCAAGAAAAGATGGGACAGCCTAAAGGCCGTCCCTACTTTTACTTCACGAAAGCAGTAGCCACGACATTGATTTCCCTGCCGTCGGAAAGCGTGACGGTCATCTTTTTTCCTGTCGCATCTAAGTACTTGACGTTGGCGAAATCCGAGGTGCCGTCGTTTCCTGCGAGTTTCGCAAGTACCTCGAGCTGTTCGCGCGCCAGGAGCGAGATGTTGTAGTCGCCGTCAAGTCCTTCGTTGGGATTGCTCAAGGCGGCAACAGTGACAACGCAAATCTTCCCGTCGACGGTGATGGCGTTGTACTGCGAATAAAGTGCCATGCTGGGGAAGATGTTGATGATTAATCAGAAGTGATCTAACCGTTGCTGTGAGTCCGGAAAGCATATGGAAATAATGTGCCATTCTTTGGAGATTCCTCTGATTTTTCACTTTCGTGCTTTCCAAATTCAAATAGTGTGTTATTATATGCGCCCGACTGCTATTGAAACGGCGAATGGGTGCTATGAGATTTGAATCTTCATCTCCCTTGAATCCACGTTCGGCAGAAATTTCACGTATGCAGGCGTTTATTTATTGAAAAATCTATAAATCACAAAATCTCTAAATAATAAAGTTGAATAATGTCTGACATCAGGAACATTGCGATAATCGCGCACGTCGACCACGGGAAGACCACGCTTGTGGACCAGATCATCAAGCAGGCGAAGCTCTTCCGCGACAACCAGTCCATGCACGAATGCTTTCTCGACAGCAACGATCTCGAGCGCGAACGCGGCATCACGATCCTCGCCAAGAACATCAGCATCAAATACAAGGGCATTAAGATCAATATCATCGACACCCCGGGACACAGCGATTTCGGCGGCCAGGTTGAACGCGTCCTCAACATGGCCGACGGCGTCCTCCTCCTCGTCGATGCCGCGGAAGGTCCGCTCCCCCAGACAAGATTTGTCCTTGACAAGGCCCTCAAGCTCAAGCTCCATCCGATAGTAATCATAAACAAGATCGACAGGGCTGACGGACGTCCCAAGGAAGTCCTCGACAAGATCTATGAACTGTTCTTCGAGCTCAACGCACATGACCACCAGATTGATTTCCCCATACTTTACGCGAGCGGAAGAGAGGGCTGGGTATCCTTTGAACAGGACGGCGGAGAGAGAAACAGCATGCTCCCCCTGATGGATACGATCATTGAAAAGATCCCGGCTCCGAAGACATTTGAAGGTCCTGTGCAGATGCAGGTTTCGACTCTCGATTATTCCGACTATGTAGGACGTATCGGAATTGGAAGGGTATACCGTGGAAACCTCGACATAAAAAAACCTATCGTTGTCATCAAGAGGAACGGCGAGGTGCAGCAGGCACAGCTCAAGCAGCTTCTCACTTTTGAAGGCATTGAAAGAAAAGAAACTGACGTCGTCCAGTGCGGAGACCTCTGCGCTGTCGTCGGAATAGATAAAATTGACATCAGCGATACGGTGACAGATGCCCTAAGTCCCGAAATCCTTCCGCCTATAACCATAGATGAGCCCACACTCGCCATGACTTTCCGCGTGAATGACTCCCCGTTCTACGGCAAGGATGGAAAATATGTAAGCAGCCGCCATCTCCGTGAAAGGCTCTACAAGGAAGCAGAAAAGGATGTGGCGATGAAAATAGAAGATTCCGGCAGCGACTCGTTCAGGGTCAGCGGACGCGGAGTACTCCATCTCGCCATCCTCATTGAGAACATGAGGCGTGAAGGCTATGAGATGTCGGTGTCGCAGCCGCAGGTCATCATAAAGACCATCGACGGGCAGAAATGCGAGCCCATTGAAATACTTACAGTCGACGTCCCTACGGAACTTTCCGGAAAAGTCATCGAGCTTGCCGGAATGCGCAAGGGCGAAATGTTCCTCATGGAGCAGCATGGCGTGCGAGTCCTGCTCGAATTCAATATGCCGACACGTGGAATCATAGGTCTCAGGAGCAAGATCATGACAGCTACCGCTGGACAGGCGATCATTTCCCACAGGTTCCTCGAGTATGCCCCGTTCAAAGGCGAATTCCCCCGCAGGCTCAACGGCGTGCTTGTCAGCATGGACAAGGGGCGTGCAGTGCCTTTTGCGATCGACGGACTCCAGCAGCGTGGAATTTTCTTCATTGATCCGGGCGAGATGACATATGAAGGGATGATAGTAGGAGAGCACTGCAAGGACGATGATCTCATTGTGAACGTCCAGAAGGAGAAGAAGCTTACAAACATGCGTGCCGCCAGTTCAGACAGGGCGATGAAGATCACTCCGGCCCAGAAGATGAGCCTTGAAGAGGCGCTTGAATATATCGCCGACGATGAACTGGTCGAGGTTACTCCGAATTTCGTCAGGATGCGCAAACGCTACCTTACCGAAATCGCAAGACGCAAGCTGAAACGGGCCGAGGCGGACGAGGAATAAATTTTTCGGAGAGAAAATTTATATATGATGGAGCGCTGGCATCCTGCCGGCATCAAGGAGCAGTATGGGCAAGCTCAACCAATGTTATCTCTGCGCCGGACCTATAATCGAAAAGTTCCTGACCGCATATGACCGCCAGTTCGCAGGCCCTGATGATTACGTCTATTCCAAATGCAGATCATGTGGTCTTGTCTTCATGAATCCCCTTCCGAAACCGGAACAGATTTCCGCTTTCTATCCCAGGGAATATTCGCCGCACCAGGAAAAGCCGGGAAGAGGAAAGAGGAAATCCGGCAGGAATCTCTTCAAGTCCCAAGGTTCAAACCGGCTTCTCGAAGTAGGCTGCGGAACCGGCTCACTTCTCAAGAGACATCAGGAGCTGGGCTGGAATGTACGAGGTGTGGAAATCAATTCCAATGCCTGCGGGATATGCCGTTCCAACGGGCTCGAGGTCCACTGTGGAACTCTGCTTGACGCCCCTTTTGACAATGAAAGATTCGACGTGATCTTCTTCAACCATGTCATCGAACACCTTCTTGATCCCGTGGCCGTCTTCAAGAAGGCCGCAGATCTTCTCGCGGCTTCAGGAAAAATCATCCTGCTGACTCCCAACAATGCCTCTCTGAGCTTCGGCAAATACGGTTCTGCCTGGTACCATCTTGACGCACCGCGCCATATTTTTCTGTATGGTCCGGAAAGCCTGCGCGAACTCTGCGCAAAGACAGGACTGTCAATTTTGGACATCAGGACTCTCCCCAGTTCAAGGATTTGGACGCAGAGCGAACATTTGAACAGGTTTCAGGGGGCGGTGATTCCGCAAGGGCTTGAAGAACGGAAGAAAATAATTGAAACGGCAGGGAACGGGAAAAAATCCTACCGTATCTTCAGGGCTATCATTTCACCAGTATGTTTTTTTTCTGCAAAACTTGGCAGGGGCGAAAACCTCAGGGCCGAGCTGATTGCAGATACTGCACGGAAATAAAGCCTATACAAACTTTAGTTTGCTGTTACTTTTCAGGGACGGAGACCGCGTCCATTAATTTTGTCTCACGTTTGCTCTTGCCGTCAACCTTCACCTTGAAGATGTCAACTGCGAAAACTGACTTTCCAGCCTTGATGATGTCCCCGGACTTGATATCGTAGTTCTTGTCCTTCTCTATCTTCATGCCATTGAGATATGTGCCGTTCTTGCTGCCGATGTCCTTGAGCCTCGCTTCGGGAAACTCAAGCTGGACCACGCAGTGCTGGCGTGATATCATTGAATCCTCCTCTCCGGATATCAAAATGCTCGAACAGTCCTTCCGGCCTATCATGATCGACATGGGCTCTTCGGCGCCGAACTTCTTGCCCTTGAGCGGACCGGCAACAGCCTTGAGATCCATTTTCCATTTAAAAGAAGTCTTCTTGGCGCTGTCGTCCGAGAGCTCGATCTTTTCTCCGCATTCCAAGCAGAATTTGGAAGTGTCGGGAATTTTCGTATCACAGTTTGGGCAGAGCATGGGAGCCTCCTTATGATTCAAGTTTATACTGGAATCGGTCGCTTCTAATTGCCCAATTCCTATATTCAATACGCAGGAAATACATAAGGTTTATGCGGAATTCAGAAATTATGTTTGTTTCGCGTATCCCCTTAATGAAGAATATCACGCTTGTCTTGTTGGAGTTCACAGCTTTAGCGTGTCCCCTAAATCTTAGTTGGGTCAAATTCCCCGACCCTTGGGGCGGCTTTGAATTTCTTTTGTTATAAAGAATCTCCGGCCCGCCGTGAGACGAGGGGGGGGCGTCCGGAGATTCTTTATTCCAATTCACGTCTTTCCACTGGAAAAACCAGCTTTTCCGGTTATCTTTTGTGCTTGCCATTTCTCAGGAGGTAATTGAAATTACCTCTTTTAAACTGATTGCTTATGTTGGAGTACAAGCTTTAGCTTGCATAATATTTAATCAACAGGATTTCGCATGAAGGTTTCATACAACTGGCTTTCTCAATATGTGGACATGGGGTCCGACGGCAGCGACCTGGTGGAAAAGCTCACCATGGCCGGGGTCGAAGTCGAGGACGTCATCAGGACTTCCGTTCCGGCAGGAGTCATCGTCGCTGAAATTCTGGAGAGGAATAAGCACCCGAACGCCGACAAGCTTTCAGTATGCCGCGTCTCAACCGGCAAAGAGGAGCTCCTGATCGTCTGCGGCGCCCCAAACTGCGATGCCGGACAGAAGGTCCCGCTAGCCACCATCGGGACGGTGTTCATCGACAAGGAGACCGGCAAGGAATTCAATATAAAGAAGGCGAAGCTCCGCGGAGTCGAATCCTCCGGCATGATCTGCAGTGAAAAAGAACTCGGACTCAGCGAGCAGAGCTCTGGGATAATGGTGCTTCCAAAGGATGCCCCATTAGGAATCACGTTCAACGACTACATGAAGGCCGATACCGTCTATGATCTTGAGATAACTCCCAACAGGCCTGATCTGCTGTCCCACATCGGGATAGCACGTGAGATCGCCGCTCTTTGCGGCGGCAAGGTCAAATATCCGGAGACCCGGGTAAGTCCAAGGGCGAAAATCCCTCCCGACACCGTAGAGATCATGGATGGAGAGCTCTGTCCGAGATATACCGCCAGGATCATCAGGAACGTCAATGTGGCTGAAAGTCCGGAATGGCTCAAGCAACGTCTCAAAAGTGTCGGGCTCCGTCCGATAAACAACATAGTCGACATCACTAATTTCGTGCTTCTTGAACTAGGCCAGCCCCTCCATGCGTTCGATCTTTCGCTGCTCGAAGGGCAGAAGATAATTGTCAGGCGGGCTGTGGACGACGAGAAGATAATCGCGCTTGATGGCAGGGAATATAAGCTCAATAAGAACAATCTCGTGATCTGCGATCTTCGCAAACCTGTCGCTCTTGCCGGCATAATGGGCGGCGAGCACAGCGGCGTGGTTGAAACCACAAAGGATGTCCTCCTTGAAAGCGCCTATTTCAAGCCTTCGAACATCCGTTCATCCTCGAAGGAACTTGGAATTTCAACAGACTCCTCATACAGGTTTGAACGCGGTGTTGATTTTGAAATGGTGCTGAAAGCGAGCGACAGGGCTTCGGCCCTCATTCTCGAACTCGCCGGAGGCGAAGCCACAGAAATGCTCGATGTCTGCGTTTCTCGTCCGGAAATCAAGCCTGTAAGCTGCAGGTTCGAAAAGATCCGCAGGACGCTCGGTGTCGGGATCACCAACAATGAGATCGCTGAGATTTTCACAAAGCTTGAGCTTGGCGTCACGGAAGTCACCTCTGATTCCTGCAAGGTCGTTCCGACTTCGTTCAGGTCGGACCTGCGCGAGGAGGCCGATCTCGCGGAGGAAGTCGCAAGAATATACGGGCTCGACAAGATCCCCCTGGTTTCAGTTTCAGCTGTGGCCGGAGGCTCGTTCAAGATGGATGCCTATGTCACAGTCGAGGAGGTGAGGAACCAGCTGGTCGCGCTCGGACTCGATGAAGTGATGAACTACAGCTATGCCGACGAAAAGGCTGCGCTGGCGGATTCCAGATACGGCAAGGATCGTCTGCTCGCCATGAGCAATCCGATAAGCCATGAATCAGCTTTCCTTCGCCCGTCGTTGCTCTCCGGCATGCTCCGCACCGTCGAACACAACATCTCAAGGAAAAATGCGGATCTCGCAATTTTCGAGATCGGCAATGTATACTGTGGAAATTCCAAGAATGACGAAGAGAAGATCGAGTGCTGCATCGCAATGTCAGGCAGAAAGCATCCGGAGAGGTTCTCGCATGAGAAAAAGGCGCTCTACGACTTCTATGATCTCAAAGGCGTGCTCGAATCCCTGCTGGAATCCAGGAAGATCGGGAACTGCGAAGTCCGCAGATGCACTGAAAACCAGCCCGGCAACTTTGTTGAATCGACATGCGCCGAACTCCTCGTTGACGGACAGAGGATCGCTGTTTTCGGCGAGATCACTGGAAGGCTTACGAAAGGCATTAGGATACAGTGCCCGTTGTTTGCTGCGCTTGTGGACATGGAAAAGCTTCTTGCAGTCACGGTCCCCAAGATCCAGTATTCGCAGATATCGCTTTTCCCGTCGGTCACCCGCGATGTCGCAATGGTAATGCCGGACAGCATCGAACATGCACAGATAATAAAGTTCATAAGATCCCTCGGGATACCCAACCTCGAGAAGGTGGAGATATTCGATGAATTCCGCGACGAGAACATCGGCGTTGGAAAGAAAAGCCTGGCGTATACGCTGACTTTCAGGTGCCAGGACAGGACGTTGACAGACGCCGAAGTCAACGCATCCCACGATAAAGTCCGTGAAAAGCTCAAGTCCGAACTCCACGCGGAACTGAGATAACGGAAATGAAAAACTTGAACATTGAACATTCAACTTCCAACTTTGAACTTCGAATGAATTCAATTCGATGTTATATTAAGAATCATGAATAGCAGTTTAATAAGAAATTTCTCGATCATCGCCCATATCGACCATGGGAAGTCGACGCTTGCCGACAGGTTGCTCGAGCTTACCGGTACAATCTCCAAGCGCGATCTCCAGGAACAGGTTCTCGACGGCATGGACCTTGAAAGGGAGCGTGGCATAACAATCAAATCGCATCCTGTCAGGATGAATTACACTGCTGACGATGGCAACACCTACGAGCTCAATCTGATCGATACTCCCGGACATGTTGATTTCACATACGAAGTCAGCCGTTCGCTTGCCGCCTGCGAAGGGGCGGTTCTTGTGATAGATGCGACTCAGGGTGTCCAGGCGCAGACTGTCGCCAATGTGAACCTCGCGCACAGGCAGAAACTTGTCATAATTCCCGTGATAAACAAAATCGATCTTCCAGCCTCCGATCCGGAGCTCTGCATGGAGCAGATGGAGGAGATCCTAGCTATTCCGAGGGATGAAGTGCTCCTTGTCAGCGCCAAGGAAGGACTGGGCATAAAGGAACTGCTGGAGAGGGTTGTAAAGCAGGTGCCGCCACCGATAATTCCTGAAGGTGATTCTATGAGCGCGCTTATTTTCGATTCAACTTATGATGCCTACCGTGGTGTAGTGAATTATGTGAGGGTCGTCACAGGCTCCCTCAACAGAGGACAGAAGATCCGCCTCTTCAGCACGGCTCTCGAGAGCGAAGTCAAGGAAGTCGGCTCTTTTACTCCTGTAATGAAACCGACTGAGAGCCTTTCCGCCGGTTCCGTAGGATACATAATTCCGAATATCAAAAGTCCGGCTGACACGAAGATCGGGGATACGATAACTGAAAACAAGAAGCCGTGCCAGAAGGCGCTTCCCGGATTCAAGGAAGTCCAGCCGATGGTGTTCAGCGGAATTTATCCGATCGACACGGCAGACTACGAACAGCTGAAAGCGAGCATGGGGAAGCTCCAGCTCAACGATTCGGCATTCACATACCAGGCAGAGACTTCGGCTGCACTTGGTTTCGGATTCAGATGCGGGTTCTTGGGACTGCTCCACATGGAAATAATCCAGGAGCGTCTGCGCAGGGAATACGACATGGACATCATCGCCACCTATCCGAGCGTCATATACAAAGTCTACAATACCGATGGCACGATGCAGTTGATCGATAATCCTGTCCATCTGCCGGATCCGAGCGTGATTGAGAGGATTGAAGAACCAATCATCACCTCGAAGATCATGTTGCCGAACGCATATATCGGTGATGTCATGGCGCTGATAATGAACAAGCGCGGACTTTGCACTCGGACCGACTCAGTAGATTCACGGCATGTCATTCTCACAGCCGAACTTCCGATGAACGAGATTCTCGTGGACTTCCATGACAAGCTCAAATCCATCACCCGCGGCTATGGCAGCATGGACTATGAGCCGTCCGGTTACCGTCCTGACAGGCTGGTCAAGCTTGATATGATGGTCAATAGCGAGATTGTCGATGCCTTTTCAACGATCGTCCATATGGATTCCGCCCATATACGCGGCAAGCAGCTTGCTGAAAAGCTCAAGGAAGTAATTCCCCAGCAGATGTTCCAGATCGCCATCCAGGCTGCGGTCGGAGGCAAGATCGTGGCGCGTGAGACCGTCAGGCAGCTCCGCAAGAACGTCCTTGCTAAATGCTACGGTGGTGACATCTCCCGTAAGCGCAAACTTCTCGAAAAGCAGAAGGAAGGCAAGAAGCGCATGAAACAGATCGGCCAGGTCCACATCCCGCAGGAGGCCTTCGTTGAAATCCTCAAGGCGGGAACATAAATCTTTCCGGTGCCGGAAAAATTTATAATATTGGGGGAGGATGAGGTATGAGTTTTATCGGTAATACATCTTCGGCAATCTTCCATAGCGTTATTCTTGCCGTATTTTTATTTCCCCTCGTCTATGCGGACAATGAAGCTCTCGGGCAGGAATTCAATTTGAAGATTGTCCATGGAGAAACAGAGGCTCCTGTTCCTGAAGTCGACTTGAAGATTTGGATGAAGGGTGCCGGACAGGAAGCGGATGAATACGTTGACAAGACCGATATTGATGGCATCTGTAGGCTTGATCCTCCCGAGAAACTGGAGCATCTGAGGATAAAGATTTCCGGTGGTGGATTCGTTCCCCTCGAGTACTACTGGCACTATAACAAACAGCTCCCAGACAGGAAATATCCCCCGGAGAATTACACGATCAATCTTTCAAAGGGAGTGATCGTGGGCGGAACAATCTGTGATGAAGCCGGGATTCCATTGCCTAACATGGAGGTGCAGGGGAACATTTATTCCAACGCCCAGAATATTTGGGACGGGGAAAGCCAGGTTTCAGAAATTAAGACAACGACAGATGCTGCCGGCAAATGGAGCATGCAGATACTTCCCGGACAGAGCGACACCCTGAGCTTGTCTGTTAAGAACATAAATTATATGGACTATTGGCTTCAGGTAAGATTGCAGGCGGACCCCGATGAGAAAGACGCCCTGCTCAAGAATAATTTTAAAATCACCCTCAAGCCTGTAGCCGAACTGAAGGGGAAGGTTGTCGACGCCGAAGGCAGGCCTTTGACTGGGGCGCTTGTAATGGTTGATTCCAGCGACAACACCATCTCCATTGATGCAAAAGGGCATTTCAGCACGAAAATCTATACTGAAAATGGAATAACCTTGGTTGTCAGGAAGGAAGGTTATGCATTCGGAATAAAAAAGATTCCTTTTGAAAGCCTGAATGCCGGGACAGTCGTAATTGAGCTTGAAAAGGCCTTCGAGTTCTCCGGGAAGATAGTCGACAAGAACGGGAAACCGTTGGAAGGCGTAAAAATTTCAGTGAGGGAAAACTGTTATGCCATGGTCTTTAAAGAAGGCTTCAATTCAGTGACTAATGCTGATGGAATCTTCAGGTTTAACCAGCTTCCGATGGGAAATCTCGCATTTGAGATCAAGAAAAACGGATTTCTGTCACATGAGTGGTATCCGATCAATACGGCAGATAAGAATATCAAGATTACGCTTTATCCTGTCATCAGAGTGTCAGGGGCGGTGTCGGATGCAGAGACCAGGGAGCCTTTGGTCAAATTCAAGATGAGGTCATCTTTTTTCAACCGCTATGGGGAGTTCAAGGAGCAGCAGGGGCCGGGTTTTTCGGCGGAAGTCAATCAAATAGATCAATATGCCATTAAGCCGGAACTCGATTGTGAAATAGAAATAGCTGCTGATGGCTATAAGCCTGAGAAGAAATCACTTAAAGTCAAACTGGGCGAGATTAACTATAAACTTGATTTTGAACTTAAAAAAATGCAGGGAGTCCAGGGAGTTGTGAAGTTAATCGACGGTTCTCCGGCGAAAAATGCGCAGATAGTTATTCCCGATGAATATGGTATCCGGCGCGACGAACAGAGGGAAATCAACAAGAATATTGCAGGGACTGATGACGCAGGGGCTTTCACTTTTTTCCCGACAACTGAAACCGACGACAAGACACCTGTGATAGTCTACAGCAAGGATGGATTTTACGAGACCGACATGAAGAGTCTGTCCGGGAAGGACCTTGTCCTTTCGCCATGGGGCAGCATGACGGTCAGGCTGTCGACAAATCTGTCTAATCTTGAAGAGAATAAGGAGATAGTTTTAAAGAGGTTTATTTTCCATCATGGGAAATATTTCTCATTCTATGAAATTTATGAGGAAAGTGTCAAGGCGGAAAAAGATGGTAATTTCATTCTAGAGAGAGTTCCTGGCGGATATTATGTGATATCGATAAATGCCGGTCCAACGGCGTTGTGGCAATATGGCTATATCAAGCCGGGGGAGAATCTCAAGGTGGAACTCGGGAAAAGTTCTAACGAACTGAAGGCGAGCATATCCATTCCGGCGGAAGTGACTGAAAAGATCAAAGGCAAGCTTGAATATGATCTCGATGCTGACCAGTCCATCCCTGATGAGCCTGATGAGCGACAGGTTAAAGATCTGGCTGAAAAGGGTCATGAGATGCTGCTCTCGCATGGTGATGCCGGCAAGGAATTGAGAATCACAGGAATTCCACCGGGGAAATATAGATTGTCGTTTTCATTTCGGACAGAATCCATGACAAACGGATTGTCAGCAAATTCCAAAGATTTGATTTATGTTGCAGGTGTTCCGAAGAAGATGGATCTGGGAGTCCTTGATTTCTCCGAGAGCGGTTATTTCAAGGAACTTCTCCTCCAGGCGAAAGTGGAAAGGAATAAGAACATATCTGGAAAAGTAGTAGATGAAGAAGGGAAGCCTGTTTTTGGCGTGGCACTTGAGAATTTCAGTGCCAAAGACGCAGGGGATTTCAAGGAATACAAGGCGTTCACAGATGAGAATGGCCGGTTCAATGTCAAAAACCTTCCCAATCTTGAAAAGATAAGCTGTGAACTCGTCCCCCCGGGAGATACCTATATGAAATACTATCATTGTCCTGTTGACGGACAGGATATTGAGATAAAATTGAAGAAGGTTGCATTCCTGTCCGGAACAGTCAAGGATGCCGCGACTGGTAAAATTGTTCCGTCCGAACAATATCGACTTTATCATGAATCTTGCGGGGATATATATGATAAAAATGCCGAAGGCGGATATCTGAAGAAATTTGATGCCATTACGTGGGGCGACGAGAATAGGATGCTGAAGGAACATGAGATTACCCTTACATCTCCTATCTATTATCCTGTGAAGAAAAAGGTGTCAGTTGAATTTGGGAAGACAAAGACATTGGATTTCAGCCTTGAAACCGGGAAGCTGATTAACGGGAAAGTTGTTAATCCGGACAGGACTCCATCTGCAGATAGCATGATTATCCTTTGCAGAAAGCTGATTGGAGATGAAAGCACCCGGATACCATTGCTGCTTGATGATTTTATTATTGACTCAGGTCGCCTCCATGGATTCAATATTGGAAGTTATTCCGTAGTTGCGAAATCCGCAAAAGACGGTTCATATTCGATCCTGCCCTTCAGGGATGGCCGCTTTGCCGCTGTGATTTTAAGCGATGAAGGGTTTGCCGTGTTAAGTGAAGATGAATTTAGGAAGGCGGCTGAGATTAAGCTTCAGAAGTGGGCTTCATTGAAGGTGAAAGTTGATCTTAAGGACAAGGAGGAAATATCCCTCTATCTGCGGAATATCAACTCCGGATTTGAAAGATGTTTTTCCTACGGTCCTGAAAACGAGGAAGCGGATACTGGAACATATGCCTTCACACATGTCATGGCATGTTATTATGAGTTGAACGTTAAATCTGTTGACAAGAATGGGGATGCAACGACTTCGGCATGCCTTTTTGGAAAACTCGCCCCTGGAGAAACAAGGGAAATCCTTGTGAATTCGGAGTTCAAGGGAGGCGAGTATAGCCTAAAAGGCGCCTTTGAGGAATTGAAAAGGGGTAAGACTGATGACGGGAAAAGAACCTTTTCCGTATCGCTTGTGCTCCTTCTGCCAGAAGATCTTCCTGCCGGGAAAAATCTGCCTGAGAACTGGGAAAAGATGAGTGAAGATGAAAGGATCGGATGGTTTGTGAGTCTTAACAGCACTGAAAAGGGCGTGGAAATCCTCAGCGCAAATCCTTATATAATGGAATATGAGGTATCATATGATGAGTCTGATTACAAACAAAACATATGCACCTTTAAAAATCTCATTCCGGGAATTTACGGGCTGAAGATCTATTTCCGTGACAACGACAGGCTTGAAAATGAAGTGATCTTGAAACGTTTTACTGTCAAGGATGGCAAGGACAAGACATTGGACGTTGGTAGAATCGAATACTCCCTTCCTTGAATTTAGGATCATTTCCAGTTCTCCTCTGGAATATTTCCAAAATAACCGTTTATTATGTGACTTGCTTATAGTCCCAAAGATATTTACATCTAAAATAAAATATGATACAGAAAATAATAGAGTTCTTCAAGAAGAGGAAACGGGCTAAGGCGATCCGGGAGTTCCGGCACCAGCTCGCGCATATCCTCCATATCAATGACGACATCCTTGTCGAATCGACCAAGGAGAAGGTCAGGGAGATCATCGCTGAAGCCGAGACCGTCAATCCGGAAAACGCCGAGGAGGCCGACAAGTTCATCGAGCGTGCGCCTCTGCGGGTCGTGAAGATCCTGCCACGCCAGCCGTTCATGACATTGAGGGAGTATGCGGACATACTGGCTGTCGCATTTACCGTGGCATTCGGGGCGAGGGCGCTCTATCTGCAGCCGTTCAAGATCCCTACAAGCAGCATGCAGCCGACACTTTTCGGGATCCATTATATCGAAGACAAGAATACCTTGCCTCATCTGCCATGGCCCCTTCCGGGTATGATTTATTCCGCACAGAAGGCTGAACTTACGATCAAACGCAGCGGATATCTTGAGAAATTAAGCTTCGACACCTACAACAAATATATAATATTTCCCCAGACAAGGTTCACCATCGGCGGAATCAACTATAAACTTCCCGGAGAGCAGACACATATAGATAAGTACTGTCTGCCTGAGGACAAGAGGATGGAATACAAGGATGACAAGCTCGTTCCCAGGGAATTCCAGGAGGGGGAAGTCCTATGCAAGGGCTGGCTTTCCCTCGGAGACCATCTTTTCGTGGACCGCTACACATATCATTTCAGGGATCCGAAAAGGGGTGAAATTGTCGTCTTCAACACTGAAGGCCTCTCATGCAATGCCAGCGGATTTTTCTATATCAAACGGCTTATTGGCATGCCGGGCGACGTGCTGAAGATCGTCAATGGTGTTGTGCATGTGAAGACCAAGGACAGTGAAAAATTCGTACCAATAACGGATTTCAAGATCGAGGGGATAAACAGAATCTATTCCCGCAAGGGCGGGTATCACGGGCATTTGCCTATAGGCAGTCTTGCGGATGGAAACAGCGTTTATGTCCCCGAGGACAAGTATTTCATGATGGGTGACAATACTTCAAGCAGTTATGACAGCAGGGGCTGGGGATTTGTTCCCCGCAGGAACATTGTAGGAAAGGCCTTCTTCATATTCTGGCCATATTCACGCAGATGGGGCCTTGCAGACCATGAAGGGCCGCTCTGGGTAGACAGTTCTACGCCCGAGGGTGTGACTCAGGCGATGCAGTTGCAGTAAAAAAAATCCCCGCGCAGGCGGGGATTTTTATTTTATAAATTCGCGACGCGAATTTATCTGTCGAACTGGGCGTCGAAGACGATATTCGATGCAGGGAAATCAATCTTCCTGACGAACGCACATGCTTCGGTGGCGCCATGGAACCTGTCCATGCCGGAATCTTCCCATTCGACTGAGAGAGGGCCTGTGTATCCGATCCTGTTCAGTGCGCGTATGATCTCCTCGAAGTTGATCTTGCCATGCCCGAGTGAGCGGAAATCCCAGTAGCGGCGCTTGTCGCCGAAATCGATGTGTCCGCCGAATACTCCCGCCTCGGTAGGTTTGCATGACCAGCCGACATCCTTCATGTGGCTGTGGAATATCCTGTCCTTGAACCTGTAGATGAATTCAACATAGTCCACGCCCTGGTATCCGAAATGGCTCGGATCGTAGTTGAAGCCGAAGCAGGGATGGTTCTTTACTGCCGCGAGGGCGCGTTCAGCTGATGCGATGTCGAAGGCGATTTCAGTGGGATGCACCTCGAGCGCGAACTTAACACCGAGCTTCTTGAACTCGTTGAGGATAGGGATCCAGCGTTTTGCGAAATCCTTGTATCCGTTGTCGATCATCTCCTTGGTCACCGGGGGGAAGGAATAGACCAGATGCCAGATTGAGCTTCCGGTGAATCCATTGACGACATTTATCCCGAGGTTCTTCGCGGCTTTTGCAGTGAGGATCATTTCTTCGGCGGCTCTTTTCCTGACACCTTCCGGATTTCCGTCGCCCCAGATATGTTCCGGGAGGATGGACTTGTGGCGTATGTCGATGTTGTCGCAAATGGCCTGTCCGACGAGGTGGGCGCTGATGGCGTAGAGTTTGAGGCCGTTCTGCTTGAGGATATCGAGCTGGGCCTTGCAGTATTTAGGATCGTTTGCAGCCTGGCGTACGTCCATGTGGTCGCCCCAGCATGCGAGTTCGAGTCCGTCATAGCCCATGGATTTCGCCTTTTTCGCGAGTTCCTTCAGCGGAAGATCGGCCCACTGGCCCGTGAACAATGTTACTGGTCTCATGTCTCAGCTCCTTATTTTTATTTTACGTCCAATAAACATAAAATATAAATGTTAAAATGCAAATCCTGAGTAGCGCAGGCATTCCTGCCTGCAGCTCTTTTCTGGCAGTAGGGCGGGTTTCAACCCGCCAACTTGCTTATAAGGAGCGCCGGCGTCTCGCCGGCAATTGATTTCTTATAATGTAGTACAGGCGTCCCGCCTGTTTCTTCTCGGGCAGGAATGCCCGAGTTACTTTCTTGATGTAGAGTTCGCTGTCTCAGCGAAGAAAAGAATGTGGCATAGGCGTCCCGCCTGTGATTTTCTTGTTGAAATATACTTCTACACAGGCGAGACGCCTGTACTACATTATAAACAGGCTGGAAAGCCTGTCCTACATTATAGGAAAGCCTGTGCTACATTATAAACAGGCTGGAAAGCCTGTCCTACTTCAACTACAAAATCACGGATAGGGTGGTAACTTACTTGTATGAAAATATCATTGATATATCCGCACGTCTCAGTTTCAGAAAGATACGGGGCGGATATTGGCGATATCGGCGGGCGCCAGGCACCGCTTGGAATATTATATATTTCATCCTGGCTGAAGGAGAAAGGGCACGATGTCCAGCTCATCGACGCCGAGGCGGAAAGATTGCCAGACGAATCACTTCTTAAAAGGTTGAAATTTTTCCGCCCTGACTGCATTGGCATGTCGATAACAACCGTCGCCTACAGTAGTTCGGTCAAACTTGCCGCATGCCTGCGGGAAAATTTAAATAATGTAGTTGTGGTCGCCGGTGGACCGCATGTGACTGCCAATCCTTCGGACGCTATTGCGAATTCCGCATTTGATTTTGGGATAGCAGGCGAGGGGGAGCTGGCGTTTTCAGAACTTCTGGAAAATATCAATAATCCTGCGAAGTTCGCAGAAATAAGAGGCTTGATATATAAAAATTCCGAAGGCGGAATTTTTATTAATGAGAGACATGAGCCAATACAGGACCTTGATCAGCTTCCATACCCCGACCGGGATGCGCTGCCCGACATAAAACTCTACCGTCCACCTATAGGCTGCTATCGCGAGGAATTCGTGGTTTCCCTGATCACTTCAAGGGGGTGCCCGTACCGTTGCATATTCTGCGACAATAACACATTTGGCCGGAAGATAAGATATTTCTCGCCTGAGTATATTGTCGGCGAGATAGAGGATGTCCTGAAAAGATTCAATGCGAAGGAACTTACGTTTGTCGATGACACCTTCCCTTCGAACAGGAAGCGTTTCAAGCGGATCCTGGAACTGATATTGGAGAAGAAACTTCATTTCTCCTGGACATGCATGGCGAATGTGAACGATCTTGATGATGAAATCCTGCGTCTCATGAAGGATGCCGGCTGCTGGCAGATCGCGATCGGGATTGAGGCCGGTGATGACGAAGTCATGAAAGTCATCAAAAAGGGGATTACGACGGCAAAGGTCAGGGAAGTTGCGAATTCCGCACACAGGCTCGGTATCATGATGAAGGGCTTCTTTATCCTCGGTCATCCGATGGAGACACATGAGAGCATGAGGAAGACGAAGGAGTTCGCGTTGTCACTTCCTCTGACAGATGTCGTCTGTACCATAGCCACACCAATAAAAGGTACGGAACTTTATGAGATGGCTGCATCTGGTAAATACGGGAAATTCGATGCGTCTGCAGATTCGTCAAGGTTCAACTATTGGGAGCCGGTGTTCGTGCCGGAGGGGCTTACGGAAGATGAGCTCTACAAGGCACAGCGTGACTTCTACAAGTCTTTCTATGTTAGGCCGGTTATTTTCTTCAGGCAGCTTGGAAAAATTAAAAACATTAAGATACTGCTGAGGACGATGAATGCGGTATTGAAAATTCTGAGGATGAAGTCCAAAGATAGTAGGACGGGTTTTAACCCGTCAACTAATAAATCGTCGGGTTGAAACCCGACATACTTAAATAAAAACGGGGCCGGTTTTGGCCGGCCCCGTATGAATCAAATCAAATAGCAGTTATTTGGCAGCAGCTTCTGCGATGCTGGTGATTTCAATGACCTTCACCATCTTCTTGCCTTCTTTGCCTTCTTTGGGTTCCTTGGTAATGCCTTTGCCCTTGACTGTTACGTTCTTGTCAAGGAACTTTTCAGGATTCATGGCATCATCCTTGACCTTGGGCAGCATGGCTTTCCCATCCGCCATTTCAAGTGCGAAAGTGCCTTCCTTTTCTCCCTTTACAACCTTGCCGGTGATTTCGATTTCCTTGGCTCCGGCGGCGGCGGCTTCAACCTTCTTATCGCCCTTGTCAGCCTTCTCAGCTTTCTTTTCGCCATCAGCAAAAGCGGCGATTCCTGTTACAAGTCCGACGGCCACGAGCAGTGCAAGCATCTTCTTCATACAATTCTCTCCTTTTTAGAGTTTAAAATTTTAATGGGCATAAAATATAGCAGTGCTACATTTTAATACAAAGAATACAGGCCAAAATCCCATATGTAAATCGCATATAAAACGGTGATAGCCCTTTAAATATTGCAGTCCTTTGCCGGAAATATTGCAAGTCGTTCATGTGCAACGAGAAGAACTGCAGCGGGCCGGGGCGCTGCGGGAGCAGGCGAGGTCACTCTGTTTGGACAATGCATCAGGGAATGGTATCTTATTTGGTTTGATGCCGGTAACTGATATCATTGGGAATTGGGAAGAATTTATGAAAATACTTAATTTCGGTTCGGTGAACATAGACCATGTCTATTCAGTTGAACATTTTGTCCGGCCAGGCGAAACCTTGTCCAGTCTTTTGTACAGCAGGTTTTCCGGAGGCAAGGGGGCCAATCAGTCGATTGCCCTGGCAAAGGCTGGCGCCGACGTCTTCCATGCGGGAAAGATAGGTTCCGACGGAATATGGCTGAAGGACAATCTGAAAAAATGCGGAGTTTGCACCGGTTTTCTCAAAGTCGGGAAGATCCCGACCGGGCATGCCGTTATCCAAGTCAGCAAAAGCGGGGAGAACTCCATCGTGCTCTATGGCGGCTCCAACCAGGACATTGATGAAAACTTCGCGAAGAAAGCCATCGCGAAATTTTCAAAAGGGGATTATCTTCTTCTCCAGAATGAAATCAGTTCAATCCCATTCATAATGGAAAAGGCGCATCAGCGCGGAATGAAGATAGTATTCAATCCTGCACCGATGAACAGCCCGGTCAAATCATATCCCCTGAAGCTTGTTGATATTTTCATCCTAAATGAAATCGAAGGCTCGGAGCTCTCAGGCAGAAAAGGATTCCAGGATGTGCTGCGGGAGATGAAAAGGAAATATCCGAAGGCGCTGACAATCATGACGCTTGGTTCCAAGGGAGCTGCATTCATTGAAAATGGGAGGATTGTCTTTGTTCCTGCGGTAAAGGTGAAGCCGGTTGACACAACCGCAGCAGGAGATACATTCATCGGATATTTCCTGGCCGGGATCGCCAAAGGCATGAAAACTGGAGATGCTGCAAGGATGGCATGCCGTGCATCGGCGATCTGTGTCACCCGCAAAGGCGCAGCCGATTCGATCCCGGAAATGCGCGAAGTCCGCAGAACAGCCTTGCGGGCTTAATCCGCCTGATGCGGATGGATTTTTCTTGAAGTAGGTACGTGCTTTAGCATGTACCTTTCTTGGTTTTAAGAATGGGACAGGTTTCCTTCGACATGCTCAGGACAAGTAAGCCCATCCCTACTTTTCCGTAAGGCATATTCTTGTGTTGTTTCCCTGTTTGAATTTTGAGATTTGGAACTTGGACTTTGGAATTTAAAACAAATGACGAGTCATAGAAAAGGTCCGCCCTTCATATGGCGGAATTACATACTGTTCTCAATTGACGGCGGACTGTTCATGGGGGGCATGGCCTTCCTCAGTTCGGAAACCGTCCTGCCGAGCATAATCAAGGATCTTGGTGGTTCGGCCTGGCTTATTTCATTCATGCCTGTAATGATGACCCTCGGCTGGGTGCTGCCGCCGATCTTCACCGCACATTTTGTTGAAAGGCTCCACAAGGTCAAACGCTTTACGCTTACTCTTGGGATCTTCCAGAGGATTCCGTACATATTCGCGGCCTTGATGCTTATGTTCTATAAGGATGCGCCACCATTCCTGCTCCTCTGCATAGTGGCGTCGGCTCCTTTCATATCAGGTTTCTTGGGTGGCATCGGTGCAGGTGCGTTCGGTGAACTGACGGCAAGGCTCATACCAAGCAACCGTCTGGCGTCGGTATACAGCCTCAGGTTCATCATAACTGTTCTGATCGGGCTTGCCGCAGGTTTTGCCGTCAAGGACATTCTCACGATCTTCCCCGGCGTGTTCGGATACGGAATACTCCACCTGATCGCCTTTGGATTCCTATGCCTTGCCTGGTTTGCCCTCGCAATGACGGAGGATGAACATGTACCCGAAAAGAAACAAGCCGCCAAACATGTGGATATGATGGACAACCTGTCGAACGTGCCTGTCATAATAAGGAATGATCCGCGGCTCAGGAATTATCTTCTAATGGCTTTTTTCGGAACCGGCAACTTTATCTTCATACCTTTCCTCGCCATATATGCCCTCGAGACTCTTGGCCGCGATCTGAGCTTTACAGGGGTGCTGCTGATAGCGCAGATGCTTGGCGGAATAACAGGCAACCTTGCCGCGGGCCTGATAGGGGATTACATCAGCACGAAAAGAGTGATAATCATTTCCCGGATATGCATGATGGCGGTCTGCATGGCAATACCGTTTTCCGGTTCTGAAATGATGTTCCTTGGAGTTTTCTTCCTGTATGGCGCCGCATTCTTCATGGACAGGGTCGGAGTCATGACGATGGCGAACCAGATATCACCTGTTGAAAAACGCCCGACATACCTGTCGATAATCACCTTCAACGGGTTCCCCGCAATGGTTTCTGCGGCCCTTCTGAGCACGCTCCTGCAGGTTATGTTCAACAGCATCATCCCCGCCGCCATGATAGCAATATCGGCGATGATGGTTTCCCTGTTCTTTGTCCTGAAGATAAAAGAGGAGAAAAATGCATGAGGGGATGTGCTTCAAAGCTTAAATTCAAAATCGACACGCATGCAGTCATCATCTCAAAAGAGAACCCAGCGGAGAAGAAGAAAACTGACAAGTAAGCCGGTACGCGTTATGGCACTTTCAGGAACCAGGTGGCGCCCAGGATGAAGCCCGCGAAAATCAATCCCAGGGCTGTTGTCATCAGAGGAGGGGCGAGTTCCCTGTAGTCGACATAACGCGGCTGTTCCACGCTTGTCTTTTCAAGCTTGTCTATCTCCTCCATCGTCTTCTTGAGGCCTTCCTTGTCCGCCGCCGTGAAATATCTTCCGCCTGTTGTCTCGGCTATGTCCTTTAGAAGTTTTTCATCGAATTCATCCTTTAGAGGCACAAGCTGCCTGCCAAAGAAGCCCTCCTGGATTATGAATGAGTTCTTGCTGCCGATGCCGACGGTATATATGGTTATATCGAAGGTTTTTGCGAGTTTCGCAGCCTGCAGGGGCGTTATCTGCGCATTTACATTGTTCCGCCCGTCAGTGAACACTACAGCGACCTTTCTCTTTGATTCGCAGTTTTTCAATCTGTTCACTGCGCTTGAGATCGGACTTGCTATTCCAGTCTGCTCACCGAGGCTTCCTGCATCGCGCATCTCAAGATGGGTGAACAGCCATGCATGGTCAAGCGTGGGTGGGCATGCCGGGTAGGGCAGGGTGGAGAAGAAGACCATTCCTATCCTGTCATTCGGCCTTGCCCCGATGAACTTCTTAATCTCCTCCTTCGCTATGTCGATCCTTGGTTTCAGCTTTCCGGAGTTTATAGCTGCGACAACTTCCTTGCCGCTGGAATATTTTTCAGGGACATCGAACGCCTCCATGCTGGGTGAAACATCGAGGATGATCATTATATCAATTCCCTCTGCCCTCTGTTTGAACTCGTCGTTTCCCTGCTGTGGACGCGCCGCGGCGATTATAAGTATTGCGGCTGCTGTAAAATACAGGAGCATCGGCAGGTTCGAGAAGATAATTGTCCTTGCGGAGCCGGTGCAGGTTGAGAATGGCTTGATCGAGGAAATGATGATCGTCGGATTTTTCCGCCTGAGAACATAGAAGAGGAGCCCGAGAAGCGGGATCAGCAGAAGTAAAAGCCATGGATACGCGAATATCATATTAGAAATCCTGTAATTATTTAACTTCGAACTTTGAACATCCTCCTTCGCCAAGGCTACGGGGGACAGGTCGAACATTCAACATCGAAGTATTCAGACAATATTGTTGATATTTCCGTGTTTCTCCCTGACACCTGACACCTGCTGTCCTGATTCCACGGGCCTCGTGGTGATCACCAGGACTTCCGCCTTGATGATTGCATTTTCAATTACCGCCTCGTCTGCCGGCAGTTTTGCGAACTTCACAAGATCGGCCGCTGTCATGAATTCCTTCAGAAAGCTCCTGTTCTCATTGCCCAATGGGCTGTTTTCTCGTTTCAGATCCTCAAGAAATTCAGCAGTGGTCTGAGTCGGCGCATGCAATGAGAACCTTTTTTCAAGATAGTTCCTGATTATGTCCGTCAGCTTTGAGATGCAGATGTCGGTTGAGAGCCTGCCTCCCTTGAGTTCAATGCGGAGTTTTCCGAATTCCGCGAGGGCGACATCCCATGCTGGGATTGCCCTCTGATAATTATTTTTCCTGTTCCTCCTGAACATAAGGAACAGGAAAATAATTATGACTCCGATGACTATTCCGGCCAGGATGAAAAGCAGTTTATTTGAAATAATCTTCTTAATCATGCTTCCTGCCACAGCGAGTTCCTGGGAGCTGCCAATGTCAAGGGGGGCGGATTCAAATGGGGATATTGCCGCCACCAGCGATCTTTGCTTGTCGGAAGATGCTGGATTATTCAGTTCAATTTCAATCCTGCCTTCTTCAATCCTGCCATTTTGGTAAGGTTGGAGCTTCGCCGATACCTTCCATTTCCATGAACCCCAGCCAAGTCCGGAAAACTTTATTGCCGCATTTCCCTCCGACTGCGAACCTTTCCCCGGGGTGACATTCGCCTTGACAGGCCATCTGTGCCATGGGCATGCAATCAATCCATCTGCGGATACAGTGCTCCCAAGTTTTATATCCGTGGCGGGAGCCAGTGTAAAGACAGGAGATAGGATGTCTGCTCCTGCCTTTTTCCCTTGATTATATTTAAGGACAACCGCTGCGAATATCGCAATTGTCGCGAAACCTGCAATCGCGAGTATTGTCAAAAGGCGGTTTTTGATTTTATTTCTCATAATATTATAAATTTTCGAAGAAAAATTTATTTGCGAAACTGCTCCCTTTGTCTGAAGAATCCCACCAGCGGCTTAATGAAATCCTCTCCGCATTTGATATCGATAAGATCGACTTTTGCACGTTTACACGCCTTTTCATTCCTCTGATGCATTTCTGCGGACTGACTGGCGTATCTGTCCATGAAACTGGATCCCGTCATGAAAAGATCATGTCTCTTGCCGTCTTCGGAATCCTCTATTGAAATACTGGCGGTACCCGGCCATTTGATTTCCACAGGATCCAATATCCGCACGGCAATCACGTCATGGCGCTTGTTCGCCGCCGTGAGGCGTTTTGAAAAGTCCTTGTCGTCAAGGAAATCGCTGATCAGGAATACGACCGCCCTTTTGCGGAGCATCTTCATCATCCTGTTCAGGGCATCGGCAATATTGGTCCCCTTAGATTCAGGTTTCCTGGCAAGCATCTCCCTTATTAGCCTGAGTCCGTGCGATTTTCCTGAACGCGGAGGAAGATAAAGCTCGGTCTTGTCCGTGAAGATCATAAGACCGACCTTGTCATTGTTCCTAATTGCGCTGAAAGCGAGAAGCGAAGCTATCTCTATGGCACGCTCGTTTTTGGTCTTGTCCAGGCTGCCGAACGCCGTGGAAGCTGACGCATCTATCGCGATCATGACAGTCAGCTCACGTTCCTCGATGTATTTCTTGATGAATGGGGAACCCATCCTGGCGGTCACATTCCAGTCGATGTCCCTGACATCATCCTCTGGAGTATATTCGCGGACCTCGTCGAACTCGATGCCACGGCCCTTGAAGACGCTGTGATAGGCGCCGGCGGTGATGTCATCGACAATACGTCGGGTCTTTATCTCGATCCTCCGGACCTGGGCTATTATCTCTTTGGTGTTCATATAAAATTTTCTCTGAAAATCTTATGGCGTCCTTAACTCGTCGAGGATCCTGCGGACGATTTCATTTGTAGTTATCTGTTCCGCTTCGGCCTCGTAGGAAATTATTATCCTGTGCCTTAGGATATCGGCGGCGATATCCTTCACATCCTGCGGAACGACATATGCACGGCCCCCCATGAATGCGGCGGCCTTTGCGGCGACAGTCATCATGATCGCGGCACGTGGTGATGCGCCATATTGAATATAGTTGTCGAGATAGTCAAGCTTTGCTTCAGCCTGGCGCTGTGAGAGTTCCTTCCTCTTCTTGGGACGTGTCGCGATGGTGATGTCGAGGATGTATTCCACGATCTTCTCGTCGATGTATATCTTGTCAACCCATTCCCTGGCTTTTTTGATGTCATCCAGGGTGGCTACAGAAAGCGCGTTGAGGACCAGTGCGGGATGAGCCATCCTGTTCACGATGTCCCTTTCCTCGTTCCTCGAGGGATATTCGAGCTCGAGCTTGAACATGAAGCGGTCGACCTGGGCTTCAGGCAGGGAGTAGGTGCCTTCGTGTTCGATTGGATTCTGAGTGGCCATCACCAGGAAGGGCAGGGGCATCTCGAGCTTCTTTCCAGCGATCGTCACCTGTTTTTCCTGCATGCACTCCAGAAGCGCGCTCTGGACCTTGGCGGGGGCGCGGTTGATCTCGTCAGCCAGTACAATGTTTGCAAAGACCGGGCCTATCTTTACGCTGAACGTGTGGTCCTGCTGGTTATAGATGTTGGTTCCGATAAGGTCTGCAGGAAGAAGGTCGGGAGTGAACTGTATCCTTGAAAATGTTCCGTTCAGACACTGGGATAGGGTTTTGACTGCAAGCGTTTTTGCCAGCCCGGGCAATCCTTCAATTAAGATATGACCGTCGGCGATCAGCGCCAGAATCAGGCTGTTGACGAGTTTTTCCTGCCCGACGATTATCTTCCCTATTTCCGTCTTGACCGGCTGGATGAAATGTGATACTTCACGGATCTTGTCCTGGAGCTCCTGCAGTTCATTCTGGTTCATGATAAATCTCCTGTCTGATTATTTATTGATTTCGTTTAATCCTGGAAATCCTGTTATCCTGTCCAATCTGCCCATATTTAAAAACTGAGCGGCGGGTTATCTATTTTGAGGGGGTCAAAATGAACGTCTGATGACGTTGGTGTCATGATAACCCGGCCGCTCTATAATCATTAGACACCAATGAATCCTAAAAGTTCACTGCTTATAGCCCTTTCTTTCAGACCAGTTACAACCCGCAGATAAATTATGTGCAAAATTATGATAACCTTAGTCAGAGCTGGTCGGGGAAGTGTGCAAGAAAGGGCTATGTTTATTCGTAATAAATGGCGGTTGCAGGAAAAACCGGCCCCTCCTTGCAGGTTCTGGCGAAACGCCAGCCGTCGGTCTTTGTCTCATCCTTGACTTTCACTACGCACGCATAGCACGCACCGATGCCGCAGCACATAAGATGGTCGAGGCTGAGCTCGCCGGAGAGGGTGTTTTTCAGCAGTATCCTCCCCATCGCCATCAGCATTCCATGAGGGCCGCATCCGTAGAAGCTCATGCTCTTGGAAGGCGGATCCTTGATGATCTCATCAAGAAGCTTCGTGACAAAGCCTTTCTTCCCTTCCGAACCGTCTTCCGTGGCGACCAGCACTTCAAATCCAGTCCTCTTGAATTCATCAACAAGGATCAGGTCCGAGGAAGTCCTGGCACCGATGAGTATTCTTCCCTTTGTCGGAGATTGTTTTGCAAGCATATATGTGGCGGCGGAACCGTAGCCGCCTGCGACTATTATTGGCAGCTGGTTTTTCTTCGGGACATTGAACGGTTTGCCCTGCGGTCCCATGAGGCTGCATTCGGTCCCTTTTGCGAGCTTGGAGAGGACGGCAGTCCCTTCTCCTATTACTTTGTATATTACAGTAAGCTCCCCCTTGGCGGTTGCATCGCAGATGCTGAATGGACGACGCAGGATCCTGTCGCGAAGATTGGCGATCTGGACATGGACAAACTGGCCGGGTTTCACCTTCGGGCATATTTCAGGTGCCTTGAAGACAATCCTGTAGTAGTCTCCGCCTATGCATTCGTTTTTGATGATCGGGCAGTTTTCAAGCATTAGTTCTCCAGTGAAAGATTGAATGAATGTCCAATATCCAACAAGGAATTTCCAATTTCCATTTGAATACCGTCTGGATTTTTCACAGTGTTTGACTTCGTCATTGGACATTCCTTGTTCATTATTGGATATTCGTATGATGTGGCTGAATTAGAACTTCTCCCAGTGCAGGACTTCATTGAGGGGTCGCTTTGTGCATTTCTGATCGAGGTCCTCTGAATAACCGACTGAGATGAAGCTCATCAGCCTGTATCCTGCAGGAACTCCGAGTATCTGCCCGACCTTTTCAGCATATGGTTTCTTGTCACCGGCGACCCAGCATGTGCCAAGTCCAAGAGCCCTTGCTGCAAGAAGAATGTTCTCGGTCGCGGCAGAACCGTCTTCTATATAATACTTACTGTCCTTGCAGAATACGCAGATGCATACCGGCGAATCGGCGATGAATTTCCCGTATTCCGTGATGTCGGCGAGGATTTTCCTCATTTTAGCATCGGTGATGGCGATGAATTCCCAGGGCTGTTCGTTGCGTGCGGTTGCCGCGAGACGGCCACAGTCGATGATGGTTTCAATGACGGTCTTTGAAACAGGTTTCTTGAGATACTTCCTGATGCTTCTGCGTTTCCGCAGAACTTCCAATGCGTCCATTGCCTTCTCCTTAGTTAATAAGCGAGGATAATTCCCGGAACAGCTCTTGCGAGCTTAACTACAAGCGCATTCAACTCCCGGGATTTTGCAATATGTTTGTAATCAATGCCGCAAGGCATGTTATTTCTCTTTCTCCGTTTTATATTTCGCTTCGGAATTTATCTCCATTGATGGGGGCTTTTAAGGACGTCCCCTTCATTTGCCGCCGGCTGATCGGCTGCCTTCTTGGCCCTGGGCTTCATGACAGTCGCCTTTAAATACATGTCAAGCACATTTGTCTTGTTGTCGACAGCGAGGAATTGGGGGCCGAAGAGATTCTTGTAGAAGTTCTGGTTGGAACTGACTACTCCGCCTATGCTTATCCTCTGCCCTTCCTCCACTGTAAGCTTGGTCACGATATTCTCAACGCGGACGGCTTGGTTTGCACCTTTGCCGTCTATGTAGCTCACCTCGGGATAAATTTCGACATCAATCAGACCATCGTCCCTGAGCTTCGGCAGCACCATGAGCTTTGAACCGACATCCCGCATGAGAAATCCGGGAGCGGTGGGTATGATGACAGTACTGGCAGGAGTGACTACGACAGTCGGGGGCAGGAATTTGTAGTTGTTCAGCCAGCTGGGATCCGCTATGGTCTGTCCTACGAACAATGTCGCCGGAAATCCACTTTTAGTGGTTATGAACTGGGAGTTGTTCCTGATGGTTGTATCACTCTTCTTGGACGCGCTGACCGAGTAAGTCTTCGGATGTACGACCTTGCCGTTGTTTATGATGATTTGGTTGGGCTTGACACCCGGGCCGTATCCGACTTCGACATTCACGCCACCTCCTGCGCCAGAACCGGTGTTCAGGAAATCAATGTCGATCCTGATGTTGACGGCGTCTGGATCGATGTCTTCCAGTATTTTCACTATTTTCGCGATCACTTCCGGAGCATCTCCGACGAGGATTGAACCTCTCTTCTCTTCATAGGTCAGTATCCCCCCTTCTGAAAGCAAGGGCTTGCATATGCTTTCTACTGTGGTGAAATCAAGACTCTTCAGCGGAATGAGCTTGTATTTGAATTCACCGGTTGGCTTAATTACGACGGTCTTGGGCTTTTTCTGATCAGCGGCAGGTACCGTTTCGTCCGCAGAAAACAATTGAATTGAGATCATCGCAAATAAAGTCAGGATACATGTCTTTATTTTCATTTTTCACCTCACTAACAACTATATACTTGAAAAGACAGCAATTCAATATGGGGAAACACAGGCGGTCCTCTTTATGCAACGCTGACAGATGTGAAGACGACTATGCGTTTCACCTCCGGACCGATATTTGCGAAGTTCGCACGTCTGACTGATGGGATCCAGATGATTTCCCCTGACGATGTGCAGACCACTGGAGCATGCGCCTTGCATTCCGAATCCATCTTTTTGGACTCGAAGAGCTTTTTGAGGTGGACGGATGAATCCTTCCCGAACGGAATCATCTTGTCGCCGTTCTTACATTGCCTGACATGCAACTCGTCCGGAAGTGCATCGGCATCGAAATACACCACGCTTTCCCCGCGCTTGTATTCAAGTTTTGTCTTTGCAGGAATGATGTTTGCCTTCAGGACTGTCTTGTCCCATGATATTTCCTTGTCCGTACCCCATTTCCACTTGATTGGAGCAGATTCATCCTGATTGCGGATTTCGCAGAAGGAAACTGAGTTGTTTTTGAACTTCAGGAAGACATGGTCTCCGCCGATAGGAATCAGAGATGAACTTTTATCGGTCATGCGTTTTTCAAAAGCCTTGTTCATCTCTTCGGTGAACCTTGTGATGAAGTCGCTGTCAGGAATAAAGTCCGATGCGGTATGTTCGGAAATCCAGAGCCTGAGGAACCTCACCAGGATCGCCGGATGCAGGGCCTTGAGAAATTCGACTTCGAGGGATTTCCTGTTTTTAACCGGATTGAAGATTCCACAGGTGACCGCTTCGATGAATTCGGCATCCTGTTCCAGTGCGTAGACGGACTTCAGCACGGATGAGCCGGTGTTCGGGAAGCGTTCCGAGATGAGGGGGATGACCTTGTTCCTGAAGAAATTCCTTCTGTAGTCATCCTCGGAATTCGTGCTGTCGATCCGCCAGTCGGCAACTCCTTTTGATCTCAGATAGTCCTCGATCTCCTTGCGCCTGAAGTGAAGTATAGGCCTGATGATAGTGATCTTGCCGAGTTTTTGGACTTCGCGCAGGGATGTCAGTCCGGACGCGTTAGAACCGCGCAGGAGCCTGAGGAAGACATTTTCAATCTTGTCATTTGCGTTGTGACCAAGCGCGACAAATGTGGACGGGCCGTCCGCAATGTCGTTCCATTCCCTGAGGCGGAGTCTTCTGGCGGCGGACTCGATGCTTTCCCCAGGACGGCGGGAGTTATTGACATCCAGACTGATTTCCATGAAATCGATATTGCGGAATTCGCAGAATTTCCGGCACCAGCCGGCATCATTGACACCCTCTTTTCCGCGTAATCCATGTTCGAAATGCACGGCCTTGAGGTGGAAGCCGTACCTCTTGGATTCCTCATCGAGGAGGATAAGCAGGGCGGTGGAGTCCGGTCCGCCGCTGAAACCGGCGAAGACATTCTTCACGCCGTCCAGTGTTTTCCTGCCGAAGAAGCCTTTCAAATCCATGATATTTGAGCCCCGATGTTTGAATTATGCTGAAAATAATAATAAACTGTATTTGATTATGAATATTTCAAACATTTCGGCAAAGGAGAGGCGCATTTTCATCCTGGCGGCCCTGGGCCTCCTATGCATCTCATCCTTCCTGCACTTCTGGAAGATCGGGGAAGTTCCCAATGGATTCTATCCGGACGAGAGTTCCGTCGGATACAACGCCTGGTGCATAGCGGAGACAGGTGCGGATGAGTACGGAATAAAATTTCCGGTTTTCTTCAAATGTTTCGATAATTACCAGGATCCTGTCTACGTCTATGCCCTGGCAGGATTTATGAAAATATTTGGACCGGAAAAATGGGTGGCAAGGCTGCCAGGCGGAATATTTCATTTGCTTGCGTCAATAGCCTTCTTCTTCCTTGCGACAAAGTATGTAAGGAACAGGTGGATTTGCATTGCCGGAGCATTTGTCATTTCGATTCTTCCATGGCTTTTCCCTTTGAGCAGGACCGGAATAGGCGGATATCTGCCTATGGTTATGGGAATGACAGCGGGCTGGTATTTCATCATGGATGCAGTTGGCAGACGCTCAATGGCTTCAGCTGTTTTTGCGGGTTTTTTCTGGGCTTTTACCATGTATTCCCACCAGATCGGAAGACCGATGGGGGCTGTCCTTCTGATTTGTTTTGTCATTTCCATGAACAAGTTGATTTTAAAGCGCATGAAGATCTTCGCCTTGTTTTCCTCGATATATCTCATATGTATGTTGCCGATGATTGTTTATGTCTGTAATCATCCTGAGAGCATGACAAAGAGGTTCTCCTCTTTGAGCGTGTGGAGGAACGCCGGCGGCTTTTATGAAATAATGGCAAGGATAATTGAAAGATATCTTGAATACTTCAATCCATTTTTCCTGTTTGTGTCCGGAGATCCCATATTAAGGCATCATACCGGGGAATCAGGAGAGCTTTATATCTTCATGCTTCCTTTTATAATTGCCGGCATCTACATCTTCTACAGGAGGTTTGCTAGGAATCCATATGTAAGATTTGCAGTTCTTGCCCTGGTTGCCTATCCAGTTGCGGCAGTTTTTACTCTAAACCATTTCCACAGCACCAGGTCAATGGATGGTGCCGTTGTCTGGCCGATCATATTCATTGCGGGAATGGCTTATATATTCAGAAGGAGGAGCGAGAAAATATTCAAGGTGGGCTTTTATTCACTGCTTATATTTTTCATATTTGAGGCTGGACTCTACATGTCCAATTATTTCGGCAGATACGTGGAGAAGTCCAGGCTGGAATTCACTGCGCCGATAGTTGAAGCCCTGGAGTTTTCATTCAAGAATATGAAATCCGGAGAGACCCTCTATATTTCCGAATCGGCGATCCCGCAGAAGATAAATACCGAATTCAAGCCCTTCTGGTATTCATCTCTTCTTTTCTTCGGCAAAGTTCCACCGTCAGTTTATCAGGAACAAGGCATCCCCCGGGAATATATTTGCTTATATCAAGGCCAGTCGCTGGGGAAAGGAATACTTATAAGGAGCAATATTGTCAGCTTCAAGGACGAGGGGGGGATTGTCCGCTCGGTACAGAACAATGAGCAAATTCCGGAAAACGGCACATTAATCAGGCAGTTCCCGATCCTGAAAGGCGAAAAAGCGTTTTTAGAGTTATATTGTATAAAATAAAATCCGATAACTATGGTCAGCGCTAAAATGGTATCATCACATTCAGTTCAAGATAAGAAGGCCGAAATTGAATTCTTTGACTCTTTTACAGGGCCTCAGGGCTATGATGTCTTCGATGCGGAGAGCAAGAACAGGCTTGTCGACAAATGCCTGAAAGTGCTATCCTCGGTCAGGAAGCCAGAGGAAGGTACTATTTTTACGGATCTCGGATGCGGCTCCGGGGTGTTCACCGATATTTTGAAGCAGAAAGGATTCCGGGTCCTGGGGCTTGATTTAAGCCACAAGATCCTTGAGGCCGGGAAAAGGATCCATGATTTTGACTTCGTGAATGGGGATGTGGAATTCCTTCCTCTGAAAGACTCGAGCATCGATTTCATCATGTTCAGCGGCATGCTGCACCATCTTCCGGACAAGGATCTGTGCGCGGAAGAGGCGTTCAGGGTGCTGAAGCCTGGAGGGGTTTTCGTCGCTTTCGATCCGAACAAGCAGAACCCTTTCATGTGGCTCTACAGGGACATCAGCTCTCCACTCCACAGCCAGAAGGGCGTGACCAAGAATGAGTGTCCGATCAGTGCCGCTGAGGTCGAGGCGGTCTTTGGCAGGCATGGATTCAAGATGAAGATCGATTATCTGTCAGGACTCCATTACAAGGCTATCGCGAGCTCCCTGCTGAGGCCGCTCCTGCCTTTGTATAATATGCTTGATGCCATCATATTTACTTCGAAGTTTATGAGGAAGCGCAGATCCTTCATCATTACTGTAGGCCAGAAACCGGGATGAGCCTATGGAAGTGCAAAAAGCTTTTCCTCCTGGTCAAGGTGCCTTGAACGCAGGGACAGCTTGTTGAAGAAATCAAATTTCCTCAGGTAAATCATGTTTAGATTGCCCCTTTGACCGATTAGGACGTATCTAATTCCGATATTCTTCAATCCTGCAACGCCTTTTTCAAAATCAGTCTCCTTTTCAAAGAGAAACCGGACCTCCGGACTCCATACGGGAACAATCCTTATGTTCTTGGAATTCTCCTTGTCCATTGCAAGAAATGCATGATGAAGGGCTCCGTCTGAAAGGATGGCGGAATTTTCAGGGACATCCTTGACATCATTTAAGACAACCTCTTTCATGTTGACAGAGTCGGGTACAATCGATGCGGCCATTAACATGTCCTTGGGCTGGAGATTCAATGGATTGAACGGCACAAAGATATTTTGAATAAAAGCAATATAGCAGACAAAGGAAAGGCCGAACAATACGAATAAATGTCGACGGTTTGTACGCAGGGATGGCATGTCGAGTAAAGATGAGCCGCATATAGCCAATATTAAGATGATGGGAGTTAAAATCCTCATTGAATGGAAAAGGCCGGCCGGGATCCATATCGAATAAATCCAGAGGGAAAAGAACAATATGGTTATTATGAACAATGCCCCGAGTTTCCGAAACGATTTGAATATTGCAGATATCCCCAGGAAGAAAGGAAGGCCTAATGCAAGTGAAAGTCCCAAGGCCAATGGATTAAGCGCCTGCCAGTTCAGATAGGTCTTTAGGCCGATGGCCTCCTTGTATCCTCCAATGATCCCGGCATGGACAGGATTCACCGGGAATATGTTGAGCAGCGGGTTGCTGTAGAAGGGATTGCCTGTGAGGATAAATGTCCTTATATACCATGGTCCGGAAAGGATGAAACAGAATAACAAGTAGTATAATAAGATCCGTAACGGCATTCGTCGCCAGAATATGACAACCAGGCCGCATACAATTATAATACCTCCGTATTCCCTTGACAAGGCGCCCAGCGAGGCGGAAAAAGCGGCAAGACAGGCATCGCTGGGAGAGCATGATTCATTCTGGACGAGGAAGAATACGAGGGCGGCAAGAGATAATGCGGTTATCCCGGTTTCCTGTGAAATTGCAACTGAATAGAAAAGCATGGTTGATGAGCCGATTAGCAGGATTGCGAAGATCCCCGCATTCTTTGAATTAAAGAGTGAAGTTGAAAGACGATACCCGAAAACGAGAATTAAAATCATTTGAATAGTTACAGGAATGCAGAAAAGGACATTTTCAGCTTTGCCGAACAAGGCGTAAAGCCAATAATAAGTAAATGATACGATGGGGGGGAATGATTCAGCGAAGAAATAAACTTCATAGTGGGACGGGGTTAGTGGAGGATAATAATCAAAGGAGCCTGTCTCAAGGATCCTCAAAGGAAGAAAAAACCACCTGAAATCCTGATCTCCGTGTGGAAGCTGGAAAACGGAACTTTTCAGGAACATAAGTATTATGCTCAAACCAATAGGGATAATTGCAATTTTTTCAAGCCGGGTAAATTGGACGGGGTGGCGGTCAAATCCGAGGCTTATTTTCTTTTTGAGACAGCAGGTGAAAAGAGCGGCATTAAGTATCAGGAGTTCAACGCCTATGGACAGCAGGCTGATCCTGATCCCTGAAATACCTGTCCAGAATATTAGATGGAAAAGGATTACAATTGAGATTATGAATGCGGCACCAAGATCGTTTTCCTTGCCGAGTATTCTGTTTAAAAGGAATCCCGGAAGGAAAAACCCTCCAATTATTCCCAGGAAAAGTATGATTGACGACATGATGCCCTTTGGTCTTGATGATCAGTCGGTAAAATTAAAGCGTTCTTTGAAAACTTTCCATGAGCGATCCGCTTTTTTATTGAAGTTAGGCGCAATAATTAATCAATGAGAAAATCTTGTCATAATTGAAAACAAACCGGGAAAGGATAATTGTATTGGATGAAAAATGTAAGTTTCCCTGCTGGTAAATATTGCTTTGCGGCCCTGGTGCTGCTTTCTGGTCTTATAACAGGATTCCTGCATTTCTACGAGCTTGGGGATGTCCCGGCCGGAATGCATGTCGATGAGAGTTCCGTGGCCTACAATTCGTATTGCATTACCAGGGCAGGCACCGATGAACATGGCAATGTTTATCCGCTGTTCTTCAAATGTTTCGGCAACTACCAGGATCCTGTCCTTCCTTATCTTTGCGCTCCAATGATAAAGATGTTCGGAATCGAGAAATGGGCCGTCAGATTCCCTGCTTCCTTGTTCCATATCCTTGCAGGCCTGGCTTTTTATTTTCTCGCATATTTGTTCGTCAGGAATAAATGGATATCCCTCGCGGGCGCTTTTGTCTTTTCAATACTCCCGTGGATATTCCCTTTAAGCAGGACGGCAATAGGCGGATATGTGCCAATGCTCCTTGGGATTGCCGCTGGTTGCTATTTTTTGTTTTCCGCGATGGGGAAAAAGTCGTATTCACATGCCGCCCTGGCCGGCTTTTCCTGGGCGTTTGCAATGTATTCGCATCATGGAGGAAGGCCGATGACGGCTATCGCCTTGATATGTTTTGTTCTTTCATTGAACATCCTGATCATAAGGAGATGGAAAATTTTCGTGACATTTGTCGCCTGCTATGTCTTCTTGCTTCTGCCATTGATCATTTCCGTCCTGGCGAATCCCCGGGCTCTTACCGGGAGATTCAATGCCATAAGCGTCTGGTACGACAATCCTGGATTACTTGATGCATGTATCAGGATCGTTGAAAGGTATCTGGAATATTTCGGTCCACAGTTCCTTTTCATATCCGGTGACTCCAATTATGCGCACAGCACCCAGACCAGCGGGGTCCTCTTCCTGTTCATGCTCCCTTTCGTCATATGTGGAATCTATCTGGCCTTGAAGCATTGCAGGAAGAACACATACTACAGGTTCCTCTTGCTCGTCCTGCTGACATATCCATTTGCAGCCATGCTTACAATCGGCCATAGACATGGTTCATGCTGCATGAATGGCTCGATATATTGGGTGCTTGTCGCCGTACTCGGAGCCAGGTATGTCATCTCCAGGAAAAAATACCGCCTTGCGGTATTCATACCTTTCATTCTCCTTGCGGGATATGAAATACCCGGCTATTTCGTCAACTATTTCAGCAAATACAGGGAAAGTTCAAGGTGGATCTTCAGTGCGACCGTCATAGAGGCGATTGACGATGCGCTCAAGCAGAGGAAACCGGGCGAAACCCTCTACGTATCAAAATATGTTTTCTTTCCTGAGGAGATGAAGCCTGGATTCAAACCCGAGTTCTATACCAACATCCTTTTCCTTGCAAAAGTGAAGCCGGAGATCTACCTGGAAAGAAAAGAAATCCCGCCGGAGGATGTCTGCCTGTATGATGGGAACATAAGGAAGACGGGAATACTTCTTCGTCTGGACATGCTGTTGGTGGCGGACAAGGAAAACAAGAGCGTCCCCGACAGGGGCTATGAGAAAATCCCTGAAAAAGCCGTCCTGCTCAAGAAAATACCTACTCCATCCGGCATCAACTTTGAAATTTACAGGATAGGGAAATGAGACCTGAAGAGAAGAAATATCTCATTGCTGCGGCGCTCCTGCTGGTGGCAATTTTCCTGTTCCTGCACTTCTGGAGGTTCCCCGGGGTTCCCAACGGCTTCTTCTACGACGAGGCTTCTGAAGGCTACAACGCCTATTGCATCGCGAATACTGGTGCGGACGAATATGGGACGAGGCATCCCATGTTCTTTGTCTGCTTCGACAATTATCAGGATCCTGTAATGGTCTATACCCTTGCTCCGCTGGTGAATGTGTTCGGCCTTGAAAAATGGGTGGTAAGGCTCCCCGGCGCCCTTTTCCTCCTGATTGCGTCGGTCGCCTTCTATTGGCTTGCCGGGAAATACATGAGGAACAGATGGATATGCCTTGGAGGAGCTTTCATGTTCTCCCTGCTGCCGTGGGTTTTTCCTCTGAGCCGGACCGGGATCGGGGGATACATGCCCATGCTGCTCGGTTTGATATGCGGATGGTATTTCCTTGCAGATGCCTTTGGCAGGAACTCAAGGAGGTCCGCCTTGCTGGCAGGAGCCTGCTGGGCTTTTGCAATGTATTCGCATCAGATAGGCAGGCCGATGTCAGCTGTCATACTGGTCTGCTTTGTCCTGGCTTTCAATGTTCTTCTCATAAAAAGATGGAGGCTGTTTGCATTGTTCAGCGCATCAATTGCGGTCTGTCTCGCTCCGATGACCCTCTCGGTGATCAACAATCCTGTGAGCATGACAACCAGATTTTCAACGATTGGCGTATGGAACAGCAGCTCTGGAGCTTTTGAGACCGTTTCGCGGATCTTAAGCAGATACGTCGACTATTTCAGCCCTGATTTCCTCTTTATACTGGGAGATTCCGACCTGAGACATCATACGGGTGCTTCCGGAGAACTGTATATTTTCATGCTGCCTTTCATAATTGCCGGACTCTATTTCGTGATAAAAAACTTCAGGCGGAATCCATACTGCAGGTTCCTCATCATATGCGTCCTCGCATATCCTGCGGCTGCAATTCTAACAATGGAACGCATGCACAGCACGCGCTGCCTGAACGGCTCGCCGTTCTGGTGCATGCTTGCACTCGTCGGTTTCTGCCTGCTGTGGAATTCCTTCCGGAAATACCGTCTGCTCGTAATCGCCGTCTGCTGTTTCGGGCTGGTGGAGATGGCCGCATATTTCGGCAATTACTTCGGCGCTTATGCCGTTAAGTCCAGGAGTTCTTTTGTCGCACCTTTCGCCGAGACCGTCGAATTGGCCTTTGAGGAACTGGGGATGGGGGAGAAGCTATATGTGTCCAGTTCGGTGTTTCATCATCCTGTGGACAGGGACTTCAAGCCTATCTGGTACATATATTTCCTCTTTTACGGCAAGATTGATCCCGCGACGTACCAGAGGAACGGAATTTCTGAAAGCATGGTGATCCCCTTCGAGGGGAAGACGACCGGGGCCGGCATCTTCATCAGGATGAATTCGAGGATAAGCGTGGATAGTTCGGGCAATCCAATTGCAATTTTGAACAACGAGCCAGTCCCTGTGAATTCGAAGCTGATTCATAATATCCCGCTTTCCGCCGGATCTGACAGGTTTTTTGAGATTTATCGTGTCTATTAGCGGGCTGGATGCTTGGAAGCTGTTATTCCATCATGCATCCACTTGGGAAACAAATTTAGAAGAATATATATCATATGAATGCAATCTTGAAAAAAACCTGCCTGGTGGTTCCGTGCTACAACGAGGAGAACAGGCTGAATATTGATGAATACAGGAAGTTTTCCGGCAGTATAGATTTCCTTTTTGTGAATGATGGTTCTACGGATGGCACCTTGAAACTCCTTCAAGACAAGGTTCCCGGATTTGCTTCTGTTTTAAATCTGGAGAAGAATTCAGGCAAGGCTGAAGCGGTGAGGCGCGGGATGATGCATCTTAAGAATCTTCCATTCTACGACGAGATCGAATGGACGGGATTCTGGGATGCCGACCTTGCAACGCCCCTTGAAGAACTCGAATGCATGCATAAATTCAAGGATGATACCGCTCCCGATGCCGTTGCGGTTTTCGGCATCAGGATACGTCGCCCGGGGAATGATATCAGGCGCAGTCAGATGCGGCACATCATAAGCAGGATATTCTGTCTTGTTTTCAGGATGCTCTACGGGATTAAGACTTATGATTCACAGTGTGGCGCGAAAATATTCAGGAAGGAGATTGTGGAAAAGGCGTTTTCCGAACCTTTTTCTTCCAGATGGATTTTTGATGTGGAACTGATTATCAGGCTCAAAGGATCCCGTATCCTCGAGTATCCAGTAAGGAAATGGACGGATATCAAAGGTTCCACGATCATGAGACCAGGCAATGTTTTAGTCATACTCAGTGATATTTTCAAACTCTGGAAGAAATATGCATAGGATCAAGGGTTCATTAATCTCAGATGTTGCCGCTATTCTCATTATTTCAGTTGCACTGCTTTCCGGCCTGATATTTTCCGGGAACTGGCCTTTGTCCCACGACGGTCTGCGGTATCTCTGCCATCTGGACCAGTTCAAGGACGCATTCGACAGCGGGATTCTTTATCCGAGGTGGATGCCGAACTATTATGGAGGCTACGGGTATCCTATCTTCGTGTTCTATCAGCCGGGTTATTTCTTCTTCTCGCTTCTGTTCACATATGTTGTTCCAGACATCCTCGCTGCGAGCTATGCATCGAATGTAGCGATGTTTTTCCTCGGGGGCACAGGTGTATATCTCCTTGTGATGGAGACTTCATCCAAAAACCGATTGTTTTCCCTGTTCTGTTCAGTGATGTTCCTGCTGACACCATATATCTATGTGAATATGTTTGTCCGTGGCGATCTAAGCGAACTGTTTTCAATGTTTATCATCCCTTGGGCCGTTTATTTCCTGGTGAAACTTAAAGACAGGGCTGTGAAGGGTGAACCAGTACTTCATTTCGCCATGATCATATCCCTGATACTCGCGGCACTGGTATACACCCATCCTTTCACCGCTTTATTCTTCTATCCTCTTTTCTGCCTTATAATAATTGCACTGTCCATTGAAATGGACAAGAAGTCAATGATAAGGTTTATTGCTGTTGCCGGAGCCGCCCTCTTTTGCGCAGTTATTTTCAGTTCGCCATACTGGATTACTGCCTTTCAAATGAAGGAATATGTCGATTACCATCCGGCGGTCAGCGGATTCTGCCTGGCTGAAAAGCATGTTGTTTATTTCAATCAGCTTTTTTCACGGGCCTGGGGGTTTGGCGGTTCAGCGCTGGGACCGGGCGATGATATGTCATTCCAGCTCGGACTGCCTCATTTTATCGCTGCAGTTGCAGGCTTCTGGCTGAATAGAAAGAGTAAGTTGTGCCTGTCGGCATTCATCCTATATATCCTGTGCATCCTCATGATGACTCCGATTTCAACCATCTTCTGGAAAAACATGCCTCTGGTCAAGTATGTGCAATTCCCATGGAGGCTGTTGACCGTTATTGCGCTCCTGCAGGTGATCTGTATTTCAGGTTTATGGAAGTTCAAGGAGAGGTATCCCGGAAATCTGAAATTTTATTCATTGATTTCGCTGATTATGATCTTCACAATTGCCTGGTACTCAAATGAGTTCCAGTTCAAGAAATTCGACGTTGATCTCCGTAAGGCAATTAAATACCACAAGAAGCTGCGGCTTGAGAAATTCGAAGTCTATGAATCATTCAACGAGTTTCTTCCAAAGACGGCTGCTGCTTATATGCCTGCCATCCCGCGTGGAGACGGCGCCATGATCGAAGCCAGCGATACGGACATTAAAATTGAAGAATATTCTGACAGCGGTCCGCATCATATGCGATATAAAATCACATGCGCCAAGCCGCAGGTGATAATGCTTAACCAGCTGTATTTCCCAGGATGGAAGGTCATTCTTGACGATAAGGTCCTTGATGATTCCACCCTCCTGGAGAAAATAAACAAGGACGGCAGGATGCGTATTGAAATTTCGGCAGGGGATGGCCATTATCTGGAAGCTTTCTATGAAGGGCCTCCCGGTTGGTATCCGAGGAACTGCGTCATAGCTCTGGTATTCATATCGATGCTCGTGCTGATCATGCTCGAACAAAAAAAACAACTCAAGGTCTTTTCAAATTGAACCATGGAATTATTCGACACCCATTTCCATTATTATAAGGAAGACGAAACCGTCTCCAGCTATGCTGAAAAGGCGCGCAGGGCAGGGGTCCGCTATCTTCTCGCGGCCGGCGCTGATTTCGAGGAAAGCCGGCTCGCCAGGAATTTTTCAAATCAGACATCCGGCTGCTGGTTCTCCGCTGGCGTCCATCCGCACGCGGCTTCCTTATTCACGGCTGATATTTCCATGTTCGATGAGTTCCTCCCTGAACCGCGGCTTGCCGCGATCGGTGAGGTCGGCCTCGATTATTTCTACGAGAACTCTGAACGCCCCGCGCAGAAAAAGGTCTTTTCAGCCTTTGTCGAAATGGCGTTGAAGAATAAATTGCCGCTTATCGTCCATTGCCGTGACAAGCTGGACAAGGATGATGCTTATGAAGATGCCTTTGGAATCCTTTCAGGATTTGCAGGACAAGGAGGAAAATTCGTCCTCCATTGTTTTACCGGCACGAACGAATGGTGCCTGAAATTTCTGGAGCTGGGCGCTTTTGTGAGCGTAGGCGGGATAATTACTTTTCCAAAGGCGGCAAATGTCAGGGAGCTCCTGAAGGCGATTCCCGATGACCGCCTGCTTCTGGAGACCGACTCCCCTTATCTTGCTCCGGTTCCGCACCGTGGTACGCGCAACCATCCCGAATATCTCGCGATCATTGCCGGATATGTGGCCGGACAGAAGAAGATGCCGGTGGAAAAGCTTGCTGAACTGACAACGGACAATGCATTCCGGTTTTTTAAAATGACAAAGGATGCCTGATGAGCGGAAGTGAAAATAAACTTATCAAGAACATCAAGGCCTGGCTGTCACTTGTGAGGTTTCCGAACCTTTTTACAGTTCCCGGCGACGCCATATTCGGCTACCTCGTCGTGAACGGAAAGATGGATTCGCCTAATTTCATTCTTGTTATAGCTGCGGTTCTTTTCTGCTACATGTTCGGGCTTGTGACCAATGACATTGCCGATTATGCCACAGACTTGAAGGAAAGGCCGTCGAGGCCATTGCCGGCAGGGCTTGTGAGCCTTAATTCTGCGAGGTTCGCAGCAGCAGCGCTTTGCCTGGCGGCGCTTGCCTCTTCAATCTTCTGTGGACAAAGGACGTTTTCCACCTGCCTTGTCCTTGTCATCCTCATAATCGGCTACAACTACATGTTCAAGCACATCTTCCTGATAGGGCCTGCGATCCTCGCACTTTGCAGGATGCTCGGTCTCATGCTGGGGCTTTTCGCGGCCAATTCAATTGAACTGACATCAACCGTTCTTTATCCCGCCCTTATATTCCTGACGATATATGTCTTCGGATTTTCAATTTCTGCGCAGGTTGAAGTTGAGGAAGGCAGGAGGAAGACAGTGCTTTCTGGCGCCTGGTTGGTAATGACAAGTTCAATACTGTGGATATTTGCAGGGCTGTATTTTTCCACGAAGGTCGATGACATCAGCGTGATGGACGAGATCACTCCAAGCGGATGGCTTGCCATAATTTTTTCGGCCATCCTTTGTCTCAGGACATTGAAAGGCCTGGTGATGCTGCATTTGAAGTACAAGGCGTCCATCGTGCCCCCGTTCATCGGGGAGTCGGTCAGGAACCTGATCCTCATCCAGGCATCGGCATGTGCATTTGCCGGATTTATGAATGAGGCTTTCCTTGTCGCATTGCTTTTCATCCCGGCCTGGATCTTTTCGAGGATTTATCATCAGAGCTGATAAATAAAATCTCCCGTGGAAAAGTGCTGAGTTGTATTATAGATTAACACATGAAGCATTTTTCAACTGTACGTATTCAGTGAATATTTACCATGGGAGAATTTATTTATAATGGAAATCTGGGCGGCAATAGATCTTTCGGGAAAAGAGGCGTTCTTTTCAATTGGGGAATTCCCTGAAAGGAGAATCCTCTCGTCATCCTCCTTTGCGATGAAAGGCAGGGACTCGTCATCACTGCTCCCGAAAATTGAGGATCTGCTGCAAAAAGAGTCCATTTCGATTGAAGATGTTTCCAGATGGACCGCTGGGACAGGCCCCGGGAACTACACCGGCCTCAGGATTGTCTCCGCCCTAATTTCAGGCATGGCATTTGGAAGAAAAGATGTTTCCTGCAGGGGGATTCCTTCTGCGCTGGCTGTCTTGCAGCAGATTGCTCCAGGGGACGGAGAAGATGCCCTGGTGATCTATCCTTATGAAAAGAACAGCGTATTTTCTTTCTGCGGTATGTTCAAGAATGGAAGATTTTCTGTAAACAGTGATTTCACCGGTGTTTTTCCTGATGGGGATTTCATGCGGAAGTTCCAGGGGATGAAAAAAGCTTTCATGGAGAAGGATGCCGATCGCATTTCCGGCGATATCCTGCGAAGTTCCGTCGGAATTTCTGTATTCCCGGTCCAGAACCTGGTATTTGCGGATCCGGAGCGCTGGGATGGAAATTCAGTGAAGGATTTGATTTATATAAGGCCTGCCGTTAATGTAGCGCCTATGCAGATACGAACTGAACTGTGAAATAAGGGAATCAGCCGCCATGAAAAAGATTTTAGCATTATGCCTGCTTGCTTTTGCCTTTACGTCATATTCCGTCTTTTCCGCGGACGAGAAGATGAAAAAGCCCGACGTATTCTATAGTTCCGTGCTGGCCACAGTTAACGGAATTCCTGTGACGCTCTATGATGTCATTCTGGAAACCGGCAATGATGAACAGAAGCTCGGAATGATCTATAGCGGCAACCAGCTGACAAAGGAAATCCAGAAGCTCCGTGCAAAAAAGACCAGGGAGCTTGTTGAAAGAAAGCTCTGCTATACCGAGTTCAGGGAGAAGGAATATAAGATTCCAGAGCAGTATTTGGAGGACATGCTTGATGGGCTTGCAGCCAATATGACGGGCGGCGACAGGAAGAAGCTCGAAAAGAGGGCGCTTGCCGACGGCATAACGCTTAACGATCTGAGGATGAAGGCCCATGAGAAGCTGGCTGTTGACATACTTGTCTACGAGTTCTGCTACAGGACTGTTTCTGTCACCCCGAAGGAAGTGAACGATTACTACCAGAAGAATTCAGCTGAGTTTTCCAAGCCTCCGCAGATCGAACTGCAAGTGCTGCTCCTGAAGAAGGACGGTAAGTTCAAGGATGAATTTGATGATGCGCTCGGGAAGCTTTCAGCCGATGCCGCAAAGGCCGACAAGGATATCTTCACAACTCTTGTAAAGCTCTACTCGGAAGGACCTGACGTCGCCAAAGGTGGAAACATAGGCTGGCTGGAGGAGTCAAAGCTGCGTCCGGAATTTGCCGAAGCCCTGAAAGGACAGGCGAACAATGCAATAGTTGGTCCTGTCAGGACGGGTGAAGGAATCTATTTCATAAGGATTTCCGCAAGAATGGATACGAAGTCCCGCCCGTTCGAGGCGGTGCGCGAGGAGATCAGCGAGAAGCTTATGAAGCAGGAAAAGGAAAAGCGCTACACCGACTACATGAACAGGCTCAAGGAAAAAGCCGTCATCAGATACTTCTTCGAGGAATGATTTCCGGCGGACGCCGGAAATCATAACGGGGGGATGCTACACGACAACTACATGGATTGCATATGAAAAAATCTGAAATACTGATTCCTATGGAGAGGATCGAGAACAGGATACTGCTTGTCAGGGGGCAGAAGGTAATGCTGGACAGGGATCTTGCGCTGCTCTATGGCGTCACCACCGGAAACCTGAATAAGGCAGTCTCAAGGAATCTAGAACGTTTCCCTTCCGACTTCATGTTCCATCTCAGCGGAAAGGAGTTGAAGGACTTGATATTCCATTCTGGAACATCAAGATGGGGTGGCACGAGAAAGCCTCCAAGGGTCTTTACTGAACAGGGGGTAGCCATGCTTTCATCCGTCCTGAGGAGCGAACGGGCTGTCAAGGTGAACATCCAGATCATGCGTGCGTTCGTCAAAATCAGGCAGGTGCTAGCATCCCACGAGGAGATCAGGCGCAAGCTTGAGGAGCATGATCATAAGATAAGCGGCATCATAGATGCGTTGAACCGTCTTCTTGCTCCACCACCTCCGCCACCCAGGAAGAAGATAGGATTCCATACCGACTGAAATTGACAAAAAGGGGGGATGTAGATGCTATTTAGAATTTTCAACTTGAATGTTATTACCAGCAGATTTCCATCTGAAATCTCGGAAACCCAGAATGGGTACGCCAATGGTATGAACGTTACTCATTCACCATCATTTATTTCCCCAGCATGGCACCAATAGTGCAGCATGGCACCAATAGTGAATTCAAAATACAAGTGCAACACTTTTCTGATTGAAATCAGAGAGGGCTAGCTGTTAATATAACCTCTTCAAG